>NZ_JBJMQO010000010.1:0-42775 GCF_045802675.1 Archangium sp. | reverse complement strand
GACGCCATCGAGCTTCAGCGAGGGATGGGCGATGAGCTGGCCATCCTCGCGGAAGAGCATGTTGTGGGCCCCGGGCAGGTGGTCGTTGATGGTGCGGGTCATCAGCTCCTCGAGGAGGACATCGTGGCTGACGGTCGCGACATGGCGGCCGTTCACGTCCACCGGCGTGGAGACCGAGGCCATCCATTGATTGGACATCTCGTCCTCGAAGATGCCGGTCCAGGCGGTCTGCCGGCTCGGGTTGTTCTGGGGCAGGCCGAGGTCGAAGTACTCGAGGCCGGCCAATTTGAAGTCGGGCGCGAGGTCCAGGTTCCAGGTGGGGTAATCCGGCCAGTAGCCCGCGATGGCGCCCTCCGGCAGGCTCATGTACGTGGTCTTGAAGCGGATGTGGAAGGCGGGGCCGTACTGGCCGAGCACGTCGTACGCCGCCAGGAGCCGGGTGCGGAATCCGGCGTCGAGCACCACGTGCGCGGGAACGAAGACGCCCACCATCCGCTTGCCGTCATAGCGCTCGGGGCGGTTGCGCACCGTGCCATCCGGGAGCCGCACGAACAGGCTGTCGAAGCGGGAGTCCACGTCCTCCTTCGAGAGGGTCCGGAGCCGCTCCCCGAAGGCCTGTTTGAGGGCCGCGTGATTGTCCTCCGCGAGCACGAAGATGGACTGCTCGCGCTGGCCGCGCTCGGAGACATGCTGCCGCAGCTGCGCGAGGGCCTCGGTGCGCAGGGTGTGGAACATGTGGAGGTAGCTGAAGAAGGTGGTCAGGGCGATGATGACCGCGATGCGCACGCCCATCTTGAGGAGCGTTGATCGGGCCAGGGAGACACGGGAGCTGGCGGAGGGCTGTATCATGGTCGGTCGCGGGCCTGGCTTCGCGGCTCGCGGGCATGCGGGGCAACTGCTGCCCACATGCGCCGAGCACGCCAGGTGAGGGATTTTTCGGTGTGCGAGGGGACACGAAGCCAGTCATGGGAATTCCACACGGGCGCATGCGAGGAATTGCCTGCCCACATGTCTCCTGGAGCGTCCTGCGAGGAGGGGCTCGGGCGCCTCCCTTGGGTGGGGGCGGCCGTGACTGTCAAGCCTTTGTCGTGTGAGAGGCGTTGGGCTCCCGATATTTGTCAATGCTTTGTATAGCGCGTCCCAAACAGGATGTGCCAACGTTTGTCGGATGAGCACCCCCCTTCCTCCAGACGTCGATCCCTTCGGGCTGCTGAAGCCCGAGTCCCTCCAGAATCCGTATCCCGTCTACGCGCGGCTGCGCGCCGAGGCGCCGGTGTACTTCAGCGAGGCCCTGCGGGCCTGGTTGCTGACCCGCTACGAGGACGTGCTCGCGGCGTTCCGCGACCCGCGCCTCTCCTCTCGGCTCACCAGCGGCTATGGGAAGCTGCTCCCGCCCGCGGTGCTCGAGCAGCTCACGCCCGTGCTGCGCAACCTCGCCTCGTGGGCCCTCTTCACGGACCGGCCGGAGCACACGCGCCTGCGCGGGCTGCTCAACAAGGCCTTCACCCCGAAGGTGACGGAGAACCTGCGCCCGCGCATCCAGGCGCTCGTGGACGAGCTGCTGGACGCGGTGGCGCCCGCCGGGCGGATGGACGTCATCGCGGACCTGGCCAGCCCGCTGCCCGTCATCGTCATTGGCGAGCTGCTGGGCCTGCCGCGCGAGGACCGGCATCTGCTCAAGGCGTGGTCGGACATGCTGGTGGGCTTCCTGGGCGCCACCCGCGTGACGCCGGAGCTGTTCGCCGAGGCCGTGCGCGGCATCGTGTCCATGGAGGACTACCTGCGCCAGGTCATCGCCGAGCGCCGCAAGCGTCCGGGCGAGGACCTCATCAGCCGGCTGAGCGCCGCCGAGGAGCAGGGCTCCCTCCTCTCCGAGCAGGAGCTGCTCTCCACCTGCACCCTGGTGCTCTTCGGTGGACACGAGACGACCACGAACCTGATTGGCAACGCGGTGAACGCGCTGCTGGAGCACCCGGACCAGCTGGAGGTGCTCCGGCGCGAACCCGGCGCGGGGGTCTCCGCGATCGAGGAGGTGCTGCGCTTCGACAGCCCCGTCCAGCGGCAGATGCGCCTGACGTCCGAGGACCTGGAGCTGGGGGGGCAGCGCATTCCCAAGGGGCAGACGGTGGTGCTCATGATTGGCTCGGCCAACCGGGACCCCGCGCAGTTCCCCGAGCCGGACCGGCTGGACGTGCGGCGCCAGGACAACCGCCACCTGACGTTCGGCATGGGGGCGCACTTCTGCCTGGGCGCGCCGCTGGGGCGGCTGGAGGCACAGCTCGCGCTCGGCACGCTGCTGCGCCGGTTCCCGGGCCTGAAGCGCTCGGGGGGGACGCCGCACCGGGTGGAGAACCTCTCGCTCCGGGGCTTCGCGTCCCTGCCCGTCCAGCTGGCGTGACGGCCGGCGTCACATCCGGCTTGGGGCCACTCCCCCTGTCACCACAGAAGGGGAAGACAGATGAATTCGCTACTCGGGGTCCTCGGAACGCTGTTCTTCATGTTCCTCGTCCTGGCCGCCGCGGTCGAGGTCATCCTGGAGTTGTTCCGCGGTAGCCTGGAGCGCTTCGGGATTACCTGGGCCAAGGGGAAGATGTCGCTCGATGACTCGCTCAAGCTCGCCGCCGAGTTCGCCCCGAACAACACCGAGCTCAACACCCGGCTCCAGGCCGTCCGCTCCGCCGCCGAGCAGATCAAGGACAAGGTCCCGGGTGAGCTGTCCACGTTGGACTCGCTCAAGCAGAAGCTCACCGCGGTCGACGCGGCGGGGATGAACACCCTCGCGGGCGAGCTCAATGGGGTGGCGACCTCCATCAAGGCCCGGTTGGAGCAGAGTGAGCGCCAGCGCATCTTCATCCTGCGCGCGCTCGCGGCCGTCGTGGGCTGCCTCCTCGCCTGGAAGGTCCACTTCTATGTCTTCCAGATTCTCGCCTCGTCGCCCGATGCGAAGGATTGGCTGAGCTCCTTGAACGGCCTGCAGTCGGGGTGGATCAACGTGCTCGTGGGCGGTCTGGCGGCGGCGGCGGGCAGCTCCTACTGGCACGACCAGCTCGACAAGATTCGCAACCTCAAGTCCGTCGCGCAGGAGCTCAAGTAGTCCGGGAGCGGCGTCAGGGACGCGGAGGACGGCTTCCGGCGGCGTCGCGCACGGTGTGCACCGCCGCGTCCACCTCGGCGAGGATGCGGCGCGCGTGCTCCAGGAAGGCCGCGCCCGCGGGGAGCAGGCGCATCCCCCGGGCCGTGCGCTCGAAGAGGGGCGCGCCCAGCTCGTCCTCGAGCGCGAGGATGTGGCGGCTGAGGGGGGGCTGCGTGAGGTGGAGCCGGCGAGCGGCGCGTCCCACGTGCCCTTCCTCGGCCACCGCGACGAATGACTGGATGTGCGTGAGGCTCACGGGGTGAAGGTTAACTCAAGTCCCCGAGCCGGGTACACGGGGGTGCACCGCCGGGTGTCATGCCGAAACAGCATTGGACGCTCCGAGGACCCGGGTGCCACCTTGCCGGGCATGGGAATTCCACTGGTGAAGGGGACCGAGGTCGAACGGCTGCGCCTCGCGGGGCAGGCGGCGGTGGGGACGTTGGCGTACGTGGCGGAGCGGCTGGCGCCCGGGGTGACGACGGCGGACATCGACGCGTGGGTGCGCGAGGACACGGCGAGGCGCGGGGGGACGCCGAGCCAGCTGGGCTATCACGGCTTCCCGGCGACGGTGTGCACCAGCCGCAACCACGTGGTGTGCCACGGCATCCCGCGAGCGGACGAGCGGCTCGTGCCGGGGGACATCCTCAACGTGGACGTCACCACGTGTCTCAATGGCTTTCACGGGGACACCTCGGCCACGTTCTTCATTGGCGAGGTGTCCGAGGAGGCGCGGCACGTGGTGGAGGTGGCGCGGCGGTGCCGGGACGCGGGCGTGGCGGTGGTGCGCCACGGCGCGAAGCTGGGAGACATTGGCGCGGCCATCGACGAGCTGGCGCGGTCCGAGGGGTGCAGTGTGGTGCACGAGTTCGGGGGGCACGGCATCGGCCGCTCCATGCACCAGCCACCCCATGTGCCGCACGTGGGCCGCAAGGGGACGGGCATTACCCTGCGCTCGGGGATGGTGCTCACCATCGAGCCCATGGTGAACCTCGGGCGCCCGGAGGTGCGCGTGTTGCCGGATGGGTGGACGGTGGTGACGGAGGACGGAAGCCTCTCCGCACAGTTCGAGCACACCCTCCTGGTGACGCGCGAGGGCTGCGAGGTGCTCACCCCGTGGGTGCCCGCCGTCCGGGGCGGCATGCACGCCGTGGCCCTCGCCTCGCCTTGAGCGGGAGGCTCTCACTTCGGCTGCACGCCGAGCGCTCGCATCAAGTCGAGGGGGATGGGGACGATGGTCTGGTTGCCTCCCCCCGTTATCTCCACCAGCGTCTGCAGGTAGCGCAGCTGGAGGGTGATGGGGTTGCGGTTGAGCACGTCGGCGGCCAGGGAGAGCTGCTCGGCCGCCTGGTGCTCGCCCTCGGCGGCGATGATTTTGGCGCGGCGCTCGCGCTCGGCCTCGGCCTGGCGGGCGATGGCTCGCTGCATCTCCACCGGCAGGTCGACGTTCTTCACCTCCACGTTGGAGACCTTGATGCCCCACGGGTCCGTGTGCGCGTCCAGCACCTTCTGGATGTCGCGGTTGACGCGGTCCCTCTCGGCGAGCAACTGGTCCAACTCCACCTGGCCGAGGATGGCGCGCAGCGTCGTCTGCGCGAGCTGGCTGGTGGCGTAGAGGTAGTCCTCCACCTGGAGCACCGCCTTGTCGGCCTGGATGACACGGAAGTAGACGACGGCGCTCACCTTCACGCTGACGTTGTCCCGGGTGATGACGTCCTGCGGGGGCACGTCGCGCGCGACGGTGCGCATGTCGATGATGACCATGCGCTCGACGAAGGGGATGAGCCACCGGAAGCCGGCGCGCTTGAGGCCCACGAAGCGGCCGAGCCGGAAGACGACGCCGCTCTGGTACTCGTTGACGATGCGCACGCCGGAGATGAAGACGAGCACGAGCAGGCCCAGGGGGATGAGCCACCCGAGGGCTCCGAGGAAGACGTCATTCATGGCTTCACCTCGTCGACGAAGAGCGTGAGCCCCTCCACGCGGCGCACCACCACGCGGGCGCCGAGGGGAATGGGCGTGGAGGAGACGGCGGCCCAGCGCTCGCCGTGGACGAAGACCTCGCCGCCCGAGGGCGAGACGGCCCCGAGCACCTGGCCCACCTCCCCCACGAGCCCCACGTCTCCGGCGAGCTGGGGCCTGCGGCGGGCCTCGGCGGCGCGGAAGGCGAGGAAGACAGCGGCCCCGGCGACGAAGAGGGCGGTGGGCAGCACCGTGCCCAGGGAGATGCGCAAGGGGTGGTCGAGGAACCAGCCGGGGTCGAAGCGGTCCACGAGGAACACGCCGCCGAGCACGAGCAGCACCGTGCCCGCGGCGCCGAGCAGGCCACTGGTGACGAAGAGCTCGGCCACGAGCAGCGCTACCCCGAGCAGCAGCAGGACGATGGCGCCCGCGTGCACGGGCAGCGCCGAGGAGGCGAGCAGGGCGAGCACCAGGCACACCCCGCCGAGGATGCCGGGGGCGAAGAGACCCGGGTGGGTGAGCTCCACGGCGAGGCACAGGCCCGCGAGCAGGAAGAGGAGATAGACGACGGCCGGCTGGGCGAGCATGTGGAGGGCGCGCTGGGAGACGGAGGGCGCGAGCTCCACCACCTGGGCGTTGGCGGTGCGCAGGGTGACGGGCGTGTCGGCGACGGTGACGGTGCGGCCATTGGCCCACTCGAGGAAGGCCTCCTGGGTGGGGGCGACGTGCTCGATGACGTGCAGGGCGAGGGCCTTCTCGGCAGGGACGCTCTCGCTCTGGCGCACGGCGTTGATGGCCCACTCGGCGTTGCGGCCCCGCTGCCGGGCGATGGCCTCGATGAAGGCGACGGCGTCGTTCTCGATTTTGCGGGCCATCTCCTTGCCGCCGCTCTCCTCGGGATCCTGGCCGGTGAGACCGGAGACGGGATGGGCGGCGCCGATGTTGGTGCCAGGGGCCATGGCGGCCAGATGGGAGGCGAGGGTGATGAAGACGCCAGCGCTGCCCGCTCGCGCGCCCGAGGGCCCCACCCAGACGAGCACGGGGAGGTGCGCACCGAGGAAGGCCCGGACGATGGCGCGCGTGGACTCGAGCTCACCGCCCGGCGTGTCCAGCCGCACGAGCAGGGCCTGATGGCCGGCCTCCTGGGCCCGGCGCACGCAGTCGACGAGGTAGGCGCTGGAGCCGGAATCGACCATGCCGTCGAGCACGCAGCGGGAGACGACGGGCGCCGCGGGAGGCTGCGCATGCCCGGTCGCCTGCCCGAGCAGGAGCAGCCCGAGCAGGAGCACCCCCCAGATCGAACGCCCGAACCGCTCCATCACGCCTCCGTCCCAAGCATCGGGGCAAGCACTGGCCATGGGGCCGCCCCGGGGCGTCCAGCCCAGGAGGGCAGCTGTGCTACACAGGGCACTCCCCCTCAGCGGACGGTTCATTCATGAGCAGCTCTCCGGCTCCTTCTCTCGAGCCCTCGTCTCCCGCCCAGGTGACGGCCCCCGCGGTCGCGGCCCTCGTTCCCCCCGTGGAGCTCACGCGGCGCGCGGTGGTGGCGGGCGTTGTCTTTGGGGCGATGTTCGGCGCGGCCAATGCCTACCTCGGCCTGCGGGTGGGCATGACGGTGGCCACCTCCATCCCCGTGGCCGTCATGACGGTGGCGCTCTTCCGCGCGATGGGCGGCCGCGCCTCCATCCTCGAGGCCAACCTCGCGCAGACGATTGGCTCCGCGTCGACGGCGCTGGCCACGGGCTCCATCTTCACGCTGCCCGCGCTCTTCCTGTGGGGGATTGTCCCGTCGTACTGGCAGATCGTCGGGCTGGCCCTGCTCGGTGGCCTGCTGGGCATCTCGGCGATGATTCCGCTGCGGCAGTTGCTGCTGGTGCGCGCGGCGAAGGAGCTGCCGTACCCCGAGGGGCGCGCGTGCGCCGAGGTGCTCAACGCCACCACGGGTGAGAACGCGAGCTCGTCCTCGGGGGCGTGGATCTTCCGGGGGCTGCTGCTGGGCGCGGGCGTGAAGCTGGTGCTGGAGTTGCTGCGCCTGATGCCGGGCGAGCTGCACGTGGAGCTGCCGGGGCTGCACAACGCCGAGCTGGCGATGGAGATTGCTCCCGCGCTGCTGGCCGTGGGTTACATCCTGGGCTTCCGGCAGGCGGCCATCGTGGTGTCGGGCAGCGTGATTTCGTCGCTGGTGCTCATTCCGCTCCTCTCGCACGTGGGCGCGGGGCTGCAGGCGCCGCTGGCGCCGGAGACGGCGAAGCTGGTGTCGGAGATGAGCGCGGGCGCCATCTGGAGCAGGTACGTGCGCTATATCGGCGCGGGCGCGGTGGCGGCGGCGGGCATCGCCACGGTGGTGAAGGCGCTGCCGTCCATGGCGGGGGCCTTCCTGGCGGTGGCGAGCGGGCTGAAGGGCTCGAGCGGCGCGGCGGGTGAGGAGGCGCGGGGCCGGACGGAGCGGGACATCTCGGGCAAGGTGGTGGTGTCGGTGCTGGCGCTGGTGGTGGCCGCGCTGGTGCTGGTGCCGGGGCTGCTGGGCAACGACCTGAGCCTGGTGCAGCGGGTGGTGTGCGCGCTGGGCGTGGGCGTGCTGGGCGTGGCCTTCGTGGCGGTGGCCTCGCGCATCGTGGGCCTGGTGGGTGTGTCGTCGCAGCCCACGTCGGGGATTACCCTGGTGACGCTGCTGTGCATCGGCGGGGTGTTCACCCTGCTGGGGTGGACGGGGCCGGGGATGAAGGCCGCGGTGCTGATGGTGGGCACGGTGGTGGCCGTCGCCGCGTCGAAGGCGGGAGACATCTCGCAGGACTTGAAGACGGGACAGCTGGTGGGCGCCACGCCCGCGGTGCAGCAGGTGGGGCAGTTCATCGGCGCGGCCACGGCGTGCTGGGCGGTGGCGGCGACGCTGCTGTTCCTCGGCAAGGCGTATGGGTTCGGCACGCAGGAGCTGCCGGCGCCCCAGGCCACCCTGATGAAGACGTTCATCGAGGGCATCATGTCCGGCTCGCTACCGAGGGACCTGGTGCTCTCGGGCGCGGGGCTGTCGGTGGGCGCGATGCTGATGGGGGTGAACGGGCTGGGCTTCGCGATCGGCGTGTACCTGCCGCTGGCGTCGATGGCGCCCATCTTCGTGGGCGGCGTGGCGCGGCGCCTCGCGGACGGCTGGAACAAGAAGGCGGACGAGGACGCGGAGGGCGGCCGGGGCGTGCTGGCGGCCTCGGGGCTCGTCGCGGGCGAGGGCCTCGCGGGCCTGGCGGTGGCGGTGCTGGTGGGCGGCTTCGGCTACGCGCGGCCCAAGGCAGCGGTGCTGGAGGGCGGCGCGGGGAGCCTCGCCGCGCTGGTGCTGGTGGTGGGCCTGTGCGCCTTCCTGGTGCGCGCGGGCCGCTCCAAGCGCTGAGCCCTCGCGGCCTCAGTGCCCCACGTTCCCCGCCAGCAGGGCCTCCTCCGGGCCCGTGCCGTGCGCGGGGGACTCCGTGGGCGCCGCGACGGGCTCGTTCTCGCTGAGCGCCTCGAGCAGGCGCAGCTCATCGAGCAGCAGCCGGGGCATGAGGAAGTGCTGGCGGACGCGCTCCCGGCCGCTCTCGCCGAACGCGTGGGCTTCCTCGGGGTGGCTCAGCAGGTGGAGCAGCGCCTCCGCGCACTCCTCGACGCTGTCCACGAGGAGCCCGCCCGTGCCGGGGGGCATCTGCATGGGAATGCCTCCCACGCGCCCGGCCACCACGGGCGTCCCCTTCCAGAGCGCCTCGGACACCACGAGCCCGAAGCCCTCGCGCAGCGACTTCTGGATGACGACGTCGGAGAGGGATTGGAAGGCGTTGACCTCGATGTTGCCCACGCCGACGAGGTTGGTGAAGACGTGGATGAGGCGGTCGTCGGCCGTCTCGGCGCGGACCTTCTCGTAGATGTCCCAGGCCTCGGGGTCGTCGAGCGCCATGGAGCTGACGAGGGCCAGCTGGAGGTGGGGGATGTGCTGGCGCACGAGCCGGTAGGCGGCGACGACGCCCAGGGGATCCTTCCACTTGTCGAAGCGGCTGACCTGGGTGACGAGGGGGTAGGAGAGGCGGACGCCGATCCACTCGAGGATGCGGCGGGCGAGCTCCCGGGGAAGGGCGAGGTTCTTGGGGCTGAGCGGATCAATGGCGGGCGGGTGGATGCCGACGCGGCGGATGGGGAAGCGGGGGGGGATGAAGTTCTGCATGGTGAAGATGGCGGCGTCGTAGATGCGCAGGTAGGGCGTGAGGAAGTCCCAGATGGCCGGGTTGGGATGGGACGTGTCGATGTGGCAGCGCCAGATCCAACGCGAGCCGCTCCGGTGGACGAGCCCGGGGATGGCGGCGGGCTGCGGGTCGTGCACGATGACGAAGTCGTAGTCCTCGGAGAGGTGCGGGGCGTTGAGCTGGGCATTGCCGAGGTAGAGGGCCTTCTCGGTCTCGGAGAGCTCGCCCGGGGCACCCTGCAGCCCGTTGTGGAGGCGCTTGGTGATTTGAAAGAAGGCGTCGTCGCCGCGGATGATCTTCCACTCGACCCGCAGGCCGAGGTCCTTGAGCAGGGGCACGCAGGCGCGGAGGATCTCCGAGACACCGCCGCCGTAGGAGGTGGCGTTGAGGTGGAGGATGCGCGCGCCGCGCAGGCGCCGGGCGACGCGGACGAGCTCGTCGAGCTGCTCGTCGGGAGCAATGCCCCGGTAGGACTCGAGGGACCGGTCACCGATGTCGATGACGTCGAGCATGGGGCCTCCTGCCCGGAAGGGATGCGCCTTTCGAGGACAAGGTGACGATGGCGGGGACGCGCGGCGGGAGGGGGCGCCCGGCGGGAGGGGTGGGAGGCGATGGGGAGAGCGCTCCGTGGGGCGCGTGCATCCGGTGGCGGACGGAGCGGTGCGGGAGCGCGTTGCGGAGGAGGCAAGGGCTCCCTACGGTGGCTCGGCGTGCTTTCAGGAAGAGGAGGACACATGCGCCGAGCGCTGCTCATCGCCGTGGGAGTGGTGGTTTCCCTGCTGGCCTGCCGGACGACCCAGCCCGCCGGGACGGAGAACAGGGAGCCCATTCAGGATCCAGCGCAGCGGGAGCCGGCGCAGTTGGTGCCGGCGGAGCCGCCGGGGCCCGCGACCCCCATCACCGAGCCGGACGCGGGGATACCCCCCAGCCAACCCTGAAACCTCCCTCGCCGCGGCCTCTCCCACACAAAGGAACTGGGAAGGGGGTTGAGGGGCCGCTCTCCCGTGGAGCCCCACTGTGACGGTGACAGCCGCGAGCGGCTGGCGCACAGTGGCGCGCGGCGATGCGGGGACGTTCATCCCAACACCATCACGGAACGAGTGCCCTGGGTGCGGCGCTGCTTGCCCTGTGCGGGGCACTGCTGCTGGCGCTGGGGGTGGGGTGCGCCCGGCGGGCGCCCGAGGGAGCACGAGTGGAGACGACGGTCTACGTGGCACGGCGGATCCGGACGCTGGACGCGAAGCGGCCGGAGGCGCGGGCGCTGGCGGTGCGGCGGGGGCAGGTGGTGGCGGTGGGGACGAAGGCGGAGGTGCTGAAGGCGGCGGGCGAGGGGGCTCGAGTCGTCGACTTCGGCGACGCGGTGATGGTGCCGGGGCTGGTGGACGCGCACGCGCACATCGCGGGCCTGGGCTGGAGCCTGACGGTGGCGAGGCTCGAGGGCGCGCGGTCGATTGACGAAGTGGTGCGGCGCCTGGCGGACGCCCCGGCCACGAGCTTCCAGGGTGACTGGCTGATGGGGAAGGGGTGGGACCAGAACGGGTGGCCGGGCCAGGAGTTCCCCGGGCGGGCCGAGCTGGACGCGCGCTTCCGGAAAACGCCGGTGTACCTGACGCGGGTGGACCACCACGCGGCGTGGGTGAATGGCGAGGCGCTGAAGCGGGCGGGCATCACCCGCGAGACGCCGGACCCCGCGGGCGGGCGGATTCTGCGGGACGGCAGGGGCGAGCCGACGGGCGTGCTGGTGGACAACGCGATGGACCTGGTGTCGCGCGTGGTGTCGCCGCCGACGGACGAGCAACTGGAGGCGCGGCTGGCGGCGGCGCTGGAGCGCTGCGCGCAGGTGGGGCTGACGGGGGTGCACGACGCGGGGATGGACCTGCGCACGTTCCGCAAGCTGCAGGCGTGGGACATGGCGGGGCGGCTGCCGGTGCGCGTGTACGCGATGGCGGACGGGCAGGGCGAGGACCGGAAGACGTACCTGGAGCTGGGGACGTACGGCGGGCGGATGCTGGAGATGAAGGCGGTGAAGTTCCTGCTGGACGGGGCGCTGGGCTCGCGAGGCGCGGCACTGCACACGCCCTACAGCGACGCGCCCGGCGAGACGGGGCTGCTGCTGATGACGCCGGAGGAGCTGGCCTCGCGCACGTGGGCCTTCATGGAGCGGGGCTTCCAGGTGTGCATCCACGCGATTGGCGACCGGGCGAACACGCTGGTGGTGGACACGCTGATTCGAGCCTCGGCGGCGACGGGCACGCGGCCGCTGCGGCACCGGGTGGAGCACGCCCAGATTCTGCGGCCCGAGGACATCCGCAAGCTGGGCGAGGCGGGGCTGGTGGCGAGCGTGCAGCCCACGCACGCGACGAGCGACATGGGGTGGGCGGAGGCGAGGCTGGGGGCGGAGCGGCTGAAGGGCGCGTACGCGTGGAAGAGCCTGAAGGAGGCGGGGGCGGTGCTGGCGCTGGGGAGCGACTTCCCCATCGAGAACCCGGACGTGCTGGCGGGGCTGTACGCGGCGAGGACGCGTCAGGACGCGGCGGGGAAACCCGAGGGCGGCTGGCAGCCCCAGGAGCGGCTGACGGGCGAGGAGGCGCTGGAGGGCTTCACGGTGGGGCCGGCGTGGGCCTCGTTCGCGGAGGAGCGGCGGGGCCGGCTGCGCGAGGGGATGGACGCGGACTTCACGGTGCTGTCGGTGGACCCGGTGGCGGACGAGCCTCGGGCCCTGGTGGACGCGAAGGTGGTGGCCACGGTGGTGGACGGCCGCGAGGTGTACCGGGCCCTACCCGAACAACCGTGAGCGGGCCGTCTCCGCGATGGCGACGCCCGCGGGGTGGCGCAGGCGCCGCTCGACGGAGATGGCGTAGAAGCACGTCTCGATGTCCTCGGTGCGGCCGATGACGGAGACGTTGGATTGACGGCAGACCTCGTCCTCGATGACGGAGGGGGCGGCGAAGAGGCCGTGGCCGCGCTGGCCGAAGGCCGTCAGCAGGGCGTAGTCGTCGAACTCCCCGACGATGAGGGGATGGACGTGCTGGGCGTCGAACCACATCTCGAGCGAGCGGCGCACGGAGGACGTCTCCGAGGGCAGGAGGGTGGGCGCCCCATCGAGCGAGCGGGGGAACCCCTTGGCGAGGTGGGCGAGCCGGGGCGCGGCGAAGAAGGACACGCCGCACTTGCCGAGCAGGTGGTTGAAGGAGCGGACGCTGACGGGCTCGGAGGAGGGGGCGTCGGCGAGGACGACGTCGAGCTCGTGGAGGGCGAGGGAGGCGAGGAGCTGGGGGAGGGGGCCCTCGCGGCAGGTGATGCGGATGTGGGGGGAGACGTCGAAGGCGGGCTGGAGGAGCCGCTCGGCGACGAGCTTGGGGATGACATCGGTGATGCCGACGGCGAAGCGGAGTTGTTGGCCGGAGGGCAGGCCGTTGAGGGCGTTCTTGAGCTCGTTGCCGAGGCGGAAGATGTCATCGGCGTAGCGCAGGACGGTGCGGCCGACGTCGGTGAGGACGAGGCGGCGGCCCTGGCGCTCGAGGAGCTTGTGGCCGAGCGATTCCTCGAGGAGCTTGAGCTGGGCGCTGATGGTGGGCTGGGCGAGGTGGAGTTCCTCGCTGGCCTTGGCGATGGAGCCGGCGCGGGCGACGGTCCAGAAGTAGAGGAGGTGGTGGTAGTTGAGCCAGCTCACGCGAGGAGCCTCCAGGGGGACGGCCTCCAGGATTTAACGGAAACGCACGGACGGTGCGTGGGAGGGTGGAGGGAGGGAGGCCGGGCGTGCGAGCGGGGAAGGGGGAAGAGGGGGAAGTGGATGGGGGTTGAAGAAGCCGCTTGACGAGAGGGCCGAGTCCCCGTAAATCGCCCCTGAAGCGAGCGGTTGCGCAGCACGCCCAGGTAGCTCAGTCGGTAGAGCAGGGGACTGAAAATCCCCGTGTCGGTGGTTCGATTCCGCCCCTGGGCACAGAAACACAAGAAGGGCGTCAGGCTTCGGTCTGACGCCCTTTTTCTTTTTGGGGCAGGTATCCGCCCAGCCATTCATCGCGCGGCATCACGCTTCAGCCAGAACTGGCGCCCCTTGCTTCGCAGCGCCGCCTCCAAGAACTCCGAGAAGGAGTGGGCGATCTGGCCGCACTGCTTCGGATCTGGCCATGCTTCATGCCAGCCATCGATGAGGGGATAGCGGCCGTTTTCCTGGCGGCCCACATCCACCACCACGTAATCGCCATCCTGCACGTAGCAGAGTGCGAACACAGAGGCGGGACCCCACGAGTCATCGTCCTCGTCGAAGATGGCCACCCTCGCTCGGATGATCTCGGCCAGGGGAAGAATGCGGTAGGGGCAGCCCGGTCGCTGCTTGAACAACTCCGCCCCGTTGCAGTGCAGGTAGAAGGTGCGGAGGTCCGGGTCCAGCCTCCAGCCCACCCGCCGCTCGAACTCTTCGATCTCCCCGGGCGTGGCAGGGAGATACGGAAAATGAGCGCGTGAAACCTCTTCGAGCAGGCGGCTCATGAGTGGGGTCATCGTCAATTGTCCGTGTAGGGGAGGTCTGGCCCCACTGTATTCCAGGGGGACTGGCCGCCGTAGCAAGCGGGGTATGCCTTGTTGAAGGCCTTATGTGCACCTGGCTGCGCGGGAATGATGTTGTTGGGTTCCGTCGGGGCACCGCCGTGCTTCAAGTCCCAGACGTGGTGCCCTGGCCAATTCTCTCCGCCTTCAAAGGGCCACTTCCCGAACTTTTTGGACCAATCATCCCGGAACGAGTCTCTGAAATCGTTCCATTGATCGCGCTGAGTCTCGTTGTCCTCCTTCGTCAGCTCAGGGTAATTGCAGCAGCAGTGATAGATGCCGTAGCGGCTACCGGCCGCGACGTCCACGGGCAAGAGGACGAGGTTTCCCTCCCAATCGTATTTGAAGTCGGCCAGCCAGATGCAACCCATGAGTGCGTAGCCCTCACTGGTGCACTTCGTCTGGCACTGGTTCATGAACTGCTGGCGGCACTGCCAGGGGCCGTAGAAGAGGGTCGTCTTCATGCGCCCACCTGGCACGTTCACCCAGGGCAACTCCTTTTTCGTCGCGGGCGTGGCTCCAGGTGATGGCGTGAGTTTGGTCCCGAGGGAGTCGCTCGCGCCATTGATGGAGCCGCACCCGGCGAGGAGCATCAGCACTACCGCTGTTCGGGCCAACTTCATGGGAATCCTCGTGGTGATGGCCAACCCTGATGGGTAGGTGGGCAGAGGGGATACCTGAAGGGGCTGACAACTTCCGGTGCTGCACGGCCAATTCACCTGGAGCGCTTCGATTCCAGCCGGACCTCGGCGGCGAGCTGGACGGACTTCTCCTCGACCATGTCCCTCCAGAGCGCCAGATCCTCGATGAGCCGCTCGAATCGGAAGTAGGCGGGACATCCTTCTCGCAGTTCTCCGGGCTCGACAGCATCCTGCAGGATGCCATCGACCTTGCGTATCGCGGCGAGAAGCTCGTTCAACGCGTCCTCGAGGTGGGCCGCCTGTTTCGATCGGGTATGCTTCTGTGCTGTTTCTTGGGAGGACATGGACTGTTTGCTCCTGGAAACACCGGGGGCGGTGCCTGGCTGCAAGGGGCTCTGTCGCCCTTTTTCTTTTGTCCGTAGTGGGCTCAGAAGGGCCGATCCATGGACTGAACCTGGCGTGTCGGCCCTTGGTGTTTTCAGCTCTCCTGTACGCGCAGGAGGTACAGGGCCCAACCCGTGTCGATCCACCGGGTCGACTCCTTGGGCGTGCCTTCCAGATAACGCAGTTGGTTGACGCGCGCTTCGTCAGGGATGCCCCCGGTGGAGCGCGCGTCCTCGTGAGCGAGCAGCGCCCAGGCGAGGTCGGTCAGGGAGACGGTCCGCTCCGCGAAGCCTCCTTCTCCGCCATCGATGCGCACGCCTCCTCCGGGCGCGCTGCCCACGATGCGACAGCGTCTGCCCTCCTGCTCGATGAGGTCCCCAGCGGGATGTCTGCTCAGCAGGTTCTGGACCCAGGCCGCGGCCCGTTCGGTCGCGCCAGGAGGAAGCCGTCGGGAGCTCTGGCGCCCATGTCCGAGCGCTCTCCAGGTGGTGTAATCCACCGGCTCCGCGAGTGCCCAGCGATCCTCGTCCTCCAGCCAGCGGGCCACGCTCGCGTATCTCCAGGACTCCTCCGGCGAGGTTCGCGTCAGCACGAAAGCCGTTTCCGCAGGCCGGCGATCCTCGATGCGCAGGTTCAGGCGATCGGGTTCGGTGAGCAATCCCTTGTCATCCACACATAGGAAGAGATGGCCCTGGATGCGCCCCGTTCTGGGCGGCACGTCGAGCCCGAATGCCTTGGCCGCTTCCTCATCCGTCAGCCGCTCGCCCGTGGCCGGGCCGAGGCGCCCGGGTGGAATCACTTCCACGAGCAGGGCGATGGGGACCACGTCTTCCGTCGCCTCGAAGGAAGGCCGCGCCGGATTGTCGGAGCGCAGCATCCACCGGCCCTTCTCCTGAACGACCCGCTTCACCTGGTACCCGTAGCCCGCCGGGCCCGGTACCTGCACGAGCGCCACCTTGTCTTCGACGGCGCCGATGCCGGCCGCTCGGGCGTAACGCATCACGAGCCAATCCCCGTCCCGAATCGGGCTCTTGCCTCCCTCCATGGAGTCGCCGGAGGCACGGACCGCGAACAGCCCCTCGTCCCTCGCCTGGACCGGCAGACTCACCTGCTCGGCTTCCGGTGCGCTCGCCAACGCGACGGAGTGGGTCGCCGCGCCCGCCGCCGCGCGCAGGCTCGGGAATGCCACGAGCGTTCCCCGGCGGTGCAACGGGAGCACCTCCGCTTCAACGGGGGCCACCCACCACCCGTCTGGCCCGGGGGTGAAGCGAACCCGGAAGGCAGTACCCGGTTGCCCGGCTCCAGGACCGAACCAGCCTCGCAGGAGGTCTGGCAGACCGTTGCGGTCCGTGCCGACCGGCCGTGCCACGTTGCAGAACTCCTTCATCAACCGGAAGCCCCAATGACTGCCATCTGGAATCCGGGCCTCGATCTCACCCTGGGGCAGGTCCAATCGCTTGCGCCGGTCTGGCAATTTGAGGATGGGGTCGCGCTTGTTCCAGAGGACCTTGGTCTCGAATGCCGAGCCCGGCGTCTCCGTGTTCTGCCGGGCGCGATACTGCGCGAGCCGGTAATCCACCAATTCCCGCGTCAGACCGAGGAATGCCTCTCGGGTGTCCCCGGTCATGGGAAGGCGCGGAACGAAGTCATTCCCTACCACGCGGAACCAGCGGCCTCCGATCCACGCCTGGATGGGATTCTCCTTCCAATACGCGAGGAAGCGTTTGGGCTCCGGCTCGCTCGAGGCGTTCAAGGCCTTGACCCCTTCCACATCCTTCCACAGCTCGGGAGAACGGCGGAGGATCGCGCGACTGCGCTCGGCCAGCTCCGGGAGTGGCATTCCTTCTCCCAGGGCTCCCGCGTCGAGCAAGGCCTCCAGGAGCACCATCTTGAAGCTCTTGCTCATCGGCGTGGTCTCGAGCTCCTCGAACCAATCCGCTCCATCCCCCAGTGCGCGAGACTCCTCCGCGGTCAGATCTCCCTCACTCCGGACGAACCCCAGCCAGCCGCCGTGTGCCTCACGCAGCGTTGCGGGGCGATAGCCCATCCGGTACAGCTCGCCCGCCGTGGGCCTTCGGCCCCAGGCTTCTCGCAGCTCGCGGTACACCCGCACCACTTCACTGCGGCTTCCCTCCTGGGGCAGCAGCCGCCTCAGCAGGTCCTTTGCTTCCAGCTCCACCTGCACCGAGCAGCCCGGAGGCAACTCGGGCTCCTGGCCATCCACGAGGAAGTCGCGCAGTGACAGGCGCTCGTTCCGGTCCGCCAGCGCCAACAGCGCGCGCACCCGGTCGAGGAACACCCGGTGGTTACCCACGAAGTCGATGACCGTGACCGACACCTTGCCCTCGGCCTTTCTCAGCCCTCGCCCGAGCTGCTGCAGGAACACCACGGGCGACTCCGTGGGCCGCAGCATCACCACCCGGTCCACGCTCGGCAGGTCCACGCCCTCGTTGAAGAGGTCCACCGTGCAGACCGCGTCCAACTCGCCACGGGCCAACTGGCGCAGTGCCTCCGCCCGGTCATCCGAGCCCGGCGCCGAGTGCACCGCGACCACTCGCACCCCTTGCGCCTTCAGCCACTCCTTCACGTACGTCGCGTGGGCCACCGAGCAGCAGAAGACCAGCGTGCGGGTCGCGCGATGTTCCTCCCACGCCGCCCACATCCTCCGCATGCGCGCTTCCGTCTGCACCGCCTCCGCGAGCTTCCGTGGCTCGAAGCGCCGGTTGCGCCACGGGATGTTCTCGTACGCCACGTCGTCCTTCAGCCCGTGGTACGCGAACGGCACCAGCAGTCCTCGCGCGATGCCCTCGCCCACGTCCGCCCGGTAGGCGAGGTGGTCGTCGAACAGGCCCAGCACGTCGCCCTCGTCCGCGCGCTCTGGCGTCGCCGTCAACCCGAGCAGGAATCCCGGTGCCAGGTTCCCCAGAATGGCCCGGTAGCTCGCCGCCGCCGCGTGGTGCACCTCGTCCACCACCACGTAGTCGAAGGGGGCTGCCTCCCGCAGCTGCGTGAGCCCCTCGGGCCGAGACAGCTTCTGCACCGACGCGAAGACCACGTCTCCCGCGAGGCTCGACTGTTCCGCGATGAACCAGCCGAAGCGTGACTCCGGGAGCTGCCGCCGGAAGGTCTCCGCCGCCTGCGTCAACAGCTCCGCCCGGTGCGCGAGGAACAGCACCCGCGCCCGCCGGCCCAGCGGCTTCTCGAATGCCTCCACGTCCAACGCGGCCAGCAGCGTCTTTCCCAGTCCCGTGGCGAGCACCACCAGGGCCCGCTGGCGCCCTTCGTTCCGGCTCCGGGCCAGGGCCGCGAGCGCCTCGAGCTGGACGCCGTGCGGCTTACGGGGTGGCTCCACCGGCTCCGCCTCGGCCTCTCCAGAGGGCAGGGGACGCGCCACCTGCCGCGCCCGCGCTTCGTAGCGCTCGACCCAGGCCGCATCGAAGCGCAGGGCTCTCCGCCACCACTCCTCGAAGGCTTCCGCGACCTCATGGTAGGCCCGTGCGTCCCGGTCCCGCTCGACGCGCAGGTTCCACTCCACCCCCGTGCGCAGCGCCGCGTGCGAGACATTGCTCGAGCCCACGAAGGCCGTCGCCAGGGCCGGGCCCTCGAAGCGCCAGGACTTCGGATGGAACGAGCGCCCCAGCTTCTCCGTTTCCACCACCCGCGCCTCGAAAGTGCCTCGGGGTGACTCGGGCGGCTCCTCGTCCTCCGCGTGCCGTGCCGCGCTCTCGTCCATCCAGTCGAGCAGCCGCCGCAGGGCTTTCGCCTGGGTGATGGCCAGGTAGTCCCCGGTGAGGATGCGCACCCGCGCGCCCCGCGCCAGCGCCGCCTCCACCGCCTCGCGTAGCACCTCGAGCCCGCTGTCCTGGACGAACGCCGCCAGCACCGCCACATCCAGGGCCCGGGCGAACAGGGGCTCCAGGTGCCGCAGGAAGGGATCCTCCAGGCCTCCCGTGGCCAGGGGCTTCTCCCTCGTCACGAGGTAGTTGCCCTTGCCGGGAATCACGTGGCGCACGCCGCCTCGCGGATCCGCCATGTCGCCCCGGTAGCGCGGAATCACATGCACGTGCAGGTGGAACACCGTCTGTCCCGCCGCCTCGCCCACGTTGATGCCCACGTTGTACCCGTCCGGCCGCGGGTCGCCCGCCTCCAGCCCCCGCCGCACCACCTCGACCAGCTCGAAGAGGGCCCGCTGCTCCTCCGCCGTGGCCTCGAACCAGGTGGGCACGGGCCGGCGCGGAATCACCAGCGTGTGTCCCGGGCTCACCGGGTAGCGGTCCCGGATGGCGAAGGCCAGCGCGTTGGAGGCCACCCACTCGGCTTCGGGCACCTTCAGGAAGGGTGAATTCACGCGCGCACCGTACCCCACGCGGCTCCTGTCCGGTCACCACCGCGCCAGGTCCCCGGGGCGCCCCGTCCGAGGGCCTCTCCCTTGTCCCCCGGTCGAGGCGAGCACACCCCCAGTGTGTGCCAGTGCCCTCGCCCGGACGCCAGGCGGGTAGTCCCGTGACAACTCACGTGTTGGGACGCCCTCCATCCGCTACATTCCTCCCGCCAGGACCCCACGGCAGGGGCATCGAGGCAGGGAGTTTCATGACGCCACGGGTGGAAGAGACGGACGTGCTCATCACGGGCTGCGGTCCGGTGGGGGCGCTGACGGCCAATTTCCTCGGGCTGTACGGGGTCCGTACGCTCCTCGTCGAGCGCATGCTCTCCCCCCATGGCCTGCCGCGTGCCATCACCTGTGACGACGAGGCCCTTCGCATCTACCAGGCCGCCGGTCTCTCCGAGCCCATGGACGCGCTCATGTACACCGTCCCCGAGGTCCAGATGACCGGGGCCAACGGGGAGCTCTTCGCCCGCGTCGTCATCCAGGGGCTCGACTTCGGCTACGGCTTCCCCGCCCTGCGCTTCTTCAGCCAACCCTACGTCGAGGACGTCCTGCGCCAGGGTCTCTCGCGCTTCCCCCACGTCGAGCTGCGCTTCGGCCAGTCCGTCGAGGCCTATACCCAGGACGCCCACGGCATCTCCGCCACCGTGCGCGACGCCCGCGACGGCTCCGAGCGCACCGTGCGTGCCCGCTACCTCCTGGCCTGTGACGGCGGCCGCAGCACCCTGCGCCGCCTGGCCGGCATCGAGATGGTGGGCGCCACCTACGACGAGAAGATGCTCACCATCGCGCTGCTGCTGCCCGAGCCGCCGCCGCCCATCTGCCGCATGGTGTGCGACCCCCACCGCCACGTCTTCGTCGCCCGCTGCTCCGGCAACGAGCTGCGCGTGGACTGCACCATCCGCCGGGACGAGAATCCCGACGAGCTGCTCAAGCCCGAGCGCATCCGCCAGTTCATCGCTCCCTTCGTGGACCCGGATCGCGCCACCGTCCTGCGCGCCGCCGCCTACGTCTTCAACCGCCGCATGGCCTCGCGCTGGCGCGACGGGCGGCTGTTCCTGCTCGGTGACGCCGCCCACCTCATGCCGCCCGTGCTCGGCCAGGGGCTGTGCTCCGGCCTGCGCGACGCCCACAACCTCTCCTGGAAGCTCGCGGCCGTGCTCCGCGGCCACGCGGATGAGCCGCTGCTCAATACCTACGAGCAGGAGCGCCGCCCCCACGTGGAGGCCATGCTCGACACCAGCGTCCAGATGGGCCGCGTCGTCCTCACCGGCAGCCGCCCCATGGCCGTGCTGCGCGACAGCGTCTTCCGGGCGCTCGGGCACATCCCCCGCGCGCAGCGCTTCATCCGCGACTTCGAGTTCAAGCCCCGGCCCCTCATCTCCCGCGGCTTCATGCTCGGCGGCTCGCGCGCGCACCGCCTGGCCCCCGAGGGCACCTACTTCCCCCAGCCCCGCGTGGGCGCTCCGGGTGGCGAGGTGGTGCGGCTCGACGAGCTGCTCGGCCCCGGCTTCGCCGTGCTGGTGCACCCCGACACCCGGGAGACGGCGCGCCGCGGTGCCCAGCAGCTCGCCGAGAGCCTGGGGGCCCAGTGCCTGCGCATCATCCCGCCGCGCTCCGGCCAGGCCCAGCCCGGTGAGGTGGTGGACACCGAGGGCAAGCTCGACGCGTGGTTCCGCGAGCACCGGGTGGAGATCGCCGTCCTGCGCCCGGACAGGTACCTCTACGGCGCCGTGCGGGGCTCGCACCTCGCCGCGCTCTCCACGGCGCTGCGCGGCTGGATTCACGGGCCCCTGAGTGGGGTGGGGCCGGCGCCGCTCGAGTCCGTGTCCGCCTGAGGAATTTCTGGCGGCTCGGCCGGTTGGGGCGCCTTCGGGAGCAGACTCGCGTCACAAGGGAGAGCGGATGCTCAGACAGAAGTTGTTCGTCACGGGGATGGTGCTGCTGGCCTCGACGGCCGCGTGCGCCGAGGGCCGGGCCGCGAAGACGGGGACACCGGCCCGTGCGCCGGCCAGTGCTTCTCCGGCGGCGAAGCCCGGTGCGCAGGTGCGGACGAAGACGCTGAAGAACGGGTTGAAGGTCATCGTCTGGGCGGACCCGGACAACCCCAGCGTGTCGCTCTACGACTGGTTCCGCGTGGGCAGCCGCAACGAGCGCCCCGGCATCACCGGCCTGTCCCACTTCTTCGAGCACATGATGTTCAACGGCGCGAAGAAGTACGGCCCCGGTGAGTTCGACCGCGTCATGGAGGCGCACGGCGGCCGCAACAACGCCTACACCTCCGAGGACGTCACCGTGTACCAGGACTGGTTCCCGCGCTCGGCGCTGGAGACCATCTTCGACCTGGAGGCGGACCGGCTGCAGTCCCTCGCCATCGACCCCAAGATGGTGGAGAGCGAGCGCGGCGTCGTCTACTCGGAGCGGCGCTCGGGCGTGGACAACAACAACGCCGGCATGCTCATGGAGCAGGTGCAGGCCACCGCCTTCGTGGCGCACCCCTACGAGATTCCCGTCATCGGCTGGCCCTCGGACATCGAGAGCTGGAAGCAGGAGGACCTGGAGCGCTACTTCCGCACCTACTACGCGCCCAACAACGCCACGCTCATCGTCGTGGGCGCGGTGACGCCCGAGGAAATCTTCTCCCTCGCGGAGAAGTACCTCGAGCCCATCCCCGCCCAGCCCGCGCCCGAGCCGGTGCGCACCCAGGAGCCGCCGCAGCAGGGCGAGCGCCGCGTGGTGGTGCGCAAGCTGGCCCAGGCCCCGCTGCTGCAGCTGGCCTTCCACGGCGTGCGGGGCCGCGACGAGGACGCTCCCGCGCTCGACTTGCTGATGCGCGTCCTCTCCGACGGCGACTCCTCGCGGCTGCACCGGCGGCTGGTGGAGGAGGAGCAGGTGGCCATCAACGTGCAGGGTCTGGTGGGCGAGGGCTTCGACCCATCGCTCACGTGGTTGCTGGTGGACCTGCCGCCCGGAGGAGACCTCGGCAAGGCCGAGTCGCTGCTCGACGCGGAGCTGGCGAAGGTGGCATCCGCGGGCATCACCGACGCGGAGCTGCGCAAGGCGAAGAACATCGTCGTGGCGGACTTCTGGCGCAACCTGGAGACGAACAGCGGCCGGGCGAAGGCGCTCGGCACGTACGAGGTGTTCCACGGGGACTGGCAGAAGCTCTTCCGCGCGCCGGAGCTCTATGAGGCCGTGACGGGCGAGCAGGTGCGGAAGGTGGCCGAGAAGGTGTTCGCGCGCAACAACCGCACGGTGGGCGTGCTGGTGCCCGAGGCGGGCCCGGACGAGGCGAAGAAGGAGGCGGCGCAATGAAGCTTCTCAATGGGAAGGTGGCGCTCGCGGCGCTGCTGGTGGCCTCGACGGTGGGGGCCCAGGAGTCGAAGCCCAAGGGCGCGGCGGCGGCACAACAGGCCGCGGTGCAGGACGCGGTGAAGCTGCCCCAGGCCACCGTGCTGGAGCTGAAGAACGGCGCGAGGCTGCTCCTGGTGGAGAAGCACGAGGTGCCGCTGGTGTCCTTCAGCGCGAAGCTGCGCGGCGGGGCGCTCGGGGACCCCGAGGGCAAGGAGGGCGTGGCCGCGCTCACCGCCGAGCTGCTCCAGAAGGGCGCCGGCAAGCGCGATGCCCAGCAGTTCGCCGAGGCCGTGGACAGCGTGGGCGGCCAGCTCTCGGTGAGCCCCGACCGCGAGGTGCTCGACGTCGACGGCCAGTTCATGGCCCGCGACTCCGCCCTCATGGTGGAGCTGCTCTCGGACCTGCTCATGCGGCCCCGCTTCGACCAGGCCGAGCTGGACAAGACGCGCGAGCGCATGGTGTCCGAAATCGCCGCCGAGAAGGACGGCGACCTGCGCGCCGTCATCGGCACCTACTTCCAGGCCTTCCACTTCGGCGCGCACCCCTACGCGCGGCCCGTGGGCGGCAGCGAGTCCTCGCTCGCCACGCTGAAGCGCGAGGATGTGCTCGCGTACGCCAGGGCGCACCTGGGAGGAGACCGGCTCATCCTCTCGGTGGTGGGTGACTTCGACGCGAAGAAGCTCGGCAAGCAGCTCGAGGCGGCGCTCGGCGGTTGGGCTCGCGCGTCCACTCCCGCCCCGGTGGCTCCTCCCACCCAGCCCTCGAAGGGCCGGCGCGTCCTGCTCGTGGACAAGCCCGACGCCACCCAGACGTACTTCTGGGCTGGCAACACCGGTATTTCCCGCACCGACCCCGCTCGCGTCGACGTGAACCTGGCCAATACCGTGTTCGGCGGCCGCTTCACCTCGTTGATCAATACGGCGCTGCGCATCAAGTCCGGGCTCACCTACGGTGCCGGCTCGCTGGTGATGACCCAGACCCAGCCAGGGGTCTTCGCCATCTCCTCGTACACGAAGACGGAGTCCACGGGCCAGGCGCTCGACATGACGCTCGACGTCCTCTCGCGCTACCGCGAGCAGGGCCTCGACGACGCCACGCTCGCCTCCGTCAAGGAGTACGTGCTCGGCCAGTTCCCTCCCACCCTCGAGACGGGCCTGCAGCTCGCTTCCAAGTTGTCCGAGCTCTCCTTCTACGGGCTCGACTCGAGCGACGTGGACGACTTCGCCTCCAAGGTGGCCAGCGCCGACAAGGCCCGCGTCCAGGCCGCCATCCAGCGCGTGCTGCCCTCGCGCGACGACCTCACCGTCGTGCTCATCGGCAAGGCCTCGGACATCCGCGAGGTGGCTCGCAAGTACGGCACCGTCACCGAGATGAAGCTCACTGATCCGTACTTCGCTCCCCGGGCGGAGAAGAAGTAGCGCCGCGCGGGACACACCTCCGTCCGGGAGCGTCCGAGGGCATGTCGGACGCTCCCTGTAGGGTGCGCGTTGATTCGCTCCCCCGGAGGCCCCATGTCGCTGCGACGTCGGCTGTTGTGGCTGTTTCCCCTATGCTCGCTGTCGGCGGGTTGCGTGGCCGAGCCCCCGTCGTCCCCCGTCGGCGATGAGCGCTCCGTCCGTGACAACCCCTCCGTGGGCCACTTCCCCGGCGATGGCCCCCTGGCGGGCGGCGCGCTCGCGGGCGATGGAGGCGTGGCGGACGCCGGCACGGACGTGGTGACGGTGTCGGCGTCCATCCGCTATCTCACCGCGAGCGGCCTGACGACGCTCCCGGGCCAACTCGCCTCGGTGCCACAGCTTCTCGTGCCCCAGGGCGATGGCACCTTCGTCACCGTCAACGGCACGCTCGACGCGAGCGGGAGCTACGTCTTCTCCAACATCCCCAAGGGCACGTACTACCTGAAGAACGGGACGGGCTACGTCGTCACGGACGCTCGCGCCGTGGACGTGGGCTACGATCAGCTCGGCCGCTCGGACGCGGTGCGCCTCACGGGCGTCACCAGCACCTCGCTCAACTTCAACCTCGCCAACCTGTCCGCGTGGGATCCCGGGGCCGGCTTCCAGATGAGCTCGGGTGAGGTGGACCTGATGGGCGCCGCCTCCCTGGACGTGTTTCCCGCGACCGGCGCGACGGCGCTCATCGGCAGCGGGCGGCTCGACAACTACACGGGTGAGATGCCCCGGTTCGAGGCGGCCAAGGGAGACCGGGCCTGGGTGACCCAGTTCTCCACCCAGGACGCGGGCACGCTGCCGGATGGAGGCACGCTGAAGTACACCGCCGTCACCCGCGGCCTCAACCTGCCGGCGTTCTCGTTCGACGGCGGCTCGCCCATCTCCGTGCAGGGCACGATGGTGGACCCGCCCCGCACGACGATTCCCTTCGAGTGGCGCATGTCCTCCTACGCGGCCCAGAGCGCGTCCGTCCACCCCCAGGCGGCCGGGTATTACTCGGACCTGTATGTGCTGCCGGCCGCGCACGGGCTGGCCAACGGGTGGATTGGCTACTCGGGAGAGTTGCTCACCCTGGACGTGCCTCCCAACACGGGGGACCTGGTGCGCCGCGTGTCCTTTGGCAATCCCTACCCGTCCACCTGGGGCGTCGTGGGCGAGGTGTCCCACGGCTTCCGCGTGGACGTCGTGGTGCCGGGCTTCAACCCCACGTCCGCCTACGGGTACCTCACGGAGATGGACCAGTTGGACCGGATGATCGCCAGCCCCATCTCGCTGCACCTGTCACCGCCGAGGGAGCTCACCGTGGACGGCGTGAGCGCGTACATCTCGCGGATGGTGGGCTCGGTGAGCCCCGTCATTGCCTGGAAGCCGCCGGCCATCGGCGTGCCGACCGCGGGCTACTCCGTGCGGCTCAACAAGTATTCGCGCACCACCCCCACCAGCCTCAACCTGAAGCGCACCCGGATGGCCACCTTCTACGTGGGCCCGTCCGCCACGGAGGTGCGCCTGCCTCCAGGCGTCCTCGAGCCGGCGACGAGCTACGTGGTGGAGGTGGTGGCGATGAGTGGGGCGGGTGACGTGTCGCGCGCGCCCTACTTCGTCGACGTCCTGCCCCAGTACCGCGCGTCCGCGCTGACCAGCGTGTTCTTCACGCCGTGAGGTGAGGGCTCCAGAGCACGGGGGCGAGCTCCCCTCACCCCCGTGCTCGGGACCCCCGCCTCCATTGCGTGGCTCGCGCTTCTCCCTACTTCGGCAGCGCGGCGTAGCGGCCCATGCACTTCTGGTAGCGCTTGTTCACCGACTGCGCGAACCACGCCGTGGACCGCTCCGTGCTCATCTTCGGGCTGCGGATGACCACCGTCGGCAGCCTCGCGTACTCGGGCGTCTCTCCCGTCACCTCCTGGTATGCCTTCTTGATGGCGTTCCAGGTGTCCGTCTCCTCGAAGTCGAGCTCCTTCTCCCGGCTCACGTCCTTGCGCACCCGCCGCTCGCTCAGGTCCGGCGCGTAGCGCTGACGGAAGGTGAGGATCGCCTTCAACGAGTTGCTGTCCTCGTCCACCGGCTCGCCCTGCTTGTCGTAGGCCAGCAGGTCTCCGTCCTGCACCAGGGAGAGGCCCGTGAGGCGGCTCACCTGTTGCTGCACCGCCGCGTTGCGCGAGGTGTAGAAGCCCGCGTTGTAGTCCGCGAAGCGGTAGATGGGGTCGCTGTAGTGCGTCTCGTAGCCGAGCAGCCGCGCCGCCCCGTAGTACACCCCGCCGCCGCGCGTGTAGAGCTCCTCGCGCACCCGCCGCAGCGCCTGCTCGTCCCCGCCCGCCAGCTCCTCCGAGAAGCGCACGCTCACCTGCATCGAGCCCGCCGTCGTGATGGGGTTGAGGTCCTCCAGCCGCGTGGACTTGAAGAGGGCACTGGCCAGCTTCGCCGCCGTGTACGTCTTCGGGTACTCCGTCTCGTAGTACTCGAGCAGCTCGCGGAAGATGCGGTCCAAATCCCGCTCCGTCTTCACCTGCCCGAGCCGCTGCTCGAAGGTCTGCGTCTGCCCCGGCGCCTTGCCTTCCAGCAGCGCCCTCACCGCCGGTGGCCCCAGCGGGCCCAGCTTGTCCGCGTACGCCTCCATCCGCTGCTGGACGAGCTTCGCCAGGCCCGGCACCGGCGGGTTGGCCTGGAAGCCCGACTCCTGCTCGATGACCGCCAGCACCGAGCACACGGCTTCCGCCGAGGGGTAGAGCCGGTGCGCCTCCAGCGCGGCCATCACGTCCTCGGCCCAGCCCTCGCGCTCCTTCACGTCCGGAGGCACCAGCTTCACCGCCTGCTCCGGGGTGACGCGCGGGGGGAGGGGCGGGGTGGGGCGCACGTTGCGCGCGCAGGCCGCCAGCATCAGCAGCGCGCACAGCGGCAGCGGGCCCAGGCGACGCCGGAAACGGGGCTCTCCGTTCCTCGCACCCGAGGAGGGCGCCCGTGGCACGGGGGCGACGTTTACAGGACTCGAAACAGAAAAATTCCTGAAAATCATCACAATCTCTTGAAAACGGTCTTCTTCGGGAGTCAAGTATTGCTCTTCTTCTACAGAGGGGTATCGCATTGGCTAATCGTGTTCTGAGGACGTTCTGTGCGGCGTGGCTGGGAGCAAGCCTCGCGGCGTGCGGTTCGACGGCGGAAGTCAACGAGGAGGCGGTGCGGGCAGGGGCCAAGGACGTGGACGTCCAGGCGGCCCTGGCGCGCTTCAAGGACGTGCGCGTGCGGGGCATGGAGGATGGCGTCCCGTACTCGGTGACGGGCAACCTGGGCACCCTCAAGGGAGTGGCCGACAAGGTGGGCGCGCTCCGGATGCAGGAGGACGCGCGCGCGGCGGTGGAGGACATCGCTCCGGTGTTCCGCGTGAGCGGTGAGGATCTGGTGTTCAAGCGCGCCACGGTGGACGAGCAGGGCCACCGGCACCTGCGCTTCCAGCAGACGCTCCACGGGCTGCGCGTGGTGGGCGGTGAGCTGGTGCTGCACACGGACGGCGCGGGCAACATCTACGCGGCCAACGGCTCGGCGCGCTCCGGCGAGCAGGTGTCCGCCGCGGCGAAGGTGGCCCCCGAGGCCGCGCTGAAGGCCGCCGTGAACGGCTCCACCGCGCGCGGGGCCTCGGCCCAGGGCGCCAGCCTCGTCTACGTCCGCGCCGAGCACGCCCGGGACGTGCAGCTGGCCTATGAGGTGCGCGTGAAGGGCGAGCGCGACGGCATGCCCGCCGACGACCTCGTCTACGTGGACGCGCAGCGGGGCGGCATCCTGTTGGTGAATCCGCTCGTGCACTCGGCGCTCAACCGCAAGGTGTACACCGCCAACAATGGCACCACCACGCCGGGCACCCTCAAGCGCTCCGAGGGCGGCGCCGCCGTGGGCGACACCCACGTCGACACCAACTACGACAGGCTCGGCCAGACGTACACCTGTTACAAGGACCTCTTCGCCCGCGACTCCATCGACAACGCGGGTGGCACGCTCATCAGCACGGTGCACTACAGCACCAACTACGTGAACGCCTACTGGGATGGCACCCAGATGGTGTACGGCGATGGCAACGGCGTGGACTCGACCATGCTGGGCCTGGACCTGGACGTGACGGTGCACGAGCTCACCCACGCGGTGACGAGCAACGAGTCCAACCTCACCTACTCGGGTGAGTCCGGCGGCCTCAACGAGTCCATGTCCGACATCTTCGCCGGCGTGTGCGAGAGCTACTTCACCGGCACCTGGGCCACCACGCCGGACATCTTCATGATTGGCGAGGACATCTGGACGCCGGCCACGCCCAACGACGCGCTCCGCTACATGGACGACCCGGCGAAGGACGGCTCGTCGCTCGACTTCTACGCGGACTACAGCGGCCAGGACGTGCACTACAGCTCGGGCATCAGCAACCTGGTGTTCGCCATGCTGAGCAAGGGCGGCACGCACCCGCGCGGCAAGTCGACCAACGTGGTGCCCGCCATCGGCGTGGAGAAGGCCGGCCGCATCTTCTACAAGGCCAACACGGACCTCTTCACCGCCTCCACCACCTTCGAGCAGGCCAAGACGTACACGGTGCAGGCCGCCGAGGCGCTCTACGGCGTGGGCTCGGCCGAGTCCGTCGCGGTGACCGAGGCCTGGAAGGCCGTGGGCGTGCCGCCTCTGCCGCCGGTGATCAACCCGCTGAGCAACGGCGTGGCGGTGAGCATCGCCGGCAGCTCGGGCAGCAAGAAGTACTACTCGCTGGACGTGCCCGCCGGGAAGAGCAGCCTCACGTTCGCCATGAGCGGCGGCACCGGTGACGCGGACCTGTACGTGAAGTACGGCGCGCTGCCGACGGCCAGCACCTACGACTGCCGTCCGTACACCGGTGGCAACGCGGAGAGCTGCCCCTTCACCAACCCGGCCGCGGGCACCTGGTACGTGATGGTCAACGGGTACTCCACGTACTCGGGCGCCACGCTCACGGGCACCTACAGCGGCAGGGGCGGCGGCACGGGCACGCCGGTGTCCACCACGGTGAGCGGCAGCGTGGCCTCGAGCCAGAACGTCAACTACCCCGCGTACAGCGTGGTGGCGGGCACCCAGTTCAAGGTCGTGATGTCGGGCACGGGAGACCCGGACCTCTACGTCCGCTTCGGCGCGGCGCCCACCACCACCACCTACAACTGCCGTCCGTATGTCTCGGGCGCCGCCGAGACGTGCGACCTGACGGTGCCGGCGGGCCAGACGAGCGCCTACGTCATGGTGCGCGGCTACACCGCGGCGACCTACACGCTGAACATCAACTACACCAAGCCGTAGTCTCGCGGCCCGGAGTGGGTTGAACGGCGGGCGGCTCTCCTCTCGGGGGCCGCCCGCTGTGTTTTCCGGAGGGGCTCAGCGGCGCAGCACGATGTCCCGCGCGCGGCTCTCTCCGTCACCCACCAGGTCGAACGAGGCGCGCACGGGCGTGCCCTCGGTGAGCTCCTGGAGTGGGACGTGACGGCCCCGGCGCAGGCCCCGGCTGCGGCCGTCGATGCGCAGCTCGTAGACGTTGCCCTCCTCGTCACTCACCTCGAGGGTGCCGGAGCGCACGCGCTTCACCCGGCCCTCCACCGTGCCGGTGGCGATGGTGATGGCCTCCACGGGCGCGTTGGCGGAGATGCGCGTGTTGCCCGCCCGCGCCGACTCCGCCGCCTCGCTCAGCCAGATGCGCTCATCGTCCCCGCGCGAGGACGTGCCTCCCGAGGAACGGCCCGCTATCGGCCGCTCCTGGGTCTCGGAGTCCGTCTCCATCAGCCGTGAGGGAGGTGGCTCCTCGTCCGGGGCGCGCTCCGCCAGGGCCGGTACGGCGGGCTCGGGCGAGGGCTCGGACTGAGGGGGTGGCGCGGGCTCGCGCGCCTCCGCGGAGGGCGCGGGCAGCTCGACGAAGGCGGTGGGCCGCGGCGCGGAGGCTTCGACGGGAGTCTCGGCGGCGGCGCCCGGCGCGGCCTCCGGCTTCCGGCAGCCCGCTGAACAGAGGACACACCAACCCACCAGACCCAACCCCGCCACCCATCTCGGCATCCCATGCCCCCCCACACTCGCCCGCGGGGAAGGTGGGGCTGCGGGCCCGGCGCGGCAATTCCAGCGCTGGCCCCGCGGTGGCGGAAGCGTGAACCACGCGCCATCTGGCTGGCAGGGAGAGCAGGCGGGCCAACAGGCGCCCGCGTGAAGGCCCGCTCCCTGTGAGCCTAGGAGGGCAGCGTGGCGGCCACGGCCCGCACGTGCGTCCGGACGAGCTCGCGGGCCCGGGTGAGCTCCTCCAGGCTCGTGGGCGCGTAGCCGAGGCACAGCACCACCTCGTCCTCGGGAGCGGCGCGCGCGCCCAGGGCGGCGTAGTCGAGCGTGCGCGAGATGGGCTCGCCCTCGGTGTCCGGGGTGAAGCGGCCGAACACGGCGGCGTGCGTGCCCCGGCCGGGCGCGGTCTCCTTCAGGGCCAGCAGGCGGCGCATGGCCTCGAGCGACTCGGGGCGGGCGAGGAGGGCCTCGGGGTCCACCGGCCCCGCGCGCTCCCACTCGAGCAGGCGCAGGCAGCCGCGGACGAACTCCACGTCGGTGATGACGAGCCCGTACAGGTACCAGTCCGCGCACGCCGCCTGGACGAGCCGGGCCTGCCCATCCGAGAGCCACGTGAAGGAGGGGCAGGTGAAGGTTTCACAGATGTCGGCGCGGTAGACGCCGCAGTCGCGCAGGTCCACGCCGCCCGTCACCTTCGGGTGGCCGAGGCACCCCACGCGTGTGCGCTCCGCGTCGAGGAAGCCCAGCAGCGGGCAGACGCGCACGGCGGGGAAGAGGGGAGGCGTGCGGGCCTCCTTCAACGCGCGGGCGGCGGCCCCATACGCCTCGGGCTCCCTGGGCAGCGGGGCGAAGGTGTCCGTCTGCGCGCCGAGGCGCTCGGTGAGCGTGGCGCGCGAGTGGTCCCGGAAGTTGTAGAGGCCGCAGCACGCCCCACACGAGGCGCCCCGGCCCGGCTGGCACAGGTGGAAGGAGACGGACATGGCGTCAGAACCACTCGGGCCGCATCCGCGTGTACGAGTCCTCTGCCGTGCGGCACAACGTCACCAGCGTGCTCACGCGCGGCAGCTCCGTGTGCATCCAATACTGCGCCGCCGCGAGCTTGCCCTCGTAGAAGTCCTTGTCCCTGCCCTGGGCGAGGCCCTCGCGCGCCGCCGCCGCCTGCGCCAGCCACCGCCACGCCACCGTGAGAATCGAGAACAGCTCCATGTAGTGCGCGCTGTGGCGCAGCATCCGCTCCACCTCGCCCGCCATGCCCGCCGCGCCCAGCTCCATCGTCAGCTCCACCACCTGCTGCATGGCCTTGCCGAGCGCCTCGCCCCACTCAGGGTCCACGCCCGCCCGGCGCGCCCGCTCCACCGTGGCCGCCACCTCCTCGCCGAACGTCCGCAGCGCCGCGCCTCCCGCCGCCATCACCTTGCGCCCCAGCAGGTCCAACCCCTGGATGCCCGTGGTGCCCTCGTGGATGCTGTTGAGCTTCTGGTCACGCAGGAAGGCCTCGGGCAGGTACTCGCTCGAGTAGCCGTAACCGCCGTGCACCTGCACCGCGAGCGCATTGGCCTCGAAGCCCTTCTCCGCGGGGAACGTCTTCGCCACCGGCGTGAGCAGGTCCAACAACAGCTGCGCGCGCTGGCGCTCCTCCTCCGTCTTCCCGTGCGCCGCCACGTCCGCCTGCCACGAGGCCGCCGCCAGCAGCGACATGCCGCCCTCCACAATCGCCTTCTGCCGCAGCAGCATCCGCCGCACGTCCGCGTGCTCGATGATGGGGCGCTGGGGCCGCGCGGCGTCCTTCTCCCACGCGGGGCGCCCCTGGGGCCGGTTCCGCGCGTACGCCAGCGCCTCCTGGTACGCCACCGAGGCCGTGGCCACGCCATTGAGGCCCACCATGATGCGCGCCTCGTTCATCATCTGGAACATGTGCGAGAGGCCCTTGCCCGCCTCGCCCACGAGCCAGCCCCGGCAATCCCCGGCCTCGCCGTAGTTGAGCGCCACGCTGGGAATGCCCTTCCAGCCAATCTTGTGGATGGCGCCCGTCACGCGCACGTCGTTGTCCACCAGCCGCCCGTTCTCCGGCCGGCGCGCGGGCACGGCGAAGAGCGACAGGCCCCGAGTGCCCGCCGGAGCGCCCTCGATGCGCGCCAGCGTGAGGTGCACCACGTTGTCCGTGAAGTCCTGGTCCCCGCCGCTGATGAAGATCTTCGAGCCGGTGATGCGGTACGTGCCGTCTCCAACCGGAGTGGCCCGGGTGCGCACGTCCGCGAGGCTGCTGCCCGCCTGGGGCTCGGTGAGGGCCATGGTGCCCGTCCACTCGCCGCTGTGCATGCGGGACATGAGCTCGTCCTTGAGCCAGGGGCTGCCGAAGGCCTCGATGAGGTGCGCCGCGCCGCTGGTGAGTCCGACGAAGCCATACGCACTCAGGTTGGCCGCCATGAGGTACGCCGAGGCCACCGAGAACACGGTGAGGGGCAGCTGCTGGCCTCCGGCCTCGGCGGGCAGGGTGGCGGTGAGCAGGCCGAGCTCCACCAGCCGCGGGTAGAGCTTGCGCATCAGCGGGTGCACGTGGACGCGGCCGTCGCGGAACACCGGCGGCTCGAGGTCCATGAGGCGGTAGGTGGGGAAGAGCACGTCGCGGGCGAAGCGGCGCGTGCTGTCGAGGAAGAGGGTGAACGTCTCGCGCGAGTGGTCCGCGAAGGCCGGGAGCTGACAGAGCGACGCGGTGTCCAGCACCTCGTAGAGCTGGAAGTCCACGTCGCGGTCGGAGAGCAGCGGGTTCGAGGCGGGGGCGGTCATGGGGGGAGTGTTATGCCACAGGCGAGGAATTCAGCTTGAGGGCGAAGGTATGGAGCGCTTTGCCCAGGAGGGGAGGGGCTGCCCGGCTGCCCCCCTCGAAACCCCATTCTGAAGCAGGGCTTAACAGCCCATTGGCTCCAGGGCGCCTAGTCTTCCGCGAGACCGGGGCGTATCTCTCTTCGTGTCGGGTCCCACGGGTTCGACTGAACGACTGAAGGAGGAACGCACATGGATGCCCACAAGCCCGCCACCGCTGCCCAGAAGGCCATCGGCGACCTCGCACCGAAGCTGGCCGAGCTCACCGACGAAGTGCTGTTCGGGGACGTCTGGGAGCGGCCGCAGCTGTCCAAGCGCGACCGCAGCCTGATCACCTGCGCGGCGCTGGTGGCGACCGGAAAGACGGAGCAGATGACCTTCCACTTCCCGCGTGCCATCGAGAACGGCGTGACGCAAGAGGAGCTCGTCGAGCTCATCACCCACCTGGCGTTCTACGTCGGCTGGCCCAACGCCATGTCGGCCGTGGCGCGCGCCAAGGAGCTGTTTGGGAAGAAGCAGCCTTGAGGTCCGCCCTGCCGTGGAGAGTCAGGCAAGGGAGAGCCGCATGCGAGTAGGCATGAAAAGAGGCCCGGAACTGGCGTACCGGTCCGGGTGGTTGAGGAGATAGGACGTATGCACGTTTTCGAGCTCATCATCGCGTTGTTGCTCGCCGGTGCGGCCCTCACCGCGCTGTCCCGGCGCATCGGGACTCCCTACCCGGCGATGGTGGCGCTCGCTGGCGCGGGCCTGGCGCTCGTTCCTGGCACGCCGACGCTGGTGCTGGATCCCGAGCTCGCGCTCACGCTCTTCGTCGCGCCGGTGCTGCTGGACGCCGCGTTCGATGCCTCCCAGCGCGACCTCCGGGCGAACTGGCGGACGGTCACTGGCCTCGCCATCGGCGCCGTTGCACTCACCATCGTCGTCGTCGCGGTGGTCGCCCGCCTGCTCGTGCCCGGCATGCCTTGGGCCGTCGCGGTCGCGCTCGGCGCCATCGTCGCGCCTCCTGACGCGGCGGCCGCGACCGCCGTCCTCAAGCAGCTCCGTCCGCCGCACCGGCTCCTCGTCATCCTCGAGGGCGAGAGCCTCTTCAATGATGCGAGCGCGCTGCTCATCTACCGGCTCGCCGTCAGTGCGACGCTCGCGGGCGCGCTATCGGGGGCGGGCGTGATTCCCCTGCTCCTCATCGTCACCGTGGGCAGTGTGGTGCTCGGGTTCGTGCTGGCTCGGGTGATGGTCGTGCTGATCGCGCGGATCAACGACGTCGCCATGGCGGTCGTCGTTCAGTTCTGCGGGACGTTCGCGGTCTGGATGCTCGCGGAGCGGCTCCACCTCTCCGGCATCCTCACCGTGGTCGTCTTCGCGATGGCGGCCGCCCGCCGCGCCGCGGACGTGACTCCGGCTCGCCTCCGGATTCCCTCGTACGCGGTCTGGGATTTCGCCGTGTTCGTGTTGAACGTGCTCGCCTTCATCCTCGTCGGCTTCCAGCTGAAGGGGATCCTCGGCCGGATCGACTCGCGCACGCTCCTCGAGTACGTCGGTGTCGCGGCCGCAGTGTGCGTCGCGACGATCCTCGCGCGGATCGCCTGGGTGTCGGGGGCCGCGGCCTTCAGCCGCTGGCGGTGCCGTCCAGCGCCGGACGGCACCCAGGGTCCTCGCGACACGGTGGCCCTGTCGAAGCCCGCGGCGGCGGTCGTCGGGTGGTGCGGCATGCGAGGAATCGTCACCCTCGCCGCGGCGCTCGCCCTTCCGACCGGTGGAGCCGACGGGCCCGCGTTTCCCTACCGCGACCTGGTCCTGTTCACCGCGTTCTCCGTCGTGCTCGGGACGCTCGTCGTCCAGGGCATGACGCTGCGCCCCCTCATCAACGTGCTCAAGCTCCAGGACGACGACTCGGTGGAGCGGGAGGTGCGGCTCGCCCGCGTCGAGACGTTGCGCGCCGCGCTCTCGGCCACGGACGGGCTGGCCGGCGACGAGATGTCGGGGCTGATGCGCCGCCGCTACGAGCTGATGCTCCGGCGCGCCGAAGCGGAGCTGGCCGGCGACGGCCCCGCACCTGACGGGGCGGCCGCGAGTGACGGCCGTGCGTTCAACGACGACGCGGCCATCGTGCGCAGGGCTACAGCGGCCGAGCGGCAGCGGCTCCTCGCGCTACGGGCGGACGGCACCATCGGCGATGCGGCCTTCCAGCGAGTCGAGCAGGAGCTCGACCTGGAGGAGTTGGACTTGCAGCAGCGCTGAAGGCGGCGACTTCGCGGGGGGCTCGGGGGAGCCCTTCACGCGAAGAGCTTCTTGGCCATGCTCCCGTAGGCGCTCATGATCTCCGAGGCCGTCTTGTCCTTGAGCCCGGCGATCGCGTTCTGCACGTCGGCATCGGAGCTCACCGCGGCGGCGTCGGTCTTGAGCTGGGCCAGATGCGCCGCATACGCCTCCGCCACGTACTTCGAATAGGGGAAGACGACGCCCAGGGGCCGCCGGTCCTTGGTCGCGAGGATGGACGCGACGTCCATGAGCCAGCAATCCAGCAGGTCGGTCAGGTCCTCGTCCGTGTAGAGGAGTTTCCCGTTGACGGGAACCGTCAGGTACATGGAGATGAGGGTGGCGAACTCCCCCATGAGATTCCGGTAATAGTCATACCGGGGCGAGCCGTAGCAACACGCGAAGATGTGATCGGACTGGCTCGCCTCCACGGGGACGTAGGTCCACTTGGTCAACGGGTCGGCGATCTTCATCTTGTTCTTGAGGGTCGTCGCCTCGTTCCCGTAAGCCTTGTCTCCGATTCCCTCGTCCGCCATGTAGTGCGCGCCCACCTCATGGCAGAGCATGCCCATGACGTACCCCACCGAGTAGCCCTTCAGGAACCAACTGGAGATGGTGATCTCCAGGTCTCCGCCCTTCGAGGCGGGATTGGCGATGCTCGCGGGGTTGGTGGTGTTGTTGACGAAGAACCGGCAGTCATTCGCGCCAGCGAACACCTGGATGCTGCCACTCTTGCCGATGATGTTCTTCAGACCCTCGCTCCTGCGAGCGTCGATCTTCGCCACCTGCGTCACGTCGATGTCCATGGCGTTCCCGGGGGGCCGCCCCAGGGGACTCTTCGAGCCCGGGGCGGGAGAAGCGGTGTGCACAGCTCGTACGTCGACCGCGCCCGCATGATGAAGGGGAGCCCGGCCGGCGTAAAGGACCCGTCAGGAGGCCGACGTGGTGGTCGCTCACAGCGCGTGCGCGGCCAACTCCCGGGCCGCGTCCACGAAGAGGCGCAGGGCCGGAGAGCGCTGCGCACGGCTGGGGAAGTAGAGGAAGAAGCCCGGGACCGTGGGGGCGTAGGACTCGAGCACCCGCTGCAGCCGCCCGGTGCGCAGCTGCTCCGCCACCAGGGGCTCCAAGACGTACGCCAGCCCCAGGCCCTGCTCCGCGAGGGACGCGCTCAGCTGGTTGTCGTTGCTGACCACGCCCCCGCGCACCGGCACGCGCCAGTTCCGGCGGCCCCGCTCCAGCTCCCAGGCATAGAGCGCCCCGGTGGTCCGCATGCGGAAGGTGATGCACTCGTGGCGCAGCAGATCCTCGGGCCGCTGGGGCGTCCCGTGCCGCTCGAGGTAGCCGGGCGCGCCCACCACGATGAAGCGGAAGGCGTCGGTGAGCCGCACCTGCACCATGTCGCGCTCGATGGACTCGCTCAGCCGCACGCCCGCGTCGTAGCCCTCCGCCACGATGTCCACGAAGCGCTCCTCGATGACGACCTCCACCTCGATTCGCGGGTGACGCTCGCGGAAGGTGTGGACCACCGGGGTGATGACGTAGGGCACCGCCGCCCGCGGCACCGACAGCCGCACCCGGCCCACTGTCTCTCCCGGTTTCGCGGAGACCTCGGTGAGGGTGGCGAGCGCCTGTCCCAGGGCGGGGCCCGCGCCCTCCACGAGCCGCCTGCCCGCATCCGTCAGCGACACGCTGCGCGTCGTGCGGGTGAGCAGCACCACGCGCAGCTGCTCCTCGAGCTGCCGCACCGCCTGGCTCACCGCGGGGGTGGAGACGCCGAGCTCGCGCGCCGCGCCGCTGAAGCTGCGCAGGCGGGCCACGGCGAGGAATACCTGGAGCTGCGAGAGGGGGGCCGTATTCATGGCGAGACTCGAAGGCGACGAGGCGACCGAGGCGCTCACGCCTCACTGTTAAGCACCGCTTAAGAGCCTATTGGCTCCCTGGGGCGTAGTCATCCGCGGCCCCGGTGTGTACTTCTATTCGTGAACAGGGCGGAACGGCCCCGAACCCAAGCTGGAGACACATGCCCACCGTCAATGCCTACGCGGCCACGGCCGCGACCCAACCCCTCGGTCCGACGAAGATCCAGCGTCGTGACCTCGGCCCGCGCGACGTCCTCATCGAGATCAAGTTCTGCGGCATCTGCCACTCCGACATCCACCACTGCCGTGGTGATTGGGGCTCGCAGACCTACCCCGTCGTCCCTGGCCACGAGATCGCTGGGATCGTCGCCCAGGTCGGCTCCAAGGTCACCAGGCATGCGGCCGGCGACCGGGTCGGCGTCGGCTGCATGGTCGGCTCCTGCGGTGAGTGCACCAACTGCCGCAAGGGTGAGGAGCAGCACTGCCTCAAGGGAATGACCCCGACCTACGGCGGCATCGGGGAGGACGGCCAGCTCACCCAGGGCGGCTACTCCACCCACATCGTCGTGACCGAGGACTTCGTCCTCAAGATTCCCGAGGGCATCGGCCTCGACGCCGCCGCGCCGCTGCTGTGCGCCGGCATCACGACGTACGCGCCGCTGCGCCACTGGGGCGCTGGCCCCGGCAAGAAGGTGGCCATCGTCGGTCTGGGCGGGCTCGGGCACATGGCCGTGAAGCTGGCGCACGCGATGGGGGCTGACGTCACCGTCCTGTCGCAGTCGCTCAGCAAGAAGGAGGACGGCCTGCGCCTCGGCGCGGACCACTACTACGCCACGAAGGATCCGGAGACGTTCAAGAAGCTCGCTGGAACGTTCGACCTCATCGTGAACACGGTGAGCGCGAAGATCGACCTCAACGCCTACCTGTCCCTGCTGGCCCTGGACGGCGCCCTGGTCAACGTGGGCGCACCCTCGGAGCCGCTCTCGCTCAACGTGTTCTCCCTCATCATGCCCCGTAGGTCGTTCGCGGGTTCGCTGATCGGCGGCATCCGCCAGACCCAGGAGATGCTGAACTTCTGCGCCCGGCACCACCTCGGCGCCGACATCGAGGTCATCCCGGCCAGCAAGATCAACGACGCCTGGGAGCGCGTGCTCGCCTCCGATGTCCGCTACCGGTTCGTGATCGACGCCGCGACCCTGAAATAGCCACGAAAGAGCCACGGCCCGCTCCGCGCCCGGATCCCCTCGGCTGCGGGGCGGGTGCCTGCCTACGCACCACCACTTCTAGAAGGGAGACAGCATGCTGACCCAACGCAAGCTCGGACGGCAGGGGCTCGAGGTTTCGGCCCTCGGGCTGGGGTGTATGGGAATGAGCCAGTCCTACGGCACCCCGGATGAGCGCGAGTCCCTCGCCACCCTCCAGCGCGCCCTCGAGCTCGGGGTGACGTTCTTCGACACCGCCGAGGTGTATGGCCCCTTCCACAACGAGGAGCTCCTGGGGCGCGCGCTGCAGGGGCGGCGCGACCAGGCGGTCATCGCCACCAAGTTCGGCTTCCGCATCGAGGGCGGGAAGGTTTCGGGCCTCGACAGCCGGCCGGAGCACGTGCGCGAGGTGGTGGAGGCCTCGCTGCGCCGGCTGCGCACCGACCACATCGACCTGCTCTACCAGCACCGCGTCGACAAGCAGGTGCCCATCGAGGACGTCGTGGGCGCGATGGCGCAGCTGGTCCGCGAGGGCAAGGTCCGCTACCTGGGGCTGTCCGAGGCAGGGGAGGAGACAATCCGCCGCGCCCACGCCGTGCACCCCATCTCGGCGCTGCAGAGCGAGTACTCGCTCTGGGAGCGCAACCTCGAGGAGCGCATCCTCCCGGTGCTGCGCGAGCTCGGCATCGGCCTGGTGCCGTTCGCTCCGCTCGGCCGCGGCTTCCTCACCGGCACCGTCCAGCGCGCCGAGTCCTTCCCGGAGGGCGACGTCCGCCGGAACGACCCGCGCCTCCAGGGCGCGAACTTCGACGCGAACCAGCGCATCGCCGGGGTGGTGAAGGCCGTGGCCCAGCGCAAGGGCGCGACTCCGGGGCAGGTGGCGCTGGCGTGGCTGCTGACCCGGGGTGAGGACCTCGTGCCCATTCCCGGCACCAAGCGCCGCAAGTACCTGGAGGAGAACGTGGCCGCGGCGGAGCTGGTGCTCACCGCCGCCGAGGCCGCGGAGCTCGATGCGGCCGTTCCGGTCGGTGCGACGGCGGGCCCCCGCTACAGCCCGCAGCAGATGGCGATGCTCGATCGCTGAGGGACTCTCGCCGGCTCGCGAAGCCGCCGCCGGTGAGCGGGACTCGCGCCACCGGGCTCCTCGTCTCCGCGAGCCCCCTTGCTTGCCGTAGAAGGGCCTCCCCGCGCCCAGGAGAACCCTCTGCCTGGCCCTGTTGAAATCAGGTACCTTGCCGAGCAGCGGCCGCCCTCGGCGGCCCTGGAGCACCCCATGCTTCGCATCCTCAGCAGCGTACTGGTTGTCCTCTCCCTGAGCGGCTGTGCGGCGGCGCCTCCTCGCCCACCCGCCACCGCCCCGCCCACAGGAGCCGCGCCCATGCAACTCGGCAACTTTTCCGTCAGCCTCGCCGTCAAGGACATCGCCGTCTCCCGCGCGTTCTACGAGAAGCTCGGCTTCCGTGCCATCGGCGGTGACCAGGCCCAGAACTGGCTCATCATGCAGAACGAGACCAGCACCATCGGCCTCTTCCAAGGCATGTTCGACAAGAACATTCTGACTTTCAATCCCGGCTGGGACCGCAACGCCAAGCCGCTCGCCGACTTCGACGACGTCCGCGAGCTCCAGCGCACCCTCCAGGCCCGCGGCATCACCCTCGTCTCCGCCGCCGACGAGTCCTCCACTGGCCCCGCGAGCCTCATGCTCATCGACCCCGATGGCAACCCCATCCTGATTGATCAGCACGTCCCGAAGCCGAAGCGCTGAGGACGCGCTCACGGTCCATTGCAAAAGAGACACGATTCCGCGGACTCGGCGTGGGAGGGTCCTCCGTCAGGCCCAGCGTGGTCGAGATCTCAGCCCGAGGGAGTGTGTCCCCGGGCGAGCCCGGGGGCCTCACGGCGCCACGCACCCGTTGTTCTGGAACACGCGCATGGAGCCGCTGGCCTGGTTGGCCACCGTGATCAGGTCCAGTCGCCCATCGCGGTTCACGTCGGCCGCTAGGAGCCCCATCGGGTTCTTCCCGGCGGGGTAGACGATGGGCGCCGAGAACGACGCGGCTCCGTTTCCGCGCACGAGCGCGATCGAAGACGTCGTGGCGTTCGCGAACGCGAGGTCGAGGTCGCCGTCCTGGTCGAAGTCGCCCGCCGCCATGCCCGAGCTTCCGCCCGTGGCGAAGCTCACCGGAGCCGCGAACGCACCCAGACCGTCACCCGCGAGGAAGTTCGCGATGCTGCCCGAATTCATCGTCACGAGGTCCACCTTGCCGTCGCCGTTGAAGTCGCCGGCGACGACCTCGTAGGGCGTGGTCCCGGCCGGGTAGGTGGTGGCGGTCCCGAGGGTGCCGTTGGGGGTACTGCCCGTGCCACCCATGAGGTGCACGCTGACCGTGTTGGCGATCGTGAGCGGTGCGATGACGTCCTGGCGCCCATCGCCGTTCACGTCCGCGGCGATCACGGGACCCGTGGATCCCACGTTCGTCTCCGTGCCGTAGAAGTAACTGCCAGTCCCCGCGCCGGAGTTGATGAACGCAAACGTTCCGGACTGGGTCGCGAGCAGGTCGACGTTACCGAGCCCGTCGAAATTGCCCGTGACGAGTCCGTAGGGCGAGCCCGAGGACTGCTGGTACATCGTGCGCCCGTCGCTGAGCGCGCGGTACGAGCCGGGCTGTCCCGCCACGCTGTAGAAGAACTTCTCGAAGTTCCAGCTGCTCGTGTCGGAGCGCGTGTACAGCACGAGGTCCGTCGTCCCGTCGCCGTTGAAGTCGCCGAATGCGCCGCCTCGCGGGTAGTCGTTGTGGAGGTAGGCGTTGCCGGGGGCGGGATAGAAGATGTTGACGGTCGAGCGGTAGAAGTTGCCCTGCGCCGGGTCGTTGCGCATCACGCTCACGAGCAGGTTCGTCGTGGACTGCCTGTCCTGGTCGAACACGATGACGTCCGGGTAGCCATCGCCATCCATCTGACCAATGGTCGCCCCTTGCGGCCAGGGGCCGGTCGCGTACTGCACCGGAGCGAGGAAGGTCCCGTCTCCGCGGCCGCGGAGGATCGCGATGCCGTCCGCACCGCCGCCGAGGAGGTCCAGCTTGCCGTCGCCATCGACGTCCGCCGCGGCGACCGCTCGGACCGCGCCGGCGGGGAAGCGCTGCTGCTCGAGGCCACGCGGCTGGAGCGCGATCGTCCCGTCGGTATAGGCGGCGGAGACGATCTCCTTGGTCCCGTTGCCGTCGAAGTCCGCGAACGCGACGGTCGAGGTCCCGGGCCCGGTCGACGTCCCGTTCGAGCGAGCGAAGACCCCGTTCCCCGGGTTGATCAGCACGGTGACCCGTCCATCGGCGCTCGGCGTCGCGCCTCCCTGGTTCGGCGAGGCGACGATGAGGTCGATGTCGCCATCCTTGTCGTAGTCCGCGGCGATCACCTGCTGCGAGTAGAGGTCGGTCGACTGGAAGCCGTTGACCTGGACGAAGGCAGGCGCGCCGAGCGTGCCGTCACCGTTGCCGAAGAGCACGCTCACGTTGCTGTCGTAGAACGTGTTGTTCGCCGTCGCGACGTCCAGCTTGCCGTCGCCGTTGAAGTCCGCTGCGACGACCGAGATCGGGTAGACGTTGCTCGTGGGGTGGGCCCTGGTCGTGTACGCCTTGGTGAAGACGCCGGCGCCGTTGCCGAGCCCGATGTAGATCTGCTCAGGCCCGTAGTTGTTGTTCACGCTCACGGAGTCCAGCTTGCCGTCGCCGTTGAAGTCGCCGAACGCCACTCCCGTTCCGCCCGTGAGGCTGGGCAGGCCGAAGGGATAGTCGGTCTGGAAGGTCCCGTCGCCGTTGCCGGGCCACAGGGTCGAGTGCGATGCGAGGTCGAGCTTGCCGTCGCCGTTGAAGTCGACCGCCTCGAGGTAGAGCAGGCCGTCCGTCGCGTCATACAGCGCCGGCGCGCCGAACTTGCCGCCACCGAGCCCCTTGAGGATCGCGAACTTCTTCGACGTGAGCGAGGCGACGATGTCCACCTTGCCGTCGGCGTCGAAGTCTCGCGCGAGGAGGAACTGGACGTTGCCGCCCGCGGGGATGAGCGGCTGGGCGCCGAAGATCGGCGTCCCGCTGCAGACGACCATCGTCGGCGTAGCGGGGTTGCTCGTGGCCGCGGGGCTAGAGGACACCGCGTTATTGGCCACCACCGAGAACGTGTAGGTCACGCCGTTGGGCAGCCGCGTGTACTTCACGCTCGTCGACTGGGTGACCTTCACCGCGCTGCCCGGGCTCGCGGTCACCGTGTAGCCGGTGAGCGGCACGCCGCCCGTGCTGGCCGAGGCGGTCCAGGTGACCGTCACCTCGGTGTCGCCGGCGGTCGCGACCACGTTCGTCGGCGCGCTGGGCGTGCCCGCGGGGGAGATGGGCTGCGAGGCATCCGAGACCGGTCCCGCGCCGTTCGCATTGGTGGCGACGGCGGTGAACGTGTAGCTCGTGCCGTTGGTGAGCCCCGTGAACTCGAACGGCCCCGTGGCCTGGGTCATCGTCACGTTGCCCGGCTGCCGGGTCACGCTCCAGGAGGTGATGGG
>NZ_JBJMQO010000009.1:0-77224 GCF_045802675.1 Archangium sp. | reverse complement strand
CTGTACAAAAGTTCAGTACAGTCTCCCCCTCGGGACTCCCCCACCTCCCGGTCCGCACTGATCTTACGGACCTACGGGGTCAAGTCCAGGAAACCGACCGGCGTGGCGGCAATTCTGGCCGTCATCGGGGCCACCAATGCCTCTCATCCGCGGCACGGGCGGTACATGCATGTTGCCCTGCCTCTCCCCCACTCTCCCTCGCTCCCCCTGCTTGAGGGCGGGCGCGAGAGGCTCCCCACCCCGATCTTCCCCAGGGAGGCCGGGGTCTTCAGGAATTCGTAGGGGGTTGCCGCAACCATCCAGCGGGTCCCGGGTTAGGATGGGCGTCCCCGGGCCATGGACTCTCCGCCGATGAACGAATCACCCCAGTTTCCCCGCTCCCTCGGACGCTACGAGCTCGTCCACCTGCTCGGACAGGGCGGCATGGGCGAGGTCTATCTCGCCAAGATTTCCGGCGCCGCGGGCTTCGAGAAGCCCTGCATCGTCAAGACGATCCTCCCCGCGCTCCTCAAGGACCGGCAGTTCCTCGACCGCTTCCACCACGAGGCCAAGGTGCTGGTGCACCTCGTCCACTCGTCCATCGCCCAAGTGTACGACATGGGCGAGGCCGAGGGCACCTACTACATGGCCCTCGAGTACGTGGCCGGCGTGGACCTCGCCTACCTCCAGGAGCAGGCGCGCGCCCAGAATCAGCAGCTCCCCGTGCCGGTGGCGCTCCTGCTCGGCCAGCGCATCGCCGAGGGGCTCGGCTACGCCCACCGCAAGACGGGCCCGGATGGCATGCCCCTGGGCATCGTCCACCGCGACGTCTCGCCCCACAACGTGATGGTGTCCTACGAGGGCGAGGTCAAGGTCATCGACTTCGGCCTCGCCAAGAGCGCCGCGCGCAGCAAGTACACCCTGCCCTCCACCGTCATGGGCAAGCTCGGGTACATGTCCCCGGAGCAGGTGCGCGCCGAGCCCGTCGACTCCCCCAGCGACCTCTACTCGTGCGGCGTGGTGGTGTGGGAGCTGCTCGCCGGCCGGCCGCTCATCGCCCACGGCACCATGGGCGAGATGATGGCCGCCATGACCAACCCCTCGGTGCCCGCGCTCCATGAGCTGCGCCCCGACGTGGATCCGGCCCTCGATGCGGTGGTGCGCCGCGCGCTCGCTCCCAGCCCTGGAGAGCGCTACGCCCGCGCCGACGACTTCGCCCGCGCCCTCAACGAGCAGTTCCTGCGCACCGCCGCCTCCTTCGGCGCCGAGGAGCTGGGCAACTTCGTGCGCTCGCTCTGCCCCGAGGCCTTCGCCTCGCAGCGCAAGCTCCTCTCGCTCCTCACCTCCTCGGGGCTGCGCCGCACGCCCCTGCCCGTCAGCAACGGGGGGCCCGTCAACACCGCGCGCCACTCGCCACTGCCCGCCTCGCCTCCCGCCGCCTTCGAGCCCACCTCGCCGCGTACCGGCATCGACTCGGGCACGGGCTACGAGGCCACCCTGGTGCGCTCGCCCAGCACCACCCCCGTTCCCGCGGTCGCGCCCGGCGCCGTGCCGGCGGAGACCCTCCGGCTGGAGAAGTCCTCCGGCCCCGGCCGCAAGGGATGGACGGCGGCGATCGCCCTTGGCGCGCTCGGCCTCATTGGCGCCACCGCGGGGGTGACCTCGTTCGTGGTGATGAACCAGGCGCAGGAGGACGAGCATCAACGGGTAGAGGAGATGCGCCAGAGGCACGAGGAAGAGCGTCAACGGAGAGAGGAGATGCGCGCGATGCATCCGGGCGGGCCTCCTCCCGGCGCTCTCGGACCGCGTGGCGAGTTCCGGCCTCCTCCTCCTCCGGGCGGACCAGACGACGAGTTCCGGCCGCCTCCTCCGGGTGGCGAGCATCGGCCTCCTCCCGGTGAGTCCGGTCCCCTGGCCATGGTGCCCCATGGCTCCGGGCCGGGCACGTCTCCGGAGGACGCGGACGCTTCGGCCGATCCAGACGAAGAGGCCTCAGCGGACGCTCCCGAGCAGACCGGGCCGGACGAGTCCCCCGAGCAGGCCGAAGCCGCGGCGGCTCCGTCCTCGAAGCCGGCCGCTTCACACCCGCGGGCCGCGCCGAAGTTCGTCTCCGCGGACAACGTGGAGTTGATGACGCCCAAGGGGGGCAACTACGTCGTCGGCCACGGCCGCCTGGCGGGGCTCCGCAAGGGAATGGTCCTCCAGGTGGTGGCGGCACCGGGAAAGGACGGCAAGGCGAGGCTGCTCGGCCAGGCCACGGTGCTGGTGGCGAGACCGCTCAAGTCGGAGCTGAACCCCGACGCCAACGTGCGCGCCGCCGGGAAGGTCGAGCGCTTCCTGGTGCTGCCCGCCGACGCGGCCCGGGCCGGTACTGAGCAGGACGAGGATGAGGACTCCACGTCCGCCCCCGCCACCGCGCCGGCTCCCATCGCCGAGGCGAAGCCCGCCCAATCCCTGGAGTTGAATGGGCGCATCAACGTCACGGGCTTCAGCCCGCTGTTGAAGAAGATCGAGATCACCAACTCGGACTCCTTCCTCTGGACCGACTGCGTCCTCGTCACCACGGGGCGGCAGGTGTACAGGCTGGGCCGCGTGGCCCCCAACACGACGCTGGGTGCGCCCCTGCGCGACTTCAGGAGGGGCGGCGCGGACGTGGACCTCATGAAGAAGGACCGGGTCGGTCTCGTGTGCGCCGAGGGGCGGGCGGAGTTCCCCGCGAAGGACCTGTGAGCGCCCGCCGGTGAGGCTCAGAAGCCGGCGGTGAGCTGTAGCGTGAAGGTGCGCCCGTACTGAGGCACGGCCCCGGCGGCGCGCTCGCTGCCGAGCGGCAGGGCGTAGTGGGAGTCGAGCAGGTTCTGCACGCCGGCGAAGTAGCGCAGGCGCTGGTACTCGCCGGACAGGCCCACGCCGAGCAGCAGGGCCTCGCCCTGGGCGGCGCCTTCCTTCCCGTTGCCGCGGGCGCTCTGGTAGGTGGCCTGGGTGGCCAGCCGCACCTCGCCATTGCCCAGGGGCAGCAGCAGCCGTCCGGTGGCCAGGTGCGCCGGGGTGGCCGCGGCCACCTCGTCCGAGGCATTGCGCAGGGTGACGAAGGAGTAGCCCAGGTCCACCATCAGGTAGCGCCCCGGCTGCCAGTGCAGGCCGGCCTCGACGCCCCAGGCGGTCGTCTCGCCGGGCCGGTTGCTGAAGACGAGGCACGAGGCCATCTCGGGCGGGGTGCCGCAGCGAGGCGGGCCTTCCTGCGTCCCGAGCACCACCAGGTTGGAGATGCGGTTGTCGTAGGCGCCCACGGTGAGGCGCAGCTCGTCCGTCAGGTCGTGCGCATGCTCGATTTCGTAGGTGGTGATGGTTTCCGGCTCCAGCTCGCCAGCGGCCACCTGGGAGACGCCGCCGTCGTTGTAGCCGAGCTCGTACACGTTGGGCGCGCGGAAGGCGCGGCCCACCACCAGCTTGGTGAGGCCCCGGTCGTAGGGGCGGGCGATGAGGGCCAGCCGCGGGGTGAGGGGCGTGGTGTCCAGATCCAGGTACTTGTCCAGGCGCAGGCCCGCCGAGAGGCTCAGCCGCGGGTGCAGGCGCCACTCGTCCAGCAGGTAGGCGGAGACGAGCACACGGCGCTGGCTCGGCAGGGGCGCGGAGCCCGCGGGGCCGAAGCTCTCCTGGGACACGCGCAGCTGGCCCTGGCCCTCCAGGCCCACGGTGAGGCGGTTGGGCTCGAAGAGCTGGATGAGGAAGCGCGCCTCGGCGGACACCCAGTCGGCGCGGCCCGCGTCGGTGTCCCGTTGTTGTACCCCGTCGCGCGTGTACACCCAGTAGCCCCGGTAGCGGCTGGCGTCATAGGAGCCGCGCAGCGACACGCTCATCCGCTCGTCCAGGGTCTTCTCGTAGCGCGCCTCGACGAAGCCGCGGAGGTCCTGCACGCGGGTGCCCGGGGCGCCCAGGTCCGTGTTGAAGGGGCCGGTGGGAATCTGCTTCTCCCGTCCGTGGAGCCGGGCCTGCAGCGAGAAGCCGCCCAGGCGCGCGCGCAGCGAGGCGGTGGCGGCGCGCTCCGAATCCAGTCCCTCCACCATGGGCAGGCCGCCGCCCAGCCGCGTCGTCTCCGCGCCCGCCATGTTCACGCCCGCCAGCGACAGCAGCGCCGAGGCGTCGCGCCCGTTGTCCCAGGCCGCCGTCGCGCGCAGCCGCGTGGTGCCCAGCGCCTCCACCGCCGCCGTGGCCTCCACCTTGTGCTCCTGGCCCAGCGAGTCGCGCGGCACCACGTTGATGACGGCGAAGAAGGCGCCGGTGCCGTAGAGGGCGCTGCCCGGGCCGCGCACCACCTCGATGCGGTCCACCTCCTGCAGGTCCACCGTCAAGTCCCGCGCCGCGTAGCCCTGGCCGGCCCACACGTCGTTGACGGAGTGGCCGTCCCAGAGGATGAGGACGCGGGTGTTGAGGTCGCCCGGCGGCGCGAAGCCGCGCACGCCCAGGTACGTGTACGTCCGGTCATTGGAGATGAAGATGCCGCGCACGGCCGCCAGGGCCTCGGCCAGCGTGGTGTAGCCGAAGGCGCGCAGCTCCTCCTGCGAGAGGACGGTGATGGAGGCGGGGGCCTCGTCCACGGAGAGCAGGTTCTTGGACGCGGCGCGCACCGGGGGCGGCTCGTAGCGCAGGTCCGCGTGGATGCGCGTCTCGTGGTCGGCCGCCACCGTCACCTGCTGGCGCATGGGGCGCACGTCCCGGCTCTCCACCTCCAGGGTGTGCTCGCCCGCGGTGAGGGTGAGGACGGTGGGGGTGAAGCCCGCGGGCTCGCCGTCCACGCGCACGGTGGCGTTGTCGCGGTTGGCGGTGACGATGAGGCGCCCGGTGGGCTGCTCCTGTCTGCGCAGCGTCACCTGGAGCGGGACGCTGCCGTCGGCGGGCACGTCCACCAGGAACTGGGCCGGGTTGTAGCCGGGCGCGCGCACGTGCAGCACGTGCCGGCCGGGGGTGAAGCGCAGCGTGTCCGGCACCAGTCCCACCACGGGGCCGTCCGGCGACTCGCGCACCTCGGCGCCCCTGGGCGTGCCGGAGAGCTTCACCTCGCCGATGATGAGCTCCAGGTTGAACTCCTGGGAGACGGAGCGGCCGCGCGCCACCTGGATGCTCTCCTCCGCGGGGCGGTAGCCGTCCTTGCGCACCATCACCTTGTGGTGCCCGGGCGTCAGCGCGAGCGTCTGGGGCGACAGGCCGCGGATGCCCAGGTCCTCGCGGTCCACCAGCACCTCGGCGCCCGGGGGCACGGTGGTGACGCGCACCAGCGCCACCTTGGGCCGCAGCCGCTCCAGGGCCTGGTGCACCTCGGCCTCGTCCCCGCTGGACAGCTTCTGCTGCACCAGGTCGTTGTAGTAGCGGTAGGCCTCGTTGTAGCGGGCGAGGGCCTCGTAGCAGCGGGCGATGTTGAAGAGGACGTTGCGGTTGGGGACGAGCCGGTAGCTGGCGAAGTAGGCGCGCAGGGCCTCGCGGTACTGGCCCCGGGCATAGGCCTCGTTGCCCACCTCGAAGGCCACGTCCGCCTCGTCCGCCGTGTTGTTGGCCCGGGCGGCGGCGGGCACGAGCAGCAGGGAGAGGAGGAAGAAGGCGAGGCGGAGCGCGCGCATGGCCCCGCCATTCTTTCACGAGTGCGCCCCAGGTCCACCGGCCAGCGGTGGAGTCAGCGCGCCAGGGCGGCCGACAGCTTCCGGGCCGCTGCCTCCAGCTCCTCCTCCGGGCGCCCCTCCCCGGGCCCCGCGTCGAAGGCCCCCCGGCCCCACAGCCCCTTGGGCGTGTCCGGGTAGCGCGGCACCAGGTGCAGGTGGAAGTGGCGCAGCACGTCCCCGATGGCGAAGGCGTAGGCGTGCTCGGCGCCGAGCACCTCGCGCTGCGCCCTCATCACCCGCGCGGCGAAGCGGCCCAGCTCGCCCGCCTCCTCCTCGTTCAAGTCATACAGGGCGCGCACATGCCGCTCGCTGGTGAGCACCACCCAGCCGGGCAGGGGACTCGGCGAGGCCACGCCATGGAGCACCAGGCCAGCCGAGCGGGCGAGCACTCCTCCCACGGGCCGGGTGGTGCCCCCCACCACCGCGCAGCCGAGACAGGGGTCGTTCACGTCCACGTCGCTCATGGCGCCCACGCTACCAGCGCGCCTCGCGGAAATGTCCGCCCCCGTTGCACCCTACCTGGCGCATCCGAGGCCAGCGGCCAACTGTGCCCTTCTTGACGCGGCCGGGCCCGGTCGGAGAGTGTCGCCCCGCCGCCACGCGCGGGACACTCCAAGCATTCAAGGTGGGAAGATGAAGAAGCATTGGGCAGTCGTGCTGCCGCTCCTGGTCGTCGGATGCGCGGGCCCGGAGGACAAGGATGGGGACGGTATCGCCGACGGTGTGCGCGAGCCGGACTCGGTGACGGTGGTGGCTCCGGCCACCCCCAAGGGCACGGTGTCCGGCCAGGTGCTCGACACGCGGATGGCTCCCATCGAGGGCGCCTCGGTGCGGCTCACCATCGGGAGCGCGACGGCGGAAAAGCCCTTCACCACCACCACGGACGCCGCGGGCAACTTCCTGCTCACCAGCGTGCCGGCCGGCTCCCAGGTGCTCGTCACCGTGGGCAAGCAGGGCTACGCCACGCTGCGCGCCAACGCCACGGTGCCCTCCAGCGCGGGCAACGTCCCCATCAACGACGGCAACGCCAACGTCGGCGTCATCGCCCTGGCCGAGACGACGAGCAGCGTGCGCTTCACCCTGCTCACGGCCTCGGGCGCGCCGGCCTCGGGCGCCCAGGCGTACCTCGAGGCCCGTCCCGCCGGCACCATCGCCATCAACGGCTCCTCGGCCACGGCCACCAGCTCCGTGGTGGTCTCCGCCAAGGCGGATGCGCTGGGCGTCGTCACCTTCAACAACGTGCCCTCTCCGGCCGAGCTGGCGCGCATTGGCGGCGTGGGCGCGGCCGCGGGCGGCTACGGGCTGTGGGTGGATCCGGTGGACTCCAATGGCGACGGCATCGCCGACGCCGCGGGCTACTCCGGCACGTTCGACGCCGAGGAGCTGCTGCTGTCCGGCGGCACGCGGCTGCTGCGCCTGTCCGCGCCGCGCACCGATGGCGACACGGACCCGGCCGCGGGCTTCAAGCTGGTGGCCACCAACGTCCCCAGCCTCACCTACGTCAACCTGCCCTCGGGGGACGCGGGCAAGGCGGCCATGGAGCTGCAGAAGCGGCCCGTGCGCAACCTCGTCACCCCCGGCCAGCCCATCTACCTGAGCTTCAGCCACCCGGTGATGAAGGACTCGCTGCTGGCCATCGTCACGGACGAGCTCGGCCGCGACCGCTATGACGTCACCGTCACGGCGAGCGCCAACGGGGACGTGTATGCGCTGACGCCCTCGGCCGCGCAGCTCCACGAGGGCCAGGAGCACAACCTCATCCTGCGCGCCACCTCGGCGTACGACGGCACCGTGAAGACGTGGAAGGGCTACTTCATCAGCGGCGACCCCCGCACCCCCAAGCCCGTGCAGATGGCGAGCGCCGTCATCAAGGACGGCACCACCGGCACCACCGGCACGCTGGAGCCGGGCGAGTGCGTCATCGTCACCCTCAGCCAGGTCGTCATCCCCACCGCCACGACGCCCGATGCCTACGTCGTCTCGGACGTGACGAGCCCGGCCTTCAAGCCGTCCTCGGCCGCTCCGCCCGCCACCAACACCTGCCTGACGGAGGGCGCCCCGAAGTTCCCCATCGACACCACCAACTTCAACGAGGCCACCTCCCGCTTCGTCTTCCAGTACGGGAGCGCCTCGTCGTCGTTGCCGGCCATCAACCCCACCACCACCACCGCCAAGGTGCGCTTCGACTTCGCCAGGTTCCAGACGGCCGAGCCGTCCGCCTACTGGGAAACGGCCTGGGGGGGGCCGGTGGTGCTGGGGGCGCCCATCGAAACGACGCTCTCCCGGTAATCTCGCGCCCAAGTCATCATCGCTGTGAGTGAAGTGTCCGGGCCCCGACACGATTCGTGGGCCCGGCACCCTCCGGACCCTGGCCGGAACGAGCGCATCCAGGGGGGCATGCATAGCATGGTTCGGCGTTCCCACCTTGTACGAGGGCACCGCGCCATGACCGTACCGCTTACGCAAACCCTCGAAACCAGGACGAATGAGGTCACCGAACCGGCCGGTTCGGCCCAGCGCATGCGTGTGCTCGTGGTCGACGATTTCGACGACGCGCGCGAGATGTATGCGGAGTACCTCGAGTTTGTCGGGTTTCAGGTAGAAGTGGCCCGAAATGGTGTCGAGGCCGTGGAAAAGGCCCAGGGCGCCCCGCCCGACATCATCTTGATGGACCTGTCGCTGCCGGTGATGGACGGCTGGGAGGCCACCCGGAGGCTGAAGCAGGACCTGCGCACCCGGGACATTCCGGTGATGGCGCTCAGCGGCCACGTGCTGGCCGGCAACGCGGAACAGGCCCGGCAGGCCGGCGCGGACGAGTTCGTCGCCAAGCCCTGTCTGCCCCAGGACCTGGAAGCGCGCATCCACCGGATGCTCAAGCCCAGCAAGGCCAAGAGCAGGCCCTGAGCCCCTCCCCCTAGACACGGCAACGACGACACCGTGGGCCCTCCGTCCGCCTCCCGGTCCAACGTCGACGGGTGGACTCCACCCGAGGCGTTCGACGAGTACCGCCTGGTGCGCCTCATTGGCCGAGGCGCCACGGGACGCGTGTATCTGGCGCACGACACGCTGCTCGACAGGCCCGTGGCGGTGAAGTTCGTGCGCGCGCTGGGAGCCGGCGCGCTCACCCGCTTCCTCGTGGAGGCCCGCGCCGCCGCTCGCGTCCAGCACCCCAACGTCGTCACCCTCTACCGGGTGGGGCAGCTGGAGAACCACCCCTATCTCATCTCCGAGTTCGTCCGCGGCACCTCGCTGGATGCCCTGGGCCGGCCCATGCCGTGGGAGCGCGCGCTGGCGCTCGGGAGGGATTTGGCGCGCGGCCTGGGCGCGGCGCACCGGCGCGGCGTGCTGCACCGCGACATCAAGCCCGGCAATGCCCTGCTCACCGAGACGGGCGAGGTGAAGCTGCTGGACTTCGGGCTGGCGAAGCTGATGGACCCGGGCTCGCCCTTCATGGAGGTGCCCGCGCCGCGCGAGCCCGGAAGGGGCCCGCCCGTGCTGCCGGAGCTGGACCCCGAGGCGGTGGCGGGCTCGCTGGACGGGGTGGACCTGCCGTCGCTGCCCGTGGGCATGCTGGTGGGCACGCCCTATTACATGTCTCCCGAGGCCTGGGTGGGCGAGGAGCTCACGGCCCGCGGCGACGTGTACTCGCTGGGGCTGGTGCTCTACGAGCTGTGCGCCGGCCGCGGGCCCTTCCGGCACGTGCCCCTGCGCGAGCTGTCCCGGGTGATGGCCACCGAGGACGCGAGGCCCCTGGCCGAGGCCGCTCCGGGCGTGGACGCGGACTTCGCGGCCGTGGTGGACCGCTGTCTGCGCCGCGCCCCCGAGGAGCGCTTCGCCTCGGCCGTGCCGCTGCTGGACGCGCTGGAGCAGCTCTCGCGCGACGAGTGGGCCGGCGCCGTGCCCGAGGGCAATCCGTACCGCGGATTGCAACCCTTCGAGGCCGAGCACCGCGCGCTCTTCTTCGGCCGGCGGCGCGAGCAGCGCGAGGTGCTGGAGCGGCTGCGGGCCGAGCCCTTCCTGCTCCTCGCCGGGGACTCGGGCGTGGGCAAGTCCTCGCTGTGTCTGGCGGGGGTGCTGCCGCGGCTGGCCGAGGGCGAATTGGAGGACGGACGGCGCTGGCGCGGGGTGCGGCTGATTCCGGGCCGCCGTCCCGCCGCCGCGCTCGCCGCCGCACTGGCCCCGGTGCTGGGCGCGGACGAGGAGGGACTCACCGCCTTCCTGCGCTCGGACCCCACGGGGCTGGCGCGGCGGCTGCGCGCGCACCTGGGCGCGGACGAGGGGCTCGTCGTCTATGTGGACCAGCTGGAGGAGCTGGTGACGCTGGCGGGCGACGCCGAGGCCGCGCAGGCGGGACTGGCGCTCGGGGGACTGGCCGAGGGCCTGTCCGGCGTGCGCCTGCTGGCCACGTGCCGCAGCGACTTCCTCACGCGGCTGACGGCGGTGCCGGGGCTGGGCACGGCGGTGCCCGGGGCGCTGTACCTGCTGCGGGCGCTCGGCCCGGAGGAGATTCGCGAGGCGGTGGTGGGCCCGGCGCGGGTGAAGGGCGCGCGCTTCGAGTCCGAGGCCCTGGTGGAGACGCTGGTGGCGTCGGCCACCGGGGGCGGGCTGCCGCTGCTGCAATTCGCGCTCGCCGAGCTGTGGGAGGCGCGTGCCGGGGACACGGGCGTCATCACCCAGGCCTCGCTGGACGGACTGGGGGGCGTGGCGGGTGCACTGGCGAAGCACGCGGACGCGGCCGTGGCGCGCCTGCTGCCGGACCAGCGCAGCGCGGCGCGCGGCGTGCTGCTGCGCCTCATCACCGCCGAGGGCACCCGGGCCCGCAAGACGGACCGCGAGCTGGTGGGAGATGACCCGCGCCACCGCGCCGCGCTGGAGGCCCTGGTGCGCGCGCGCCTGCTGGGCGCCCGGGAGGGGGAGGGCGGCACGTCCTACGAGCTGGCCCACGAGGCGCTGCTGACGGGTTGGGGAACCCTGGCGCGCTGGCTGGCCGAGGCCGCCGAGCGCCGCGAGATACAGGCCCGGTTGGAGGCCGACTCCGCCCACTGGGAGCGCGTCGGCCGTGTCCGCGACATGCTCTGGGGACCCCGGCAGCTGGCCGAGGCCGCTCAGCTCGAGCCCGCCGAGCTCACCCGCCGCGAGCTGGCCTTCCTGGAAGCCTCGCGCAGCAAGGTGGTGCGCAGCCGCCACATGCGGCGGGCCATCGCCGCGGGCTTCGTCCTCTCGCTGGCGTGCGTCTACGTGGGCGTGCGGTTGCACGAGGAGGCGGAGCGGGACGGGGCCGTGCGCGGCTGGCTGGCGGATGCCACCACCGCGATGGACGCGGTGCAGCGCGAACGCACCACCTTCGCCTCGGCCCGCGAGGAGGCCCTCCAGCACTACGACGCTGGCAACAAGGAGGCGGGAGACACGGCGTGGGCACGCACCGTCACGGCCGAGACCTCGCTGCACCATCACCTGGACGAGGCGGGAAGCCATCTGGAGCACGCGCTCGTCCTGGACCCCATGCGCGGGGATGTGCGCGAGGCGCTGGCCGACTTCCTCCTCGAGCGGGCCTTCCACGCCGAGCAGTCGATGGAGACCGGTGAGCTGCCGGCGCTGTTGCAGCGCTTGCGGCTGTACGACACGTCCGGAGCACGCTGGACGCGCTGGACCGCGCCCGCGCTCCTCACGCTCGAGCTCTCCGTGCCCGGAGCGACGCTGGAGCTGCGGCCCGCCTCCAGGGACGCGGAGGGCCGCGAGGTCATCGGCGAGCCGGTGCCACTCGGGCCAGGGCCCTGGGTGGACGTGGCGGTGGCCCCGGGAGACTGGCGGCTGACGGTGCGGGCTCCGGGCCATGAGCCCGCGCTCGTTCCCTTGCGCCTGGCTCGCGGGGAGCGCAGGAGACTGTCCCCGCCGCTGCTGCGCGCGGGACAGCTCCCCGCGGGCTTCGCCTATGTTCCGCCAGGCCGCGTGCTCTTCGGCAGCGCGGCGGATGCGAGCGTGCGCGGCTTCTTCAACGCCGTGCCGCTGCACCAGAAGGAGACGGCGGGCTTCCTCATCTCCCGCCGCGAGACGACCTACACCGAGTGGTTGGCCTTCGTGGAGTCGCTGCCCGAGCGGGAGCGCGCCCGCCGCCTGCCGCACACGAGCACCACCTACCACGGCATGCTCCGGCTGGTGCGCGAGGGCAACGCGTGGATCCTCCACTTCCAGCCGGGAGGTGTGCCCTACACCGTCCGCTCCGGGGAGCCGCTGCGCTACAAGAATCGGGAGCACCGTGTGGCGCAGGACTGGATGCGTTTTCCCGTCACCGGCATCTCCTTCGAGGACGCGGAGGCCTACGCGGCGTGGCTGGACCGGACGGGCCGTGTGCCAGGTGCCCGGTTGTGCACGGAGCTGGAGTGGGAGCGCGCCGCGCGGGGAGAGGATGGGCGCGAGTTCCCCCACGGTGACGTGCTCGCTCCGGATGACGCCAACTTCGATCTCACCTACGGCAAGGAGCCCGGGGGCTTCGGGCCGGACGAGGTGGGCGCGCATCCAGCGTCCCGCAGTCCCTTCGGCGTGGACGACCTGGCGGGCAATGCGTGGGAGTGGACGCACTCGTCGGTGGAGCCCGGCCGTGTGGTGGCGCGCGGGGGGGCGTACTACTTCGCCGCCGCCTCGGCGCGCCTGGCCAACCGCGAGCTACCCGAGCACACCCTGCGGGACATCACCGTGGGCCTGCGCGTATGCGCCGACCTGCCCGCTCGTACGTTGCCCGCGCGGAAGTGACTTCACGGGTGCCTCCGTAGGGGGTGGTCCTGGACAGTGCAAGTGTCTGGGTCCGACATGTGTGGCTTGCCGGGCGGATGACCGCTGCACACCGTCGCGTGTGACGGGGACGGTGTGACGGAGGGGGCGGGTCATGCGAGCGAGCGGGTGGTGCCGGATTGTCGTAGCGGCCGTGGGCGTGTCGGCGTGTGGTGGCGAGCCGCCCCTGCCAGACGAAGGGCACCTCGGGCAGGCCGAGGCGCCCCTGGGCGTGCACAATGGCATCAACCTCAACGGCATCAACCTCAACGGGAAGGACCTGAACGGAGACGCGCTCAACGAGCAGGGGCTCCCCCGGATGCTCGTGTCGGTGGACTACGCGGGCGCGTGGTTCGAGCGCCAGAACGGCGCGGCCACCTGGGGCGTTAACAGGTCCACGTGGCACGAGGGACGGCTCGACAAGGTGTGGCTGGAGGGCTCGGTGCTCCACGGCCGCTTGCGCGGACATTCCCTCTCCGGGCTCGACTTCCAGCACGCACGCTTCCTGGGGAACCTGGACGTGGGAGGACAGCTGGAGCTGCGCGTGGACGGCATCACGCCGGGGGTGGGCGCGAACCGGGACGTGTGGACGTACCGGGTGTCCTATCGCGAGCCGGCGGACGGCCGGTGGTACCCCATCTGCGAGGACGCGAACGGGCAGCCGGCGGACGCCATCGCGGTGGCGGGGCGCTGGGACTACCGGCAGAACCTGCCGGGCCAGGGCGGCGCGAAGTACGAGGATCCGCGCACCTTCACCTTCGCGTGCGAGGGGGCGGCCATCGCGAAGTGCATCCGCATTGGCTACAAACCGTGGGCGAGCGTCAACGGGGTGAGCCTGGCGGCGCACCATCAGGCGTGCACGCGCCTCATCCGCGCGGACTACTGCGGGGATGGCTCCTCGCACACCGTGAACGGGCAGTGGGTGAACCTCTACGACGCGGCGGGCGTGCAGCGGGACACGGAGTCCTGGGGCCTGGAAGCGGAGTGGGACACCGAGGGCGCGCGCTGCTTCACGGACCACAACCGGGCCCACGCGCCGGTGTCATGCCCGGGCGCGCCGGTGAAGACGCAGTGCGGCACGGCGGAGGCCTTCTCCACCGGCACGCTGCTTCAGAGCGAGACGCCGTAGCCCGCCGCCCAGGCGCGCGCCGCTTCGGCTAGCGTGGCCTCCCTTCACTCGTGACAGGGAGGTCACGCACGATGCGCATCCGTCAGTGGCTGTCGATGGTGGGCGTGGTGGGCGCGGTGGGTTGTGGTTCACCGGAAGCGGACAAAGCCCCCTCGCTGACGGAGGTGCGTGGCTCTCCGGCCGCGCTGACGCAGCAGGGGACGGTGCAACTCAACATCCTCTACGTGCACGGGGTGAAGGGCTGTCCGGAGCACCGGCAGAACGCGGAGGGCTCGCTCAACGAGCTGCAGGCGGCCGTCGACACCGCGCTCCCCACGTACATCGCCGAGTACCAGGCCAGCCACCCGGGCGTGACGGTGGTGACCCGCTCCGCGCACGCCAACCTCTACACGGCACCGGCCTCGCCCTACCACCCGTCGGACTCGACGGACCCGTTGAACATGGATGACTGGGAGGTGGGGGACCCGGGCTGCACCACCACGAAGCAGGGCGAGCCGTGCACCACCGCGTACGAGTGGCGCTACCGGCTGGCGCAGGAAATCAACCGGCGCTTCCCCGCGGGCTCGAAGAACATCCTCCTGGTGGCGCACAGCTCGGGCGCGCGAGCGGCCTTCGAGGTGGCGGCGAACGTGGGGCCCAACGGCGTGGGCACCCAGGACTGGGGCGTGCAGGGCCGCATCGCCGGCGTGGTGTCGGTGCAGGGCATGGTCGATTCGCTGGGGACGAGCAAGTACAACGTGGTGGGCACGACGAGCTTCGTCACCGCGTGCAAGTACGGAGACCCCATCGTGGGCTTCGGCGACTCGTGCGCGCTGGGCAACGGGTGGTGCGAGTACGCGGGCGACATCACCGCCTTCCCCGCCGCCGACTGGGTGGTGCGCAACAAGCGGGCGCTGATGCTCAACTCGTGGGCGAGCTGCTCGCCGTCGCTGTGGACGGGCAACAGCGATGGCCCGCTGCCGTTCGATGCACAGGGCAGCGGGCTGGCGGTGGGCTCGGGGATGACGCCCGCGCCGGGACAGACGTGGCGGCCGTCGCACGGGGTGAAGTACGGCTCGTTCTGCCATAGCGCCATCGTGGACCCGGGCATCAGCGGGCACGCGCAGGCGGTGAGCGCGGCGAGGGACCGCATCCTGGAGTGGGTGTTCCGGAGCGCACCGCGCGTGTCGGAGACGGGCTCGCTCACCACGTCGACGTCGATTGCGTACGGGAGCTCGACGTCCACCTACGGCATCGGCACGGCGTGCCCGGCGGGGGAGAAGGACGAGGGGCTCGAGGTGGTGGGCGTGTGCAAGCACCCGGGGTACTTCGACGGGGACGACCATGCCATCGCCGCGAGCGAGCTCACCCTGACGAATGGCGCGAGCTGCACGGCCGCCTTCAAGTGGACGCAGCAGCACGACAGCGGCAACAAGCACGCGGCGACGTTCTGGTGGAAGACGCGCTCGCTGCCGGTGGACACGAGCCTGCTGGCCACGCTGCCCGCGAACTGAGGAATCCGAGATGCGCACGCCGTCCGGTGTCCTGCTCGCGCTCGCCGTGGGCTCTGTCTCATACGCCCAGGAGCTGCCCGCGCGGGACAGTGCCCCGCTCTCCTTCGAGTCCTCCGAGCTCAATGAGCTCGCGGGCACGTGGGGCGAGCCGTTCCGCGCGTTGATGGTGATGCCCGGGGTGAGCCATATCGTCTCCGGGGCGAGCCTGCCGGTGGTGCGCGGGGCGGCTCCGTCCTCCACGGGCTACTACCTGGACGGCGTGCGCGTGCCGCGGCTCTACCACCTCTGGGTGGGCCCCTCGACCGTGCACCCCGGGCTCGTCTCCGGGCTCGACTTCCACCCGGGCCCCGCTCCGGCCCGCTTCGGCCGGGAGGTGGGCGGCACGGTGGACGCCCGGCTCATCGCGCCGAGCACCGGCACCGTGCGCGCGGTGGGCTCCATCGACCTGTTCAACGTGGGCGTGCTCACCCAGGTGCCCATCGCCTCCACGGGGACGGAATTCACGCTCGCGGGCCGCTTCGCCTATTCGCCGTGGCTCGCCGCCGCGGTCATCAACGGCCTGCGAGGCCCGTCGAGCCCGGACCTGGTGCTCGGCCTGTCCGACTATCAGGCGCGCGTGACCCAGGCGGTGGGCCGGGGCTCGCTGCGGCTGCTGGCGTTGGGCAGCTCGGATGACGCGGGGCTGAGCGGCCCGGGAGACGTGGTGCGGTTGGGCACCGCCTTCCACCGCGTGGACCTGCGCCTCACGCACCCGCTGGGCGTGGGCGAGGCCGAGGCCGCCGTCACCTGGGGACAGGACACGCTGGGCGCCAACGGGGGAGGGGAGGCCTCGCGCGTTTCCGTGGGGCTCTCCGAGCGCACGCTCGGGGCGCGGATGGCCTGGCGCGCCGCGCTCTCGTCGAGGCTCGCGGTGGAGACGGGCGCGGACGTGGAGCAGCGGCGCGTGAACGTGGACCAATCCACCACCTTCCGTCCTGGCGAGGCGGGGGATCCGGACCGTCCCACCGTCACCACGAGCGTCGTGCAGTCGCTCGCCCGTGCGGTGTTCGCGGGAGCGTACGCGCAGGCCACGTGGACCGAGGGCCCCTGGCAACTCACCCCGGGACTTCGGGTGGATGGGTACCTGCTGGAGCCCGCGCTGAACCAGGTGGTCATCGAGCCCCGGCTGCACGCGCGGGCGGTGCTCTCCGAGACGGTGGCACTGCGCCTCGGCGCGGGCCTCATGCACCAACCGCCGGCCCACCTCCTCGACGCACCGGGCGCGGAGGCGGCGGCGCTGCGGCTGGGTCTGCAACGGACACTCCAGGTGGAGGCGGGCGCGGACGTGCGAGGGCCCGCGGGCTTCACCTTCGGCGCGGACGTCTTCGTGCACCCGCTGGTGCGCACGGTGGAACTGGACGTCCTGTCTTTCGATCTGCTCGCGGACAACCCGGTGGCGCGAGGGCAGGCGCGCACGGCGGAGGGGCACGGCTACGGCGTGGAATTGCTGGCGAGGCGTCCGTTGTCGGAGCGCTGGGCGCTGCTGGCCTCGTACACCTTCCAGCGGCGCACGCTGAGCACGCGCGTGGAGCGAAGGGACAGCATGGGCCAGGTGGTGGGGACGGAGATGGTGCCCGTGGCCTCGGCGCTCGAGCAGCAGCACGTGCTCAACGCGGCCGTCACCCTGAAGCTGCCCTGGGGCCTCACCGTGGGCACCACGCTGCACTACAACACCGGGGCGCCCGAGACGGGGGACCTGCTCTTCTCCTCCACGCAGCGCGAGGGGGTGGACCCGGTGAAGGGGACGGCGCGCTGGATTCCCACGGACCGGGACCAGGTGGCGCGGCTGCCGGGCTACTTCCGGGTGGACGGCCGGGTGTCGAAGACAGGCACGGTGGGGCCGTTGACGCTGGAGGCGTGGCTGGATGTCTTCAATCTCTCGCTGACGCGGGAGGTCTTCCGCTACTCCTACGGGAGCGAGAAGGGCCAGTTGGTGCGCAAGCCCTTCGGTCTGCCGCCGGTCACGCTTCCATCGCTGGGAGTCCAGGCGCGCTACTGACGCCTCGCCCGCCTGTCCGGTGGCACGTCACAAGACAGGGCCGTGCCCTCTCCCCTCAATAGGGACCTCACACCCTTACGTGAGGGCAGGCACACACGCATGAATCCAGGCAGACGGGCGGCGGACTTCATTCATGGGCACATCAGACCCAAGGGCTGGCGGGTCTCGAACCAGACCAACCGGCGGTTGAGGATCCGCGGGAGCGACGACGAGCACCTGCTCATCCTCTCCCCGCTCGAATTGGACAAGCCGGTCTCCATGGAGGAGGCCGAGGCGCTCGGACTTCCGAAGCTGGTCCAGGAGGGGGTGGTCTCGCTCCAGGCCGAGCCGAGTCCCTGGATGCACCGGTTGGCCATCTTCCAGTCGGCGGCATCGAAGCTGTCCTTCATCACCCTCCTCGCCTGGCTCGCGCTCCCGGCCCGCGTGGACAAGCTCGACGTGGAGGATGGCTTCCTGCTCCTCACGTTCCTGCTCGTGGTGTTCTCGTTCGTGGCGAAGCTGCTGGTGGCCCGGCAGCAGGGCCGCGAAGGACTGCGAGCCACGCTCCGCAGACGGGCGCGCCAGAAGATCGACGTGCTCCTGCTCATGGCCATGGGCCTCGGCATTCCGGGCTTCGTCGTCGTCATGTCGGATGGCTTCCTGTCCCACGTGGTGGCCCTGTTCGCTCCCTTCACGGGAGACGGGACGTCCCTGTCCTCGAGCCTGCTCACGGTGGACCACCTCGACCGCGTCGTCGTCGCGGGGCGCCTCCTGCAATTGCTCCTCATGGCGGTGCTCTCCCTGGTGCCCGCGCTGCTCTTCTACGCCTTTGACCGTGAGCACCAGGGCACGCTGCGCGAGCGGTTCGTCGCCCACATCTTCCGGTTCGACCCCTCGGTGAAGACCCGGCAGGACGTGCGTACCCGTTACGGCAACCAGATGGACGAAGCCTATGGTTCCGAGCGCCGGGATGCCCCCGTCCGCCTGATGCCGGCCCGGCGCTCGCCTCTGCTCGTGGCCACGCTGGTGCTCGCGCTCGGCTGGACGTTCACGCTGCTGAGCGTCAACGAGCCACCCGTCATCCTGGACTCCAGCATGGAGTTCCTGGCGTTCTTCCAACCCCAGACCTCCGCGCTCACGTTCGGGTTCCTCGGGGCGTACTCCTATACCCTGCTCACCGTCTTCCGCAGTTATGCGCGCAGGGATTTGCAGCCGAAGATCTACAGCCACATCACGACCCGCGTCTTCACGGTGATGGTGCTGGCCTGGGTGCTCGAGCAGAGCTGGCGCATGTTCCCGGGCACGCCCGCGGATGCGCCGCTGTATTCCGCCAAGCTGCTCACACTCGCCTTCGTGACGGGCATCATCCCCGAGACGGGTCTGGTCTTCATCAGCGAGATGCTCCGCAACACCAAGAAGAAGGTGAAGCGGATGGGCGCCGGCTCGGGCCTGGAGCTCGTGGATCCACACGCGCCACTGACGAGCCTGGAGGGAATCGACATCTATGACCGGGCGCGGCTCCAGGACGAAGGCGTGACGAACGTGCAGGCGCTGGCGCGCCACGACGTGGTCGAGCTGATGCTGCAGACGCGCATCCCGGCGCCCCGGCTGCTGGACTGGGTCGACCAGGCCATCCTCCACCTGCACGCCAGCGCGGGAGGTCAGGGAGACGACTCGTTGCTCCAGACCCTGCGCCGCTACGGCATCCGCACGGTCACGGATCTCCTGGAGTCCTACGAGAAGGCCAGACGGCGCGGACAGGAGGAAGCCTTCCTCACGCTCCTGTCCGGTAAGGAGCCCGAGAAGAGTATTCCCCGGCTGCGGTTCCTGCTCGACACCATCAAGGACGAGCAGTGGGTGGAGAACCTCCGCTACTGGCACAAGAGCCACCCCGTCCAGGAGGTGGAGCTGGCGCCCCTCGTGCATCCGCACGCACCGGAGGACCACGCCGTGCGCAGGTTGAACCCGAACCCGGCCGCGGCCTGAGCCCCGCCGGGAGGTGGCTCGCCGACGGAGCGGGCACTCCGGCGGTTGCGCGAGGGCACCCGAGGGCATATCGGGAATCCTCCAGCCTGAGCGCAGGAGGAGCGGAATGTATCGCGCGGACACGGTCGTGGGTCTCATCGAGTACGGCCGCGAGGGAGACCTCGCGGTCGGAGCACCAGGGCGGCCCGGGCTGACGCATGGCGGCCTGCGGGAGCTCGCCCGGCGCACCGTGGCGGCGCTGAATGGCCTGGGCATCGGACGGGGAGACCGGGTCGCCCTGGTGCTGCCCAACGGGCCAGAGATGGCGACGGCCTTCGTCACCCTCGCCTGCGGTGCCACCACCGCGCCGCTCAACCCGGCCTACCGGGGCGAGGAATTCGAGTTCTACCTCTCGGACCTGAACGCGCGGGCGCTCGTCATCCTCGAGGGCATGGAGAGCCCGGCCCGCGCCGTCGCCACCGCGCGCGGCATCCCCATCATCGAGCTGGTTCCCGGCGTGAGCGGACCCGCGGGCCTCTTCACCTTGAAGCCCGAGCGGCCGCTCTCGGGCACTCCCGCGCGCGCGGGCTTCGCCGAGGCCGAGGACGTGGCGCTCGTGCTGCACACCTCGGGGACGACGGCGCGGCCCAAAATCGTCCCCCTGCGCCACGTGAACGTCACGGCCTCGGCCTTCCACATTGGCCAGACGTTGGAGCTGAAGCGCGAGGACGTCTGCCTCAACATCATGCCGCTCTTCCACATCCACGGCCTCATCGCCGCGGTGCTGTCGAGCCTCGCGGCGGGTGGCGCGGTGGTGTGCACGCCGGGCTTCAACGCGCTCAAGTTCTTCTCCTGGTTCGAGGAGGTGCGCCCCAGTTGGTACACGGCGGTGCCCACGATGCATCAGGCCATCCTCGGCCGGGCGGGCCGCAACGCGGAGATCATCAAGGCGGGGCGGCTGCGCCTCATCCGCTCGTCCTCGGCGTCGCTGCCGCCCCAGGTGATGGAGGAGCTGGAGCAGGTGTTCGGCGTGCCGGTGCTCGAGAGCTACGGCATGACGGAGGCCTCGCACCAGATGGCCTCGAATCCGCTGCCGCCGAAGCCGCGCCATCCGGGCTCGGTGGGTATCGCGGCGGGGCCGGAGGTGGCCATCATGGACGAGGCCGGAAACCTGTTGCCGCGAGGCTCGCTCGGCGAGGTCGTCATCCGGGGCCGAAACGTCATGGCCGGCTACGAGAACAACCCCGAGGCCAATGCCAAGGCCTTCACGCACGGCTGGTTCCGCACGGGGGACCAGGGGGTGCTCGACGAAGCGGGTTACCTGCGGCTCACCGGCCGGCTCAAGGAGATCATCAACCGGGGGGGCGAGAAGCTCAGCCCGCTGGAGATCGACACGGTGCTGATGGACCACCCGGCGGTGCAGCAGGTGGTGACGTTCGCCCTGCCGCACCCGAAGCTCGGTGAGGACGTGGCCGCCGCCGTGGTGCTGCGCGAGGGCATGAGTGTCACGGAGCGCGAGCTCCAGGACTTCGCCTCCAAGCGGCTGGCGGACTTCAAGGTGCCGCGCAAAATCGTCTTCCTGGCGGAGATTCCCAAGGGAGCGACGGGCAAGCTGCAGCGCATCGGGCTCGCCGCGCGCCTGGGGCTCACGTCATGAAGCTGGCCATCTTCGGCGCGGGAGCGATGGGCGGGTTCTTCGGGGCCCGGCTGCTCCAGGCGGGAGTGGATGTCACCTTCATCGCGCGAGGAGCACACCTCGCGGCGATGCGCGACAAGGGCCTCACCCTGCGCAGCGGCGGCGAGAGCATCACCGTGCGCCCTCGTTGCACGGACAACCCGGCCGAGGCGGGGCCCCAGGACTACGTCCTCGTCACGCTGAAGGCGCATGCGTTGCCGGGCGCGGCGGCGCAGATGGTGCCCCTGCTGGGCCCCGAGACGGCGATCGTCACCGGCACCAACGGCGTGCCCTATTGGTACTTCTACGGGCTCGAGGGGCCCTACCGGGACCGGCCGGTGGAGAGCGTGGACCCGGGAGGCAAGCTCTGGGAGACGCTGCACCCGTCGCGAGCCATCGGCTCGGTGCTCTACCCGGCGGCCGAGGTGGTGGAGCCCGGCGTCATCGAGCACACCTACGGGGACCGCATCACCCTGGGTGAGCCCGATGGCACCAAGAGCCCTCGCGTCGAGGCGCTGTCAAAGTTGTTCATCCAGGCGGGCTTGAAGGCGCCCATCCGCCCGCGCATCCGCGATGAAATCTGGGTGAAGCTCTGGGGCAACCTCGCCTTCAATCCGCTCTCGGCGCTCACGGGCGCGACGCTCGACACACTGGCAATCCAGGGAGACCTGCGAGCGGTGGCGCGCTCCATGATGGCCGAGGCCCAGGGAGTCGCCGAGGCGCTGGGCGTGCGCTTCCCCATCGACGTGGACAAGCGGATTCAAGGCGCGGCCGAGGTCGGCGCGCATAAAACATCCATGCTGCAGGACCTGGAGCGGGGCCGGCCGATGGAGATCGACGCGCTGCTGGGCGCGGTGGTGGAGCTCGGGCAACTCGTGAGCAAGCCAATGCCCACGTGCGAGCTGGTGCTGACGCTGGTGCGCGAGCGGGGGCGGCGGGCGGGCTGCTACCCGGCCGCGAGCCCGTGACGATTTGTCCGCATGGAGCGGACCATTCCACGCAGTCGGGGTCATTATGGAGAGCCTGGGATTCGCGCCATGCCCCCAATGCTTGGCTTAAGCAGCGCGTCTCCGGGCTACTTCGCGGCGCCTCCGCCGAAGTACCAGCCCGGCGAGCGCTAGCACTCCCACGCTCCAGCCCGGAGCGGAGCCGCAGCCACAGGCCCCGGGCTCGGTCACCTGGGGCACGGGTCCGGGAATGCCTCGCATGTCCGCGGTGCGAGCAATCCACAGGTGACTGGTAACGGTGCGCGGATGGCCGTTCATCCACACCTCCACGCGGAAGCGGTCTTCCCCATGCTCGGGCGCTGTGACTTCCCGCTCCACCACGAAGTCCTCCGACGTCACCTCCACGAGCGGCAGGCGCACGCTATTGTGGACGAAGCGCACCTGGAGTCCCTGGGCGCCGGTGACCCGGGCACTCAGCTTCGCGCGCTCGGCGAGCACGGTGTCTCCAGTGGGCGTCACGTTGCTCGTCAGCTCCGCCATGGGGTCCTCGGGCCCCTGGAGCTTCACCACGGTGCGGCTGTCGCGGATGCCGTCCAGCAGCGCCGCCACGCTCAGCTCGCGCGCGTACACGAGTGTGGCGGGGTTGCCGATGGCGCTCTGCTTGTAGTCCAGGTCCACTCCGGCCCGGTGGTCATCGCTGCCTCCGAGCGCCGCGGCGTGGTGCCCCTGTGAGAGCAGCCAGTCCCAATACCCGATGGCCCCCTCGCTGAAGAAGCGCCCCAGCTTCTCCCACTCGGGATTGGCCACCTCGACCGCGTCCACTCCGCCCGGCGGCACGGCGTGTTGCCACGCGCAGCCGATGCACAAATCCCCCACGTCATACACGGGGTGGTTGATGGAGAAGAGCGCGCCCTGGCGGTGGAAGGCCTCCATGGCCTCCTCCAGGGTGATGCCCTCGCCCAAGCGCGGCGGCACGTAGCCGGTGGCGCCGAGCGCGTTCGCATGGCCCGCGTAGGTGGTGTACTCGACGCCCGGCACCAGCAGCAGGCCGGGGAAGCGCGACTGCGCGTCCACGAGGAAGTCGAGCGTGGACGTGGTGTTGTGGTCCGTGAGCACGACGAAGTCGAGCCCGTGTCCCCGCGCGTAGCGGGCAATCTCATCCAGTGGGGGACGGGCATCTCCGCTCTCGCGCGAGTGCACGTGGAAGTCGCCCGTGTACCAGCGGGCCTGGTCCGAGAGCGCGTCGGAGGCATGGTAGGGCTGGCGCTCGGGCTGGGGCGCGAGCGTGGCCTGCGTGCGCAGGTGCACTTCAATCCGGTAGCGCGCGGGCGTCTTGCCAATCTTCGCCTTGCCCACCGTCACCTTCCACGTGCCCGCGGGCAGTGGCCCCGCGAGGTACGAGCGCGACGCCGCCTTCTCGCTCACGAGGGCGGGCTCCTCGTTGCCGCCGCCATAACCCCGGAAGCCGTTCGGGTCCTCCAGCCCCCAGTCGAGGATGTTCTCGCTGGCGAGGTCGTCATGGCGAACCTCCAGCTCCACGGTGCCCGGAGGCACCTCGAAGGGGACGTCGAAGAAGCTGCCCTCGGTGGGCACCTCTCCCTCCAGCACGAGCGGGCCAGCGGCCAGCGCGGAGGAGCAGACGAGAAGACAGACGAGCAGTGTTCCGGGAGTAGGAATCAGGGGGCGCAAGGGGCCCGCAGCCTACCCGATACCCGCTGCCGGATTCTCCGTGCCCTGTCCCGAGCGCGGCGTCAGCTCGCCGAGGAAGTCCACCTGGAGCCCGCCGTACTCCGAGCGTCCCAGCTCCAGGCTCCACCCGTGCAGCACCGTCACTTTCCAGGCGATGTTCAGGCCCAGGCCGTGCCCGTGCACCCCGCGCGTGCGTGCCGCGTCGCCCCGGACGCGCCGCTCGAGGATGCCTGACAGCTCGTTCTCGGGGATGCCGGGCCCGTCGTCGAGCACTCTCAAGCGGAACGCCTCTCCGGGCGTGCGCTCGAGCACCACGGCCACATGGCCATCGCGCGAGTTGTAGCGCACGGCGTTGTAGACGACGTTGCTCACCGCCTGCTCGATGAGCGTGACGTCTCCCTCCACGATCACCGGGGACTCGGGGACGGCGCTCTCGAGCGCCACGCCGAGCTGCCTCGCGATGGGCCGGTGGCGGCTCATGCACCGCTCCACCAGCGCGTTGAGGTCCACCGGGGCCCGCTGCACGGCCGGCTCGCCCGCTTCCAACCGGGCCGCGGCGCCCAGGTTGTGGATGAGCGCCGCCATGTAGTGCGCCTCCCGGCTCGCCGCCGTCACGGTCGACGCGTCCACCGGCTCTCCCCGGGCCGCGCGCTGCTGCAGCTCGGCCAGGTGCCCCTGGAGCACCGTCAGGGGGATCATCACGTCGTGCGTGGTGTTCTCCAGGAAGGTGCGCAGCGTCTGCTCGCGCTTCTCCTTGAGGTCCATCTGCGCGTGCACTTCGCGTCCCGCCTCGTCGAAGGCGCGCGCCAGCTCGGAGATTTCATCGTTGCCCCGCGAGGTGATGGTTCCCTGATAGGCGCTGCGCACGAAGGTCCGCACCTCGCCGGTGAGCTGGCGCAGGCGGCGCACCACCGGAGCCATCGTCAGCAGCACGCCCGCCAGGGCGCTCAAGGTGGGGAGCAACCAGAGCTCGGGCGGGGGCAGCGCGTGTCCCCGCTTTCCCTCACCGGGCGGCTCCTGCTTCCAGACGAGCACGAAGGCGCACGGGCCGGAACCCCAGGGCATGCGCACCAGCAGCTCGCTCGGGCCGTGCGGTCCGTGACCGGAGGACCGGCTGGCCGTGTCCGCTCCCCGCCGCATGGCCTTCACGAGCGCTTCGTCGAGGGGCGGCGCGCTGGGGTTGCGCGACGAGAGCCCGGCGTCGTAGGCGAAGAGCTGCATGCCCATGCCCGCTCTGCCCGGGCCCAGGTTCGGCGGCGGCTTCGGGCGCCCTCCGGGTCCCCCCGGCCCGTCCGGAGGGAAGGGCGGCGCTCCACCTTCTGCTGGCTCGGACGGGGGCGCGGACAGCGTGCCCCGGGGCGGGAGTGGGCCCCGGAAGGATGGGGATTGGAGACTCCAGGTCCCGGGAGTGGCTTCGCAGCTCTCGCGTCCGCCCTCGAGCATGGTCGCGACGACGTACTCGGAGAGGACAGACTCGTGCGCGTTCGCCTCGACGGTCTTGTGGACCCACCCCATGCCCAGCGTGATGGGGATGGCCACCGCCGCCGTGGTGAGCGCCAGCCGCACCCGCAGCTTCACGAGTCCCCTCCCTCACCCAACCGGTAACCGATGCCCCACACCGTCTCGATGTGCTTGCCGGGGCCCAGCTTGCGCCGCAGCCGTGACACGTGCACGTCCAGGGTCCGCTCGGTGCCCTCGCGCTCGGGGTCCAGCACGTGGTCCACCAGCCACTGGCGCGTCACCGCCGCTCCGGGGCGCCGGGCGAGCGCGGCCAGCAGGTCGAACTCCACGCGCGTGAGCTCCACCGGCTTGCCCTGGACGCGCACCTCGCGCGCCTCGAGGTCCACCTGGAGCGCACCCATCTCCACGCCGCCCTGCCGCTGCATCACCGGCCGGCGCAGCCGCGCGCGCACGCGCTCCACCAGCTCCTCGGGCCAGAAGGGCTTGGTCATGTAGTCGTCGGCCCCCAGCTTCAGGGCCCGCACCTTGTCGGAGCTCTCGTTGCGCGCGCTGAGGATGAGCACCGGCACGTCCGAGCCGTCGCGCAATTGACGCAGCATGTCCATGCCATGCGTCCCGGGCAGCATCAGGTCCAGGATGACGAGCCGCCAGGCCACCGCGTCTCCGGGCGCCACGGGCCGGCCCTCGGTCCACCAGGTGGGCTCGAAGCCCGCCTTGCCCAGGCAGTCGACGATTTGAGCTCCCAGTTGTGGGTCGTCCTCGACGAGCAGGATGCGCTCTCCCATGGGGTGTTCGTCCTCTCCGTGGCACCCCGACCGTCAGGGTGCCGTCATGCTTCATGCCCTGGGGTACGGGACAGCTCGTAAGAGAATCTTAAGATTGCCTCTCTAGCCAGGGATGCGGTGGAGCAGGCCACTGCTGCACCGCTGGGATACTGGAGAAGCGAGGAGTCAGGACCATGAGGCGTTGGCTGGATGCGAAGAAGGGCCTGGGCGGCGGGACGCTGCTGGGGGCCGTGATGCTCGCGATGGCGCTGGGCGCTGGCTGCAAGGGGGACTCGACGACGGAAGCTCCCGCGGCCGCGGCGAGCGATGCGCTGGGGATGGCGAGCGACTCGTCTCATTTCGCGGAGCTGGAGGGGTTGATCGCCGGGGTGGAGGGTGAGCTGGGCCGCCCGGGGCGCAACCAGCAGGACGCGTTCCGCTGTGACCCGGAGCCGGACGTCACCGAGGTCCCGGTGTGCGACCGGACGATTCCCTCGCGGATGCACTTCGAGTGGAGCGGCTGCGATCTCACGGCGATGCCCCAGCGTCCGCCGCCGCCGCCGGGCATGGAGCCGCCGCGGGGAGACGGACAGCGTCCGCCGCCGGGGGATGGACAGCACGCGCGGCCCGTCAGCTCCAGCGGCACGGTGGAGCTCGTGCACGACGTGACCGTGAATGGCACGTGCGGGAGCGGGGACGAGAGCTTCGACAGCCTGGAGAACGCGACCTTCTCCACCACGCAGACGCTGTCGGACGGAACGGTGCGCAGCTTCCAGGGGACGACGACCTCGACGGGGAGCCACTCCGCCAGCGAGACGGTGTTCACGCGCACCGGCACGCTCGACACCACGCGCGAGGTGCGGGACGCCGACGGGCAGCTGACGCGCGGCCTGCACCTGTCGGGCACGCTCGCCGTCACGTTCGATCGCTCGAGCGGAGAGCCGACCCGCACGCTCGATGGCTCGTTCGAGGCCACGTATTCGGACAGCGCGACGTCCGTCATCACGGTGACGAACCTGTTGCGGCCGGCGCCGTTCGTCTGCCGCTTCCCCACGGCCGGCACGGTGAAGCAGGTGCAACAGGATGGCACCATGCATGTGCTGGTCTACGGCCCGGAGTGCGGCACGGCCACGCTCGATGGCGCGGCGTACACGCCCCACACGGGTGGCCCCGGTGGGCACGGAGGCCCGGGTGGGCACGGAGGCCCGGGTGGACACGGGCCTCGTCCGGGTGGCCCGGGCCGTGGCCCGCATTGAGCTGAGTGGCCGTGGTGGATGACCCGGCCCGGCGCCTCTTCACGGAGACGCCGGGCTTTTCATGGGCGACGGCGCCGCGCCATGAATGCGCCTGGCTTCGCGGAAGAGCTGGGTCATGGAGTAGTCCAGGGGCGCGTCCTTGCCTTCCAGGGCATGGCGGGCGCGCAGGAAGGGCAGCCAGGCCCGGTCGCCTACCACCACGGCGGTCTCCTCGAGGTTGCGGCGGGGGACCCAGCGGCCTCCCAGCTCGCGTACCAGCATCACGCCGAGGTAGGCCCCGAGCCCCTTGAAGAGGATGTCGCGGGTGATTGGGAGAGCGTTCTTGCTGCCCCAGCCCATGCGCCACACCCTCCAGTCCATGTGAGGCAGCGCCTCGAGCGAGCGGGCCTTGATGGCGGGCGTCAGCTTGTTCAGCGGAGACTGGAGTACCTGGATGAAGCTCCGCTCGAAGGCATCGAGGTATCCCCGCACCTTCTCGGGGCCGCCTACGTCCGGCCAGCGCTGCTGGTCAGCGGGGAGCCACTCGGAAACGGGAGGCGGGTGGTAGGCGTTGAATTTCTCCACCATCTCGCGTTGACGGAAGAGCCCATGGAACCTCACCTCCTCGAGGAGGATTTCGGCCACGTCGGGGTGGAACTGGATGGGCACCGGGACGAAGTGGAGGGAGCGCTGGCGAAGGGTGGTGAGGGTTTCCTCCAGCTTCAGGTCCGGGCGGAGGTGCACGAGGGCGCGCGCCTGGGCGAGACGGGACTCCTCGGAGTCGAAGTCCGCGGGAGTGGGGCGAGTGAGAAGCATCACCGCGCCGTGGGGGAGCTCCTCGACATGGGCAGCGGGAGTGGAGAACACACGCTCGCGGCCCATGGCTTCCACCAGGCTCGGGCCGTACACGTTGAGCCAGTAGGTTCCGATCGCCTGCTCGGGAACGAACTTCTTACGGAGAAGTGAGGATTCCGGCCCGAGGCGGTAGTCGGTGAAGCTGTGGGCGTAGCCATAGGACAGTGGAAGCCGGGCGGCGAGGGCGCGCACGAGGTCCAGGCAGCGCGCGGCACGTTCCTCCTCCTTGCCGGGCTCACGGAACCAGGCGAAGGGCTCGACGTGGAAGTCCAACGTGAAGCGTGCGTTCTGGGTACCTTCGAAGCAGGAGATCCACCACGAGGCATCCGGGGGCCGTGAGCGGAAGAGGATGATGCTCGTATCGCCACCTACCCCCGTGGCCTTGTCGATGTGCTTGCGCAAGGCCTGACGCGAATACTTCATCCGGCGCTTGATGACGGACAGCTTGTCTGGCCGCAGCTCGTCCATGGACTCGATGACATCGAGTACTTCTCCCAATCCATCAACGCCCCGGCTGAGTGGGTACACCGGGGAGTGGAGCTCGAGCTCAAACCTGTCTGACTTGTTCCAGTCATTGGGGTTCATGGAAGTGGATCTCGACGTTCTTCCTACGCAGTGCCTGCTCAAGAAGACCCCTGACGTCTTCAGTGGCCATCGCTGCGTCATATACGAGATGAACCTTGGATACGGTAACCTCCTGGCCGAAAAGGGGATGACCGGCACGCCTCACCTGGAGGATGCCGCCGTACTTGGTCAAAGCCTCGTCCGCATCAAGAACTGCTTGTTCGCGGATTTGCTCTTTGCTCATGCTGTTGAAGTCGCGGCTCTTGTTGCTGAAGGCCTCGACGTGAGGCCGGGTACCCGGTTTCAGCGTGGCTTCGTCGACGACGAGTTGGTCGGGATAGAGGACCTGGGGTCGGCCCGTACGGGCCACGCCGACGTTTTCCGCCAGCAGAGGCTTCTTCATGTTGGGAACCAGGTGGCGTTGCGCTTCGGGGAGCGTCAGTTCCCACCGCATCGCCTCGGAGACGGAGCGCTGGAATTCACTGCCGCGCAGGACGGTGTCCTGGAAGTGGTGGTAGGCATCCCACGTGAGGGGTGGTTTCGGCTTCGGTGCTCCAGCGGGAGTCGGGCTCTTTCCCGCAAGCTCCGCGTAGCGCTGCTCCCAGTAGGCCACGTAGTCGCTCCACATCGCGTCGCCGCTGGCCGTGCCCTCGGGCGGGTTGTCGAGCGCGGGGCGGAGACGGGCGAGCTTCGACGGGGCCGCTGGATGCCGCGGGCCCGTGGCCAGGGCTTCTTCTTCCAGCAGCCGTGCCGCCAGGGCTTCGGCGTCGGTGGAGACCATGGCGAGCTGGCTCTCGGTGCCCGCCTGCAATTCACTTCCCGCCGCTTCGCCTTCCGCGGCCACCTCCTTCATCACCGCCATGGCCGTGCCGCCGGCGAGCAGCAGGTTGAGCGAGGAGACGATGATGGACTTCTCCAGGCCGCGTCGCTGGGCGCGTTGCTCGAAGGTCCGCGCGAGCGTCAGCCGCAGGTGCTGTGCACCCGGGCCGCGCGAGGTCATGAACCGGTCGACGAAGGCCCAGTCCGTCACGCAGCCGCGCAGCGGCAGGGCCAGACAGCGCACCGAGGTGGCCGCATCGGCGGCCTGTTGTCCGATGAGGACGAAGGTCTCCTCGAGCTGCCGGAAGACCTCCCGGGCGCGCGCCTCGCCGTGCCTCGCATCCGCGTACACCCGCTCCAGGTGTGACGGGCGGCGCACGAGCAGGACGGCGGAGTCCTCGCCCACGAGGGTGCCTCGGGTATCGCAATAGAGCCCGTAGTCGAAGGCGGGCTCCTCGACGGAGGAGAGGGCGCGGACGTAGGGCTCGTCCTCGGTGCAGGCCGCATGCGAGACGGCCAGGAGCAGCATCAACCCCGCGGACAGTGGACGGAGCAGCTTCATGCTCGCCAGCCTGTCACGAACGACAGGCGCCTGGCCGCATGCTTCCCGAGCGTGAGTGACTCCAGGCAGGCAGGCATCGAAGCGCCGCGGGTGTGTTCCATCCGCCCCTGCCGCGGATGCAGCGGGCTCCCATCATGTCCACATCACCCTGCGGTGCGTCAGGAGGTGGTGTGGCGTGAGCGAGAGCACGGAACGCCGGGATGTCGGGCGGAGGGCCTCCAGGAGCAGGGCGGGCAGGTGCGGAGCCCTCGTGGGGCTGGGCCTGCTCGTGCTCTCGGGCTGCAAGCAGGCGGGCCCGGAGTCGGCCAGCGCCCAGGCCCAGCAGCAGGCACCGGTGGCGCTCGGGCCGGAGGACGTGGTGCGCGTGGAGCAGCGGGAGCTGCAGAGTGGTCCCGTCCTCTCCGGCACGCTCCAGGCCCGCCGCGCCGCCGCCATGCGCTCCGAAGTTCAAGGCGCCGTGGTGGAGATGGCCGTCGAGCAGGGCCAGGAGGTGAAGAAGGGCCAGCTGCTCGCGCGTATCGAGGACACCACGCTGCGGAACCAGCTCATCGCCGCGCGCACCGCGGTGCGGCTGGCGCACAACAGCCTGCAGGTGGCCCGGGCCGAGGAGGAGCGCAATCGCAAGCTGTCCGACGCGGGCGTCATCACCCGGAGAGAGCTCGAGCGCGCGGTGCTCGCGCACTACCAGGCCCAGGCGCAGCTCTCCGAGGCCGAGGCCCGGCTCGCGCTCGCGCAACAGCAGCTGAGCCGCACCCACCTCCGCGCGCCCTTCGATGGCGTGGTGAGCGAGCGCCACGCGAGCGCGGGCGACATCGTCCAGCCGGGCGCGCCGCTCTACACCGTCATCGATCCCACCAGCCTGCGGCTGGAGGCCTCCGTCCCGGCCTCGCAGTTGAATCTGCTCGAGCCCGGCGTGCGGGTGGACTTCAACGTCAGCGGCTACGGCGAGCGCACCTTCGCGGGCCGCATCGAGCGCATCAACCCCGCGGTGGACCCCGCCACCGGCCAGGTGCGCCTCTACGTCACCCTGCCCAACACTGAGCAGACGCTGCTCACCGGGCTCTCCGCCGAGGGCCGGGTGGCGGCGCTGCAGCGTCAGGCGCTCGCGGTCCCCGTCTCCGTGGTGGACACGCGCAACGAGCCCCCCGTGGTGCTGCGCGTGAAGAATGGCCGCGTGGAGCGAGTGCCGGTGACGCTCGGCATGACGGACGCGTTGGCGGGCCAGGTGGAGCTGCGCTCTGGCGTGCAGCAGGGGGACGTGCTGCTGCGCGGCTCGGCGAAGGACCTGGCCGTGGGCACGCGCGTGCAGGTGCGGGCGCCCGAGCGGCCCCAGGAAGCCGGGCCGGGCGTGGGCGGCGCGGGCACTCCCCAGGACGACTAGCGCCGCGCCCATCCTCACCGAGAGGGAGCCATCCCGTGTTCATCTCCAACTTCGCCATCAAGAAGCCCATCGTCACCATCACCGCCATGTTGGCGCTGGTGGTGTTCGGCCTGGTGGCGCTCGTGGTGTTGCAGACGGACGAGTTCCCGGACGTCCAGCAGCCCATCATCAACGTCACCATCGTCTACCCGGGGGCCTCGCCCGAAGTGGTCGAGCGCGAGGTGGTGGAGCCCGTCGAGGACGCGCTCTTCAGCATCAGCGGGGTGGATGCCGCGAAGTCCACCTCCAGCGCCATCGACGGCCTGGCGCAATTCACCATCTTCTTCGACTACGAAAAGGACATCCAACAGGCGGCCCAGGACGTGCGCGACGCCATCTCCGGCAAGCGCAATGACCTGCCGGACGAGATGGAGGAGCCCGTCCTCACCCGGTTCGATCCGGCGGACATGCCCATCGTCTCGCTGGCCATCACCTCGGACAACCTGCCGGCCACGGCGCTCACGCGGCTCGCGGACCCGGGCATCGTGGGCGAATTGCGCTCCATCCCCGGTGTGGCGCAGGCCTCGGTGGTGGGTGGCATCGAGCGGGAGATGACGGTGTTCGTGCGCCCCGAGGCGCTGCGGGCCGCGGGGCTGAGCATCGGGCAGGTGGTGCAGGCGCTGCAGGAGCAGAACCTCGCCGCGCCGGTGGGGCGGCTGGACGGACCGCTGGAGGAGACCACCATCCGTCTCAAGGGCCGGCTGGAGACGCCCGAGGACTTCGCGCGCGTCGTCATCGCCGAGCGCGGGGGCCAGCCCATCCGGCTCGGCGAGGTGGCCAAGGTGGTGGATGGCACCGAGGACCCTCGCACCCTGGCCCTCTTCAACAACCGCGAGGCGGTGGGCATCGAGATCCTCAAGGCCAAGGGTTACAGCACCACCCAGGTGGCGGACCTCATCCGCGAGCGCATCGCCGCGCTCCAGCCCACGCTGCCCCCGGGCGTGAAGATGGAGATCGTCCGCGACTCGGGCGTCCGGGTGGAGCAGGCCGTGGACAACGTGAAGTCGGCGCTCGTCGAGGGCGCGGTGCTCACGGTGCTGACGGTGTTCCTCTTCCTCAACTCGTGGCGCTCCACGGTGATTACCGGCCTGGCGCTGCCGGTGAGCGTGCTGGCGTCCTTCATCAGCGTGTGGGCGTTCGGCTTCACGCTCAACACCATGTCGCTGCTGGGGCTCAACCTCGCCATCGGTATCCTCATCGACGACGCCATCGTGGTGCGCGAGAACATCGTGCGTCACATCGAGATGGGGAAGGCCCACTACACGGCCTCGCGCGAGGGCACGAGTGAGATTGGCCTCGCGGTGGCGGCGACGACGTTCTCCATCGTCGCGGTGTTCGTGCCGGTGGCCTTCATGTACGGCGTGGCCGGGCAGTGGTTCAAGCCCTTCGCCCTCACCATCGCGTGCTCGGTGCTGGTGTCGCTCTTCGTGAGCTTCTCGTTGGACCCGATGCTCTCGGCGTACTGGCCGGACCCGGCGGTGGAGCAGGGGGCGCACAGGGGCCCCATCTCGCGGGTGCTCGCGCGCTTCAACCGCTGGTTCGACCGGCAGGCGGACCGCTACAAGGGCGTCATCGCCTGGGCGTTGGACCACCGGCTGGCCATGGTGCTGGTGGCGGTGGGCTCGCTGGTGGGCGCGCTGGTGCTGCAGGGGGCCTTCGGCGGCGCGGGCTTCGTCCCGATGAGCGATCGCGCCGAGGTGGAGCTGCTGGTGGAGACGCCCGCGGGCTCCAGCCTCGACTACACGCGGCGCAAGGTGGAGGAGGTGTCCCAGCTCGCGCGCAACCACGCGGAGGTGCGCTACACCTTCACCACCATCGGCACGCCGCTGCCGCTGCGCTCGCCGGGCGTGGACCAGGCGCTGGTGTACGTGCGGCTCACGCCCAAGCATGAGCGCCACGTGAGCCAGGATGTGATTGGCGCCACGCTGCGCCAGGAGCTCTCGCGCGTGGCCGGGGTGAAGGTGTCCGTCTTCACCAGCGGCTTCGGCGGCGCCTTCAAGCAGATTCAGCTGGAGCTGCGCGGGCCGGACGCGCGCGAGCTGACGCGGCTGGCCGAGCAGGTGCGCCGCGAGGTGGAGCAGGTGCCGGGCGCGGTGGACGTGGGCCTGTCCACGCGCGGGGAGAAGCCGGAGGTGGAGGTGGAGGTGGACCGCGGCGTGGCGGGCCGGCTCAACGTGACGGTGGCCCAGATTGGCCAGTCCTTGCGCGCGGCCTTCGCGGGGGTGGACTCGGGCGACTGGGTGGACCCCTCGGGCGAGACGCGGGACGTGGTGGTGCGGCTGGTGCCCGAGGCCCGCACGCGCCCGAGTGACCTCGAGCAGCTCCCGCTGGTGGCGGGCGCGTCGCCGGGGGGCCCTCCGGCGCTCGTCCCACTGGGCCAGGTGGCGCGCATCCGCGAGACGGTGGGCCCCGCGCAGATCAACCACCTCAACCGCGAGAAGGTCATCAACGTGCAGGCCAACGTGCAGGGGCGCTCGCTCTCGGAGGTGATGACGGACATCCGGGCTGGGGTGGGCAACGTGCGGCTGCCTCCGGGCTACATGCTGGGCGAGGGCGGCGAGGCGCGCGACCAGGCCGAGGTGTTCGGCCGCGTCTTCCTCGCGCTCGGGGTGGCGGTGCTGCTCATGTACCTCATCCTCGTCATCCAGTTCGGCTCGTTCCTGGATCCGCTGGCCATCCTCGTCTCGCTGCCGCTGTCGCTCATCGGCGTGGTGCTGGCGCTGCTGATTACAGGGGATGCCATCAACATCATGAGCCTCATCGGCGTCATCCTGCTGATGGGGATTGTCGCCAAGAACGCCATCCTGCTCATCGACTTCGCCAAGTGGGCGCACTCGCGGGGCAAGCCCATGCGCGAGGCGCTCATCGAAGCGGGGCGCATCCGCCTGCGGCCCATCATGATGACGACGTTCGCCCTCATCGCGGGCATGGTGCCGGTGGCGCTGGGCACGGGCGAGGGCGGTGACTTCCGCGCGCCGCTGGGCCGGGCCGTCATCGGCGGCGTCATCACCTCCACGCTGCTCACGCTGCTGGTGATTCCGACGGTGTACGAAATCCTCCACGACTTCCGCACCTGGGCGTTGGGCAAGCTGCGGCGGAGCGTGGGGCAAGGCGGCCACGGGCCGATGCACGGCCCTCCCCAGGCCCGTCCGGGGGCGTAGAAGGGCACCGGGTTGGGGCTCTCCCTCTGCCGGGGGCTGGTACAGGCCCATGGGGGCTCGCCACTGAGCGGGCGGGCAGGCATCTGGTATCGAACAGTCCGGGCGGGTGTGCCACACTGGCGCCCCGGTTTCCGCGTGGTGGCGGAGGCCGGAGCCTTTCGGGGGTAGCTCCCATGACGGACATGCGCTGGACGAACGAGTTCCTGGATTCCATGCGCCAGCAGTGCGACGCGCCGGCGGACGAGGCGGTGCGCAGCCTCTTCGCGCAGGGGCAGGTGGGCTCGGCCAACGAGCTGATGCGGCAGCTGGTGGCCCACGAGACGGTGGTGGCCGAGCAGCTCCCCGCGCCGCTGCGCGGCTACTTCGAGCAGAGCGCGCGCCTTCCCTCGTGGGCGGACAAGCAGCTCATCTACGAGGGGCAGGCGGTGTTCAGCCGCTGTGGCTCGCTGTCGATTGTCGCGCTCATCTGCGCGGCGCTGCCCACCTGCTACGCGGGCGCCCAGGGCGTGCAGGTGCTCCACCTCACCGCGCGCCTGGAGACGGACACCAAGCGCCGCATCGTGGAGACGGCGCAGATGGTGGTGGACGTCATGGGCCATGGCGGCCTGGAGCCGGACGGCTGGGGTGTGCGGGACGCGCAGAAGGTGCGGCTCATGCACGCCGCCGTGCGCCACCTCATCCGCCAGAGCGGCCAGTGGAAGCCCGAGTTTGGCGAGCCCATCAACCAGGAGGACATGGCGGGCACGCTGCTGACGTTCTCGGTGGTGACCATCCGCGCGCTGGTGAAGCTGGGCTACACGCTCGAGGCGCGCGAGGCGCAGGCCTACTACCACGCGTGGCGCGTGGTGGGTTACATCATGGGCGTGGACGAGCGGCTGCTGCCGGAGAACCTGGAAGACGCCGAGCTGCTGGCGGACGCCATCTTCAAGCGCGTGTTCCGCGCCTGCCCCGAGGGCCAGGCCATGACGAAGGCCCTCATCGAGCAGGTGGAGCACATCATCCCCGGCGACCTCTTCGACGGCCTGTGCCGCACGCTCATCCGCCACCTGGTGGGCGACGACGTGGCGGAGCTGCTCGCCGTGCCCCCCGCGGACTGGACGCGCGCGCTCATCAAGCCGCTGCAGCTGCTGGGCTGGGTGATGGACGAGGGCGACGAGGCGAACGTGGTGAACGCCAGGCTCAGCGAGCTCTTCGGCCGCAAGCTGCTCGAGGGCGTCGTCTGGGTGAGCCGCGGCAACGAGCGCCCGCCCTTCCGCATCCCGGAGCAACTGCGCGAGGCCTGGAAGGTGCGCAGCCGCGAGCAGCAGCTCTGAGGTGTGAAGCACGGGCGGGGCCGCACGTCGCCCCGCCGATGTCCAGCCCAAAATCGGCGTTTGTCGGGAACGCGCGCTTGCTGGCGTACCGCGGGGTGGGTCCCTAGCTTGTCCAACACCGGCGCGCTTATACAGCCCCGGTGTGCGTGCGAGGCGTGACATGGCAATCGGAAAGGCGCGAGTAGGCCAGAAGGCCCTGGGTCTGGGAGTGCTGCTGGTGTGGCTCGGGGGATGCGGGTCCGGACTGGAGGAGACGAAGGACTCCGAGACCCCGGTGCTCCCCGAACCCTCGCCGGACGACGCGTCCGAGCCGCCTCCGGATGGACGGTTGGTTCCCCCGGGAGGGCAGCACGGCGATTCGAGTGCCCCCGCGGTGGCCCTGGATGCACGTGGCCGGCCCGTGGTGGTGTGGAGTGAGTTCGACGGCTACCGCCGCTACCTCGCCGTGCAGGCCTGGAGTGGCTCGAAGTGGCAGGCCCTGGGCGAGGGGCCGGGAGTACGGGTGGTGGACTCGTCGCCGTCCTGGCCCACGGTGGCCGTGGACGCGCGGGGCCGGACCGTCGTGGCGTGGACGGACACGTCCGCGGAGGGCAACGACCGCGACGTCTACGTCAGCCGGTGGGAGGGCCAGCGGTGGGTGGCCCTCGGCAAACCCCTGCACATCTACTCGGGGTACCTCTCGGCCGCCCGGGCGCCGTCCCTGGTGCTCGACGCGGAGGGGAACCCGGTCGTCGCCTGGCTCGAGAACAACGGCCGCACCGATGACGTCCTCGTGTGGCGCTGGAACGGGATGACGTGGCTGCCGGTGGGGGACATGCAGAGGGCAGGGCCCACCGAGGCCGAATCGCAGGCGGGCCCCGTGTCGCTCGTGCTCGACCCTCGGGGCCGTCCGCTCGTCGCGTGGCAGGCGGGCGCGAGCCCCAGCCGCATCTTCGTCCGGGCGTGGGACGGGAGTGCCTGGCGGCCCCTGGGCGCGCCCCTGAGCGCGCGCGAGGACACCCTCGCTGGAGATCCCTCGCTCGCGCTGGCGCCGGATGGAACGCCCTACGTCGCCTGGACCGAGTCGGACGGCCAGACGCCCGGCCGGGTGTATGTCCGCACGTGGGATGGCGCCGCGTGGAAGCCCCTGTCGGAGCAGGCGGCGGGAATCGACCGGGCGTACTCGGCCCGGCTCGCCGTGGATTCGGACGGAGTCCCGAGGCTGGCCTGGGTGGAGTGGGGTGACTCCGCGAACGGGCTGCTCCACCTGGGGCGTTGGAACGGCTCCCAATGGCTGCCCGAGCCGCTGCCGCGTCACCAGGGACAGGCGCCCGCCCTGGCCGTGTCGTCCCGGGGCCGGCCCTTCCTCGCGGCGCTGGAGGGCAGCGGCCCCAATGGCACGTATGGGGTGCTCGTGCTGCGCCCGGAGACGGCGCCCTAGCGGGACTGGAGGGCCTCGGCGGCACCGAGTGTGAAGCGGAACGTGCTGCCCTGGCCCGGCGTGGACTCCACCCAGATGCGCCCGCCGTGGCGCTCGACGATCTTCTTGCAGATGGACAGGCCGATGCCCGTGCCCGGGTACTCCTCCTTGCCGTGCAGCCGCTGGAAGATGGCGAAGATGCGCTCGTAGTACTGGGGCTCGATGCCGATGCCGTTGTCCTCCACGGCGACGGTGACGGTGTCGTCCTCGCGCGTAGCGGACACGCGGATGAGCGGGGGCCGCTCGCCGCGGAACTTCAGCGCGTTGCCCACCAGGTTCTGCAGCAGTTGCGCGAGCTGGGGCTCGTCTCCCTTCACCCACGGGAGCGGCTCCACCTTCACCTGCGCGCCGGACTCCTCGATGGCCAGCCGCAGGTGGGACAGGGCGCGCTCCAGGCTCTTCTCCAGGGGCATGGGCACCAGCTCCTTGCCCCGCGTGCCCACGCGCGAGTAGGCCAGCAAGTCATTGATGAGCGCCTGCATGCGCGTGGCGCCGTCCACCGCGTAGCGGATGAACTCGTCCGCGTCCGCGTCCAGCTTGCCCTTGTAGCGCCGTGACAGGAGTTGCACGTAGCTGGCCACCATGCGCAGCGGCTCCTGCAAATCATGCGAGGCCACGTAGGCGAACTGCTCCAGGTCCGCGTTGGAGCGGGCGAGCTCCTGGGCGCGCTGGGCCAGCTCGGCCTGGGCCTGGCGCAGGCTCTCCAGCAGCTCGGTGGTGTGCTGGCGGGCCCGCTCGGCCTCGGCGCGCGCTGCCTGCTCGCGCACCAGCCGCCGCGCGTCTTCCTCCAGGGCGAGCCGCTCGGTGATGTCGGTGCACACGCCGGTGAGGCGCGAGGGCTGGCCCTGCTCGTCCAGCGTGAGGTGGCCGTGGGCCTCCAGCCAGCGCACCTGCTCGTCCGGACGGATGATGCGGTACTGCACGTGGTGCTCCGGTTGGCGCTCGGCCACCACGCGCTGGATGCTGGAGATCACGTGCTCCCGGTCCTCCGGGTGCATGTCGCTCTGGTAGTCCTGGAAGGAGCCGCCGAAGCTGCCCTCGGGGATACCGTGGATGCGCTCGAGCGTGGGCGCCCAGGTGACGCGCTGGGCTGGAATATCCCACTCCCAGGCGCCCATGCGGCCCGCCTCGAGCGCCACCTCCTGCCGGGCCTGGGCGCGCTTCGCCTCCGCGTAGAGGCGCGCGTTGTCCACCGCGAGCGCCGCGCGGCGGGCCAGCTCCTCCACCAGCCGCAGCTCCTCGGGGCCCAGCGGGCGCGAGGACTCGGCATTGGCCACGGTGAGGGTGCCCAGCGTCCGGCCCCGGGCGTTGAGGGGCACCACCATGATCGAGCGCAGGCCCAGCTCGCGCAACATGCGCAGGTGCTCCGCGTCGTGCGCGGCCGCCACCAGCATCTCATCCGTGATGTGCGGGGTGAGCTGCGGCTGGCCCGTCTGGATGACGTGGGCGATGGTGCCGGAGCTGCGCGCATCCGCGGGGTAGAGCTCGCGCATCCGGCGGGCCAGCTCCACCTTGGTGGGGTCTGCGTGGACGGACGCCACCTGCCGCGAGGACGCGGGGCCCTCCGCCAGGTCCACCCCGCACCAGTCGCCCAGCCGGGGCACCAGCAGGCGCGCGGTGGCGATGAGGGTGCTCTCCAGGTCGAGCGAGGCGGAGAGCAGCTCACCGGCCTCGGCCAGCAGGCTCAAGCGCTCCTGGGTGCGCATCACCTCGGTGATGTCCCGGAAGACGTTGACGGCGTACACCACCTGGCCGTGCGCGTCGCGCACCGGGGCCGCGGACACCCGGCTCCACGACTCCTGGCCCGTATGCCTGTCGCGGAAGCGCAGCACGCGCTCGGTGACGCTCTGGCCCGCGAGCACCTGGCGGCCGGGCAGCGAATCGAGGTCGAGCGGCCGGCCCGAGGCGTCGAGCACCTGGAAGCGCGCGAACACCGCGGCGGCCACCGGTCCCAGCAGCTCCTCCGGCGAGGACGCCCCGAGCAGGCGCGCGGCGGCGGGGTTGACGAAGCACAGCGAGAGGTCCGGGGCCTGCACGGTGACGCCGTCGTTCACCTGCGCGAAGAGGGCCTCCACCAGCGGGCGGGCGCGCTCGAAGAGTTGAGCCAGCATCTCCGCCGACAGCCCCGCACCGGCCCGAGTCGTAGGTAACTCCATGCCCGGACCCTCCCAACCGCGGGCGGGAGCGTCCATGCACACGCCGTCCCAGTGTTCAGAACCGTTTCCACTTGGTGATGCGCACCAGGGTGCCCTGGCCGGGCTGGGACTCGATGTGGAACTCGTCCACCAGCCGCCGGGTGCCGCTCAGCCCCAGGCCCAGGGACGCCGCGGTGCTGTGTCCGTCGGTCAGGGCCCAGTCGAGGTCGGGGATGCCGGGCCCCTCGTCGTGGAACTCCGCCCGGATGCCCGTGCGCACTCCGTCCGTCACCTCCTCGATGAGGGCCCTGCCCCGTTGGGCATGCACCCACACGTTGCGGCTGAGCTCGGTGACGGCGGTGGTGAGGGCCGCCGTGGTGAACGAGTCGAAGCTCCGGGCCTCCGCCAGCAAGCGCACGGCGCGGCGCACGAGGACCACGTCCTCCTCGTTGTCTATCTTCAGCTCCTGCAGGGAGAGGACGTGGAGCGTCATGGCCCGCCCACGGGAGCTCGCATGGCGCGAAAGGTGGAGAGGTGGTCGTTGCGAGGCAAGAGGCCTCGAGGACAGGTCGCGCACAACGTGCCCGGGAGGGCATACGAGAGAGGGCGGGTGGGGGTTGCCATTGCCCTGGAGTCGGAGCCGCTCAGTGCGGCAGCGGCTGCTCCTCCCGCGCGGGGGCGGTGGAGATGGGCACGGTGAAGACGAACGTCGTTCCCTGTCCCAACTGGCTCTCCACCCAGATGCGGCCGCCGTGCGCCTCGACGATGCCCTTGACGATGGCCAGGCCCAGCCCGGCGCCCTCGGTGCGCCGCTCCTGCCAGAAGGGCTCGAAGAGGTGGGGCAGGGACTCCTGGGCGATGCCCGGCCCGGTGTCCGTCACCGAGAGGTGCACCTCCTGGCCCACCCGCCAGGCCTTCAGCGAGATGCGCCCGCCCTCGGGGGTGAAGCGCAGGGCGTTGCCCATCAGGTTCTGCAGCACCTGGAGAATCCGCTCCCGGTCCACCGACACCGCGGGCAGGGCCCCCTGCACGGACTCCTCCAGGTGGATGCCCTTCTCCTCGGCCAGCGTGCGCTGCAACTCCAGCGCGTCGTGCATCAGCGGCGCCACCTCCTCGCGCCGCCGCTCCACCGACAGGTGCCCGGCCTCCATCCGCGCCACGTCGAGCAGGTCCTGGATGAGGCGGTTCATCCGCTCGGCCGAGCGCTGGATGGCCTGGAGCTGCCGCCGCTCTCGCGTCTTCTCCGGGGGCGTCTTCTCCAGCAGCAGCTTGCCGCTCATGGAGATGGTGCTGAGGGGATTGCGCAGGTCATGGGAGACGATGGCGAGCACCTCGTCGCGGGCGCGGGTGGCGCGCTGGGAGGCGTGGTAGAGGCGGGCGTTCTCGATGGCGAGCCCCGCGCGGCTGGCGAGCTCCTCGGCGAGCACGAGGTCCGCCGGGCCGTAGTGCCGCTCCCGCCGCGACGAGGCGAGGAAGAGGGCGCCGAGGGTGCGCTCGCGGAACGTCAGCGGCACCAGCATCACCGAGGTGGGGGCGAGCTCGCGCAGGAGGCGGAAGTGCTCCTCGCCGCGGCTGATGGCCCGGAGCCAGGCCTCGGTGACGTCGCTCACCCGTTCCGGCTCGCCCACGCGGAGCACCCGGGAGATGCCCTGCTGCTGGTCTCCTTCCGGGGGCAGGCCGCGCAGCCTCTCGAGCAGCTCCCCGCTGTCCTTCCCGTGCAGGGCCGCCGCCACCGGCCGGGCCTTGCCGTCCCTTCCCACCCAGTAGGTGATGCAGCAGTCCGCCAGCCGCGACACCGCCAGCCGGGTGAGGCTGTCGAGGACGGCCTGGCGCTCGAGCGACCCGGCGAAGGTGCGGCTGGCCTCGGAGAGGAACTGCTGGGCCTCCTCCACCTGTTTGCGCTCGGCGATGTCGCGCGCGATGGTGGAGAGGTACGCCACCGCCCCATTCGGCTGCCGGTGGGCGATGAGGACCTGGGAGGTGGGCAGCTCCTTGCGGTCCGCGCGCACCACGGCCGTCTCTCCGCTCCAGGAGCCCTCGCGGATGGCGGTGGGGATGCCCTCGCGCAGCAGCAGCGAGGCGGCCCATTCCGGGTGGAGATCCACGAGGGTGCTCCGGGTGAGCTGCTCCTCGTCCAGTCCGAGCAGCCGCCGCCCCGCGCGGTTGAGGTACAGCAGCCGCCCCGCGGCGTCGAAGGTGCCCACCAGGTCGGGGGTGGCCTCGAGGATGGCGGTGAGGCGCCGCTGCTCCGCGAGCAGGGCCTCCATCCGCCGGCGCGCCACCTCCGCCTCGGTGCGGGCCGCCTCCTCCCGGGCCAGCTTCAACGTCATCTCCTCCGTGCGCTTGCGCTCGGTGATGTCGCGCACGAAGCCGACCATGCGCGGGGTGCCCTTCCCGGCGCCGGAGTAGAAGCAGCCGGTGTCCCAGACGTGGCGCACCGAGCCGTCCTTGTGCAGGATGCGAAAGCCCAGGTCGAGCCGCGTGCCCTCGGTCCTCGTCTTCTCCAGCTCGGTGATGAAGTGGGCCCGGTCCTCCGGATGGATGACCTCCATCGCCTGGGTCAGCGTGCCGGGCATCTCCTCCGCCGAGTAGCCGATGACCCGCTCCACATCCCCGTCGAAGGCGATCTCATCGCTGATGGGATCCCAGTCGAAGAAGAGCTGGCCGCTGGCGTGGACGGCGGCATCGAGGCGGCTGTTGGCCTCGAGGAGCTTCTCCCGCTCCCGCTTCTGCTCGGTGAAGTCGATGCTCACCGACACGGCGCCGGTGATGCGGCCGGTCGCGTCGCGGATGGGACGCGCATGGTGGAGGATGCTCTTGTGCTCGCCGGTGAAGGTTTCGATCTCCAGCTCCTCCGGGCCGGAGATATCCCCCTTCTCGATGGCGCGGGCCATGCCCCACTCGTGTGCGCCGAGGCGGCGGCCCGTGCGCGGCCACCACGCCTTGAAGCGGTCGTAGTTCTCCGGCGTCTCCCCCAGGGGCATGCCGGGGCCCCAGAGGGCATAGGCGGCGGGATTGGCCTCGATGAGCTGGCCCGAGCGATCCGCGAGGGTGACCCCGACCGGAAGGATTTTCAGCACCGCCTGGAGCCGCTGCCGCTCGGTGGCGCGCACGAGGAAGGACGCGACGAAGCCGGCCAGGAAGCTCAGGTGCTCCACGTCCGCATCGCTGAAGGCGTTCGGCCCGTCCGAGTGCAGCTCGAGCACGCCGATGGGCCTGCGGTGGTGGAAGAGGGGGGCGACGAGCAGGGAGCGGATGCCCATGCGCCGCAGCAGCTCCGCCTCCTTCCGCTCATCGGCCCACGAGTCATCGAGCTTGAGGGCCTGACTGGTCCGGACGCTCGAGCCGCACAGGGTCTCGTCGAGCCGGAAGCGTGCACCCTGGTGGGCGATCGCCTGGCCGCTGGCCATCTGGAAGACGAGCGAGTCGTCCTCGAGCAGCGCGATGACGGCGCCCGTGGAGCGCATGAGCGCCTGCACCCGTCCGGTGATGAGGCTCATGAGCGCGTCCGGCTCGAGCTCCTCGGCGGCGAGCTCCCGCTGGAGGGCGATGAGATCGGCGCGGCGGGCGGCCTGCTCCCGGGCCGCGTCGGTGGTGAGCTTGTTGTCGGTGAGGTCCCGGCTCACCTTGACGAAGCCGATGAGCTGGCCTTCCTCGTCCCGGAGCGCCGTGGTGACGATGCGGGCCCAGAGACGGCTGCCGTCCTTGCGCAGGTACCACCGCTCGTCCGTGACCCTGCCTTCCGTGCTGGCCGTGGCCATCAGGTGCTCCGGCGCGTGCCGCTCGCGGTCCTCGGGCGTGAAGACGAGGGAGCAGGGTTGGCCCAGGAGCTCCGCGCTCCGGTACCCGAAGAGCCGCTCGGACCCCAGGTTCCAGCCGGTGATGAGGCCGTGGGGGTCCGCCGTCGCGATGGCCACGTCCTCGATGCTCTCCACCACCCGCCTGCAGAGGGCCGCATCGTGGGCAAGCGCGTCCCGCTCCCGCTCGGGCCCGGACCGGGTTGATGGGGTCGGCTCCGCTTCGCTGCGATGGCTCTCGGGCAAGGGCTCCTCCTGTGCTCGAGATGGACGTTCCTCGGCCCGATTCCACAATGTTCATGGCAACGTGCTCATTCCACGCTCGGAGGGCATCGCCCGGGAGGGCCTGGCTGCTGCGCCCCAGGGAGGGCAGGGCTCCTCCCGGGGCGGGGAGTTGTTCAGGAGCCGGGGGGTGGGGCGGGCAGGGGTTCACGGCCCCGCCGCTATCTCGTAGGGTGGGGGGCCCCTCCCCCGGAGCCGTGCCGATGCCCCGAGGAACCCTGCCCGAAGACTACCGGCGACACGTGACGGCGGCGCTGGCCGCGTTGAACGTGCGCAACCTGGTGCTGAGCCTCCACGACCCGAGCTTCCCGAGCGCTCCGGGCGAGGACGTGGGCCGGGGCTCGCCGTACTCGGAGGGGGGCCTGGGCTTCCTCGAGTTCGCGCGCGAGCTGGGCTTCAACGGCATTCAGCTCGGCCCGCAGGGGCAGAGCACGGAGGACAACGCCTCGCCGTACGACGGGACGCTCTTCTCGCGCAACGTGCTGAACGTGGCGCTCGCGTCCCTCACGAACGAGGAGTCCTGGGGTGGACTGCTGCGGCCCGAGCGGGTGCAGGCGCTCGTCGGGGCGCGGCCCGGCGGTGACGCCCGGGTGAAGCACGGCTACGTCTTCCGCGCCCAGCACGAGGCGTTGCAGGAGGCGTGGGAGGCCTTCCAGCACAAGCGCGCGCGGGCGGCGCCGGGCAGTGCCATCGCGTGGCTCTCCGGGCACTTCGACACCTTCCAGCGCGAGCACCGCGAGTGGTTGGAGCGCGACTCGCTCTACGACGCGCTGTGCACGGAGCACGGGCGCCCCTACTGGAAGGAGTGGCCGAGCGAGTGGGACCGGCGGCTGTGGAGCCCGCGTCCCGGCGAGGAGGCGGCGTTCGGCACGCGCCGGCAGGTGCTGCTGAAGAAGTACGCCGGGCAGGTGGAGGCGTATGCGTTCCGGCAGTTCCTCGTGCACTCGCAGCACGCGGCGCTGCGGGAGCGGACGGCGGCGTGGGGGCTGAAGCTCTTCGGGGATTTGCAGATTGGTTTTTCGCCGCGGGATGCGTGGGCGTACCAGGGGCTGTTCCTGGGCTCGTACCTGATGGGGGCGCCTCCGAGCCGCACCAATCCCGAGGGCCAGCCGTGGAACTACCCGGTGTTGGATCCGGCGCAATACCACGCGCCGCCGGCCACGACGGGCATGTACGCGGGGGTGCCCCAGCCCGGCCCGGTGTTGTGGTTCATGGGCCTGCGGGTGAACAAGATGCTGTCCGAGTACGACGGGCTGCGCATCGACCATCCGCACGGACTGGTGTGCCCGTGGGTGTACCGGGCCGGGGAGATGAACACGCTGCGCGCGGTGCAGCATGGCGCGCGGCTGTTCTCCTCGCCGGACCTGCCGGACCATCCGGAGCTGGCGCGCTGGGCGATTGTTCCGCCGGCGCAGTTGGACCGCTCGCTGCCGCGCCACGCGGACGGCTGGGTGCGCGAGCTGAACCCGGCCCAGGTGCGCCGCTACGGCGCCATCTTCGATGCCATCATCGCCGCGGCGCAGGCGCAGGGGCGCAAGGTGTCGGACCTGCTGTGCGAGGTGTTGAGCACGCAGCCCCATCCGCTGAAGCGGGTGGTGGAGCAGTACGGGCTGGGACGCTTCCGCGTGACGCAGAAGGCGGACCTGACGAATCCCCAGGACGTGTACCGCGGCGAGAACGCCGCGCCCCAGGATTGGATCATGGTGGGCAACCACGACACGCGGCCCCTCTGGGCGCTGGCGGAGCGGTGGCGGCAGGAGGGCGAGGCGAAGGCGCAGGCGGACTACCTGGCGTGGAGGCTGCACCCGGAGGAGGAGGGGCGCGAGGAGCTCGCGAGGCGGCTGCTGACGGAGCCGGGGATGCTGGAGCAGGCGAAGTTCGCGGACCTCTTCGCGAGCCGGGCGGAGAACGTGATGGTGTTCTTCGCGGACCTGCTGGGGATGAAGGAGACGTACAACGCGCCGGGCACGGTGAGCGAGGAGAACTGGAGCCTGCGCGTGCCCAACGACTACCGGCGCGAGTACGTGGAGAAGCTCGGGAGCAACGCGGCGCTGAACCTGCCGAGGGCGTTGGCCCTGGCGCTGCGCGCGGGCGGTGCGGAGGCCCGGGCGCGGCACCGGCAGCTCATCGCGGCGCTGGAGCGTCTGGCCGAGGAGCTGCCACGCGGGTGAGGGGCGTGCTCAGTGCCGCACGTCCACCACGAGGCGGGTGGGCTCCTTCAGCTCCATGACACGGTACGTGTTGGGGTGCTTCACGCCGAGCACCCAGGTGGTTTCGCCCTCGAAGTCGCACGTGAGCTCCAGCTCCTCGAGGAGGGGCAGCCCGGGCTTGCGCTCGCGAGCGCCGACGGTGGCCTTACCGCCCTCGTGCGCCTGCGCGGGCTGCAGGCGCACCTGGAGCCAGCCCTGGCCGGCGATGGCCGTGGGGTCTCCCGAGCCGCATTTGATGACGGGCGCGTCGATGTACTCGAGGTGGTAGCCGGGCAGTTGATCGCCGTCGAACTGGAACACGACGCGGTCGAAGCCCTCGTTGCGGGCCTCGCGCACCTCGCGCAGCGTCACGGGCTTCAGGCTGGCGCGCGGCAGGTCCACGACGCCCGCGGTCCACTCGCGATTCTTCGGGTTCTCCGGCGCGACGGCCTGGGTGCCCGGGCCGGGCGGGGGCGTCTGTTGAGTCGCTCCGGGAGCGGGCGCGGCACCGGCGTCGGCCTCGGGGGGCGCACCGGCGTCGGCCTCGGGGGCCGGAGGAGCGCCCGCGTCGACGGGCTGCGCGGCGGGAGCGGAGGGCTCCGCGGGCGGGGGCGGAGCCGTCTCCTCCTTCTTGCAGCCGGAAGCCGCGAGGCAGGCGGCGAGCCCGAGCGTCGGCATCCAGCGTCCCAGCATCTTCATCATCATCCTCCCTGCGGCCCGAGAGGCCGGGCCGGACGGGGCCCCATGTGGCACGAGCGCCGTCCGAGTTCCAGCACGATTGCCGGGGAGGAGGAGGGCGTCAGTAGGTGACGTTGCTGAACTGGCCGCGAATCTCCCCCATGGGGAAGTTCTCGGAGTGGATGTTTACGTAGAAGAGCCCGCCCTTGAAGGCTGTCTTCTGGGTGTCGTTGAGCGTCTTCTTCCCGGAGAAGGCCCCGCTGCGCGAGTCGGCGCCGGGGGTGACGTCGAGGTTGAAGACGATGTCACCATTCTGGCCCGCGGCCGCCTGGTGGACGTGCGCCCCGCTGCCGGACACCTCGTGCAGGGCGCTCGACAGTCCGCTGAAGCTGCCGGTGACGGTGAGGTCATCCCCATCGAGCGTGGCGGTGGCCGTGCCGGTGGCGGAGGACGACGTCGGGGGAACCTCGTTGGTGCCCTGCAATTGAGTGGTCGATACGGACGCGCCCCCGCAGCCGGCCAGCAGCAGCCCGGCCACCATCGACGTCAGCACCGCCAAGCGCTTCGTGTCACGAATGTGCATCACAGTCTCCTGTCTGTACCCCTGGAGGGTGGGGCAGCGTGTCTAAAGGACTTCCGCGGCGCCATTGATCCACGAGGCGGAGAAAGTGCCCGGTATCGGGCAGTTGCCCGGGGCCGAGTGAGGAAGGAGGCGTTCGGAGCGGGTGCCCGCGGGGGAGGCGGAAAATCCCACGCGGCACTTGGGATGGCGTACCGCGCCGCGTATATCGTTCGGCTGGACGCGGCCCCCCACCCCTTGGAGTGAAGCTCCCATGGCACTCGACCTTACCCCCCTGCTCGGCACCCGGAGGGACGACACCGTCAGCACGCTGGCGCGTGGCCTCATCGGCAGCGAAATCCTCCGCATCTCGGGGGAGATCCGCGAGCTGGTGACCCAGGGCAAGCAGGTGTGCAACCTCACCGTGGGAGACTTCAACCCCAAGGAGTTCCCCATTCCCACCGCGCTGGGCGAGGCCATCGCCGCGGCGCTGAAGGCGGGCGAGACGAACTACCCGCCCTCGGATGGAGTGCTGTCGCTGCGGCAGGCGGTGCAGCGCTTCTACGAGCGCGCGCTGGGCCTGAAGTATCCGCTGGAGAGCGTGCTCATCGCCGGAGGCGCGCGGCCGCTCATCTACGCCATCTTCCGCGCGGTGGTGGATGCGGGGGACACGGTCGTCTACCCGGTGCCGTCGTGGAACAACAACCACTACTCGTACATGGCGGGGGCGAAGCGGGTGGAGGTGGTGACGTCCGCCGAGCACGGCTTCATGCCCACGGTGGAGCAGCTGGCGCCGCACCTGCCGGAGGCGCGGCTGTTGTGTCTGTGCAGCCCGCTCAATCCCACGGGGACGATGATTTCGGCCGAGGCCCTGCGGGACATCGGCCAGCGCGTGGTGGAGGAGAACCGCAAGCGCGAGGCGGCGGGGCGCAAGCCGCTCGTCGTGATGTACGACCAGATTTATTGGACGCTCACGTTCGGGCAGGCGAAGCACGTGACGCCGCTGGAGCTGGTGCCGGAACTGGCGCCGTACACGGTATTCGTGGATGGCATCTCGAAGGCGTTCGCGGCGACGGGCGTGCGCGTGGGCTGGTCGCTGGGGCCGCCGTCCATCATCTCGAGGATGAAGGACGTGTTGGGGCACGTGGGCGCGTGGGCGCCGAAGGCCGAGCAGGTGGCGGTGGCGCGCTTCCTGGATGACGTGCCGGCGGTGTCGAGCTACCTGGAGACGATGAAGCGGCGGGTGGACGAGCGGCTGGTGGCGTTGCACCAGGGCCTCTCGGCGATGCGGGAGGCGGGGCTGCCGGTGCGCTCCATCGCGCCGCAGGGCGCCATCTACCTGTCGGCGCAGTTCGACCTCGTCGGCAGGGCGGGGCTGAAGACGAACGACGACATCCGCAAGCTGCTGTTGGACAAGGCGGGCTTCGCGCTGGTGCCCTTCCAGGCCTTCGGCCTGAAGGACGAGACGGGTTGGTTCCGCCTGTCGGTGGGCGCGGTGTCGATGGAGGAAATCAAGGCCGCGCTGCCGAGGGTGGAAGCGGTGCTGCGCGAGGCGGTGGGCAAGTAGCCGCACCCGAGGGCTGGGGGCGCTTCACGCGAGGTCCTGGAGCGCTCCGGCCGGGGGGCTGGTGGGAGCCATGAGGCTCGGGAATAGTACCTACGTGCCGCGGTTGGTGGCGGCACGCTCGGGGGGGAAGCACCCCCTGGCCGAGTGCACCCGGGGACGGCACCAGCACCCATGCTCAAGAGATTCGTGAACGTGAAGGACGAGGAGGTGGGCTCGGTCCTGCTGTCCTTCGTCTACTTCTTCACGCTGATGTGCGGCTACGCCATCCTCAAGCCGCTGCGCGACGAGATGGCGACGGCGGGGGGCGTGAAGAACGTGCCGTGGCTCTTCACGGCGACCTTCGTGGTGATGCTGGTGGCGGTGCCGGCCTTCTCGGCGCTGGTGGCGCGCTGGCCGAGGCAGCGGGTGATACCGCTCGTCTACCGCTTCTTCCTGCTCAACCTGCTGGCCTTCTTCGGGGTGCTGAAGCTGGGGGTGGCGCGGGACGAGGTGGCGCGGGCCTTCTTCGTCTGGGTGAGCGTCTACAACCTCTTCGTCGTCTCCGTCTTCTGGAGCTTCATGGCGGACCTGTTCGTGAGCGAGCAGGGCCGGCGCCTCTTCGGCTTCATCGCCGCGGGAGGCACGGCGGGGATGTTGGTGGGGCCCTTCCTGGTGAAGCTGCTGGCCGAGCCGCTGGGGGCCACCCACCTGATGCTGCTCACCGCGGTGCTGCTGGAGGGCAGCGCGCGGTGCGTGCGGCTGTTGTCGCGCCGGGCCACGCTCGTGCAGCCCCGGGCGGGTGCCACCGAGGCCCCGGTGGGCGGCGGCGTGTTCGCCGGGCTGCGGCTGCTCTTCTCCTCGCCGCTGCTGCTGGGGCTGGCGCTGCAGATGCTCCTGTACGCCGCCACCTCCACGTTCCTCTACAACCAGCAGGCCCACATCGTGGACAAGGTGGCCTCCGGCGCCAACGCGCGCGCGGCTGCTTTCGCGGACATCGACTTCTGGGTGCAGGTGCTCACGCTCGTGTTGCAGACGGTGGTGACGGGGCGCCTCATTCCGCGCTTCGGCCTGGGCGCGGCGCTGGCCATGGCACCGCTGCTCACCGCGCTCGGTTTCGCCGGGCTGGCGGTGGTGCCCTCGCTGGGCGTGCTCATCGGCTTCAAGTCGCTGCGCAATGCCTCGCACTACGCCTTCGAGCGGCCCGGCCGGGAAATCCTCTTCACCAGCGTGGACCGCGAGACGAAGTACAAGTCCAAGGGCTTCATCGACACGGTGGTGTACCGCGGCAGCGACTCGGTGAGCGCCTGGATGTACACGGGACTCGACACGCTCGGGCTGGGCACGGCGGGGCTGGCGCTGGCGGCGGTGCCCGTGGCGGGCCTGTGGCTCGCGGTGTCCCTGTGGCTCGCCCGGCACCAGCGCACCTCCGCTCCGGCCGAGGCGCCCGTGCTCGCTCCGGCCGCCGACGCGGCCCGCTGAATCGCCGGCCCGTGGGACGGCACGCTTTCATCCGTTGCACTCGAAGAGGGGGTCATCCACATGAAGCTGTCTCGTAGAGGGGTGCTGAAGGGAGCCGCCGCGCTCGGCTCGCTCTGGGCCGTGCGGTGTGCCGCGACGAAGGAGGGCCAGACGGCGCCTGCTGAAGCGGCCCGGACGTCCCCGCCGCGGGGTGGGAGCAAGCGCATCCTCATCCTCGGAGGGACGGGCTTCCTCGGTCCCCAGTTGGTGGAGGCGGCCCGGGCGCGCGGCCACACCGTCACCCTCTTCAACCGCGGCAAGACGCGGCCCCAGCTCTTCCCCGACGTGGAGAAGCTGCACGGGGACCGGGACCCGAGGAATGGCGAGGGCCTCAAGGCGCTCGAGGGGCGCGGCTGGGACGCCGTCATCGACACCTCGGGCTACGTGCCCCGCATCGTGCGCGCCTCGGCGGAGCTGCTGGCCCCCAACGTGGGCCACTACGTCTTCATCTCCACCATCTCCGTCTACAAGGAGCTGCCCCGGCCGGGCATGGATGAGAGCTCGCCGCTGGCCACCGTGAGCGACCCCACCAACGAGGACGTCCGCGAGAACTACGGCGCCCTCAAGGCCCTCTGCGAACAGGCGGCCGAGGCGGCCTTCCCCGGCCGCGCCACCCTCATCCGCCCGGGCCTCATCGTGGGCCCGGATGACCCCACCCAGCGCTTCACCTACTGGCCGGTGCGCGTGGCCCAGGGCGGCGAGGTGCTCGCTCCCGGCAACGGCTCGGATTCGGCGCAGTTCATCGACGTGCGCGACCTGGCCGAGTGGGCCATCCTCACCGTGGAGAGCCGGGACGTGGGCACCTTCAACGCCACGGGCCCGGACAAGCCGCTCACCATGAAGGGGCTGCTGGAGGCCTGCAAGCAGGCCAGCACCAGCGACGCCACCTTCACCTGGACCGACGCCGCCTTCCTGGAGAAGCAGAACGTGAGGGCGTGGATGGACATGCCCGTGTGGGTGACGCCCGGGGGCGAGCTGGCGGGCATGAGCGCCGTGAGCAACGCCCGGGCGGTGGCGCGCGGGCTGAGGTTCCGCCCCACGGTGGACACGGCGCGCGACACGCTGGCCTGGTTCAACGGGCTGCCCCCGGAGCGGCAGGTGGAGCTGCGCAAGCGCGCCGGCCTCACCCCGGAGCGCGAGCGCGAGGTGCTCGCCGCCTGGCATCAGCAGCAGGCCGGGACGGCCCAGGCGCGCTGAAGGCAAAAAAAATGGGGGATGCCTCGTTTCTGAGCGAGACATCCCCCATCACTCCGACCTCGACCTCGTCTGCCCGCCCCCTCCGGCGGGCAGGAGTCGTGGGGTCGTCAGCCTCGGAGTCCCACCCCCGTGGGGCTCCCAGGCCGGCCCCCCGGTGCACCAGGGGGGCTGAAAGCAAAGGCCCTACCAGCTGTAGATACCGCCCTCGTCCCCCCACTCGTCGGCGCCGTGGTGGGGGACGAAGCCCACCGGCTCGGAGCGCGAGGCCCGGCCGGCGCTGAAGCCTTCACCTCTGGCGAGCACGATGGGGGCCGCCGCCAGCCTCGGTGACAGCGGCCGGACCGCGGCCAGGCACGTCACCCCCGTGACCACCCGACGCAGCTCGGCCATCACCGCGGCCTCCGTCAGCACCGCCAGCTGGGTCCGCTTCGCCCCCGCGAAGGACGCCAGCCGGGGCACTTCCAGTCGGTTGCCCCCATCGCGCTCGGTCTGACCGGCCCTCCACGACAGCCGGCCCAGAGTCTTCGTCACCGACGCGTCGGGCTTCCCCCCCACATGCAGGACCACGCCCGCCTTCCCTTCCGTCCGCTTCCCGTGGCCCTGATGACGCGATGCATTCATGGCATCCTCCACCGTGAGCTGCATGGGCCGCCCCCCTCGTGGCGGGCCCGTGAGCGCGTGAGTGACAGGCGGGATATTGGCCAAAGTGCGATCGTGAGTTTTCCGCTGGGACGACAACCGCTTGCGTAAGGACGCCAAGCGGGTTGCCGAGCGCCGAAGGAAGGCAAGCGGGCGAGCGCCACTCATACCCCGCGTCTGCTCGCCTGCTCTCCGAGTAGGGAAGCGGGGTGGCTGAACGGCCTTGCAGGTGGGAGGGGTGGGCGCGGTATGCAGGAGGATGGGTTGCGATGAGGTGGGATGACCATGGGTGACGGAGGACGGGGCGTGCTGGCCGTGGTGGCGGAGAAGCCGGCCATGGCGCGCGACATCGCGCGGGTGCTGGGCGCTCGCGAGCCGGGCGAGGGGTGTTTCCGCGGCAATGGCTACGTGGTGACGTGGGCCATCGGCCACCTGGTGGGGCTGGCGCAGCCGCACGAGATGAAGCCGGAGTGGAAGCGCTGGCAGCGCGAGCTGTTGCCCATGCTGCCTCGGGACTGGCCGCTGGTGGTGGAGGAGAAGACGGCGAGCCAGTTCAAGGTGGTGCGCCGGGTGATGACCGCGCCCGAGGTGGACGGCGTGGTGTGCGCGACGGACGCCGGGCGCGAGGGCGAGCTCATCTTCCGCTACATCTACGAGGCGGCGGGGTGCCGCAAGCCGGTGCGGCGGCTGTGGGTGTCCTCGCTGACGGAGGGCGCCATCCGCGAGGGCTTCCGCGCGCTGAAGTCGGGCAAGGAGTACGACGGGCTGGCGGACGCGGCGCGGGGGCGCAGCCGGGCGGACTGGCTGGTGGGGATGAACCTGTCGCGCCTGTACACGCTGGCGTGCGGGGACACGTTCTCGGTGGGGCGGGTGCAGACGCCCACGCTGGCCATGGTGGTGGAGCGCGAGCTGGCCATCCGCGACTTCGTGCCCAGGGACTACCTGGAGATTGTCGCCACCTTCGGTCCGGCGGGCCCCGAGGGTCCCCAGGGTAGCTACCAGGGCACGTGGTTCCGTCCCGCCGAGCGGGGCCAGGAGAAGGAGTGGGACGCGCGCGAGGCGCGGCGGCTGAGCGCGGACGGCGAGGAGGCCGGGCGCATCGTCGAGCGCGTGAAGGCGGGCCGCGCGGCCGTGGAGTCCGTCACCTCCGAGACGAAGCGGATGGCGCCGCCGCTGCTCTACGATTTGACGGAGCTCCAGCGCCACGCCAACCGCCTGTATGGCTACAGCGCCCAGCGCACGTTGGAGCTGGCGCAGGCGCTCTACGAGAAGCACAAGCTGCTGAGCTACCCGCGTACCGCCAGCCGGCACCTGTCGAAGCAGGTGGCGGACACGCTGCCGGACGTGGTGCGAGCCATTCGTGGGCCCTGGGAGGCGCTGCTCGCGCCGGGCACCGGGCAGAAGCCGCTGGGCCGCCGCTTCGTGGACGACGCGAAGGTGACGGACCACCACGCCATCATCCCCACCACCACCTCGCCCGAGGGCGCGCGGCTGTCCGCGGAGGAGCGGCACATCTACGAGCTCGTCTGCCGCCGGCTGCTGGCGGCGTGGCACGAGGACTTCGTCTGGTCGGTGACGACCGTCATCACCGCCGTGAGCGCGAAGGCGGCGGAGGGCGAGGCGCCCGGGGTGGACCGCTTCCACAGCTCGGGGATGATGGTGGAGCGCCAGGGCTGGAAGGTGCTGGACGTGGGGGGAGGGGACAAGGCGCCCAAGCCTCGCGAGGCGGGGAAGAAGGGGCGCGGCGAGGCCGAGGCGGAGGAGCCGGAGGACGACCAGGAGCTGCCCTCGGGGCTGGCGAAGGGACAGGCGCGCACGGTGCGCGACGCGAAGCCGGTGACGAAGCGGACGCGGCCGCCGCCGAGGCTGACGGACGGGAGCTTGCTCACGGCGATGGAGACGGCGGGGCGGACGCTGGACGACAAGGAGCTGGCGGACGCGATGCGGGAGTCGGGGCTGGGGACACCGGCCACGCGCGCGGCCATCATCGAGACGCTGCTGGACCGGGGCTACCTGGTGCGGCGGGGCAAGTCGTTCGAGGCGACGGAGAAGGGAATCGGGCTCATCCGGGTGGTGCATCCGGACGTGAAGAGTCCGGCGATGACGGGGCAGTGGGAGGCGTGGCTGCAGCGCATCGAGCAGGGCAGTGGAGACCTGGACTCGTTCCTGCGAGGCATCGAGGAGTATGTGATTGAGGTGGTGGGCAAGGTGCCGCCCAACATCCCCATGCCGTCACTGCCCCCTCGCCCTCCGGCAGAGGGACGGGGTGAGGGGAGCCGGGCCCCGAGGTCCTCTCCGCGAGCCACCACCCCTCTCCTTCCGGTCCAGCCCGAGCCCCCGCGCAACCCGCTCGCGCCGGGCGCCGCGCGTCCCCGCAACACCGCGCGCCCTCCACTCACGCTCACGAGCCCCAACACCGTGCGGCCCGAGCGCAAGCCGCGCGAGCCCACGCCGCCCCAGGCGCTGCGTGGGCTGTTGCAGGAGGTGTACGGCTTCGCGGACTTCCGGCCGTACCAGGAGGCGGTGTGCCGCGCCGCCACCGAGGGCAAGGATCTGCTGCTCGTCATGCCGACGGGCGCGGGCAAGTCGCTCTGCTACCAGCTGCCGGGCCTGGCGCGCGCGGGGACGACGCTCGTCATCAGCCCGCTCATCGCGCTCATGGAGGACCAGGTGGCGCGGCTCCAGTCGCTCGGGCTGGCGGCGGAGCGCATCCACTCGGGGAGGGACAGGGCCACCTCGCGCCAGGTGTGCGCGGACTACCTCGAGGGCCGGCTGGACTTCCTCTTCATCGCGCCCGAGCGGCTCGGTGTGCCGGGCTTCGTGGAGCTGCTGGCCCGGCGCACGCCCTCGCTCGTCGCGGTGGATGAGGCCCACTGCATCTCCCAGTGGGGGCATGACTTCCGCCCGGACTACCGGCTGCTCGGTGGCCGTCTGCCCATGCTGCGCCCCGCGCCCGTCGTCGCGCTCACCGCCACGGCCACCCCGGACGTGCAGCATGACATCGTCCAGCAGCTCGGGTTGCGCGGTGCGGGCACGGCCCCCGCGCGCACCTTCATCCACGGCTTCCGGCGCACCAACATCGCCATCGAGGTGCGCGAGCTCAACCCGAGCCAGCGCTCCGACGCCATCCGCGAGCTGCTCGCCGAGCCCTCGCACCGTCCGGCCATCGTCTACGCCTCCACCCGCAAGCACGCGGAGCGCTATGCCGAGGCGCTCGGCATGGACTTCCGCACGGGCACCTACCACGCGGGCATGAGCGCCTCGGAGCGCGACGAGGTGCAGTCGGCGTTCCTCGGCGGACGGCTGGAGGTCATCGTCGCCACCACCGCCTTCGGCATGGGCATCGACAAGGCGGACGTGCGCACCGTGGTGCACGCCGCGCTGCCGGCGAGCCTCGAGGGCTACTACCAGGAGCTGGGCCGCGCGGGCCGGGATGGCAAACCCTCGCGCGCCGTGCTGCTGCACTCCTTCATCGACCGGCGCACGCACGAGTTCTTCCACCAGCGCGACTACCCCGAGCCCTCCGTGCTCGAGCGCCTCTACCGCTCCACCCGCGAGGAGCCCGAGCCCAAGGAGTCGCTCGCGGCCCGCGTCCGCATGCAGTCCGACGTCTTCGACAAGGCGCTCGAGCAACTGTGGATTCACGGCGGCGTGGAGCTCACCCCCGACGAGTCCGTGCGCCGCGGCAAGCCGGGGTGGATGGCCGCGTACTCGGCGCAGCGCGAGCACAAGCAGTCGCAGCTCGAGCACATGGCCCGCTATGGCGAGTCGCACGGCTGCCGGATGAAGCACCTCGTGGCGCACTTCGGCGACGTGCAGGACACGGGCGCCGCCTGCGGCCTGTGTGACGTCTGCGCTCCCGAGTCCTGCGCCACCCTGCGCTTCGGCGAGCCCTCGGCCTCCGAGGCCCAGGCGCTCACGCGCATCCTCGAGGCCCTCCACGAGCGCGATGCCCAGGCCACCGGCCGGCTCCACCGCGAGCTCTTCGGCGAGTCCCTGCCCCGCCGCGACTTCGAGCGGCTCCTCGGGGGCCTGGTGCGCGCCGGGCTCGTGCGCCTGTCCGAGGACACCTTCGAGAAGGACGGGCAGAACATCACCTTCCAGCGCGTGACGCTCACCCCCGAGGGCCGCCGCACCCACGCGCCCGCCCCCGGACAGGTGCAGCTGCCCCGGCCTCCCGACGAGGGCCCCGCTCGCAAGCGCCGTGGCTCCCGCGCCAAGGGCACCGCGGCTGGAGGCAGCCAGCGCACCTCGCGCCGCAAGCGGGCCGCCTCGGGGACAGCGAAGGCCGCCAAGGGCAGCGGGCGCAAGCGCGCGGCCTCGTCGCGGTTCGCGCCCAAAGCCGAGCCCGCTTCCGAGCCCGCTTCCGAGGTCGAGTACGAGCCGGAGTACGAGCCCGACTTCGACACCGGGGACGACGGCGACGAGGCGCGGCCGGTGGCGGCGGCTCGGGCGCCCGCGGGACGCGAGGCCCTGGCGCGGGCGTTGGAGCGCTCTCGGCGCAGCGGGGCGACGCTCGGGGTGAGCACGGCCTCGCCCCAGCTCGTCGAGGCCCTGCGCGCCTGGCGTCTCACCGAGGCCCGCCGCCGCCGCGTGCCCGCCTTCCGCATCCTCACCGACAAGGTGCTCGGCGCCATCGCCAGCTCGTGCCCCCGGGACAGCACGGCGTTGCAGCGCATCCACGGCGTCGGCCCCAAGCTCGCCGAGCGCTACGGCGAGGCCATCCTCGCGCTCGTCGGCCGCATGTCATCCTGAGGCCTACAGCCTCCCTCCGGCCCTGGAACCCGACCCAGGGGGTAGCGGACGCGTTTTTCTTTATGAGAAAGTGAGCATCCGTTCTCGACGAGGCAGGCGCCCGGGTGCCGGAACCGCTTTCCTGTGGGGGGCGCCGATGAGGTGCCAAAGGGAGCGAGATGCCAGCGGAGAAGCGGGTATTTGCCTCGGCCATCGAGGCGCTGTTCGTCCGGGAGCTGGGGGCGAACCTCACCCCCTTCGCCCGGCGGCGGCTGCGCGAGGTGGGGTTGGACCTGGAGCATCCGCTCGACGTCTCCTACCCGCTCGAGCAGTGGAAGGACTTCGTGCGCATCGGCGCCGAGTCGCTCTATTCCCACCTGCCTCCCGAACAGGCCCACTGGTGGATGGGCATCCACTTCATGGAGGGCCACCTCCTGGCGTCCACCGGGCGCGTGCTCTCGGAGCTGGCGCCGGCGCTCGGGCCCCGGTGGATGCTGGAGCGGCTCGGGCAGGACCTGCGCAGCTTCAACAACTTCAGCGAGGTGCGGCTGGAGCACACGCCCCGGCACTCGGAGCTGTGGGTGAATGACGTGCTCGACGCGCACCCCTCCTTCGTCGCGGGCTTCATCCTCCGCGCCCAGCAGGTGGCGGGCGCTCGCAACGTGCACGTGGACGTGTGGTCCTTCGACGGCACCGCCTGCACCTTCCTCGTGCGCTGGCGCGAGGCCACCATCCCCCAGGCCGTCAATGGCTGAAGCCATGTCCGGGGCGCGCGCTTCAGTGGCGCCACCCGGGGCCACCGCCCGGGCCCTTCTGGAGGCACTCCGGGGCGGGGCATATTCTCGCGCGCCATGGAGCCCCTGCCCGACGTCACCCGCTTCTTCCACCCCGTCCTCTCCGCCCGTGAGCTGAAGGACAAGCCGGTGCGCGTGGAGCTCGCGGGCCGCGCCTATGTGCTCTTCCGCGATGCCGAGCGCCGTCCGGCCGCGCTCGCCGACGCGTGCCCCCACCGCTTCGCCCCGCTGTCCTCCGGCCGCGTCACCCGTGAGGGCCGCCTCGAGTGCCCCTACCATGGCTGGCTCTTCGACGCCGGCGGCCACGGCCACAGCCCCAGCCAGCCCGACCTCAAGAAGTGCGACGCGCGCTCCTTCCAGCTCGTCGAGCGCTTCGGTTGGCTGTGGCTCTCCGCGCGCGACACGCCCCTGTCCGCCTTCCCCGACTTCGCGCCCCCGGGCTACGACTTCCACGGCGCCTTCTCCATGCTCTTCCGCGCGCCGCTGCACGTGGCGCTCGACAACTTCAGCGAGGACGAGCACACCCCCTTCGTCCACACCCGCCTGGGGTGGAATCGCGAGCAGGCGAAGGAGATTGAGTACGAGGCCCACAACTTCGAGGACCGCACCGAGGTGCGTTACCGCGCGCCCCAGCGGCCCTCGTACCTCCTGCCCCTGGTGCTGCTGCGCAAGGGCGACGTCTTCCACAACCACTGGGTGACGCGCTTCGACCCGGTGCGCACCGACTACACCGTCAGCTGGACGAGCTCCACCGGCCAGCCGCGCCCCTTCACCACCCGCGCCATCATCTTCTTCGTCCCGGAGACGGCCACCACCACGCGCCTGCACGCCTTCTCCTTCGGCCTGCTCCACGCCGCGCGCCTGCGCCCGCTCCTGCCCCTGGTGCGCCGGGCCGCGCTCGCCCTCACCTGGTTCGAAATCCGCGACGACGCCCGCTTCATCCCCCTGGTGGCCCACACCCCCTACAGCATGAAGGGCATGCGCCTGGGCAAGTACGACAAGCCCCTCATCCACCACCGCAAGCTGCTCGAGCGCCTCTACTTCGCCCAGGACGAGGCCCGCCTCCCGCCCGCTCCTCGCGAGCTGAGGCCGGGTTGAGACACAGGCCGGGGAGGCACGCGTCCCTGGCCCCTACGCCGGGGATGGCGCCGAGGCCTCGTCGAGCAGCTCGTGCGGCTCGAAGTAGATGAGCGTGCGCACGTGGTCCGCGTCCTCGATGTCGAGCAGCTCGAGCTCCCCGCGCTCGGTCTCCTCGGCCCACACGTGCTCCGGATGGATGATGCGGTGGGTGAGCTCCTCGCCCGGATGGCCCACCGTCACCTCGATGGCGCCCGCCTCGCTGCCCTTCTCCGCCACGGCGATGTCCACCAGCGGCAGGCTGCCCACCACCGGCTCGTCTCCCACCTCGGGCCCCCGGGCCTGGATGCGCACCGGATGCTCGAACTCCACGGTGCTCAGCAGGGAAAGGTAGTCGGCCCACCCCTCCCGGGGAATCTCACGCGTGTGATGCATGGCTCACCTCGCTGGCCGCTGCCGCGGCGCTCACTTCTTCTGGGGGGCGGAGGAGGCGGGGAGGAGCTCCACCGTGGTGGCCTCGTACTTCCCCTGGTCCTCGTCGTAGGAGGCGCGCACCTGCACGCCCTCGCGCAGCTGGGCCCGGTCCGCCGGCTGGCCCTCGCGCACGAAGCGCGTGTCCTCGTCCAGCGCGAGCGTCATCGTGGTGCTCCCACTGGGGTTGCGCACGGTGAGGCTGTTGCCGGCCACCCCCGTCACCGTCCCGTAGATTTCCTGGTCCGCCAGGTCCTCGCCGCCGGTGAGCTCCGGGTTCTGCTCGGGCTGGCGCGAGTCGGCCAGCGGGGTGTCGGCGCCCTCGTGGCCCGGCTGCACCGTCTTCGCACGCTCGGCGCGGCCCTCGTCGTTGCTGTCTCTCTTGCAGCCGGAGGCGAGTCCCAGCAGGGCCACCGCCGTCAGGCTCCACGTCCACTTGTGCAGGCTCATGCGCTCTCCACCGCGTTCGAGGGCTCTCCGGCACAAGGTGGGCAGCGGGAGCGAGCGGGCACAACCGGGCGGGAGGGGAGGGGCCGCTCCACCGCCTGTCTGGTGGGCGGGCGCGAGGCCGGGCGTCGAGCCCCTGGAGCGAGGGCGAGCCACAGCCGGAAACGACGGCCCCGCTCGCGTGGACGCAACGAGCGGGGCCGGGGGACGACGGAATTACAGCGTGGGGGCGCCGACGATGTTGCCGCAGTAGCCGCTGGAGCCGCAGGTGGTGCCCTTGCTGGTGTACCAGGCCGAGGCGCGGGTGCCGTACTGGCGGTTGTCCGAGTGCGAGTGCGGGCCGGTGGCGCTGCCGGTGCCGCCGACGAGGCCCAGCGCGCAGCCGTCGCACGTCGCGGTGCCGGAGCTCACGTTGCTGATGAAGTGCAGCTGGCGGAAGTCCCAGCCGTTGGCGCCGGTGACGACGTAGTAGTTGCCCGCGCCGCCGTTGCAGGTCGAGCCGTTGCAGGCCGCCGCACAGCCGCCGTAGAACACATAGCGGTAGCTGCCCGACAGCATCGCGCGGTGGTTCCACTCGTTGCAGGACGCGTTGCCGATGTCGAGCGCGGTGTGGCTGCTGCCCGAGCAGTTGTAATACGTGGTCGAGTTCACCCACGCGCTGGTCTCGCAGATGGGACCCTTGGCGGTGGCGGACACGGCGACTCCGGCGTAACCGGCGGCGAGCGCCGCGACGGCGTACATCAGCTTCTTCACATTCATACTTCCTCCCTCTGGGTTTGAACTGCGCTACTGCGGTCCCCCCCAAAACGCCCCACGGCCGCGCTACTTGCGGATGCGCTCCTTCTCGCGCAGCACCAGGCGCCACTCCTGGAGGTTGCGCTCGAGCGCGGCCTTCCAGGCGTCGATCTCCGGGTCCAACCCGGGCGCCACGCCGCGCAGCGACTCGAGCGTGGAGAGAGAGCCCCCCATGCCCAGTTGCACGATTCCCCGCAGCGCCGCCTTGCGCACGGCCGGGTCCTTCTCGTCGCGGTAGAGCTTCACGAGCGCGTCGCGCGAGCCGCCCGACTCCGCCCCGGGCACGCCCCCGAGCGCCGTCGCCGCCGCCGAGCGCAGCGCCGGGTCATCCGAGCGCAGCGAGCCGCGCAGCCGCTCCACCGTCTCGTGGCCCACCTGCTCCATGGAGACCTCGGACAGCAGCTTCGCGGCCACCGCGGGATCCTGGGCGGCCAGCGCCGTGGCCACCGCCGTCTCGGACACGGTGCGGTCGTGGCCGAAGTACACCTTGGCGCTCTCGTGCACGAGGTTGTCCACCACCGCCTGGCGCACCTCGGGCGAGCTGTCGCGGATGAGCTGCTCGTACGTCACCACGTTGCCGTTCTTCGCCATGACCTCCACGGAGCCGCTGCCCTGGAGCCCCCGCACCGCCGCGGCGCGCAGGGCCGGGTCCGCGTCGCTCATGGCGCGAGCGAGCAGCGGCTGTAGCAGGCTGGCGTTGTTGTCGAAGCCCGCCTTGCCGGCCAGGGCCCCGCCCAGCGCCTCGAGCGTGTCCGCGTCGCGCTCCTGCGCCAGGGCGGCGAGCAGTTGGTCCGCGGGCAGGGTCCGGGCCGCCAGCTTCAGCCTCGCCTTCACGTACTTGCGGTAGGCGGGCGAGCCCGTCTTCAGCGCTCCGCGCAGCTCCTCCAGCATGCCCTCGAACGAGCACGCCGTCTGGGTGAGGGGCGCCGGGGTGCTCCCGGTGGCGGAGGAGGTGGCGGGCAGCAGCCAGGCCACGGCGGCCAGCAGCGCCGCGCGCCAGTGGGGAGAGCGGTTCATGAGGCGATTGCTTCCTTCGCGGGAGTGGGGGCTCATCAGTGCGGCGCTCCTTCCTCCACCAGGCACTGGTGGCGCTCTTCCTTGCCCAGCCAGATGCGGGCGAAGTCAACCGTGCCCTCGGCGTAGAGCTTCTGGAAGTCCTGGTAGTCCTGGAGGAAGCGCGGATCCTGCGCGGCCATCTGCTGGAGCAGCGGCAGCGCCTGGGCTCCGGCGGTGCGCACGGCGAAGCGGAAGATGGCCCAGCGCACGCACTCGTCCTGCTCGGCCGGGAAGGCGTCGCGGTAGGCCTCCAGCGCCTTCTGCGGCTCCTCGGTGACGGCGAGCTGGAAGGCCGCCCGCTCGCGCACGTCGCGCTCGCGGTCCGTGCGCATGATTTTGCTCAGCCGCTCGATGGAGTCCCCGCCGATGAGCGGATCCGAGTACGAGGGCATCTCCAGCGCGAGCAGGCGCACGGCCATGTCCTCGGACTTCTCGCTGAGGTCCAGCAGTTCCTTCCAATAGGGGGCGAAGTTGCCGGTGCGCTCGTAGTCCTCCTTCATCACCCGGCCGAGCGTTCGCGTGGCCACCCAGCCCGCCGAGTCCGTGGACAGGTCCATCGCCACGGCCTTGAGGCGCTGGAGGTTGGCCGGCGACAGGCGCTTCTGCGTCTCCAGCGTGTCCAGGGCCGCGGCGCGGTTGACGAGCTGCGAGCCCTTGTCCTCGCCCATCTTCAACAGGCGCTCCACCACCTTGGGGTCCTGCACGGCGGGCGCGTTCTTGAGCGCCTCCATGTAGACGCCCAGCTCCGGCTGGCTGGACTTCTCCGCCCAGTCGAGCACCTGCATCGCCTTGGTGGTGTCTGCCCCGACGAGCTCCGTGAGCCGCTCCTGGAGGTACTCGGCCAGCTCCTTGTCCTGCGCGCCCGCGGCGGCGGCCAGGGCCTGGCGGAAGTTGTCGAGCGAGCCGTTCTTGTCGAACCCGGCCACGCCGTCCCAGCACCCCGGCAGGGGCAGCACCTCGCCCTTGGGCCCGGGGTGTTGGGGCTCGGCGGGGCCTCCGGCGTTGGACGGAGCGGGGGCGTTGCGGGCACTCCCGGACGACGGGTCCGCGGAGGCGCGGGAGTCCGAGGACTCCTCCCCCGTGGACGGACGGCGCGACAGCAGCGCCGCTCCGAGGACGATGAGCAGCAGGGCGCCGAACAGGACAGCACCCTTGGCGGATGGACGGTGCATGATTGATAACCAGTTTTCCTGGTATCACGAGAAATGATTGAGTACCAGTTATTTCTCGGATAGTGAGGACCCCCCATGCCGCGCCACCCCGCCTACGCGCCCTCGGTCTCGGGCATGTCGAGCTCGCTGTACTCGGGGCTCGCGGAGCGCCTGTCGAGCCGCTCCGGAGAGGTGTACCCGCTGCACGTGGGGGACACGTGGATGGAGCCGCCCGAGGGCTGCCGGATGGAGGATTTCCGGGTGGCCGAGCACCCCGGGCTGCACCGCTACGCGCCGGTGCAGGGGATGCCGGGGCTGCTGGACGCGGTGGTGGAGCGGGTGCGCGCGAGGACGGGCGTGCCCACGGAGCGCTCGCAGGTGCTCGTCACCACGGGGGCCACGGGCGCGCTCGGCGCGGTGATGGGGGGACTGGTGTCGCCGGGCGAGGAGGTGCTCATCCTCGCGCCCTACTGGCCGCTCATCGCGGGCATCGTCACGGCGTTCCACGGCCGGCCGGTGCCGGTGCCCTTCCTCGAGTGCGACAGCGCGGAGTCCCTGGTGGAGGCGGTGCGCGAGCGCCTCTCGGAGCGCAGCGTGGCGCTCTACCTCAACACGCCCAACAACCCCTCGGGGCGGGTGCTGCCGCGCGCGTGGGTGGAGGCGCTGGCGGAGCTGGCGCGCCGCGAGGGGCTGTGGCTGCTCTCGGACGAGGTGTACGAGGACTATGTCTACGCGGGCGAGCACACCTACGCGCGCGCGCTGGCGCCGGAGCGGACGCTCTCCTCGTACTCCTTCAGCAAGGGCTACGGCATGGCGGGCAACCGGGTGGGCTACGTGGTGGGCCCGGTGGAGGCGGTGGCGCAGCTGCGCAAGGTGAGCACGCACTCCTTCTACAGCGCGCCCACGGCCGGGCAGCTCGCGGGCGAGCGCGTGCTCCGAGGCCCCGGAGACGCCTGGGTGGAGCGGGCCCGCGCGCAGTACCGCGACACGGGGACGAAGGCGGCCGCGCGCCTGGGCGTGCCTGCGCCCGAGGGCAGCACCTTCCTCTTCCTGGACGTCTCCCAGCACCTGGACGAGCAGGGGCTGGCGGGCCTGTTGGAGCGGTGTGTCGAGCGCAACCTGCTGGTGTCCCCGGGGCCGAGCTTCGGGCCGTTCCCCCACCACATCCGGCTGTGCTTCACGTGCTCGCCGCCGGACGTGGTGCTGCGCGGCGTGGAGGCGTTGGCGCAGCTTCTGGGCCGGTAGACGCAACTTCCGCGCCTCATGCCCCGAGAACCTCCCTGGGTTTGTTACTTCGGGTTCTTCCGCCCAGGGATTCGGCCATGAGCTACCGCATCAAGTCCGTCCACCAGTACCGCGGCTGAGCGGAGCCACGGCGAGCCAGGGGGGCACTCGAGAGCGGCTTCCCGGGACCTGGACGGACACGCGGTGCCGGTTCCCCACACCGGCACCGCGTTTTTATTTGGCGTGGGCCGCACGGTCCGGCGCGCTCTCTCCGCTTGCCTCCCTCGATGATGAGGATGGAGGGGAGCATCGACTCCTTGCCCGCCCCCGTTCCCGTGACCGGGAACGACTCGGGGCCGGAGTCCGCGAGTATCCCGGCGAAGGGCCCGGGCACCCCGGCGCCCTCGAGGATGCCCTGGTACTGCTCGGGCGGCAGGTGGTTGTAGGCAATCGCCTTGCCGGCCTTGCGCGACACCTCGGCGGCCAGCTCCGTCATGGTGAACGCGGTGTCGCCCGCCAGCTCGTACACCTCGTTCTCGTGACCCGGGCGGGTGAGCACCGTCGGCCCCAGGAAGTCCGCGCCCGAGGCCCCGGCGGGGGCGGAGCCGAAGAAGGAACCCCGGGTGCGGCGCGGGTAGACGGACACGAGGTCCGGGGCGCTGGCCGGTTCTCGACGAAGCCCCCGGACACCGAGAGCAGCCGAGGAGGCACCGGGGCCCACCACCGGACAGCGGCTCCAGCTCGGACAGCTCGTGGGGTGGAGGGGGCGGGGACTTCGGTGGCGGCGGCTCCAACTCCTCCTGGTAGCGCGAGCTGCTGGAAGGCCATCCGAGCCAGGTCCTGCCGGGGGAGGCTCCGGGCGCGTTTTCCCGCAACTGGTCCGATGGTCGTACCAGTCGGGACGAAGCGCGGCCGGAAGGTGCCTCGTGCTTTGCCAGCAGGCGCCCTTCATCGTTATGGGGTGTACGAGCTGTAGCTGTACGAGCACGTGTACCAGGTGCTGGCGGCCGTGCACGTCTCGGTGTTGCCATCCGTGTACGGACGGCAGTAAGTGATGGGAGCGGAGCCGCCAATGCATGTCAGGGATTGAGCGAGTCCGCATATTCAGACATTCCATCGGAGGAACTCTCTTCATGCAGTGGCGCAAATCCTTTCTCGCGTTGGCGATTGCCAGCGTCCTGTCCGCTTGCCCTGGGGGGAACGACGGCGGAGGTGGCGGTGGAGTGGATGGCGGGGGTAACGGCGGTGAAGTGGATGGCGGTGGGGTGGATGGAGGAAGTGACGGCGGGGAAGTGGATGGCGGGCGTGATGGCGGGGAAGTGGATGGCGGGCGTGATGGAGGTGATTCCACTCCGCCCGAGGTAGAGCCCTACCGGGCGACGGTCAGCCTCGCCGCGAGCCGGGCCGACAACCGTCTGGCCTGCGCCCAGGGCAATGGCGAGCCCGAGTGTGGGCTGCGCCTGTACCAGATCATGGTCGAGGCCTTCGTCGATGGCGACAGCACCGCGGACTACAACACGGGCTACGGCACCAGTCCCCACAAGGGCGACCTGACGGGGATTCTCAACAGCCTCGATTACATCCGCTCCACCGGGGCCAACGCCCTGTGGCTCACGCCCATCTTCAACAGCGTGCCCGTGAGCGGGCAGAGCGACTGGGCCGACCGCCTCGATGCCACGGGCTATTTCGCCTCGGACTATTTCAACGTCGACCCCCACTTCGGCACCAATGAAAAGCTTCGGGCACTGGTGGCCGCCGCTCATTCAAAGGGAATGTATGTGTTCCTCGATGGGGTGTTCGGCCACTTCAAGGTCAATGCGCACCAGTACGCCTCGCCCATGGGCCGCACGCTCTCCACCACCGGCCAGGCCCAGGGAGAGACCGGACGGTTCGCCGTCTATCCGGATGACCTCGAGTTCTTCAAGGAGGTCGTCACTCACTGGGTGACCCAGTACAAGATCGACGGCTGGCGCGTGGATCAGGCCCATCAGGTGCCGGTGCAGTACTGGGATGACCTCCGCACCGCCGTGGCCGATGCCGCGGCCACCACGAACTACACCAACGCCGCCGATCAGACGGTCCACCCGCTGGGCTACATGGTCGGAGAGGTCTGGAGTGGCGCGGGCGATATCGCCAGCCAGGGCTATGGTCCCGCCGGCAGCCCGGCGCTGCGCTCCCTGTTCGATTTCCCGGTGCGCTATGCCCTGGTGCAGACCCTCGCCGTCGAGGAGACCGGAGCGGGCAACCGCGCCGCGAGCAACCTCCAGACGGGTTACCAGAGCCACCTGCTCTACCCGGCCCACGCCATGCCCAACCTGATGCTGACCAACCATGACCTGGTCCGCTTCGGAGATCTCCTCCAGCGCGGCGGTCTGGCGGACGTCACCGATGACTCGTACTGGGCGCGGCACAAGGCCGCCTTCAGCTTCATGGCCGCGTACAGCGGTCCCATCACCCTCTACTACGGCGATGAGATCGGCCAGGAGCTGCCGGGCTTCGCGGCCCATGAGGACAGCTCGACCTGTGCCCTGGTGGGCCACTGCGATGACCATGTGTCCCGCACCGCCGCCATCGTGGAGGGCCTCGACACCGAGCTCTCACCCCGGCAGGCCGACCTGAAGCACCGCGTGGCGACGTTGATGGCGCTGCGCGATGCCCACCCGGCGCTGGCCAATGGCAGCCGGACGCACATCTACTCGGACAGCAATGTCTATGTGGATCGCAAGGACAAGGGCACCGACAACGTCTTGTACGTGTTGAACGCCAAGGCGACTCCCGCGGTGGTGACGCTGGCCTCGGTGGCCATTGGCAGCGCGGGCGGCCTCGTCGAGCTCTCGGGAGGCACCGATGTGGCGCTCGCCGGGGGCAATTATGAGATTGCCTTGAAGCCGTTCGAGGCCCGGTTCTTCGACATCGTCCTGCCCACGGCCGAGGGTCCCCAGACGGCCCCGGGGACCGGCCTGACGGGTGAGGGTCCGTTGGCGGACTGCCACACCCCCACCGTCGAGGGCCTCGGCCCCATCGGCAAGGAGATGTACATCCGTGGCAGCTATGCCGGCGGGGACAACTTCGGCGCCACGCCCGCCAGCCGCCGCTTCGCCTACAAGGGTGACAGCCTCTACCAGGTGGTGGTCAATGAGCCGGTGGCCACGTCCTACACCTTCAAGTTCGCCAGCGCGGACTGGTCGAAGGAGCTCGCGGTGCAGGGCTCGGCCGCGGTGGTGATCGCCACGGAGCAGCCCCTGGCCATCGCCGCGGGCCCTGGCACGGAGTCCTCGCTCACCCTCCCAGAGGCCGGGGACTACGTCTTCAGCTTCCGCATCAACGCCGCCCTCAACGGCGGCGAGCTGATGGTGAGCAAGTGCCAGTAATGCACGGCGCCTGAGCGGCTCCGTCCGCGTGGGATTAGGGGGAGGAGGCGAGAACCATCACCTCCTCCTCCGCCCGCGCGCTCAGCGGGTGACGACGCCCACCTGCTCGCCCTGGAGCACCAGGCGCACCGTGGACACCTGGGGCTCGCCGAAGTGGTCGTACGCGGCGCGCTCCAGCTGGGGCACCAGCGCGGCCCTCAGGCCTCGCGCGCCCGTCTCGCGCTTGAGCGCCCGCTGCACCACCCACTCGCGCACCGCGGGCTCCACCTCCAGGTTCAACCCCTCGTGGGCGAACTCGCGCTCGTAGGCGCGCAGCACGTTCTCCTCGAGGATGCTGCCCAGCGTCGCCGCGTCCAGCGGCGAGAACGAGACGATGCGGCTGAAGCGGCCAATCAGCTCCGGAATGAAGCCGTAGCGCGCGAAGGCCGTCGTCTGTTCGATCTGCTCGTCCGATACCTTCTCCGCGATGGCCTCCGCGCGCTTGGACGACTCGCGCCCGAAGCCCATGCGCTCCTTGTGGCCGCCCAGCTCCTCCGCCGTGTTCTTCAGCCCGCTGAAGGCCCCGCAGGCGATGAAGGTGAGGGCCGACAGCTCCATGGGCATCGGCGGCGTGCGGCTGGTGAAGCCGAAGTCCGGCGGGAAGTCCGCGCGCGGCGCGCTCAGCAGGTTGAGCAGGCTGCGCTGCACGCCGAAGCCGCTCACGTCCTTCGTCGTCTGCTGCCCGGCGAAACGCGCGTCGGAGCGGCTGGTGGCGAGCTTGTCGAACTCGTCCATGCAGATGGCCCCGCAGGCCGCCCACGCCACGTCTCCGCCCGCCGCCTCGTACAGGCGCGAGAGCATCGTCGTCACGTCGTCCCCCACGTAGCCCGTCTCGGAGAACTGCGTGGCGTCCACGATGAGCGTGGGCACGCCCAGAATCTGACGGAACAGCAGCTCCACCAGGAACGTCTTCCCGCTGCCGGTGGGGCCCAGGAACAGACAGTTCTCGCGCGTGCCGGGCTCGGGGGCGATGCCCTCCAGGTGAATCCGCCGCAGCCGGCGCACGTGCCGGTAGGCCAGCACCGACGCCGCGCGCCGGGCTTCCTGCTGCCCCCGGTAACCCAGCTCGGAGAGGCGGTCGTCAATCTCACGGGGGGAGAGCACCTTCAAAGCGGCGACGCGGTCGCGAACGGACTCGCCGCGCTCGAAGGAGAGGGCCTGCAGGTGGTCAGGACGTGGGCTCATGAAGTGGGCGGCATCTTTCCGTCGCGCTCGTCCCGGGACAAGCGTTGCCTGCTGACAGCGCCAGTGCCCGCCCGCTCTCGGAGGGGGCATTCACCCCTGCCTGCCCGGGCCACCAGTGAACATCTTCCCGCACCATTGGCCTGTAAGACACCTGCGCGGGGCGTGGGGGTGGATAAGTAAGGCCCCTATGAAACGAGCAGGGGACATGCGGAAGCCGGTGCCTCGCCTGGGTGCCTGGGTGGAGCCGGGCGAGGGCGTGCGCTGGCGCGTCTGGGCGCCTGGTCACCAGAAGGTGGAGGTGGTGCTTCAGGAGAGGGACGGCCAGCCGGGCACCTCGCTCCCCCTGGCCGACGAGGGCGGCGGCTTCTTCTCCTCCTCGCTCGCCGCGGCGGGCCCGGGCGTTCGCTACAAGCTGCGCGTGGATGGGGAGGGGCCCTTTCCGGACCCGTGGAGCCGTTCACAACCCGACGGGGTGCACGGCCCCTCCGAGGTGGTGGTGCCGGACTTCGTCTGGACGGACGCCGCGTGGAAGGGACCGGACCCCGAGGCGCAGGTCCTCTATGAGGTGCACGTGGGCACCGCCACGCCCGAGGGCACCTTCGAGGCCCTCATCCCCCGGCTGCGCTCGCTCAAGGAGCTGGGCGTCACCACGGTGGAGCTGATGCCGCTGGCCAGCTTCCCGGGCACGCGCAACTGGGGCTACGACGGGGTGGAGCTCTTCGCGCCCCAGGCCTCCTACGGCGGCCCCGAGGGACTGCGGCGGCTCATCGACGCGGCCCACGCCGAGGGGCTCGCGGTGCTCATCGACGCCGTCTACAACCACTACGGGCCGGACGGGAACTACCTGCGCTGCTACTCGCCGCACTACTTCACCGGCCGCCACCACACGCCCTGGGGCGAGGCCATCAACTACGACGGCGAGGGCTCCGAGGTGGTGCGCGCCCTGGTGCTCTCCAACGTGGAGATGTGGATTCGCGACTACCATGCGGACGGGCTGCGCCTGGATGCCGCGCATGCCATCCTCGATGACGGCTCGCCGCACCTGCTGGCGGAAATCGCCGAGCGCGCCCGGGCCGCGGCGCCCGGCCGGCGCGTCGCCGTCATCGCCGAGGACGAGCGCAACGACACGCGCCTGGTACGCCCGCCCGCCGGAGGCGGCTACGGCCTGGACGGCGTCTGGGCGGATGACTTCCACCATCAGCTGCGCCGCGCCTTCGCCGGGGACAGCGAGGGCTACTACCGCGACTACACCGGGAGCGCGGAAGACATCGCCCGCACGCTGCGTCAGGGCTGGTTCTACGAGGGCCAGCCCTCCCAGGTGCAGGGCCACCCCCGCGGCACGCCCGCCAGCGCCGCCGAGCCCTGGCAGCTCGTGCACTGCATCCAGAACCATGACCAGGTGGGCAACCGGGCGCACGGCGAGCGGCTGGGCGCCGACGTGTCTCCGGCGGCCTTCCGCGCCATGAGCGCGCTGCTGCTGCTCTCGCCCTACACGCCCCTGCTCTTCATGGGCCAGGAGTGGAACGCGAGCACGCCCTTCCTCTACTTCACCGACCACCACGCCGAGCTGGGCAAGCTGGTGACGGAGGGGCGGCGCAAGGAGTTCGCCGGCTTCGCGCGCTTCTCCGGGGACAGCGTGCCGGACCCGCAGGCGGTGGAGACCTTCACGCACTCCAAGCTCGACTGGAGCGAGGCGGGGAAGCCGGAGCATGCCGGGGTGCTCGCCCTCTACCGCGAGCTGCTGCGCCTGCGTGCCACGGACCCCTGCCTCGAGGAGCACCGCCGCGGGCACTTCGACGCGAGAGCCGTGGGCCCGCACGCCCTGGTGCTCGAGCGCAAGGGGCCGCGGGGCGCGCTCCACGTCCTCGTCAATGTGAAGGGCACGCTGACGCACCGGCTGCCCGCCGGGACCGAGGTGGTGCTGTGGACCGAGTCGCCCCGCTTCGGCGGCACCTCGTCCGAGGCACCGCTGCGAAGCGGGGAGGTGAGGCTCGAGGGGCCCTCGGCCGTGGTGGTTCGCATCACCGGCTGAGAGGCCCCCCCCGGGGAGCCAGGGCGGTGGTTAGAACGCGCCGCCCACCTGCAGGCCGACGTTGACGTTGTTGCCGGTCTGCCCCGCGTCCAGACTCTCTCCGCCGAGGATGCGGTAGGAGGCGCGCACGCCGGCCTTCACGCCGCCGAACTTGTAGTCCACGCCCGCGGCGAGCGGCACCTCGGTGACGAAGTCATTGCCGAAGATGGCCTCCGAGCCGCCGCTCGGGTTGAGCGAGCTCACGCCGAAGCCCGCGCCGACGAAGGGCCTCAGGTCGCCATTCCTGCCGAGCTCCGGTCCCACCTTGGCCAGCGCGCCCACGTTGTGCCGCCACAGCGAGCCGTCGAGGTTCTCGAACGAGTTGCGCGAGCCCTCGTAGCCGAGCTCCAGCCCCAGCAGCGGCAGGGGCCGCGAGTCGGCCTGGATGCCGAGGGAGGCGCCCGTCTTCGTGTCGTCGCCCAGGTCGCCCGTGTACGCGTTCACGCCGCCCGTGATGTTGACGCCGAGGTCGTTGAAGAGGCCCCGGCTCTGCGTGTTCTCCTCGATGATGCGCTCGGTGCTGTCCCCCTGTGCGGCGAACGCGGGAACGGCCAGCAGCGCGGCCGCGGCGACCGCGCCGAGTCCCCAGCTCTTCTTGAAGCTCATGGTGTTGCCTCCCTGTTGCCCCCCCATTCGTTCGGGGGGTCTGTCAAAAACTGGGCTCGGGCACTGGGGACCGGTAGCTCACCGCGCCACCCGCCCTTCCGTCACACTCCCTCTCCAGCCAACCAGTGCACCGCTCCCAAGGCCGCCCGGAGCTATTCCCACTGGAAGTCACTTGCTATTCACCCCTCACCCGGATGACCCACGAGGTCGCCCGGTGAGCAGCCGGCGGGAGGCCCTCCTGGGGCCGGACGCCAGCACGTGATGCCCGAGGTCCATCGGCCCGATGGTACCTGCCAGGCAGGGTTGCGCCCGTAACCCTTTGGAATTCCTCGGAAATTCGTGGGAATTGATTTTGGCATCAAACGTTTGGACGCCAACACACGGGATGAACGTGGCTGGAATTTCCGTCGGACGCGGCCATCCCCCCAACGCGAAGGAAAGCGACACAGTGAATCGACTCAACTCCCGCCGCATGCGGCTGTCCGCCTTCGGGCTCGCCTCGATCATCTCCCTCTCCGGCGCCCAGGCGCTGGCCGCTGGTGGCTTCACTTCCACCAGTGCGAGCGGGGATGACGGCAACAAGCCGGCCAATGCCATCGACGGAAGTCTGTCCACCCGCTGGTCCGCGGATGGCCGGGGTCAGTGGCTCCAGGGTGACCTGGGTGCCGTGACGTCCCTGAGCGCCCTGGACATCGCCTGGTACAACGGCGACCTGCGCGCCAGCTCGTTCGTCATCTCCACGTCCACGGACGGCACCACCTATACGACGGCGTTCTCCGGCACCTCCTCCGGGAAGACGGCCGCCGCCGAGCGCTACAGCTTCGCGGCGCGCAACGCCCGCTATGTGCGCGTCACCGTGAATGGCAACACCCAGAACACCTGGGCGAGCATCTCGGAGCTGGTGGCCACCACCGGCACCACCACGCCGACGCCCACGCCCACGCCCACGCCCACGCCGACTCCCACGCCCTCCACGGGCCAGGACGCGTTCGGCGTGACGATGATCTACCCGACGAAGACGGGAGGTGAGACCTGGTCCCTCAAGGACGACCCTCTCAAGGACACGCGCTTCGATGCCCAGGACACCATCACGCGCAACGCGGACGGCTCCTGGAAGATGAAGAGCAGCCAGGTGCGCATGGAGGCCTTCACCTCCACGGGCTACAACACCAGCGCGATTCCCACGTATGACCCGGACGTGCTGGCGAGCCGTGGCTATATGCAGGCCGCCAACGACTGGAAGAACGTGGAGATGACGGGCTTCGTGAAGGTGAACGCGGCGAGCGACCTGAGCGACAACTTCGCCTGGTACGCCCGCGGTGGCCGCCACACCGACTCCATCGGCTGCGAGGGCACCTCGTACAAGGGCAGCCTGCACTATGACGGCCGCGCCCGCTGGCAGAAGGAGTCGTGGCACGTGAGCTACGACCAGACGGCCTACCAGACGGCCACCTCGGCGCTGAAGGGCCGCTGGGTGGGCTTCAAGTCCATCATGAAGAACGTCACCTACAACTCGAAGCCCGCGGTGAAGCTCGAGCTGTGGCTCAACGACAACGCGGACAAGGTGACCTGGAAGAAGATCTACGACACCGTGGACTACGGCCAGATTGGCGGTGACCTCAACCACTGCGGTGGTGCCGTGCCCGCCGCGCCCATCACCTGGGGCGGCCCCATCGCCACCTTCCGTTGGGACAGCACCTCGGACGTGGACTTCAAGTGGCTGAGCGTGCGTGAGATCGCCGAGTAGCCAGGGCCGTCATCGCCTCACCCACCACGGGTGAAGCACCGGGCGCGGGGAGTCACCCTCCCCGCGCCTTTTTCATGGCCTCCGCGCGCGGGTGGCGCAGGTGCCCCGGCGCGGTGGGGGCGCATAAAAGATTGGGGGCGGGTAGGGGGCGCGTCTATACCGGCGGCCCATGGAAGCACTCGAGCGTTTCTTCCTCATCCGTGAGCGGGGCTCGTCCGTGGGGACGGAGCTGCGCGCGGGCCTGGTGACGTTCCTGACCATGGCCTACATCCTGCTGGTCAACCCGCAGATTCTGTCGGACGCGGGGATGCCGGTGGCGGATGTGACGGTGGCCACGGCGCTGGGCGCGGCGGCGGCCACGCTGCTGATGGGGTTGTACGCGAAGTTCCCCTTCGCGGCGGCACCGGGCATGGGGCTCAACGCCTACTTCACCTATGGCGTGGTGAAGGGGCTGGGCGTGGACTGGCGCTTCGCGCTGACGGCGGTGTTCGTCGAGGGCCTGCTGTTCATCGTGCTGTCCTACGGCGGCATCCGCACGCTCATCCTCAAGGCCATTCCGCCGCCCATCAAGCTGGCGACGACGACGGGCATCGGCCTGTTCCTGGCGCTCATCGGGCTGAAGAACGCGGGGCTGGTGGTGGACAGCCCGGCCACGCTGGTGCAACTGGGCGTGCTGCACGCGCCGCTGCCGCTGCTGGCGCTGGCGGGGCTGGTGCTCATCGGGGCGCTGATGGCGCGCAAGGTGAAGGGGGCGCTGCTCATCGGCATCGGGGTGGTGGCGGTGGCGGCGTGGGGGATGGGACTGGCGCAGGCGCCGCGGACGTGGGTGAGCGTGCCGAGCCTGCCGCGCGAGACGTTCTGGGCGTTCGACTTCTCGCAGGTGCTGACGGGGAAGTTCCTCACGGTGATGCTGACGTTCCTGTTCGTGGACGTGTTCGACACGGCGGGCACGCTGCTGGGCGTGGGGCGCATTGGCGGCTTCCTCACGCCGGAGGGGGAGCTGCCGGGCGCGGGCCGGGGCTTCATGGCGGACGCGGTGGGGACGACGGTGGGCGCGGTGTTCGGCACCAGCGCGGTGACCTGCTACATCGAGTCGGCGGCGGGCGTGGAGGAAGGCGGGCGCACGGGGCTGACGGCGGTGGTGGTGGCGGGGCTGCTGCTGCTCTCGCTCTTCTTCGTGCCGACGCTGGCGGCGATTCCGCCGGTGGCGACGGCGCCGGTGCTGGTGGTGGTGGGGGCGCTGATGATGGGCGGAGCGCGCGAGCTGGACTGGCGCCGGATGGATGATGCGCTGCCGGCGTTCCTGACGATTGCCCTGATGCCCTTCACGTACTCGATTGCCAACGGCATCAGCGCGGGCATCGTGTCGTACGCGGCGCTGAAGCTGCTGTCGGGGCGTCCGCGCGAGGCGCACCCGGTGGTGTACGTGCTGGCGGCGCTGCTGGTGCTGCACTACGCCACGGGTGGCGCGGCCTGAGCTCGGGAGTGACGACTCGACGAGCGCGCCGGTGAGCCGCCGCACCAGGGTTCCACCGCGGACTCGCGGAGTTCTCGCGCCCTTGGAGCGAAGGCCACCGGGTCCTCTCTCTCCCTGGCTGTAGCGGGCGGCGTGCGGGGCCCGGGAGCTCCTCTCCCGAATGTGCCTCCTTGCGCGCAGCAGGTAGGGCGCGACCTCATGTTCCCCCACTCCTGGTGCATCCACTCGCTGGGACGGCTTCATCCAACCGGGCCCGAGCGCTCCGGGGGGTCTGGCCCCCATCCTCGGAGGCGGCACCTGGAAAAAAACGATGTTCACCAAATGTATGGACGACTTCTCTCCTAGTATGTTATTTGATGTTTACAGCTTTTGGGCCTTAGTTGATTTATTCGGGAGGAGCGGGATTTGGAGAATGATCTGGTCTCGCTCGAGCCGCACCACGCCAGGCCTACGGACGGATGGGGAGACCGCGATTGAGCCCGGCTCTTGCATTCACAGACACCTGAGCGCCAATCGCTCTCTCCTCATGGGGCCTCGCCGTTCTCTACCCGGCGGTGGCGAGGGTCTGCGCACGGGTCGAGAACGGGCCATGGATGGAATTGTAGACGTCGTCGATGCCGTAGCCGAGGTGTTTGGGGTTGGCGTTGAACCCCGGTCTTCCACCACCAGAAGGAGTCTGACATGAAGGGATTGTTTGGGGCTTGTGCCGCATTCTTCGCCATCGCCGTGCTTCTGCCCGGAGCCGCCGATGCACAGCCGATCCTCCAGCAGCGGTGTAGCACCGACAGCCTGGATACGGCGCAGGCCGAGGCCCGGCTCAACTGGGCTCGCCGCTGCTCCCTGGTCACGCACGTCATGAACCCCGCCAACTACTTCGACACCGGTATCCCCGCGTCGAACGGTGGCTTCCTGTACGAGTACGCGGAGGATGACCAGGCCGTCAACTGGGACGGGCATAACCGCTACACCGGTCAGAGCGATGCCTACGAGGTGAACAACTCGTTCATCGGCAAGCTCTACCTCAGCGGAGGCACCACGCAGGACCGGGACGGCGACAACTACTACCGGTGGGCGCGTCCGGTGAGCCGCAAGAAGGCCCGCCCGCAGTACCCGACGTTCGGCTCGCTGTACGACATCTACAGCACCTCCAACCTGCAGCTCTTCCCGCACCCCACGCTGGCCAACTGCAACCTCTACACCGATCGCAACGGCGTCAACGTGGCCCCGAACTTCTTCGTCAACGGCTACTGCGAGTCCTCCTGCTACACGCCGGAGCAGAAGGTCCTCTTCTCCGACGGCTACGCCTCCATCCTCGATGCCAAGAACAGCCTGCGTGAGGACGTGATCACGCTCGCCGCCGACTCGAGCCTCGACAACGTCAAGCTGCAGCAGGGCCGCACCTACAGCTACACCGCCGAGTTCCGCGACAGCGAGCACCCCATCGTGGAGATCCGCACCGCTTCGGGCGGCCTGCTGCGCGTGACGGTGACGCACCCGGTCGTCAACGGCGAGGGCCGGCTGGTGGCCGCCCAGTCGCTCAAGGTGGGTGACGAGCTGGTGAAGGCGGACGGCTCGCGCGACGCCATCGTGAGCGTCAACCACACCAAGCACTTCGGCAAGGTGTACAACCTGCGTCCGGGCGCCAGCGGGCTCGTCTCCAACGTGCTGGTGGCGGAGGGCTACCTGGTTGGCTCCTCGCTCTTCCAGAACGATGAGGTCGGCTACATGAACCGCGTCATCCTCCACAAGCACGTGCCGGCCGAGGTCATTCCGTAATCCACGGCTCGAGCATCCGTTTTGATGTAAGGACCAGGGGGCCACGTCGGCCCCCTGGTTTTTTTCTATGCTGGCAAAGCGCTCCTGAGCTCCTCTTCGAGAGCGTGGAGCCAGCCAGCGGGATGTTCGCGGAGACGCCGCCCCAGGACACGGGGCTGGCGACGCGAGTGAGGTTCGTTCCACCCAGCCCTGGGCGCGCTCCAGGAACGGCCACGTGTGGGCGGTCCCCTTGAGTCCTCGCCCCGCTCCTGGCTCCCCGTCCAGGGCCCGCACTCCCCGGCCCTGCTTGCCCGTCACCTCGCACCCTGCAAAGCGAAGGGCCGGCCAGGTGGCTTCCGCCACCCGCCGGCCCTCGCCATCCCCTCGGTGGGAGGCGTTACGGCTTCAGGGTTCTGCCCCTCGGCCGGGCCGTGGTGAGCAGGAAGGCATCCCGTCCGCCATTGTTCGTCACGCCCAGCAGGTTGCCCGTCGTGTAGCCGCCGATGAAGGCCTCGCCACACGCATCCACCGCCACGCTGGCCGGGTGGTCATCCCCCTCGCTGCCCCACTGCCGGACCTGCAGCAGGTTGCCGTCCTGGTCCAGCTTCAGCAGGAACACGTCGTAGTCGCCCTGGGGCACCGCCGCCGGCTCCACCGTCCCGAGCGTCTCGCCCACCAGGTAGATGTTGCCCTCGGCATCCACCGCCATGTCCGTCACCCAGTCGGTCTCCGAGGAGCCGAACTGGTAGGTCCAGAGGGGCGCGCCGGTCTCCTTGTCCAGCTTGCGCACCACGACGTCCTGCTGGCCATAGGCGACCTTCCCCAGCGTCGCGAAGGTCGAGCCGGCGACGAGCACGTTCCCATCCGGCAGGACGTGGGCGGCCATCATCATGTCCACGCCTACCGCGGTCTGCCGCTGGTTCCAGAGCTGCTTGCCAGCCGCGTCGAGCCTCTTCACGAACGGGCCGCGCTGGGTTCCGCTGAGGTAGGCACCCGTGATGTAGATGCCGGAGGGGTCTTTCGGGTCCACGGCCAGGCCGTTCACGTAGTCGGAACCGGAGGTGCCGAACTGCCACCACCACGCCTCCGTCATCGAGCTCCCGTCCGGGTGCAGCTTGAGGACGAAGGGATCCTCCCACGCCTCCACGTAGTTGCTGGGCACGTAGGTGTCGTCATACCCGGCGATGACGAGGTCTCCCAGGGCATCGAAGGCGAACCGGCGCGGGTGCTGCGGGCGCTCCGTGCCGCCCTGGTAGAGGACGCCCATCTGGGAGACGGCGTTGGGACCGCCGACGAAGATGTCCTGCTGGCCCTTGTGGGTGAAGCCGGGGAAGGCGTCCGTGGTGCGGCCCATGAAGTAGAGGGCGCCCGTGACGGGGTGGAAGGTCAGCGCCTCGATGGTGTCAGCCCCCGCCGTGTCGTAGTCCTGCTTCCAGTAGGGGATGATGCCGCCCGTCGAGCCCGGTCCGAACTTCAGCAGCACGCCGCGCGCATCCCCCGAGGGATCGATGTTCGCCTGCCCGGTGATGCCGTTCTCGTACCCGCCCACGTAGAGATTGCCCTTGGGGTCGATGGCGACCGCCAGCACTTCCTCGCTCAGCGGCGTTCCCCACACCAGGCCGCCGCTGGTCCAGTCCGAGGGCAGCTCGACGCACTTGGGGGTGTCGTCGCCTCCTCCGTCGGGCGTCCCGGAGTCGGGCGTCCCGGAGTCGGGCGTCCCGGAGTCGGGCGTCCCGGAGTCGGGCGTCCCGGAGTCGG
>NZ_JBJMQO010000008.1:0-41946 GCF_045802675.1 Archangium sp. | reverse complement strand
GCGCCTCGCAGCACCTGAGCAACGCCGTTGCCAACTCGAACCAGCAGGTCGACCCGAACAACAAGCTGTTCGCCGGTCTCGAGGGCGCCGACAAGGATCGCGCCATGGCCCAGTACGCCCTGCAGAAGCAGCAGGAGACCGTGGCCTTCCTGTCGAACATCAGCAAGAAGCTCAACGAAATCGCGATGGCCACCATCAACAACATGCGCTAGTGGCCTGCGGCTTCGGCCGCCGGGTTTCTTCCACCGGCTCCTCGGTCCTGCTCCTCTCGGAGCGGTCCTCGAGGGGCCGGTTTCTTTTTTCCCGGTGCCTCACCACCGGCTCCGGCCGCCCGCGGTGCCCATGGCCCTCCGAGGAGGACCCTGGGCCAGGCCCGCGACGGCTCAGCCCTTCACCTTTCCCCAGCCCGGATTCATCTGCCAGTTCTTGATGGGCTCGAGCTGCTCCTTCGGGCCCGTCGCGCCACCGGGCTGCGCGGGAGGAAGAGGCGATTCACCCGAGAGGGTGCGGGCCCGCTGGGCGGCGCTCGACTCGAAGCTGTCCTTGCCGCGCTTGCCTACGAGCACTCCCGGGGAACCCGACTCGGCCCCCATCAGCTGGGCCTGCGTTCCCTTTGGCAGCAGGGCCATGCTCGCCACGACGTACTTCTCCAGCCACGCCAGTGCATCCGTCAGGGCCTGCGGCAGCCGAGGAGTCGTGGGGTCCTGGGCGAAGTTCAGGAAGGCTTCCTGGATCTCCCGGCACGACTCGGCGCTGAGCGGCGTCCCATGCTTGGTGGCCTGCACCAGCACCAGCGACTTCTGCAGCACCTGCTGGAGCGTGGGATGAGCTGCGGCGGCCTTCGCGGCTTTATCCAGATCGACGAGCAACTGCTCCCTCTTGGTGATGAGTTCCGCAGGGATGGAGCGGGGCACAGAGCCACCAGATGTGGAAGTCGACATGCGAGTTCCTCCAAGAGGTTTGGCGGGGAGCATACCAGCCCTCTCCCGGGCCTCATAATCCGGAGGAAAAGAGGGAGGAAAAAGAGGGAGGAAACTCCCGCGGCCGCCCACCGATAATCCAGGTGTAAGCAGTCACTACTTCCGCGGTACCCCACCCTTTAGAGCAGCGGAGAAGATACCATGGCCATGGACGGACTGAGCGGTAGCGCCTCGAAGCACCTGAGCAACGCCGTTGCCAACTCGAACCAGCAGGTCGACCCGAACAACAAGCTGTTCGCCGGCCTCGAGGGCGCCGACAAGGACCGCGCCATGGCCCAGTACGCCCTGCAGAAGCAGCAGGAGACCGTGGCCTTCCTGTCCAACATCAGCAAGAAGCTCAACGAAATCGCGATGGCCACCATCAACAACATGCGCTAGTGGCCCGCGGCTTCGGCCGCTGGGTTTCTTCCACCGGCTCCTCGGTCCTGCTCCTCTCGGAGCGGTCCTCGAGGGGCCGGTTTCTTTTTTCCCGGTGCCTCGCCGCGCCGTGGGCCGCCCTTGCCGCGCCTGGCCCCCCGCTTCCCGGGTGAGCCGGCGGGCTCCGGAAAAAATCCGGAGGAAAAAGGAGGAGGAAACTCCCGCCGCCTCCCCCCGATAATCCAAGTGTAAGCAGTCAGCAGTCACTACTTCCGCGGTACCCCACCCCTTTAGAGCAGCGGAGAAGACACCATGGCCATGGACGGACTGAGCGGTAGCGCCTCGCAGCACCTGAGCAACGCCGTTGCCAACTCGAACCAGCAGGTCGACCCGAACAACAAGCTGTTCGCCGGCCTCGAGGGTGCCGACAAGGACCGCGCCATGGCTCAGTACGCCCTGCAGAAGCAGCAGGAGACCGTGGCCTTCCTGTCGAACATCAGCAAGAAGCTCAACGAAATCGCGATGGCCACCATCAACAACATGCGCTAGTGGCCTGCGGCTTCGGCCGCCGGGTTTCCCAGCCGGCCCCTCCTGGTCCTGCTCCTCTCGGAGCGGTCCTCGGGGGGTCGGCTTTTTTGTGCTCTCCAGGGTGTGCCGCCACTGATCCCGCTCGAGGCACGCCATCCCGCAGCCCACGGCCCGAGCCCCCCGGAAAACACGAAGGCCGCTCGGGTCCTTGTTCCCCTTTCGAGGCCAAGGACCGACCGAGCGGCCCGGAAGCGGCAGTGCCGCCTTCAGCAATCGCTGGAGCTCAGGACCAGGTGTCCTGGCTCAGCTCCTTCGCGCGGGACATGAGCTTGTTGAAGAAGTAGTCGTCCGTCATCTTGTTGACGAACTCGTACCCCTGGCGCTTGGAGATGCTCTTCTTGAGCTCGTCCTGGATCTGCGCCTCGGTGAGGTTGGGGTTGTCCTTGTTCTTCTCGAGGAAGGCCTTCATGTCCTCCTTCACCTTGCCCTCGTAGCGGTCGATCCGGGAGGAGCCGAGCTTGAAGCCATCGGGGCCAGGGTTACGGGCCTTGTCGGTGCTCTCCTTCAGGCCGTTCTCCCAGATGGCGTTGCGCTGGCTATCGGAGAGCCCTGAGGACCGGGTGGAGCTGGTGGCGGCAGTGGACTTCGAGGAAATGGGATCCATGGAAATCGTCCTCCTGGAGGAAACAGGTGAAATCTTACCAGGATTATCGCGGCACCCGCCGGCGAGTTGCTTCCCGCCGCTGAGACCGTGGACGAATTGTGCGTCCGGCCCGGGAAAATCCGGAGGAAAAAGGAGGAGGAAACTCCCGCCGCCTCCCCCCGATAATCCAAGTGTAAGCAGTCAGCAGTCACTACTTTCGCGGTACCCCACCCCTTTAGAGCAGCGGAGAAGACACCATGGCCATGGACGGACTGAGCGGTAGCGCCTCGAAGCACCTGAGCAACGCCGTTTCCAACTCGAACCAGCAGGTCGACCCGAACAACAAGCTGTTCGCCGGCCTCGAGGGCGCCGACAAGGACCGCGCCATGGCTCAGTACGCCCTGCAGAAGCAGCAGGAGACCGTGGCCTTCCTGTCCAACATCAGCAAGAAGCTCAACGAAATCGCGATGGCCACCATCAACAACATGCGCTAGTGGCCCGCGGCTTCGGCCGCCGGGTTTCCCAGCCGGCCTCTCCTGGTCCTGCTCCTCTCGGAGCGGTCCTCGGGGGGTCGGCTTTTTATTTTTCCCCGGAGCCACTCCGCCCGCTCCGGGCGCCCGCGGTGGGCGGCTCGCGACGCCGCCCCACTCCTGTCTCCTCACGGGTACTACTCCGACGCTGCCGGCCCATGCACCTCCGGAGAGGGCATGGGCCAGGCTCGCGACGGCTCAGCCCTTGACCTTGCCCAGGCCAGGGTTCATCTGCCAGTTCTTGATGGACTCGATCTGCTCCTTCGAGCCGACCGTGCCCTGCTGCGCGGGAGGAGGCGGCGCCTCACCCGAGAGGGCGCGGGCCCGCTGCGACGCGCCGGACTCGAAGCTGTCATTGCCGGCGCGCTTGCCCCCAGCCGCCGAGGGGGCCGCGGGCGCGGCACCCGCCACGGGGAAGCCACGCGACGCGAGGTAGGTCTGCATCCACTCCAGACCCTGGTTGAGGATCGCCGGCTTCTTGGCGATCACCTCGGGCGGCTCCTTCGAGAAGCGCTCGAAGGCCATCTTGACGTCCTCGAAGAGGCCGACGTCGATGGGCGCGCCCGGCTTCGCGGTGGTGCTCTTGAGCAGGCCCGCCAGCTTGCGCAGCACCTGCTGCAGCGAGCCCGTCGCGGACTTCGCGGCGTTCTCCAGCTCGGCGATGAGCGGGTCGCGCTTGGCGATCAGCTCGGGGGGCGCCTCGGGGGGCATTTCGGCGGGCACAGTGACCTTGGGGGGATTCGACGTCGACATGAGGGATTCCTCCGGGTGGTGACTACCAACACTACTCGAAAATCCGGCTGTCCAGAACAGCCGTAAACTCCCGAAACAAGCGCCGCCGTGCCAGGACCGGCTCAGCGGCGCGTGAGCGCGTCAATCATCGCATTGGCCTTGCGAGCCACCGGATCCTCCTCGGGGGCCAGCGACACGGCGCGGCGGAGATCCTCCACCGCCTGCGACTTCTGGCCCATGGCGAGCCGCACCTCGGCGCGGCCCACGTAGGCCTGCGCGTCCCGGCCATCCAGCTTGAGGGCCACGTCGTAGGCGGCCAGGGCACCCTGCGCGTTGCCGGCGGCCATCTCCACCACCCCGAGCGCCTTGGCGAAGTAGGCGTCCGCGGGGTTGATGGCGTAGAGGCCCTGGAAGAGCGTGCGCGCCTCGGAGATGCGGCCCTGGTAGTAGAAGTAGTAGGCCGTCTTCGCGATGGCGTACAGCTCCTCGTCCGAGTAGCCGCGCACCTCGCGCAACGTGGCCTTGCCCTCCGCCCAGCGCTGCATCATCGCGGTGAGCCGGGCCTCGTCCTGCGGGGGGTTGTTGCTGTCGGATGCGGCCATGGTGCCTAGTAGCCCTCTTCCTGCTGCTCCTCGCGCATGCGGCGCTGGATGTCCTGGATCTCCGAGTGCACCTGGCCCACGAGGTTCAGCATCTGCGCCTCGCGCTGCAGCAGGCCCTTGAGGCGCTCCATGCGCTCGGGCGGCGCGTTGATGCGGCCCATGCTGCGCTCGAGCAGCTGGCGCTGATCCCCGTCCCCGCGTCCGGCCACGCTGCCCAGGTAGGGCCGGTCCGACATGCCCTCGAGGTCCGCGTCATGGCCCTTGGGGTGCGGCGGCTCGGGCAGGCGGATCTCCTCCGAGGAGTGCGCCGGACCGATGAAGTCCAGCAGCGCCGCCGAGGCGAGCGCGGGGCTCTTGGGGTTGCCGGCCTTGCGCTTCTTGCGGTCGAACTGGGACGGGTCGACCAGCTTCTCGCGAACCGAGCGGGGTCCTCCCCAGGGCCAGACGGGTGCTCTCGGGGGCTGGTTGTTGATTTTGGCCATGATCCAAGCTCACTCCAGGTGGGGGCGCGCTGTCCAGCCCACCGTCAACGTTTGCCGCCTGACTGCTGCTCGCGCTGCAACTCGAAGACGAAATTGAGGACCTCGGCGACGGCGTCGTAGAGCTCCTCGGGGACCTCCTGGCCCACGTCCACGCGGTAGAGCGCGTTGGCCAGCGGCACGTTCTTCATGAAGGGGATGTTGTACTGCCGGGCGATCTCCCGGATCTTCTCCGCCTTGAGGCGCAGCCCCTTGGCCACCACGCGCGGCGCGGTGTCCTTGTCCTTGTCGTACTTGAGCGCGATCGCCATCTCGACTTCTTCACTCATGGGAACCTCGCGTCAGGGGTGGGGGCCAAGCCTCAGGCCCGCGCCGCCGGGGTCTCGTTCTTCAGGCCGTAGACGAAGTTGAGCACCTCGGCGACGGCGTCGTACAGCTCCTCGGGGACCTGCTCGCCCACGTCCACGCGCAGCAGCGCGTGCGCCAGGGGCACGTTGCGCAGCGTGGGCACGTCCACCTCGCGGGCCAGGGCCTTGATGCGCTCGGCCTTGAAGTCCAGGCCCTTGACGAGCACCCGCGGCGCCACGTCCTTGTCCTTGTCGTACTTGAGCGCCACGGCCACGTGGTCCGGGTTGGTGACGATGACGTCCGCGTCCTTCACCGCGTCCATCTGCGCGCCCTCCAGCAGCTCGTGCGCCATCTCCTTGCGCTTGGCCTTGGTGTGCGGATCGCCCTCGCTCTCCTTGTATTCCTTCTTCACGTCCTCCTTCGACATCATCATGTCCTTCATGTAGGACATGCGCTGCCACCAGACGTCGAAGATGGCGAAGAGGAAGAAGACCATGCCCACGCGCATGGCGAGCCGGTAGAGCAGCTCGCCCATCACCGCGAGGGTGACGTTGATGTCGTTGCGCACCGTCTCCACCACCAGCGGCATGGAATCGCGCACCACGCCGAAGGTCACGTAGCCGGCCACGGAGATCTTCACGAGGTTCTTGAGCAGCTCGACGATCTGCTTCTTGGAGATGAGGTTCTTCAGGCCCGCGATGGGGTTGAGCTTCTCCAGCTTGGGGAAGAGCGGATCGATGGTGAACAGCGAGCCCACGAGGAGGAAGTCCACCAGGCCGCCCACGAGCGCCACCGCCGCGACGACGGGCAGCGACAGCATGAGGACGCTGTTGAGGCCCATCGTCATGAGATGGGAGGTGGCTTCCTGGATGCCCTCCGGGTGGGCGATGTGGTCGAAGCTGTAGCGGAAGAGCTCGGTGACCTTCGACTCGACGTCGGGCCAGGTGGACTTGACCACGCCCAGACCCACGACGAGGCCGAACACGCCCGTCAGATCCTTGCTCTTCCAGATCTGACCCTTCTTGCGCGCGTCATCGAGCTTTTTAGATGTGGGTTCTTCGGTTTTATCGTCGGACACGGAGGGGACTCCGGCTCAACCGAGCAGGTTGATGGCACGGCGAAGCATGACCAGCATGGAGGCGAACTCCACCTGCATGCGTCCCATGATGAGGCCCAGAGACATGGTGACGACGATGACCGTCACCAGGGGCTTGATGGACATGGAGATGAAGAACACCTGCACCTGGGGCGCCACGCGGTTGACGGCACCCAGCGCCATGTCCGTGAGGAACGAGGCCAGCAGGGTGGGCGCCGAGAGCGCGATGGCGATCTTCAACAGGTCCGCGAAGGAGCGGATGAACAGCTCGAAGAAGGCCCACTGCCCCGAGCTGAAGCGGGGGAAGCGGTCCAGGGGCACGACGGCGAGGCTGTCGGCGAGCGCCTCGATGACCAGGTGGTGGCCGTTGAGCGAGAGGAAGAGCACCACCGCCAGCTGCACCTTGAGGTTGGCGAAGAGCGACACCTGCTGGCCGAGCTGCGGCACGAGCAGCTGCGCGTTGTTGGCGCCCGACATGGTGTCGGAGATGGTGCCGGCCACGCGCGCCGCCTCGAAGATCATGTTGACGATGGTGGACAGGGTGACGCCGATGAAGATCTCCTTGAGCAGCAGCCCGATATAGGGCAGCGCGCTGGTGGGGATGGCGCCCATGCGCGCGCTCACCGCCGGGAAGAGCACGATGGAGAGCGTGACGCCCACGCCCATCTTGATTTCCGTGGGCACCACCTCGCCGCCCAGGAAGGGCGAGAGCACCAGCACCGGCATGATGCGGCACAACAGCAGGCCCACCGTGAAGATGACGAGCGAGAGGTTGGCCTGCTCCGTCAGCCGGGCGATGATGTCCTGGACGTTCATCTGAGCAGGGCCGGGAACTGATCGAAGACGTGGTAGGTGAAGCGCACCAGCTGGTTGCCGATCCACGGGCCGGTGAGCGCCAGGATGCCGAACACGGCGACGAGCTTGGGCGCGAACGTGAGCGTCTGCTCCTGGATCTGCGTGGTGGCCTGGAACACGGCCACGATCAGACCGACCACCAGGGCGATCACCACCGCCGGGGCCGAGGTGAGGACGACCAGATAGAGCGCCTGCTGGAGGATGCTGTTGAGCTGATGCATGTGCGTCTCACAGGTAGCCGACGACCAGGCCCTTGGCGATGAGGTACCAGCCATCCACGACGACGAAGAGGAGCAGCTTGAAGGGCATGGAGATGGTGGTGGGCGAGAGCATCTGCATGCCGAGCGCCAGCAGGATGTTGGCCACCACCATGTCGATGACGATGAAGGGCACGAACAGCAGGAAGCCGATCTGGAAGGCCTCCTTGAGCTCGGACACCACGAAGGCCGGCACGATGATCATGAAGTCCTTCTCGGTGAGCTGCTGACGGTCCTCCTCGGTGGCCCGCATCTTCTTGGCCAGGTTGAAGAAGAGCGCGCGATCCTTCGCGGTGATCTTCTTGTTGAGGAAGTTGCGCAGCGGCTCCTTGGACTTGTCGGCCGCTTCCAGGAGCTTGCCCACCGACTCGGAGGACAAGAGGCCCGGTCCCCGGGAGAGGATGTCCATCTCCGAGGCCCGGTACATGGCCTGCCCCACCGGGGCCATGATGTAGACGGTGAGGATGATGGCCAGGCCGGTGATGACCTGGGTGGGCGGAATCTGCTGGGTGCCGAGCGCCGAGCGCACGATGGAGAGCACCACGGAGATCTTCACGAAGCTCGTCACCATCATCAGCACGAAGGGGACGAGCGACAGCGCGGCCAGCGCCAACATCAGCACCAGCGGCCGCGAGGCGAAGGAGTCGGGGCTCACCGCATCGACGTTCACGTTGGCGAGATCGGAGGTACCGCCGCTACCGCCGCCCCCACCGCCGCGTTTGGCGAAGGCGAGGACGGGCTCCAACGCGAAGAACACGCTGAAGAGCCACGGCGAGAGGCGGAGGGCGGGGAGGCGAACGTTGGGCGTGAATCTCACGGGTCGTCTCTTCAGGCACCCGGCGGCTGGGTGCCGCTCGGTCGGGTAGCACCCTGCTGCGTGGCGTCGCGGCGGGCGAGGAGCTTCTGGAGGAAGGGGGAAATGGAAACCACGTTGCTCGCGGGACGCGCGGCGCGGATGCGCTCCACGGCCTCGGTGTCGAGCTTGGAGAGCAGTTGCAGTCCGGCCTCGCCACCCCCCACCAACAGGTACTCGTCCGCGGCCTTCAGCACGAAGAGGGTGCGGCGCTGATCCAACGCCACGCGCTCCACCACCGACACCACCGAGGAGCGCCCCATGGACACGCCCTGCAGGCCCATCAGCTTGCGCAGGCCCACGTTGAGCGTGAGGTAGATGAGGCCCACCACCGCGCCCAGCATCAGCAGTGTGCGCGTCAGCAGCCACGTGACGCTCTCGGGCTCCTCCTCCATGCCGGGAGGCAGCGAGGGGTGCTCATCGAGCGTGGGCTGCGGCGTGGAGGCCGGAGCGGGAGCGGCCACCTGGGCGGGAGCGGCCCGCGCCGCGGGAGCCTCGGCCTTGTTCGCGGGCGCCGCTTCGGCGGTGGGAGCGGGCCGCGCACCCGGAGCGGGAGCCTCGGCCCGGGCCACTGGGGCCAACAGCATGCACGCGCACACCAGCAGGGCCGGGCGCGGGGGAAAGACGGGGAACACTGCCATGGTGGGCCGCGAGGCTAGTGCATTGGAGGGGAGACCGCCACGGGCGCCCCCTCGCCTGCTCCATGCCTTCGCTCGCCTGCTTGGGTCACCCCGCCGGGCCACGCGCCACTCTCCTCGTGGGCCTCAGCCCGCCAGCGAGAGGATCCGCACGCCCAGCTGCCCCTCCATCTCCACCAGCTCGCCCCGGGCGATCACCTTGCCATTGACGGACAGGTCCACCGGCTCACCGGGTGCCCGGTGCAGCTCGACAACCTGCCCCACCCGCAGGGCCACCACCTGGTCCGCCGTCACCGGCACCCGGGCCAGCTCCACGGAGATCTGCAGGGGAATGTCACCCAGCAGGTCGCCTGCTTCCATTCTGTCGTCCACGGCTCCACTCTCCGCCAAGGGGTTGCGCCTCTCGGGGTCGGTGAACTCCTCCTCCCCCGACTCGGCCAGGACATCGGCCGCGGCCTCGTCCGCATCGCTGGGCCCACTGCGCCGCAGGAGGGGCTGCTCGCCGAGCACCACCTCCGTGATGCGGGCCTGGTACTGGCCGTTCTCCACGAAGACCTGCGCGTCCAGGTAGCCCCTTCGGGCCAGGCCCAGACACAGCCGCGCGCTGCCCTCCTCGCCCCGGTCCGGCCGGGCCGAGAGCGCGTCCACCAGCACCACGTCCTTCACCCGGAGGCTCGACAGGTCCTGCGCGGAGATCTCCGCGTGGCCGATGTCCGCGCGCAGCCAGGTGCGCACCGACGAGAGCCGTGACAGGTGGGCCTGCACGTCCGCTTGCAACAGGGCCCGCCGCTGTTCGGCCACCTGGGCCGGCTCCATCACGTCCACCACGCCCGAGGGGACGAAGAGGCGCACCATGCCCTCTTGCGAGCCGAGCCGAGCCCGGAGCTGCACCACCAGCACCGGCCCCTCCTCGCCCAGCCGCGCCGCCGCCTCGTCCACCCCGCGCGCCACGCCGTCCAGCCGCAGCTTGGGCTGACCCGGATCCATCCCCGGCGCCAACGCCTTGAGCGCCTCGAGGATGACGAAGCTCGCCACTCCCTCCTCGATGTCCGTCAGGGGCCGCAGGCCAACCATCTCGCCCGCGCCGCCCAGCAGCAGGTCCACCGCCGCGTGCGCCAGGGACAGCTCCAACTCCAGCACCGCGCGGCCACGATGCGGACCGGGCACCAGGAAGGACAGGAAGGTGGGCTCGGAGATGTGGCGGCGCAGCTCGGCCGGCGCGAGCACCCGCACCGCCTCCTGCGTGAAGGACACCTGCGTGTCGAAGATGCCCTTGAGCCGGGCGCACAGCGCCTCGGTGGCCTCGGTCCTGGGCGTGAGCCACTTGAGCCGGCCGGTGAGCCGGGACTCGTTGCGCGACACCTTCTCCAGCTTCGTGAAGGTGAAGGGCTTCCACGGCTTCACCGGCCGCTCCGGCCGCTCCGGCCGCTCCGGCCGCTTCAGCAGCCGGGCGTCCACCACCATGGTCCGTTCGTGCTCGCCGGGCTCGTCGTCCGCGCCGGGACTCATGACTTCGCCTCGACCTTGAGCTCCTCGAGGGTGAGACCGCGTCCGGCCAGGGCCTTCTTGAGAGTCTCGCGCTGCTCCTCGAGCATCTTCAGCACTTCACGGTCGTTGCCGCTGAAGGTGGCGTGGATCTTCCCGTTCTTGGTCGAGAGCTTGATGGACAGGCCCTTGAGCACGTCGTTGCGCAGGTCGATCTGGAACTCGGCGTTGCCCGCGGCGTTGGTGCCCACGCGCACGCGCTCGACGATCTTCTGGGCGATCTCATTGGCGATGGCACGCAGCCGCTCCGAGCCCGAGGTGGGCTTGGGCTGGGCCACCGGCACGGGAGCCATGAGAGCGGGGTTGAAACGGAAGCCCGCGGCCAGCTCCGAGCCCTTCTCCTTGTCCTTGCCGTCCCCGCCCTTGCCGCCGCCGCCATCCGCGTTCGACTTGAGCGAGCCCTTGGCCTCGCGGCCCGCCATCGCGCCGAGCGCCGCCTTGTCCCCGTCCTGGGTGAAGGCCTCGCCGCGCTCGTCCAGGGTCTCGTCGGTGACCTTGGCGTCGGTCGAGCGCGACTCGGTGCGCGTCTGCGTGACGCCCTGCTCCTGCTTGCGGGCCTGGGTGGCCTGGCCCTCGGGCTTGCCCGCCTCGTTCTGCTTGCCGCGCAGCTCTCCGGACTTGCCCTCCTGCTTGAGGCGCGCCAGGACGGACTGGCCCAGGTTCTGCTGCGCGGGCGGCTTCTGCGCCGGCTGCTGGGCCGCGGCCTTCTGCTGCTGCACCAGCCGGGAGAAGGCGGACTCCCCCTCCTGGCGCTGCTTCGCCTTGGACTCCTGGAGATGCTTCTCCTGGACCAGCCGCTCCGCGGCCCTCTGCGCCTGACGATCGTCTTCGACTCGGCTCATCGCGACACCACCTGGGGGGACGCCAAGGTTACTTGCGCTGGCGCATCAGGAACAAGGTGTTCCCGATTTCCTCCTGATTCAGCTCCTCCTTCGCCTGGCGCTCGGCGCGGACCTGTTTCAGGAAGGTCTCCTTGTTCTTCTCGATGGCCTTGAGCTCCTTGGCGGCCTCGGCCATCTCCCGGCGCCGCTGCTCGACCAGCCGCTCGGCGACCTTGACGGCCTCCTTCTGCTGTTCGATCTCCAGCGCGAGCTGCGCCTCCTCGTCCTTCAGGCGCTCCTCGTAGCGGTTCATCATGGTGAAGCTGTTGGGCCCGGTGTTGCCCTTGGCCATGATCTGCTGGAGGTACTCCTTCACCTTCTGCTTGCGCTCGGCCTTGCGCTGCTCGAGCTCCTGCTCCATGCGCTTGAGCTCGGCCTTCTGCTTCTCCGCGGCCTTGACGGCGTCGGAGAAGGCATTCTCGGCCTCCTCCTTGGCACGCTCGCGAATCTCCAGCAGGGCTTGCAAACGATAGGGGGGCATGGGGCGATCCTACCCCGGAATGCCCCCGGGACGTCACTCCTCGAAGAGAGCGATGAGCTTCTCGACGGTTTCCTCGTAGGGGCTGTTGGAGTGGGTGTCCTGCTTGAGGAAGTCGATGATGGCGTCGTACTTGTCGATGGCGTAGTCCGTCCGGGGGTCCGTGCCGTACTGGTAGGCGCCCAGGAGGATGAGGTCGCGCTGCTTCTCGTAGGTGGAGAGCGTCTCGCGCAGCTTGCCCGCGGCCTTCTTGTGCTCCTTGGAGACGATGCCGCTCATCACACGGGAGAGGCTGGCGAGCACGTCCATGGCGGGCCACTGGTTGCGCTCGCCCAGGGCGCGGTTGAGGATGAAGTGGCCGTCGAGAATACCGCGGACTTCGTCGGCGATGGGCTCCTCCATGTCACCGCCGGCCACGAGGCAGGTGTAGATGGCGGTGCACTTGCCCTTGTCCGAGTTGCCCGTGCGCTCGAGGATGCGCGGCAGCATGGAGAAGACGCTCGGGGGGTAGCCCTGACGGGCCGGGGGCTCGCCGATGGCGAGGCCGATTTCACGCTGGGCGCGGGCCAGACGCGTCACCGTGTCGAGCATGAAGAGGACGTTGCCGCCGCGCTCGCGGAAGTACTCGGCGATGGCCGTGGCCACGTAGGCGGCGCGCAGACGCACGAGGCTCGGCTGGTCCGAGGTGGCGCACACCAGCACGGAGCGCTTCATGCCCTCCTCGCCCATGGCGTCCTCGATGAACTCGCGCACTTCGCGGCCACGCTCGCCGATCAGCGCCACGACGCACAGGTCCGCCTGGGTGTTCCGGGCGATCTGCCCCATCAGCGTGGACTTACCGACGCCCGAGCCGGCGAAGAGGCCCACGCGCTGGCCCTCGCCCACGGTGAGCAGCCCGTCGATGCAGCGCACGCCCAGGGGCAGCGGCCGCTCGATGCGCTGGCGCGTGAAGGGGTCCGGGCAGTCCCGGTCCACCGACCAGTCCATCATGCCGTCGGGGAGCGGCTTGCCATCCATGGGCTCGCCGATGCCGTTGAGCACGCGGCCGAGCAGTCCCTCGCCGCACTTGATGGCGAGGGGCCGGCCGGTGGGGATGACCTCACTGTCGGGGCCGATGCCCTGGAGCTCGCCCAGGGGCATGAGCATGACCTCGTCGCCCTGGAACCCCACCACCTCGGCCTTCACCGCGGAGCGGGTGGCGCCCTTGATGAGCACCAGCTCGCCCACGCGCACGCCGGGCACGCTGGCCTTGATGACCAGACCCGTCAGCTCGGTGACGCGGCCCCGCACCCGGTACAGCGGCGCTTCCTTGATGAGCGCGTAGTAGCGCGAGAGATCGAGTGCCATGGCTTACGGAGGACCTTCCTTCTTGCCCAGGTCCGGGAAGAGCACGTTCTGGAGCATCTCGAACTGGGTGGGCAGTTGCGCGTCCACCTTGCCGAACTCCGTCTGCACGATGCAGCCCACCGGGGCCACGTCGGGGTCTTCCTTGATGGACACGTCCACCGCCCGGCCGATCATCTCCATCAGCTCGGCCTTGCGGGCGCGCAGCACCGCGGCCGACTTCGGATTCACCCGGAGCACCACCGCCCGCGCGTTGCGCAGCTCCTCGATGGCCTTGGCGCAGATGTCCGCCAGCAGCGAGGGATCGCGCTCCACGTCCCGGCCGATGATCTTCTCGGCGATCTTGCACGCCAGCGAGATGACATCCCGCTCCTGCTGGGCCATCATCTCCCCGGCCTGCATCTTCGCGCGGAGGATCGTCTCCGTGGCCTGGGCGAGGCCTTCCTGCCGGCCCTGCTCGCGCGTCTTGGCGAGCAGCTCCTCGCGCTCGCGCTGGGCCTCCGCGAGGATGCGCTCCTTCTCGCGCTGCGCCTCCTCGAGGATGCCCTGGGCGCTCTGCCGGGCGTCGAAGACCTCGGCGTTCATCACGCCCGGGCGCGGTGGACGCAACACCGGCCGATCTCCGCCGGGCAGCGGCTCGGCCCCCGAATCGCCCTTGATCACCTTGCCGATCGCCATGGAAAGCTCCTTGTCAGCGGGCGAATGCTAGCGCGTTCCGCCCCGCGGTCCACGCCCACTCGTCCCCGGTGTACCTGGCCGCTCGCGCCGTGGAGCTGAAGGCCTCTCGGGCCGCACCGCCGGTAGATTGGTGTTGGTCCCCAGCACCCTGGGCGGGCGATCGGCCTCGGGCTCGGCCGCTGCGCTCCGGCTCTGCGTGCGCGCCAGGGGCGAGCGGATGATGCGCGAGCCTTCCGATTCCGGCACGGGCGGCTCGTTGACACGCGAGCGGGTGCTGGGAATGGCCCCGGTCCGCGACGGCGGCGGCCCGATGCGCGCCCCACCGGGGTCCGGCTTCACCTCCGCCCCATCCCGGGCGCTCCGGGACGACACCCGGCTCACCCGCGAGGGAGCGGACTCCGGCGGCGCCTCCTGCTCCCGCCCTCCGTAGTTGTTCGAGGTGGCCCCCGCCCGGCGCGCCTGGCGCTCGGCGATGGGATCCCTCCGCACGCCGGAGACCGACTGGGAGGACATGGAGCGGCGGACGGACTGCTCCGAGCTGTCCCCCGCGCGCATCTCGCGCGACATGGACGGGTTGCGGCTGGCGGGAGGCGGCGGCACCGCCTTGCCGCTGCCCGCGAGGGAGGGCGGAGGCCCGAGCGCGGGAGGACGCGGCGGGGTGAGGCGCACCGGACGCTCGATGAGACCCCGGGCCGCGAGCCGCTCCAGGTCCGTGACGATGTCCGTGCGGCCACCGTCGCCGCGAGTCGTGGGCCGGGCCCGCTCCTCGCGCACCCACTTCATCAGCAGCTGTCCGAAGTCGCCGCGGTGCTTCTCCACCAGGCGCGCGGAGAACTCGGCGGACTGGGCCACGCTCGCGCGAGCCAGCCGGTGCACGCCGGCGCCCCGGATGGCCCCGGCCAGGTTCTCCAGGCCGCCGTACTGCTCGAGCTGCTCCCGGGACTCCTCCTCGGGGAGCTTGCGCGGGGCATTGGCCGTCACGGCGCGCGTGGCGAGCTGGCGCAGGTGGGGCGGCAGCACCGCGAAGGCCGGCTCGCGATCGGTGTCGGAGAGGCCCGCGAGTGCCGGTCCGAGCACGCGCGCGCCCAGCCGGTCACATACGGTGAGCAGCTCACGCGTCTGCAGCAGCAGCACGTCGGTGAACTTGAAGGGTACCTGCGCCGAGGTCTCGCGGGAGAGCCGCTCCTCGAGCTTCCAGCGCACGACGTCCAGCACCTGGGGCCGCACCTCGCGCGCGAGCTTCACCTTGCCCGAGGACGGCAGGTGCGAGCGCACCGCATCGGCCAGGGGCCCCGGCAGCGCGCGCAGCACCACCTCCACCAGGGCGGCGCGCTCGCGCTTGAGCAGGGCCGCCAGACGCTCCGGATCGGCGGTCCACAGCTGCCCACGCTGGTCCTTCACCAGCCGCTTGATCTCCTGGACCAGCAGGGGAATCCGCTTCTCGCGCGGAATCTGGAGGATTTCCTGGGCCCGGTGCTGGAGCAGCTCCGCCTCCTCCTCGGGCAGGTGCTCCAGCGCGGCGACGCCCTCCTGACCGCCAAAGGTGATGGCGGTCAGCAGCATCATCGTCTGTCGCTTGCTCAGCGAGGTGAAGAACTGTTCCAACGGTCACCCCGCGGGGGAAGGCGTTCCAGGGAAACGACGGACGGGGCTCGTACGACTACTTGCGGGAGCGGGCCCCCGCGGGAGCGGAACCACCACCGCGCAGCAGCGGCCACACCGCCAGGCCGATGGAAGCGAGGATGAGCAGCACGGCCACCGCGGCCATCATGCGGAACTGGCTCACGCTGCCCACCGTCATGCGCATGCCGAACACGTCCTGCAGACGGCTCTCCGGGCCCACGTCGGCCTCGGGCGCGGCGGCCGGCGTGAGCAGCACCGTCACCGCCGCCGGCTTGAGCTCCGGCACCGCGGTGGACACGAACTGCTGCACGTCCTCGCGCTTGATGGGCGGCTCGTTGCGCGGCCCCGGCCGGAACTTGATGAACACCGACGCCGAGGGCAGCGGCTTGTTCTCCGGCTGCGTGAGGTCGTTGTTCTCCGGGATCATCACGATGGCCCGGGCCTCCAGCACGCCGTCGATCTGATTGAGCGCGTTGGACACCTCACCGCCGAGCGCCTTGAGCAACATGGCGCGCTCCTCGGTGGCGGTGGGCACCATGCCGCCCTTGGCGAAGTGGGCCAGGCCCTTCTCCATGGGGCGCGGCAGCGAATACGCGCGCAGCAGCTCGGCGGCCTGCGCGGCGTCGGCCTTGGGCACCTGGATGCGGAACTTCAGCTCCTGGCCGCCTTCCTCCTTCAGCTTCGTGGCGTTGATGCCGTTCTTGCTGAGCAGGACGTAGATTTCATTGGCGTCCTGTTCAGAGAGTTCGTGTTGCAGGTCGATGGTGCAGCCGGTCCCCACCACGAGAACGAGGAGGGCAGCGAGCGCGTACGGTCGGAGCGTCATGGGCGCGCCTAGCTTAGATGGGCGGCCTTCCTCCCAACAAGTGCCAACCCGGAAAACGCGGAAGGGCGCCCCCTCGTGGTGAGGAGACGCCCTCCGGAAGCACTCGGGCCCAAGCCCGGCTGCTCGCTACACCTGGGTCTTCAGGGTGTCCTTCAGACCGCTGGTGGCCTTCTCGACGACCTTGCTCGTGAGGTCCAGCTCCTGGGTGTACTTGTACATGCCGGCCTGGAGCGACAGGAGCTCGGCGTTGGAGAACGTCTTTCCGGACGCGCCCGCCTGGATGAGCTTGTCCATGTTGACCTGGCCCTTCTCCAGCTCGCTGACCACGTGGCCCAGCATGCTGCCGGCCTTGTTGGTCTCCTGCTTGCCGGCGACGGCCTCGGCGCCGCGCGCGGTGGCGGGCTCCTGGGCGGCACCGTTGACCTTGTTGAGCGCCGCCTTCTCCGTCTTGTTGACGGCCTCGGCATGACGCACCTGCTCGGCCTTCTGGGTGGCCTGGGTCGCCTGGGTGGCCTTCGCCTGGTTCACCTGCTCCGGGCCACCGACGCCCTGAGACTTGTTAGCGAGGGCCGCGTCGAACTTCGAGGCCCCCTGCTTGTTGACCTGCTGCGCGCCCTGATCCTGCAACTTCTGCTGGGCGATCTGCGCCGCCGAGACGCCGACCATCGGACCCGCCATGTGACTGCCTCCTTGAATCTTCAGGGGAGGATGAGCCCTCCTCGTTCAACAATTCCTTGAGCCGCTCAATGGCCCGCGCGTGCAGCCGCGACGCCCAGCTCTTCGACTGCCCTATCTCCGCCCCCGCCTCTTCCAGCGTCTTGCCCTGGAAGTAGTAGCCCTGGAGCAGCCGGCGCTCCTTCTCCGGCAACTTCTCGATCGCCGCCCTCACCCTCACCCGCTGCTGCTCGAGCTCCAGCCGTTGATCCACCGGCAGGGACTCGTCCGAGAAGCCCAGCGACTCCGAACCTTCGAGACTGGTCGCGAACACCATCGCCAGCCCCGCCACCGCGTTGGAAATCTCCATGACATCATCGTCCATGGACCCTCCGCGGTTGCCTCCTCCCTGCTCGCGATCCGAAAGATTTCCCAAATACGCCGTGGCGCGCTCACCCGTGTAGGCGGAACGCGCATCCGAACCCTTGAGCACCCCCATCTTGCGCAGCCCATCGTAGATGGCGCCCTTGATGCGGTAGTGGGCAAAGGTGAGGAAGTTGGCCCCAACCTTGGGATCAAAACGATCCGCCGCCTCGAGCAGGCCAATCTGGCCGTAGGCGATGAGCTCATCGAGCTCGAGCTGGGCGGAGAACTGCCTGCGCACGGTCGACGCGAGCGACCGGACGTAGGGACCGTACTTCTCCAGGAGGACCTTCTTGTCTTCGCCGAGAGCCAAGGGCGCCCTTCACTCGGCCTTCGACCACAACCGCTCGAGGGCCTGATTCAGTCGGGGGTCATCCTGCAAGGCATCGGCGATCTTGCTGGTGAGCGCCGACGACTTCATCCGCAGCTTTTCCTTGAGCACCTCGGCGACGAGCTTCTTGGTCGCCTCCTCCTTGTTCTTGAAGTCGCCGTTCTTCAGCTGCTTGGCGATGGCGAGCGCCTGGGAGGTGACGGGGTCCGAGGCCTGGGGTCCCTGCACATTGCTGGAGCCCACCAGGCCCGAGGGGCCCACCAGTCCCGCGGTGCGATCCACCGCGCCGCCGAACGACGACGCCCCTGCCTTGCCGGCCGGCGCTTTGCCCGAGGCACCCTTGGCGCCTCCGGCACGTCCCTTTCCGCCCCCTCGTCCAACTCCACCGACCGACATCGGCATCTCCTCCTGTCAACGCATCCTACTTCTTGGCCGCGGCGGGCGGCAGAGCCCCCGCCTCTTTCGCGGCGATGAGCGCCTGGGCCAGGCGCCCCCCGTCCCCCTCCGGGTCCAGGTCCATGGCGGCCTTGAGCTCCTTCATGGCCTCCGGCACCTTGCCCATGAACAACAGGGCCTCGGCCACGTGGGCCCGCGGCAGTCCGGAGTTGGGGGCGAGCCGCTGGGCGGCCCGGTAGGCCTGCAGGGCCTTGTCGTGCCGGCCCTGGGCGAACTCGAGCGAGCCGAGCGCCAGTTGCGGCACCTCGCTCTTGGGCATCAGCACCGCCGCCCCGGCGAACACGTCACGCGCCTTGTCGAACTGGCCCATGTCGAGCCAGAGGTAGCCCGCCTCCAGGAGGATCATCGCCTCCCGCTTGGCGAGTGGAACGAGGCTGCCCGAGATCTCCGAGGTCTCCGCCATGTGACGTGTGCTTCCTTTCCTGGCCCGGCCGCCGGACCGGGGAGGACTCTACCGCGTCCTCCCGCGGAAGCGGCGGGCTCGTGAAACCATCCGCCGCCGAGTCTAGCGGATGTTGCCGATGGAGTTCTTCGCCGAGTCGTGCCGGGTCTTCAGCACGTTGGAGATGGTGGAGAACACCTGGTTCTCCTTCTGCATGGCGACCTGCATGCCCAGCAGCTTCTTCTGCTCGGTGAACATGTTCTGCATCTCGCCGTTGAACTCACCGGCCACGTTGCTGCCGCTGCCACCGACGTTCACGCCGTTGGTGGTGGTGCCGCCACCGGCCGTGCCGCCCAGGGAGGAGATGCCGCCGCCGCTGTTGAGCGTGGTGCTCATGGGCGCGCCGCCGGAGCTCAGGGCCGCGCCGTAGGGCCCCGAGCCGGAGCCGGAGCTGTTGCCGAAGGTGGTGAGCGAGGAGACCGCCGCGGAGACCACGGAGCCACCGGGCACCATGTTGGCCACCACGCCGACGCCACCGGCCACCGCGTTGGCGGCGGTGCCCACGCCCGACTGGACGCGCGCGGCGAAGCTGGTGTCCGGGGTCATGCGGCCCGTCGTCACGTTGGTGGACATCCGCGGCATGTTCAGGGTGCTGTCGATCTTCATGGTTGCTCTCCAGGGGATGGAACGACCCAAGGTCTCGGAGCGCGGGGGGGGATTCCTGCACTCCCTTTTCCTGATTATCGGTGATCGCCCGGCACAGTTGCGTGGGGGACACCAAAAAAGTGCGTCAGGGGCACGAAACGCCAGTTATTTCCGGCCCTTGCCCTTGGACTCGGCCACCAGCCGCTCGCGCGTCTCGAGCAGTACGCCGAGCAGTTCCTCGGTGCGGGAGATGGCGGCCTGGACCTTCTTGGCCTGCTCCGCCTTGGGGCCCTTGAGGTTGGCCAGCTCGTTCTTCATCGGGGTGAAGAGGGACTGGACCTCCTCGGGGGTGGCGCCCTCGATGAAGGACTCGATGGCGGGGAAGGACGGGGTGGGCAGGGGCTCGGCGACGGGAGCGGGCTGCTTCGAGGGAGGGGGCATGGTGGGAAGACGGTAGGGGAAAAACCCCATCGGGTTCAAGCTGCCTGCCCACCGGGCGGAGAAGCGCTCCAGGACAAGACGCCCGAGGAGGGAACGGGCGCTCCCGTTTCTCATTCACTCCCTGTCCGGTTCCCACGGCGCACCTAGCTTTTGCCGAGCGGGGGGCACGTCCATGGGGGGCACGGCCTCCGCCTGACGAGGAGACACATCCATGACGAAGAGACTTGTGGGGCTGTTCGCGTCCGTGGCGCTGCTGAGCTCTGGCCTGGCACTGGCCAACAACGAGGACCAGGGCAAGAGCCAGACCCAGAGCGGCCAGCAGATGGGCGGCGATGCCTCCGGTGGCTCCGGTGTCCAGGGCCAGCAGGGCAGCATGGGCAGCCCCAGCGGCTCGCAGATGGGCCAGATGGGCAGCACCAGCGGCGCCCAGATGGGCCAGAAGGAAATCACCGGCACGGTGGTGAAGAGCAGCAAGGACAAGCTCAGCCTGAAGACCGACAACGGCATCATCGACTTCAAGGTGGACAAGCAGACCAAGTTCCAGGATCCCACCCTCAAGAAGGCGGGCGACCTCAAGGAGGGCCAGCAGGTCCGCACCAGCTTCGACATCAAGGACAACCAGAACGTCGCCAAGAGCATCTCGCTGGACACCAGCATGGGTGGCAGCGGCCTGGACTCGGACACGGGCATCAACCAGGACATGGGCGGCTCGGGCCTGGACCAGGACATCAACAAGGGCAAGGACGTGGGCGGTGACGTGGGCGGCTCCGGCCAGATGGGCGGTGACGTGGGCGGCTCCGGTGACGTGGGCGGCGCGGGCGACCAGGGCGGCGATAAGCACTGAGCTGGCACACGCCTCATGGGAGTGATTCCCTGCTCGCGGCATCCGACGTGATGCCGCGAGCCCATCGTGACGTGCACGGCGGGCCAGGAGGCAATACACCACCGCCGCCGCGCACACCGACCCGGACTCCCGGTCCGGGTATCAGTTCCTTCAGTATTGACTGAACATCCTGACGCCAGTAGACGGGTGCGCGACTTCCCTCCCGGGAGAAGCAGCACATGCGGCAGGACGGTGTGAGTGCAGAGGAAGAGCGGTTCATCGAGTCGATGGGCCTGTTCTTCGAGCGCCAGGGCGTGCCGCGAATCGGCGGCCGCATCCTTGGATTGCTGCTGCTGGCCGACAAGCCGCTGGCGCTGGGCGAGCTCGCCACGCTGCTGCGGGTGAGCCCGGCCTCGGTGTCCACCAACATCCGCCAGTTGCAGGCCAGCGGCCTGGTGGATCCCGCCAGCATTCCCGGGGACCGCCGCCACTACTACGTCTTCAACAGCGCGGGGTGGGATCACCGGCTCGAGCTGGCGATCTCCGCCATGGAGGCCCTGAGCGGGCTGTGCGAGGACGCGCTCGCCAGGCCCGGGCTCAAGGGGCGCCACAAGCTGCGCGAGGCGGTGGAGTTCTGCGAATTCTACCGCGAGGAGCTCGCCGGTGCCGCCGAGCGCTGGCGGGCCCGCTTCGCACGCAAGCCCAGTACCCAGGCCAGCGTGACTCCTTCCCCGGCGCGCTCGCGCCGCAACGCCACCCGCTAACCTCCCTCCCCTCCTTCCCCGGTCTCGGAAAGGACCGAACCCGCCATGACCCAGCTCTCCGCCGTTTCCTCCACCCAAGGTGCCAGGCCCATCGTCTCCCTGACCGACGCCACCAAGACGTACTCCCTGGGCAAGGTGCAGGTGCCCGCTCTGCGGGGCATGACGCTCGAGGTGTACCCCGGTGAGTTCATCTCCATCGCGGGCCCGTCCGGCAGCGGCAAGACGACGGCGCTCAACCTCATCGGCTGCGTGGACACGGCCACCTCGGGCGTGGTGAGCGTGGACGGCCAGGACACCAAGACGCTCACTGAGCGGCAGCTCACGAACCTGCGGCTGCACACCATCGGCTTCATCTTCCAGAGCTTCAACCTCGTCTCGGTGCTCAGCGTCTTCCAGAACGTGGAGTTCCCCCTGCTGCTGCAGCGCAAGCTGGACGCCACCGAGCGCCGCAACCGCGTGATGACGCTGCTGGAGCAGGTGGGCCTGGAGAAGCACGCGAAGCACCGCCCCAACGAGCTGTCCGGCGGTCAGCGCCAGCGCGTGGCCGTGGCGCGCGCGCTCGTCACCCGGCCCAAGCTGGTGCTCGCCGACGAGCCCACCGCCAACCTCGACTCCGTCACCGGCCAGACCATCATCGACCTGATGAAGGAGCTCAACCGCAAGGAGGGCACCACCTTCATCTTCTCCACCCACGACGCCAAGGTGATGAACCACGCCAACGCCGTGGTGCGGCTGGCGGACGGAAAGATTCTCGACCGCATCACCCCCGCCGAGGCCCAGAAGGCCATGGCCGTGGGCGCGGAGGGCCACTGATGGGCCAGCTCAAGCTCCTGCTCCAGGTGGCCCTGCGCAACCTGTTCGTGAGCAGGATCAACCTCCTCATCGGAGGCATCATCTTCTTCGGCACCGTGCTGGTGGTGGTGGGCGGCGCCTTCCTCGACAGCATGGACGAGGCGATGAGCCGCAGCATCATCGGCAGCGTCGCCGGCCATCTCCAGGTGTACTCGGACCACTCCAAGGACGAGCTGTCGCTCTTCGGGCAGATGGGCGGCGAGCCGGACCTGAGCGCGATGGATGACTTCTCGCGCATCAAGGAGCTGGTGCAGCAGCACCCCAACGTGAAGACGGTGGTGCCCATGGGCACCAGCGGCGCCCTCATCACCTCGGGCAACACGGTGGACCTGACGCTGGCTCGCCTGCGCGACCTCTACAAGAAGGCCGCCCAGGACGAGACGCCCGGGCTGCGCGAGCAGATCCACAGCCTCCAGGCTCACGTGCGCCACATCATCAGCCTGCTCGAGGAGGACCTGAAGCGGCGCAGCGAGATCGTCGACGACAAGGCCACGGACCCGGCGGACGTGGAGGCCCTGGCCCGCGCCCGCGCCCCGGCCTTCTGGGCGGACTTCGACAAGGATCCGTTCGGCTCGCTCGAGTTCCTGGAGAACCGCATCGCCCCCCAGGTGACGGACGGGGACATGGTCTACCTGCGCTACGCGGGCACGGACCTGGTCAACTTCCAGAAGACCTTCGACCGCATGCGCGTCGTGGATGGCACCCCCGTCCCCGAGGGCCGCCGCGGCATGCTCCTCTCCAAGTTCTTCTACGAGGAGAACTTCAAGCTCAAGACGGCGCGCCGGTTGGACCGCATCAAGGAGGCGCGTGAGACCAACCACACGGCCATCGCGATGGACCCGCAGCTCCAGCGCTGGGTGAAGGAGAACCAGACGCAGACGCGGGAGATCCTCTTCCAGCTCGACGACCTCAAGACGAAGCAGGCGGTGGAGCGGCTCCAGCGCGCGCTGGGCAGCCAGGAGACGGACCTGGGCAAGCTGCTGCCCGTCTTCCTCACCATGGATGACGCCAACTTCGACACGCGCTACCAGCAGTTCTACTCCGAGCTGGCGCCGCTGCTCGACCTGTACCGCCTCCGCATCGGGGACGACCTCACCATCACCGCCTTCACGCGCACCGGCTACGTGCAGAGCGTGAACGTGAAGATCTACGGCACCTACCAGTTCGACGGGCTGGAGAAGTCCGCGCTCGCCGGCGCGCTCAACCTGATGGACCTGATGTCCTTCCGGGAGCTGTACGGCTACCTCACCGCGGAGAAGAAGGCCGAGCTGGCGGGCCTGCAGAAGGCCAGCGGGGTGCAGCAGCTCAAGCGCGAGGACGCCGAGTCCGCCCTCTTCGGTGAGGACGGCAGCGCCTCGCTCGTGGCCGAGGCCACCCCGGGCCTCATCGACGAGGACAAGCAGCTCGACGGGCTCGCCCAGAAGCTGCGCCGCGAGGAGCTGGCCTCCCGGGTGTACACGCAGCAGGAGATTGAAAGTGGCGTGGTGCTCAGCGCCGCGGTGATGCTCAAGGATCCGGAGAAGCTGGAGCAGACCCTGGCCGAGCTGCGGAAGTCGGCGGAGGACTCGAAGATGCCCCTGCGGGTCATCTCCTGGCAGAAGGCCTCCGGAATGATCGGCCAGTTCGTCCTGATGGCCAAGCTGGTGCTCTACGTGGCCGTGCTCATCATCTTCGTGGTGGCGCTCGTCATCATCAACAACGCGATGATGATGGCCACGCTGCAGCGGGTGCGCGAGGTGGGCACCCTGCGGGCCATCGGCGCGCAGCGCTCGTTCGTGCTGAGCATGGTGCTGGTGGAGACGGTGGTGCTGGGGCTCGTCTTCGGCGCGCTCGGCGCGTCCGCGGGCGGCGTCATCATGCACATGCTCGGCCGCGCGGGCATCCCCGCCGGCAACGAGGCGCTCTACTTCTTCTTCTCCGGGCCCCGCCTCTTCCCCAGCCTCCACCTGTCCAACCTCGTGGCGGCCTTCGTCATCGTGCTCGTGGTGTCCGCCCTCTCCACCTTCTACCCCGCGTACCTCGCGACCCGGGTCTCGCCCCTCCGGGCGATGCAGACGGACGAGTGAAGCCATGCAACAGCTCCTCCTCATCGCAGTGCGCAACCTCGGCACCCACAAGCGCCGCACGCTGCTGCTGGGCGGTGCCATCGCCGGTGTCACGGCCCTGCTCGTCGTCCTCATGGGCCTGTCCAACGGCATGAAGGACACGATGCTCCGGTCCGCCACCACCCTGATGACCGGGCACGTCAACGTGGCCGGCTTCTACAAGGTGACGGCGGGCCAGTCCGCTCCCGTGGTCACCTCCTACCCCAAGCTGCTCGAGCAGCTGCGCAAGGAAGTGCCCGAGCTGGACTACTCCGTCCAGCGCGCGCGCGGCTGGGTGAAGCTCGTCAGCGAGACGGGCTCCGTGCAGGTGGGCGTGGGCGGCCTCGACGTGGAGAACGAGACCGGCTTCCGCAAGGTGATTCAGGTCCGCGAGGGCAAGCTGGAGGACCTGGCCCAGCCCAACACCCTGCTCATCTTCGAGGAGCAGGCCAAGAAGCTCGAGGTGAAGGTGGGCGACACCGTCACGCTGTCGGCGCCCACCATGCGCGGCACCAGCAACACGGTGGACGTGCGCGTGGCGGCCATCGCCGCCAACGTGGGCATGCTCAGCTCCTTCAACGTCTACGTGCCCAACGCCACCCTGCGCGGCCTCTACCAGCTGCGCGAGGACGCCACCGGCGCCCTCATGCTCTACCTCAAGGACATGGCCTCCATCCCCGCCGTGCAGGAGCGCCTCACCCGGCGCCTGCCCGAGCTGGGCTACCAGGTGCTGGAGCACAACCCCCAGCCCTTCTTCATGAAGTTCAACACCGTCAACCGCGAGGCCTGGACGGGGCAGAAGCTGGACATCACCAACTGGGAGGACGAGATCTCCTTCGTCAAGTGGACCGTGTCCGCCCTGGACGCCCTCACCGGCATCCTCACCTTCGTGCTGCTCATCATCATCGCGGTGGGCATCATGAACACGCTGTGGATCGCCATCCGCGAGCGCACCCGGGAGATCGGCACCCTGCGCGCCATCGGCATGCAGCGCGGCTACGTGCTGGTGATGTTCCTCCTGGAGTCGCTCGTGCTCGGACTGCTCGGCACCGCTGTGGGCGCGACCGTGGGCCTGGGCGTGTGCCTCCTCATCAACGCCGTGGACCCCTCCGTCCCCGTGATCGTCCAGGTCTTCATCCTCTCCGACAAGCTCCACCTCATCGTGAAGCCCGGCTCGATGATCGGCGCCATGGCGTTCATCACGCTGTGCACCACCCTCATCTCGCTCATTCCCTCCTTCCTCGCCGCGCGGATGAAGCCCGTCACGGCGATGCACCACATCGGGTGATGACCATGACCCTGCGCAACCTCTTCGGCGCCCTGTTCGCCGCGCTGCTGCTGGCCGCTCCGGCCGCCCGCGCGGACCTGAAGGACCCCACCGAGCTCAAGAAGCTCCTGGAGACGCTCGACGACCGCCAGCGCAACGGCGGCGACTACAAGTCGCTGATGTACATCGAGCAGAAGGAGAAGGACAAAACGGACGTCGTGCGCGAGGCCGTCATCTACCGGCGCGACGTGAAGGATCAGCTGATGATCCTCATGACCAAGCCCAAGGGCGAGGCCGGCAAGGGCTACCTGCGGCTGGACAAGAACCTCTGGAGCTACGACCCCAACACCGGCAAGTGGGACCGGCGCACCGAGCGCGAGCGCATCGCCGGCACCGACAGCCGCCGCGCCGACTTCGACGAGTCGCGCCTGGCCGAGGAGTACGACGGCAAGTTCGAGGGCGAGGAGAAGCTCGGCAAGTTCACCACCTGGAAGCTCGTCCTCACCGCCAAACAGGGCGTGGACGTGGCCTACCCCGTGGTGAACCTGTGGGTGGACAAGGACACGTCCAACATCCTCAAGCGCCAGGAGTACGCCCTCTCCGGCCGGCTCATGCGCACCTCCTACTTCCCCAAGTGGATGAAGCTCTTCAGCGAGTCCAAGAAGGCCGACGTCTGGTACCCCCAGGAGATGCGCTTCTACGACGAGGTGGAGAAGGCCAACTCCACCGTCATCGTCGTGAAGAGCGTGGACCTGCGCTCGCTCGAGGAGAACATCTTCACCAAGGCCTGGCTCGAGAGCAAAAGCCGATGAGCACGCGCACCACGCTCGTCCTCACCGCGGCCCTCGCCGCCCTGCCCGCGCTCGCCCAGGAGCGTCCCAGCGAGGGTGACCTCTTCGGCGGCGACACCCCGGAGACGAAGCCCGCTCCGGCCGACGCGCCCCGCCCCGACGAGAGCTCCCTCTTCGGTGACGCCCCCGCGTCCACGCCAGCCACCCAGGGCGCGGCGGCCACCTCGGCCCCCGAGACGTCCTCCGCCATGCCCCAGGACCGGGATGCGCAGGCGCTCGGCGGCCCGGCGGCCACCAACGCCTTCGACACCGAGGAGGCCGTCGAGGATCCGCTGAAGATCGGCGGCCGCTTCTACCTGCGCGCCTTCACGCAGGGGAACGAGGGCGTGTCCTTCGGCAACACCTCCTTCTCCGCCCCCATGCTGGTGGACGGCTACTTCGATGCCCGCCCCACCGACCGGCTGCGCGGCTTCGTGCTCGGACGGCTCACCTTCGATCCGACCCGCCAGGCGGGCTCCACCGGCCTCATCCCCACGGGGACCTCCACCTCCAACATCTCCGCCGATCCGCGCGTGGTGTTGGACCAGGCGTGGCTGCGCTTCGACCTGGAGCACAAGCTCTTCATCACCGCCGGCAAGCAGCACGTGAAGTGGGGCACCTCGCGCTTCTGGAACCCCACCGACTTCCTCTCCCCCCAGCGCAAGGATCCGCTCGCCCTCTTCGACGCGCGCACCGGCGCCACCATGCTCAAGGTGCACGTGCCCTGGGAGGAGAAGGGCTGGAACTTCTACGCCATCGGCATGCTCGACAACGCCGGCCCGGCCAATACGCTCGGCCGCGTCGGGGGGGCCGCTCGCGCCGAGGTGGTGCTCGGCTCTACGGAGCTCGGACTCGATGCCGTGATCCAGCGCGGCCGCAAACCCCGCTTCGGCCTCGATATCTCCTCCGGCCTCGGCCCCATCGACATCTACGGCGAGCTCGCCCTCAAGAAGGGCTCGGACACGCCCCTCTACCGCCTGCCCGAGAACGTCTCCCTCGGCGACCTGCTCGGCCAGGTCCAGGGCAACGACGGTGGCGGGCCTCCCGACATCGGCGCGCTCCCCATCGAGGCGTACTACCCGGATGGCTACACCCCGCAGGTGAGCGGCGGCGCCACCTGGACGTTCGCCTACTCGGAGAACGACACCGCCACCGTGGGCGTCGAGTACTTCTACAACTCGACGGGCTACCCCACCTCGCTGGCCTACCCGTACCTCATCTTCCAGGGCCAGTATCAGCCCTTCTACGTCGGCCGGCACTACGCCGCCGTCTACGCGCTCCTCGCCGGGCCGGGCTCCTGGGACAACACCAACTTCATCCTGTCCAACCTGGGCAACCTCTCCGACCGCTCCTTCACCACCCGGTTGGACGTGACGCACCGGGCCCTGCGCTACCTCAGCGTCGAGGCCTTCATCGCCGCCAACTACGGCCAGCGCGGCGGCGAGTTCCGCTTCGCCCTGAATCTGCCCGCCCTGCGCATGGGCGAGCAGGTGACTGCCCCCATCGTCGTCGCCCCGCCCACCCTCCAAGCGGGCGTGGGTCTGCGCATCGACCTCTGACGTCCCTCCGGACGGGAGGCACTCCCCGGGCGTGCCGCTCGTCCCGGGCGTGGCCATGGAAGAGGCATGGACTGCTCTTGCGACGTGCTCGTCCTGGGAGCCGGGGCCTCGGGGCTCGCCGCCGCGGATCGGCTGAGCCGCGCGGGGCTCCGCGTCGTCGTGCTCGAGGCACGGGACCGGCCCGGCGGACGGGTGGACACCGTGCGCGACGTGCTCGACGGGGTTCCGCTGGAGCTGGGCGCGGAGTTCATCCACGGCAAGCCGCCCCTGCTCCAGAAGCTCGCCCGGCGCGCCCGGGTGAAGGTGGGCGTGGGCAATGACACGCACGCCCTCCTCTGGCGCGGCCGCCTGGAAGGCGAAGACGCGTCCTTCGACTTCGTGGAGGACCTCGCCGCCGCCGAGCCCCCGGATCGTCCCGTGGGCCAGCTCATCGCCGAGCACGCCCGCACCGGCCACTGGTCCGAGCGCAAGGTCCGCCTCGCCCGCGCCTACGTGGAGGGCTTCTACGCGGCCACCGTGGACACGGCCAGCGCGCTCGCCATCGCCCGCATGGAGCGCGCCGCGGTGACGCTCGGAGGCATCGCGGGCTCGCGCTCGCTGCAGGGCTATGACCGGGTGCTGCAGCCGCTCGTACGCGGGTTGATGCGCCGGCCCCGGACGCTCTTCTTCAACGCCGTCGCCGAGCAGATCCGCTGGTCACCTCGCGGCGTCGAGGTGCGTGCACGCACGCGCGAGGGAGCACCGCTCGGTATCTTCCGCGCCCGGCGGGCCGTGGTGACGCTGCCGGTGGGCGTGTTGAAGGCCTCGCCTCCCGAGCCCGGCGCGGTGCGGTTCCTCCCCCGCGTTCCGGAGAAGGAGCGCGCCGTGGCCCGGCTCGACATGGGGCCGCTGGTGAAGGTGCTCCTGCGCTTCCGCGCGCCCTTCTGGGAGGAGCGCGAGGACACCCGGCGCTATGGCCACTTCCACGGCCCCGGGCTCGCCATCCCCACCTGGTGGACGCTCTCGCCGCTGCGCTCGCGCTACCTCGTGGGCTGGGCCGGTGGGCCCGAGGCCGAGGCGCTCTCCCGCCTGCGCGAGGACGAGGTGCTGCGGCAGGCGATGGCGTCACTCGGGCGCATCTTCAAGCTCTCCCGGCGGACGCTCCAGGAGCAGCTCGAGAGCTGGCGCCTCCAGGACTGGCAACGCGAGCCCTTCACCCGGGGCGGCTATGCCGTCATCCCCTCGGGGGCCGTGGACGCCATGGAGGCCCTGGCCCGGCCCGTCCAGGGCACCCTGTTCTTCGCCGGAGAGGCCACCCACCTCGAGGGCGAGGAGGGCACCGTCCACGGCGCGCTGGCCACGGGCCTTCGCGCGGCTCGCGAGGTGCTGGCGGCGGTCCGCGCTGCCGGGTGAGCCCCTGGGCGGACCGTGCGGGGAAATGGCCGCTCGCTGTGCGGACGGATACCCGAGGGCCCGGCTGCTCCCGAGTGGCGGTCCGTCGTCCGGTGGACACGTTTGCGGGGATGAATGGATGGATCGCACTTTCCCTGTCGCTGATGCTCGGGCAGACGCCCACCCCCTCGTCCACGGCCAGCGCGCCCACGAAGGCGCAGGCCGAGAGCGCCGTGCGTGACGCCGAGCGGGACGAGACGCGCGCCGAGTTGGAGCTCCTGCGGGCGCAGATGCGGGCCCAGCAGGAGAACCAGGGCCGCCTCCAATCCCTGGAGCAGCAGCAGACGCTCAAGGATGCCCGCGCCCAACGCCTGGAGCAGCTGCGGCAGCAGCGCATCGGGAGCCTGACGCGCGGCTACGATTGGCTCATCACCGCCAGCCAGCTGCTCGAGTACGGAGACTTCGACATCGGCCCGGCCATCACCTACGCGCAGGACGAGCTCTCCACCGCCCTCGCCACCTCCTCCGAGAGCGGCAGCGGTGAAACCACGCGCCTCATCCAGAGCGCGCTCGCGCGGCTGTCCACCCTCGATGACCTCGTGGCGCAGCGCAACAGCTACGAGGCCCGCCTGCAGCTCCAGGACGCCGGCCTCGAGCTGCACCTCGCCTGGCAGCTCAGCCTCAACCGCTCCGGCACCACGCTCGTCAATCAGTAGTAGTGCGGCGTGGCCGTCACCGGCGGGCTCGACGGCCTCGCGATCAGGTAGCCCTGCACGAAGTCCACCCCGTGCTCGCGCACCCACCGCAGCTCCTCGGGGGTCTCGATGCCCTCGGCCACCGTGAGGATGCCCAGCTTCTGCGCCAGCTCCAGCAGCTTCTCCGTGATGGACGCCTTGTAGGTGTCCTGGTGGATGCCGCGCACCAGCTCCATGTCCAGCTTCATGATGTCCGGACGCAGCTGGTGGATGAGGTTGAGCGACGAGAACCCCGCCCCCAGGTCGTCCAGCGCCACCCGGAAGCCCGCCTGCCGGTAGTAGGCGATCAGCGACTTGAGGTGGTTGGCGTTCGGCGTGTGGTCCGACTCGATGATCTCGAACACCACGTTCTCCGGCGGCAGGCCCACCTCGGCGATGGCGGCCACCGTGGAGCGCAGGCAGAAGGCCGGATCATAGATGGCCGTGGGCGTGAAGTTGATGAAGAGCGGCGCCTTGAGCCCCAGCCGAGCCGCCTCGCGCACCGCGGACAGCCGCGCCGCCAGGTCCAACTGGAAGAGCAGATCCGCGTCGCGCGCCAGCCCCAGCATCTTGCCGGGGAACACCAGCGAGCCGTCCTTCTCCAGGCCGCGCAGCAGCGCCTCGTAGGCGTACACCTGGCGCGTGTCCCTGGCGTGGACGATGGGCTGGTAGTGGCTGGTGATCCGCTTCTCGGCGAGCATGTCCACCAGCCACCCGGACCGCGTCATCGTGAAGAGCTGCGGCAGCGAGCCCACCCGGGGGAAGTCGCCCAGGCCCGGCTCCCCGTCGCCCTCGACGAAGAGCGCGCGCGTGGCCCGGGACTCCTCGCCCGTCAGCGCGCCCATGACGTCCGCCACCAGCCCGCTCAGGTGCGCCCCGTCCAGCCGCACCGCCACGCACTGGGACTCCGGGAGCGCCTGGTGCTCACGCCCGGAGTCACCCAGCAGCCGCACCAGCTTTCCGTAGCTGTGGCCCAGCGGGAGCCAGAGGAAGAGCCGGCCGGGCCCCTCCAGCTCCAGCTTCTCCGGAAGGGTCTGGCACCGCTCACACGACTTCGACACGGTCTGGCTCATGCGCCTCACTCACTGCTCTTTGAAGACGAGCAACCCACGCGACGTCTCGGTGCCGTAGATGAACCCGTCGCCGGGTACCTTCACCCCACTGAGACCGTCGATGAAGGTCCGTCCCCGGCCCGCATCCGACTCCCGCCACGTATTGTAATAGGCAACCTGCCGGGGTGTACTGGGGTTGGACATGTCGAGGATGCGCAGGCCGTCCTGGGTATGAGCCACGTACAACTTGGAGCCCACCAAGGTCAAACCACCCACCGTGGACTCGGCCCGCATCTCGAACCGCCCTACCTCCGCGATATTGGCCGGGTCCGTCACGTCCAGGGCCCGAATCCTCGAACCCCAGCCTTCACTGGATTCGAAGGCGATCATCCGATCCCCAATCGCCCCCACCGCCACCGCGCGGCTGGTCGCGTTGTCGTACCCGAAGTGCCCCACCGTCACCGGCTTGCTCGGATCCGTCACGTCCGCCACCGCCAGCCCGTAGCGCCAGTGGCCGAGGTAGAGCCGGTTGTTGGCGACCGCGCCCTCGACGGGGATCTCCCCCGAGCCCACGATGCTCTCCTCCACGTAGTAGCGCGACAGCAGGGAGGGCGCCGTGGGGGTGGAGAGATCATAGATGAGCACCTCGCCATCGGGGGCCGGGGACATCACGTACAGCCGGTTGCCGTCCACCCAGAGCCCCCAACCCTGCACGCTGGGATTCGGGATGGAGGTCAACCGCTTGGGCGCCGCCGGGATGCTCACGTCGTAGATGAGCACGCCGGACCTGTAACTCGACACGTAGAGAGTCTGGCCCTTTACCCAGGAGCGGTACAGGACGTCCCCCGTCGGGGCCACCTCCGCCACCTTGACGGGCGCATCCGGCTTGCGCACGTCGTAGATGAAGAGGCCGTCCGCGAGCGCCGTCACGTAGGCATACCCGTCCGCCACGAAGACGTCTGCGGCCGACCCGCGAGGCAGGGCCGTCTCCGAGACGAGGTCCACCCCGGACTTCTCCTCCTCGCCCGCCACCCGCTTGACGCGCACCGCGTCAAAGGTGCCCTGGAGGTCCATCGTGCCGCTGGCGCACCGGCGGAACTCCCCGCTCACCTTCTCGGGCGAGGGCGCCTGGCAGCCCGCGAGCGCCAGGCGCAGGGGCACCGAGGAGCTCGTGAAGTCGCTGGCCACATAGAAGGTGTCGCCCTCGGCCTGGCTCACCGTGAGCGGCGTGTTGAGCAGCAGCGGCTGATCCGGCAGGAAGCGGATGGCGCCCGGCGACTGGAGCCCCGACAGCGTGACGTTCGCATGCCAGACCCCCTCCGCCTTGACGGAGGCGAAGCCCGAACGGTCACAAGCGGACAGGTCGAAGGACTCGTACTCGCACGTGAGCTTCGGCTCTTCCTGCGTGGGCGAACACCCGGGGACGACGAGGAGCAGGGCTCCCGTGGTGGCTACCAGTAAACGGTTCATGCGCCATGCATACCCAGGGCTGGAGCGGGACGAAAGCATTGGTTCACCCAACACCCCGAGTGCCTGGGACGTGCACCGCTGAGCAATCAACATGAAGCGCTTGGCTGCCCCCTCGTTAATATGAGGCGGCCTGCCTAGGTTCGCTCAGTCCCTCGTCTCCCCACCCGGGAGGTCGTCCCTGTGAATCGACGTCTACTCATCACCACGCTGCTCGCCTTCGTCCTCCCCGAGGCGGCGCTGGCCCAGGTCTATGTGATTCCGCGCCGCGCCTACCGGTCGCCGGTGCACACCTATGATTTCGAGTGGCGGCACCTCGACATCCTCGTCGGCCCCCAGGCCGAGGGGGTCGCCCCGCCGCCAGCCCACCGGGCCCACCAGCAGCCGCCCGGTGCTCCGGGTGGCCCCACGCCCAACGGGCCCCAGATGATCTCGGGCGTCCCCACGGCCGACGCCAAGCAGATTCCCGCGCAAGGCAAGGAGCGAGACCAGGGCACTGGCGGCAGCCCGATGGAGAACATCGAGCCCGGCATCCCCACGCCCGTGGAGAAGAACAAGCGGGATGGGGGCACGCCGGATGACTCCGTCGCGGGGGGTGACTCCCTCTACGTGCCCCTCGCCCTTCCGACGGATGGAGGCACCCCGGACGGGGGCGCCGCCTACGCCCAGTCCCTGGGCGTGAAGAGCGGTGGCGTCCGCTTCTACTTCTACGAGAGCGAGCGGAACGTGGCCCAGTACGCCGCGCCCCAGCTCGAGGACACGTACCGGTACCTGGTGGACAAGTTCAAGTTCGTCCCCACCCAGACGTTCCCGTACATCCTCTACAGCAGCTACCAGGAGTTCCTGCAGACCAACGTCACCTCGGTGTCCGAGGGCACGCTGGGCGTCACCAGCACCCAGGGCCACCTGGAGCTGACGCTGCCCTACCTGGGGGACCACCGGCTCTTCGGGGAGATCAGCTCCCACGAAATGACGCACCAGTTCACCATCCAGAAGGTCCGCTTCCTCGCCGAGCAGGCCAAGGTGTCGGGGGATCCGCTCAACGGCATGCCGCTGTGGTTCATCGAGGGTCTGGCCGAGTTCTACGCCAAGGGCGGTCTGGACCCCGAAGGCGAGATGATGGTGAGAGACCTCCTCATCAATCCGGACCTGGCGCGCGGCTACGCCTTCCTCGACTTCTGGTCGCCCGGGCCCTACGGCTTCCTGTGGATCTACAAGGTGGGCCAGGCGCGCTGCGAGTTCCTCGAGGAGACGTACGGCGCGGGCTTCATCCAGAAGGTGCTGGATAACTCGCCCAAGCTCGTCTCCGGGACGGCCGCGACGCCCAACCTCCAGTTCGAGGGCCTGGTCGAGATGCTCACCGGGGATGACCCGCAGAAGGTCGCCTCGAAGTTCGAGAACTGGCTGAAGCAGCGCGCCTACCGCACCTACCTCAAGGCCGAGCAGAACACGCCCAACATGGACATGCTGCGCGAGCGCAAGGGCATCGTCACCGCGCTCAACAGCACGCCGGACGGCCACGTCATCATGTACCGGAGCATCATCCCGGAGACGGGCCAGAGCCAGCTCATCATGGTGGACCCGCGCGCGCCCAACGACAGCGTGCGCGTGCAGGGCGACGGCGTGCCCGGCTACGAGTCGCTGCACCCCATCTTCGGCCGCAACTTCACGCTCACGGATGACCGGATCGCCTTCGTGGCCGAGTCGCTCGCGCGCGACACCATCTACGTGCAGGCCTACAAGCACACCGCGGACGCCATGACGCTGGGCGGGTCGCTGCCGTCCATGGGCCGCAGCCCCTACATCACCAACCCCTCCGGGTTGCGCAAGGATCCGCCGTACAAGGTGCGCTTCGAGCTGGGGGAGCGCGTGGCCTACAGGCTCTCCGAGCACGGGCTGATCGCCGCGTACTCGCCGGCCTTCTCGCCGGATGGCAAGCAGCTGGCCTTCATCGGCCTGAGCGAGAGCGGCACGCGCGACCTGTACGTGCTGCCGATCGGCCAGGGCCTCAATGTGGAGCCGCAGCAGCTCACCCATGACGTGTACGCCGAGCGCAGCCTGGCCTGGGGCCCGGCGGGCATCGTCTACACCTCGGATGCCACCGCCCACGGCTACTACAACCTCTTCCGGGTGAAGCCGGAGGCGCCCGACAAGGTGGAGCGCCTCACCAACGAGGCGCGCGACCACTCGGACCCCACGGTGCTGCCGGACGGCCGCCTCTTCTTCGTGGCCTACGAGAAGAGCCGCTCGGACCTGCACGAGTACACCGGCGGGGGCAGCATCGTGCGCCGCACGGACGTGGCCACCGGCCTCTTCGAGCCGTGCCCCGCTCCGGATGGCAACCTGTGGACGCTCTACCACCTGTCCGGTGAGCGCAAGCCGGCCCTGCTGCGCTCGCAGCAGTTGATGAGCTTCGAGGTACCCGCGGCCACGCCGGCCGACCTGGGAGCGCCGAGCCCCCTGCCCCAGCGCTCGCTGGAGGAGGCCCAGACCTACAAGCCCTTCGCCCGGGAGAACATCGACCTGGGGCCCATCCTCGGCTTCGCCGGCGCGGGCGGCGGTGGCTTCTACGGCCAGATGTTCGCCTCGGCCACGGACCGGCTGCGCAACCACGCCTTGATGTTGCAGGTGGCGGTGTACGGCTCGTTCGATCTGACGGACGGCTACCTGCTCTACATCAACCAGTCCCAGCGCACGATGTGGGGCGGCGGTCTCTTCCAATCCCTGCGCTACCGCATCGACAACACCTTGCAGAAGGCCGCCGCCGGCACTCCCCTGCCCTACTACGCGCTCGTCGCCGGCGAGCGCTTCTTCGGCGCCACCGGCCTGGCCCGCTACCCGCTGAGCACCTTCACCTTCCTCGAGGCCAACCTCAGCGTCGGTGGCTCCTCGTACTTCCTGGATCCCACGACCGCCTTCTTCCTCAACCTGCCCGAGGTGAACGGCGTCGGGGACCTCTACAGCCTGTGGCAGAGGGAGCGGCCCGGCCTGCGCTTCCAGACGGAGGGCTCGCTGGCGTGGGGCTACAACACCCTGCGCTACCACTACACGGGAGTGCCCACCTCCGGCAGCTCGTTCCTGGGCGAGGTCACCACCGGCGTGCAGCCCTTCAACTCGGAGATCTTCGGCAACGTGCGCCTGGACGCCGAACGCTACTTCCCCATTCCGCTGGGCAGCACGCACATCATGCTGCGCGGCGGCGCGGGCACCTCCTTCGGCGGACGCTTCACCCGCTCCTTCTTCCTCTCCAGCTTCGACACCCTGCGCGGCGTGCCCTTCGGCACCGAGCGGTGGCTGCTCGGCCAGCACTACCTGTATTCGACGGTGGAGCTGCGCGTGCCGCTGGATGCACTCATCCGCGTGGCCTTCCTCAACACGCTCATGGGCGTGGCGGGCTTCGACGCGGGTGGCGTGGGTGGCTCGGCGAGGGACTTGTGGAACCGCCGCGTGCTGGATGCGGCCGTGGGCGTCAACGTCGGCCTCGGCCCCATCCTCATGCGCCTGCACTTCGCCTACCCGTTCGACATCCACGCCCCCGCGGGCCGGCCCGCCGACAGGTGGGTGACGCAGTTCTCCCTCGGCCTCGCGGGACTCGAGGGCTACCTCTTCAAACAGAAGGGCTCCGCGGCCCACAAGAAGGACCCCATCGGTCCTCCCGTGACGCTCGGCGGGATGAACATGCGCGTGGGAGGCGACTGAGTCTCCCGGTGGAGGGCGGGCTCACCCGGGCCCGCCCCTCCTCGGAGCTGTCTTGGGAGTCCTTCAGGACTGGGCGGCCACCAGCGCGGCGTTGGCTCGCGCCAGGGGGCCGCCTTCGTGCGGAATGCGCTCGAAGTCGCCTCGCAACGCCTTGAGGGCGAACTTCTCCAGGTCCATCTCCCTGCGCGTGCGCACGCCCAGCAGCCGCACCAGCTCCGCCAGCGGGCCGAAGCCGAAGACGCCGTGCTGCAGCAGCAGTCCCGCCGCCACGCCGCTCACCACCTTCCAGCCCCTACCGTCCTTCGCCGCCAGCACCAGCCCGAGCACCGACACCGCCGAGGCCGCCACCGTCACCACGCGGTTCAGGTCCCACTCGCGCTCCAGCTTCTCCAGGTAGCGGCCGATGGCCGGGCGATCCATCTGCTCCGCCATGTGCTGGACGCAGTGCTCCACCCGCACATCGATCTTCCGGTTCCTCTCCTCGGGCGTATGCGTGCGCACCGAATCGGTCGACATCCGGTTCCAGGACTCCATCGCGCCTCTCCTCCACTCACTCTGGCACCCACCGCGGCGGGCCATCTGCCGGAAGGTAGGGACGGGCCCCCACCGGGGTCAGGAGAGGCAGGCAGGCGGGGCAGGCCGCTCGCCCGCCCCCGGCCCTCCCCTGCTCGGTACCCGGGCGAATGCCTAGCTTGCGCGGGGTGAATCGTGTTCCGCGCCTCCTGCTCGCCTGCCTGCTGTCCGGTACGGCCTGCATCCACCGCGACTACCCGCAGCAGCTGCGCGTCTACGATGATCCGCCCGGCTCGGGGCCCCGGCTGTCCCTGGCCCTCTACCAATCCGTGGGCGTGGGACTGCGGCCCGGCCATACGGTGCGCCTCGTCCAGGACGAGCGGATTCTGGAGACGCTCGAGGCGGAGATCCTCCAGGCCCGCGAGTCCCTGCACCTGCTCGTCTCGAGCTGGCAGCCGGGCGAGGCCTCGGAGCGCCTCCTCCACGCGCTCGCCGGGCGTCAACCGGGGGTGGTGTGCCGCGTGCTGGTGGACCCGCTGCACAGCCCGGACTTCGAGGACACGGTGCGGCCGCGGCTCGTCGGGCTCAACTGCGACGTGCGCGACTTCCGCCCCTTCGTCGGGGAGACGGTGGTGTTCGCCGACGAGCGGCTGGAGGCGCGCAACCACCGCCAGCTCGTCATCCGGGATGGCCGCAGCGGCCTCACCGGAGGCTCGGGGGTGGGACCGTCCTGGGGAAGCGGACCGACGCCCACGAAGGCCTGGCGCGACACCTATGTCCAGGTGGAGGGGCCCGCGGTGCGCCAGCTGCAGCAGGCCTTCGCGAGGGACTGGCTGGAGGCGGGCGGAGGGTTGCTGCCGGAATCGGCCTTCCCCGTGCTCGAGTCCCAGGGAGAGGCGCGCGCGGGCTTCGTCCTGAGCACGGGCTCGCCCTCGCTCAGCTACTCCGAGCGCATGGTGCAGGTGCTGATGGCCGCCGCGCGCAGCCGCCTGTGGCTCACCAACGCGTGCTTCGTCCCCACCGCCTCCACCGTGGACACACTCATCCGCAAGGCCCAGGAGGGCGTGGACGTGCGCATCCTGGTGCCCGGCCTGCCGCCCGCGGACATGCCTGGGGTGCTCGCCGCCCAGCGCGCCTCCTATGAGCGCCTGCTGGAGAATGGCGTGCGTGTCTGGGAGTACCGGAACGCGCCCCTGCACGCCCGCACGCTCGTGGTGGACGACCAGCTGACGGCCGTGGGCTCCAACAACCTGGAGGCCAACTCGAGCGCCATGCTCGAGGAAGGGGCGCTCGTCGTCGAGGACGCGCCGCTCGCCCAGGAGCTCGCCACCTCCTTCGAGCGGGATTTGACGCACGCGGTGGAGATCCGCCGCGACGAGTGGCGCCAGCGCGGACTCTTCCAACGCTTCACCTATCAGCTTCCGCCCTCGACGACCGGGTGCCCCTGAAAGGGAAGCCCGGAGCCCAGCCCGGACAACCGCCGTGCCTCCCAGGAGACGCTTCTTTCCCTCGGAGGGGCCCGGAGCATTGCCTGGCGGACAGAAAGGCCCCTGGGAAGCGGCCTCCGGCTTGCTCAGACGAAGCGCGATGACCTTCGCGCGACTGCTCTGCACCGTGACCGTTGCCTTGTTGCTCGCCTGTGGGCCCGGGGGCACGGCTCCGCCCGCGAACCCAGACGGGCAGGCACCCGGTACGAACGATCCCCTCATTCCGCCCGAGCGCGCTCCCGCGACGGAGCAGCCCCCGGACAACGGGCTACCCAAGCCCCGGCCGCCGGATCCACCGCCGGAGCCCGAGGAGCAGCGGCCCTTCGTGCTGCCCCAGGTGCAGCAGTCCCTCCAGGACTACGAGCTCATCCTGCCACCGGGGGTGCTGGAGAAGTTCCTCGCGGACAAGAACACGCCGGAGCAGGACGCCGTCTTCCGCTGCGAGGGCGTGAGCCATCCGGTGAAGGTGCGCCTGCGCGGGGCCTCGGCCCGGGACTTCCCCAAGAAGAGCTGGAACGTGAGCTTCGAGGGCGATGACAAATTCGAGGGGCGCACCTCGCTCAACCTCGTGGCCGAGTACTCGGACGCGTCGATGCTGGCGGAGAAGGTCTCCTACGACTTGCTGGCGGCCCTGCGCGTGCCGGCTCCGCGCACGAAGTACGTGCGGCTGAAGCTCAACGGTAGGTACGAGGGCGTCTTCCTGGACATCGAGCAGGTCAACAAGTCCTTCCTGCGCGCGCACGACTTCGCGGACCCGGACGCCACCATCTACCGCGCCGGCTGGAAGGACACCGAGCTCAAGCTGCGCTCCTGGAAGGTGCCCTACCAGGGCGACTGGGTGAAGAAGACGAACGAGCAGGAGTCCAATGAGGCGCTCGATGACGTGCTGTACGTCATCAACCGCACGCCCGAGCCGGAGCTGGCCGGCGCGCTCGCCCAGAACCTGGAGCTGGAGGTGTACCTGCGCTCCATGGTGATGGACGCGCTCATGGCCAACAACTACGTGGAGGACTCGGAGAGCTACTTCATCCACGACAAGGTGAAGGGCCGCTGGGTGTACGTGGCGTGGGACCTCAACAACGTGGACGCTCGCTGGTGGTACGAGATTCCGCTCGTCGAGGATCAGGAGCCCATCTACAAGCACCCGCTCTTCCCCTTCACGCTGACGGACGGAGTGGTGGCCGCCCGGTACGAGGGCCGGAAGAGCATCCACCCGGACTACCTGCCCGTGTTCTCCAACCTGGGCACCCGCGTGGTGATGAATCCGGAGCTGCGCGCCCGGCTGGTGGCCCGGCTCGACAAGGCGATGAGCGAGCTCTTCACCCCGGAGGTGCTGGGCGCGTACATGGACAAGCTGCACGCGCTCCTCGCTCCGCACATGGCGGCCGATCCGTACATGGACTACGCGAAGTTCCAGGCGGGCCGGGCGTGGATGCAGAACTTCCTCCGCTTGCGGCGCGCGTTCGTGCTGAAGGAACTGGAGCGCTACCGCGCGAGCAGGCCGGGCCTGGTGGTGGAGGCGTTGGACGCCCGCGCGGGCTGGGTGGAGCTGCGCAACCGCGGGAGCTCGCCCGTGGCCCTCGGCGGGATGGTGCTGACCACGAACCTGCGGCGGAGCATCCCCGCGCTGCTGCGGCCGGAGCTTCCGGCGGATCCTCCCTCGGAGACGCCGACGTATGGCCCGCCCCAGGGTGCCGTGCTCTCGGAGCACTCGCTGGCGCCAGGCGAGCGCGTGCGCTTCACCGCCTCCGAGCTGGGGCTCACCTTCACGCCGGATGGGGAGCTCGGCGTCTTCGATGGCAAGTCCGTAGTGGGGATGAAGGACGTCCTCTTCTACGGGAAGCTGCCCGCCGGGAAGCACTACGAGCGCGCTGGAGACGGAACCTGGCAGGTGCGCTGAAGAAGCCCACGCCAGCGGGGGACTGGGGGGTGCCCGTCCGCTGGCGTGAGCCGGGGTGTAGCGTGAAGTCTCGCGAGGCTGACTACTTCGCGCAGCCGGTCTCCTCTCCCACCGCCAGGGTGGTGAAGGTGCCGGTCTCCTCGCCCACCGCCATCGTGGTGACGGGGGGGCCGCCCTCCTCGCCCACCGCCATCGTGGTGATTGGCGCGCGGCCGCCGCGGACCTTCTCCAAGTCCTTCGTGGGCAACTCGTAGTCGACGAAGCTCTTCTTCTTGCCGGTCCTGCTCATCACGCTCTCCTTGGGTGGAAAGGAGGTCTCGGCCTCCTTGCCTGGGACGGAGCGCGTGGTCATGGCGTTGTGAGGCCGCCACCGGGACTCCGGTCCGGCCCGCCTGGATGCCCGCTCACCCGGTAACGGGGCTCTGGCGTCATGCGGAGTCATGACCGCACTCCGTCTCCAACGGCCTCGACAGCGCCCGCGCGTGAGGGCCTCCTGCGAGAAGGGGCCCTCACCGCCGCGATTACACCCGCCTCGTGGCCATCCGGTCGCGAGGGACCGTGGGAACTCCCGCGCCTCGAGGCCGGGTGTCCTTTCGGCCCGACCGGACCAACGCCCATCCACCCACCACCTGGAGCGCGCCGAAGAGGAGGAAGCCCAGGTCCCAGGCGAGCTGCCCCGCTCCCGGGTGGACGTGGTGGATGCCAAGCAGCTGATGATCGATGAGCCCTTCCACCACGTTGAAGGCACCCCAGCCGAGCACGAGCGAGCCCACGAAGGTGCGCGTCGACCAGGGAACCTCGGGACGCTTCCCGGCCCGCCACAGCAGGGCGAGGCCGATCACCGTCACCCACCACGTGAACGCGTGGAAGAGGCCGTCCCAGAACATGTTGATCTTCGCCGAGACCAGGTCCGTGGGCGGCAGCCGCGACGAGAGCATGTTGTGCCACTGGAGCAACTGGTGCAGCAGGATGCCGTCGACGAAGCCGCCCAGGCCCGTGCCGAGCAGCACGCCCGCCGAGATGATGGCCCCGTGATGCCGCACGGTCCCCGCCATGCTCTTCCTCGCTGAGAGGGTCATGGTCCGGCCTCGGGCTCATCGCGCGGCAGCCCCACGCGGTACAGCAGCGCGCTGAGCGAGCCGATGAGCAGGAACGGCACGGTCACCATGACCAGGTGGTTCCAGAAGTCGCTCCCCACGACCGAGGCCTTCACCACCCGGGCGGTGGGGCAGTCCGGACAGGCGAGCGCGGCCGTCGTCACCAGCGAGCCCGCCAGCGCCGCGAGGGGACGAAGCCGGCTGTGTCTCATCGGACGGACCTCCGGTCGATGCTCCGCTGCGAGGGTAAGCACGAAAAAGACGAGCAACAGGAGACGCGGGCGCGCAGGCAACCGGCCGAGGGTCGGAACGCCAGGGACTTCCCCCGCGCCCGAGACTCAGCGCCGCTCGCGGACCGCCAGCGTCCTGCGCGCGCTGAGTCCCCGGTCGTCCGAGACGAGAATCTCGTGGGTGCCCACCGAGGGCGCCCACCACACCCGCTCGTCCGCTCGCGCCGAGGCCAGGAAGGTCCCATCCACGAACCACGTCAGCTCCCGGTCTCCCTCGGCCTCGGCCTCCAACGGCACTTCCTGCTGATCCGCGGACACACCCGGAATGAGGAGCGCCACCTGCCCCTGGCCGGGCGAGATGATCTCCGGCGCCCGCTGCACGCCCCCGGGCTCGCAGCCGGGCGCGGGGGCGGGAGGCTGCGGCAACAGACGGTGCTGCTCGGCCAACCAGCGCCGGATGCTCGCGGGCCAGGAGAGGTATACGCGCGACTCCGTCTGCCTCCCGGCCCGGCACGAGGGACTCACCGCCAGGCCCGTCTTCACGTCCACCTCCACCCGCTGGTGGTAGGGACACGTCTCGGTGGGCACGTGGCTGCGTTTGGCGAACACCCT
>NZ_JBJMQO010000150.1:0-154305 GCF_045802675.1 Archangium sp. | reverse complement strand
TCGATCTCCACGGCCCGGCGCGACTGGACGATCTTCTGGTCCGCCGCTGCCTGCGCGAGGCTGATGTCGGAGGAGACGTGGTTGTGCGCGGTGTTGATGGCGGCGAGCGCCGACTCCACCTCGTGGGGTGGATCAATGCCGGTGATGAGCGAGGCATCCAGGACGATGCCGTAGCGCGACAGGCTGCCGCGGCACTCGCGATCCATGTGCTCGTTGAGGTCGCGCAGGTTCTTGCGCAGGTCGTTGATGGAGACGCCGGAGACGATCGACGCCTCGACGGCCTCCAGGGTGCCCTCGACGGCGGGCGGAGGCGGCGCCTCGAAGCTGGCGATGCGCTCGCGCAGGATGGAGATGAAGTAGCCCATCACGTGAGCGATGGGGTTCTTCACCGCGAAGAGGTAGGCATAGAGGTTCTGCTCGGAGACGCGGTAGCGGATCTGCCCGGTGAGCCCGGTGTTGAGCTGGTCCTTGGTGACGGCCTCGAGCACCGTGCCGCCCTCGTTGGCGGTGGGGGACTCGGGGTCATAGGCCATGTTGAGCGTCTGGGTGGCCACGGAGACCTTGACCACCCGCTCCCAGGGCCACTTGAAGTAGGGGCCGCCCGGATGGATGACCTCGAGCTGGGGATAGACGTAGCGGTCCTCGTCGGTGCGGGCGAGTCCCTCGCTGACGGGGCCCTTCTTCGTCGTGGGCTCGCCAGCGAGCCGGGCCGCGCGGCCGAAGCGCACCTTCACCGCGCGCTCGCTCTGGTCCACGGTGAAGAAGCCGGTGAGCACGCAGCGCATGACGAACCAGCCCACGGCTCCAAAGACGATACCCGCGCTCAGGCCCGCGGGCCCGAACCCCAGCGTTTCTAGGAAGTCCATCGACTCCTCCTCGGAAAGTGTCGCGACGAGCGGACATCATCCGTGGAGTGGGGCCCGCGCGGAGGCCCCCATGCGCGAGCCTGTCGTCAGGAGAACGCCGCCTGACGGTGCCGGTCGGAGGCAGGCGTGGCTCCGGCCGAGCCTTTTTCTTTGGTACGGTGGCGCCTGCCGCGAGGAGAATTCGCGCCCGAACGGGCAAAACAGGGGGCTCGAATGGAAGGCCGGGGCAAGATCAGCCGCTGGAACGATGACAAGGGCTTCGGCTTCATCCGGCCCGATGCGGGTGGGCTGACCGTCTTCCTGGCCCTTTGCATGCTGCCGGCCCTGGGCAGTATCGGTGTTCTCATCAAGGCGCACCTGCCGTGGCCGCTACTGGCGTACGTCGTGGCCAGCCTGCTGACCTACTTTCTCTATTGGCAGGACAAACGGAGCGCCCTACGGGGCGCCTGGCGCACGCCGGAGGCGCAGCTGCATTTGTTCGAGCTGCTGGGCGGCTGGCCGGGGGCACTGATCGCCCAGCAGGTCTTCCGCCACAAGACCCGCAAGGTCTCGTTTCAGGTGGTGTTCTGGATCATCGTGCTGGTGCATCAGGTGTTCTGGTTCATGCCTGTGTTGGGCTTGCTTTCGCCAGCACGCTGACCCGCGTGCGGCCAGCGGCATGTCGCGACAATGACTTGCAACCGCCCTGGAAGGTGAATTGCGAGTCCCCCGGCCGGTGTACTCCCTTGTCGGAATCGGCGGGGGAGGGGCGCGTATGTCTTTCAGCGACGCAGGGGAAGTGTGACCCGGCCATCGTGCAAACACTGCCGGTGGTGGACGCGCAACTGAAAGTGGAGACGCCCAACGGCCCCTTCTGGCACCGGTACAACTTCGACGGGTACGGCGAGACGCGCGAGGGCGCTCCGGTGGGAAGCCCCCGACGGCAGGATCGTGAACCTCGGCATCATCCAGCGCGACGGGCAGGTGTGGACGAGCGAGGCCGGCATGGGAAGCACGGAGGACTTCGGGCGCCGTTACAGCGAGGCGCTCGCCTCCACGTGGGGTGGAACGGTCGACTCCATGTCCTGGGGTTCCCATACGAAATGGCAGGTGCGGCTCGGCGGCAAGACTCCCCGCGTCGAGTCGATTGCGAATCGCCTGGATGCTTGGGCTGAGGTCCTTCACCGCCAGCTTCCACAGCTCGCGGCGCAGACGAGGGAGGCGTAGTAGCGCCCCCCACGCCTCGTCCTCAGCGCACGAAGCCCGCCACATGGTTCTCGAAGGTCTTGCTCACCACGTTCATCGTCCGCAGCCAGGCGAGCGCTTCCTCGCCGAGCCGCCCGTAGACCCGCACGTCCAGGGGCTTCACGCAGCCGAGGAGCTCCTTGAACTCCGGCCAGCCCGTGATCATGCGGACATGGTCCATGACCTGGCTGGGGTCGGCGAACGTGATGATCGCTCCGATCTCGGAGGAACCGGGCGTGACGTAGAACTGCGCTCCCACGAGCCCGCTCACCCCCTCGGCCTCCAGGCGTCGCGCCGCGGCCTGGACGACGGCTGCGAATGCCTCGAAGGATCCGGTCAGCTCGAGCACCTCCACGAGGGTGACCCGCTCACTTGCTGGTCGCTTCATCTCCGCGCTCCTTCGCCGAGTCACGGCTACGCATAATCTCCGCATGGAGCCCCGAGCCAGGAGCGCTCCCCCGCTTGCAGCCCTGTCCTCTGGCTCGCCGGGGGGCTGAAGGTGGGTGCTCGCTACCCGCCCGCGCCGAGCGCCAGGGAGGAGAGGCTCGCGAGGAAGGGCGCGAGCACGGCGAGGCCCTGCTGGAGCTCCTGGATCGCGGAGTCTCGCAGGCCCAGATGGTCGCGGATGGCCTGCTGCTCCTCGAGCCGCTGCTTCCAGGTCGGGTGCGCTCCGAGGGTCTGCCAGACGAGCCGCTCCGCGAGTGCCTGGCCCACCTGCTTCTGCGTCCGGTGGGCCGGCACGTAGAGGCTGGCGATGAGCCCGGTGTAGTAGAGGCCGTAGCTCATGACGGGCTCTATCGGGAACGGCTCGGCGGAAGCGGGAAGGACCTCGTTGAGGACGTTGCGCAGCGCGCCCACGCCCAGCATGGAGATGCCGAGCACGGTGGCGGCGGCGCGCAGGAAGCGTCTCATCTGGGCCTGATGGAGCAGATACCACCGCACGTCTTCATCCAGGCTCTCCGGGCCGGGGTGCTCCGCGAGTTGCTGGTACTTCGGCAGGCGGCCCAGGAACTGAAGGTGGATGCCCACCAGGGCGGAAGCTTGTAGCGCCGCGACCGACACTCCCAGGACGGACATGCCGATCAGCCTCGCGGCGAAACCCGAGACCAGGGGCGCGAGGAGGGTGCTCAGGCGCGGGTCCTCGCGCTGGATGACGAGCTGGGCCAGGAGGGGGAGGGCTAGCAGGAACACCAGGGGGCCGAGGCAGAGCAGGACCGCCATCCGTCCCCTGCGCGTGGGAGGCCAGGCCGAGCGGTAGCTCTCGAAATCACCGAGCATGAGGACGAGAGAGGTGAGCCAGGCCGTGGGCGCGAGGGCGATGAGCATGTGCCAGAGCTGCGCGCGGCGCGAGTGCAGGTAGGCCAGGCCCTGGAGGCCGGTCTCTTCCAGCACGAGGAGCGCCGTCACGAAGGTCAGGCTCGCGAAGAGGAAGAAGGCGAGCGGCGAGCGGAAGACGAGCGCGAAGGCCACACGCGCGTCCCGCCAGAAGGAGCGGGGCCTGTCCTCCCTTGAAGCTCCCGAAGTGGGAAGAGACCCCTGACGCGGCTCCGGCATGAATGCCCCCTTTCAGCGCGCGACGGACGGCCAGCGGTTCATGCGGAGGCGGAGAGGTAGCTGGCGATGGCCCGATTCACCGCCTCGGGCGCGCTCAGGTGGGGCAGGTGCCCGCGCGCGGTGATGGTGGTCATCCTCGCCAGGGGGATGCGCCGGGCCATGTACTCGCCCACCTGGTTGGGGACGGCCAGGTCCTCTCCGGAGTGGATGATGAGCGTGGGCACCTTCACGCGCGGCAGATCCAGCCGGTGGTCGTACTGGAAGGTCATCCGCGCGAGGGCCTGGGCGATGTCCGGCCGCATGGAGGACAGCGTGCGGGCGAATTCCTGGCCCAGCTCGGGCCGCTCGGGGTTGCCCATGGCCAGGGGCGCGAAGCCACTCGCCCACGCGGAGTAGCTGGAGGACATGGCGCTGAAGAACGCGTCGAGCTCCGCCCGGGTGAAGCCGCCCACGTAGCCCGACTCCGGGTCGTCCAGCAGGCGGGGCGTCGACTTGACGCAGACGAGCTGGCGGAAGCGCCGCGGCTCCACCAGGGCCGCCAGCACGCCGACCATTCCACTGAAGGAGTGGCCCACGAAGATGGTGTCGGAGAGCTTCAACTCCTCACACAGCTCCAGCAGGTCCTCCGCGTAGGCGTGCACGCCGCTGTAGCGATGCGGGCTGTAGGCGTTGAGGTCGGACCCGCCGCACCCCACGTGGTCGAAGAGGATGATGCGGTAGCGGTCCTTGAACGCCGCCACCTGGTGCCGCCAGACGCTCTGCTCGGAGCCGAAGCCGTGGGCGAAGATGAGGGTGTCGCGGCCCTCGCCGAGCACCTGCACGTTGTTGCGCTTCCGGATGGACTGGCTCATGACGTTCGCGCTCCCACCGAGTGGTTGTGCGTCGATCGTGCCAGTACGGCCTTCGCCCATCTGTCCGGAAATACCGGAGGACGATTGGATTGCGGGATGGTGCACCCCCGTCGAGGGTTTGTCCGTCCATCAACCAACATCCCCGGCTCGTTGCCGCTGAAGCCCTCCTGACCTAGAACGCGGGAAATGCATCCCACCTCCAAGCAGCGGCTTCCCTACGAGGGCATCCTCTTCGACCTCGACGACACCTTGATTGACTTCAAGGCCTCGGAGAAATCGGCGCTGGCGCTGGTCTATGAGAACTTCTACCGGGCCTTCTCGCAGGTGGACACCTTCACCCGCAGCTTCCATGAGATCAATCAATCGCTATGGAAGGCCGTGGAGAGCACGCAGCTGCCCGTGGGCCAACTCCGGTTGAAGCGGTTCCAGCTCCTCTCGGAGGCCCTGGGCGCCAGCCTCGAGGCGGAGCCGGTAGCCGCCTTCTATGAGCACCAGCTCGGCACCACCGCGAGCTGGTTTCCGGGGATCGCGGAGGCGCTCTCCCTGCTCGGGCGCCGGTACAAATTGGGCATCGTCACCAATGGCCTGACCCATATCCAGCAGGCGAAGTACCAACACCTCGCCCTGGGCAATTGGTTCAAGTCCTTCGTGGTCTCCGAGGAAGTGGCCATCTCGAAGCCCCAGAAGGAGATTTTCAAGATCGCGCTCACCCAGCTGGAGATCGCCCCCGCCCATACCCTCATGGTCGGCGATTCCCTCACCAGCGATTATCTGGGCTCCTTGAACGCGGGCCTGGATTTCTGCTGGATCAACCCGAAGCGTTTGCCTTTGCCCGCGCATCTGCCGGAACCGAGATTCATGCTCCAATCCGTGGCGGAGTTGCCCGCGCTCCTGCTGTCTTGAGCGGGGCCAGGGCTCGTGGTCAGCCGCAGGCCCAACCCAGGGCGAGGACCTCGCGGTGGGTGGGGCAGCGGGTGACGTGGGCGGTGCCCATGTCGCCCCACATGAGGGGGAGGTTGTCCTCGGAATCAATCTGGAACACGTACTCCATCCGTGCCTTGCACTTGGGGCACTCCGGATACTCCACGCCCTGAATCCAGTGCGGCCAACCCAGGAGCTTGTCCCCCATCGACGCGTTGGCGACGGTTTCCGCCTCGAGGTCGTGGATGCCGACCGGCGGGGAGTCGAGCCCGACCTCCGGACAGCGGACCCGGACCGTGTTCGCGTCGAAGTCGTATTCGAAGTCGAGCCCGAGCTCATCGTGCTCGGCGGTGGAGGGGTAGTCGTCGGCCTGCTTCCAGCCGGAAATCTCCTTGGGCGGAAACGGATTCCCGGCCGGCGCCGCCAGGGCTCCATCGGCCGCGTCGACGACCTGGACCCGATGCGCCTCGCTGAAGGGTGACCACCCGTCGCACTCCTGCTCGCAGTCCTCGCGCTCGCAGTAGAACACCTGCAGCAGCCCCCGTCCGAGGTGCTGACGCGCTGGCTCGGGAAGCGATTGCAGGTCCAGCTGGAGCAGGAGCCGGAGCGGCCGGTCGCAGTTCTCACACGCCGGGTGGCTCTCGCCGCTCGGGAGCCACGGCAGCCCTCCGAACCGGGACCCGGCGGCGGGTCCGGGACCGCTCTTCACCTTGGGAAGCCAGGCGGTGCGCTTGTGTGAGTCCCGCCAGGGATGGAGTGCCTTCAGAATCGATTTCGCGTCCATGCCCGCATCCTACTGTTCAGGAGCAGGAGAGGGGACTGCGAGGCGGTTTGCCAGAAGCCCGGGGCCAAGGAAGCATGCGTCCCATGGTCGACGCCATCTCCCGCATGCGCCGCCCCGGCAAGGATGGATTGATTCGCCCATGAGCCAGAGCCGGAGCAGCTCCGAGGATTCCGCTCGAGCGCCCATCCGCGTGGGCTTGCTCGGCTATGGCCTGTCCGGGGCCACCTTCCACGCGCCTCTGCTCGCCGCGGAGCCGGCCTTCACCCTGGCGGCGGTCGCCACCCGCCGCGCCGGGGATGTGACGCGTGACTGGCCGGGCGTGCGCGTGCTCTCCCAGGACGCGCTGCTGGATGACCCGGCGCTGGAACTGGTGGTCATCGCCACGCCCAATGACTCGCATGCGTCACTGGCCGAGCGGGCGCTGCTGGCCGGAAAGCACGTGGTCGTCGAGAAGCCCTTCACCCTGAGCTCGGCCGAGGCCTTTCGGTTGGACGCCCTGGCGCGCGAGCGCGGACGGTGTCTGACTGTCTTTCACAACCGGCGCTGGGACGGCGACTTCCTCACCGTACGCCAGTGGTTGGAGCAGGGGAGGGCGGGCCGGCTCTACAGCTTCGAGAGCCACTTCGATCGCTACCGGCCCCAGGTGAAGCGGCGCTGGAAGGAGGAGGACGTCCCCGGTGGCGGCACGCTGTGGGACCTCGGTGCGCACCTGATCGACCAGGCCGTGCAACTCTTTGGCATGCCCGAGTCGCTCACCGCGGACGTTGGCCGGCAGCGGCCCGAGGCGAAGGCCATCGACTGGTTCCACCTGGTGCTGCGCCATGGCGAGCTGCGCGTCATCCTCCACTCGGGCTCGGTGGTGCACGAGCCCTGGCCGCGCTTCGTGCTGCAAGGCGAGACGGCCGGCTGCCTCAAATACGGACTCGATCCGCAGGAAGAGCAACTCAAGGCGGGGCTTCGGCCGGGCATGTCCGGTTGGGGCAAAGAGCCCTCGGAGCGCTACGTCCCTCTCGGTGGGAGCGCGAGCGTTTCCCCGCTCCCGGGTGCCTATGAGTGCTTCTACCGCCAGCTGGCCGAGGCCATCGCGGGCGAGGGTCCGGTGCCGGTGACGGCGGAGAGCGCGGGCCAGGTCATCCAGGTGATCGAAGCGGCGCTGCGCAGCGCGGAGGAAGGCCGGCGCATCACGCTCTCACGCCCGGAGTGAAGACCCCGTGGCACTCCACCCGTCACCGCACGGGGGCCCGCCGCGAGATGAGGTAGAAGGGCCCCATGTCCACTCCGTCCACAGCCGTCCTGCTCGAAGTGGAGGGGGCCGTCGCCACCCTCACGCTGAATGATGCCGCCCGCCGCAACGCGATGACGCCCGAGCTCGGGGAGGCGCTGCGTGGCCGGGTAGCCGAGCTCCAGCAACGCTCCGACGTGAGGGCGGTCGTCCTCGCCGGGGCGGGCGGAGCGTTCTCCGCGGGGGGAGACCTCCAGATGCTTGAGCGGCTGCGCCGGGTGTCCGCGGAGGAGGCGCGCACCTTCATGCTCGACTTCTATGCGCGCTACCTCAGCGTGCTGGAGCTGCCGGTGCCCACGGTGGCCGCGGTGGAGGGCGCGGCGATTGGCGCCGGGCTGTGCGTGGCGCTCGCGTGCGACCTGTGCGTCGTCGCCGAGGACGCGAAGCTCGCGCTCAACTTCGTTCAACTGGGACTGCACCCGGGCATGGGGGCGACGTACTTCGTGCCGTGGAGGGCGGGCGCGCAGCGGGGCGCGGAGCTGCTCCTCACGGGCCGCCGCTTCGATGGGCGTGAGGCGGTGCGGTTGGGGCTGGCGCTCGAGGCGACGCCAGGGCCCGAGGTGCTCGCACGCGCCCGGAAGCTCGCGGCCCAGGTGGCGGCGAATGCCCCGCTGGCCACCCGCGCGCTCAAGCGCAGGCTGGCACCGGACCGGGCCGCCCTCCAGCGGGCCCTGGAGGAAGAGGCGCGCTTCCAGGCGGAGAGCTACGGGAGCGAGGACCTGGGAGAGGGGCTCGCGGCCGCGGCGGCGCGCAGAGCCCCCGTCTTCCAGGGGCGCTGAGGGGAGGATTCGTCCACTCCGGTGGCAGACACGAGAGCCAGGGCTCCGAGGCGTCCGCGTCCGCTTCGGACTACTGCACCTGGAGCTCGCGCGGGATGGAGGCGTGCAGCTCCACGCGCCTGCCCGTGAGCGGATGCGCGAAGCACAGCCGCTCCGCGTGCAGCAGGTAGCCGATGTCCCCGAGCAGTCCCGGATGCTCGGCGCGCGGCACGCCTCCCACGGCGTAGACGGGATCTCCCACGAGGGGATGCCCGATGAAGGCCAGGTGGATGCGGATCTGCTGCGAGCGGCCCGTCTGGATGTCCACCTCGAAGAGGGTGCTCGCCGCGCGCCGCTGGAGCACGCGCGCCAGGCTCCGGGACACCTTCCCGCCTGGAGCCGCCATGGGGACCATGCCCATGCCCGGATACACCGCCTCGCCGATGGGCGCGGTGATGTCGTAGGACTCCTGGGTGGCCACATGGCTCGAGAGGGCCCGGTAGCGCTTCTCCACCTCGTGCTCACGCCAGGCGCGGGAGAGTCTCGCCGCCGCGTCGTGCGTGCGCGCGAAGAGCACGAGGCCCGAGGTGCCGCGTCCCAGCCGATGCAGGGGGCTCGCCTCCGGGAAGCGCTCGCGCACGAGGTGGAGCAGGGTGTTCTCGAGGAAGCCTCCGCCCGGCACCGTGGGCAGGCCGCCCGGCTTGATGACCGCCAGGATCGCCTCGTCCTCATGCACGAGCGAGTAGTCGCGCGGCGTCTCCTTCTCCTCCCAGGGAGGCCGGTTCCAGACGAGCCACTGGCCGGCTCTCAGAAGCTCCTCGCCCGTCGCGGGGCGCTCATCCAACAGGACCTCGCCCCGGGCGAGCCGCTCCCACCACACCGCGCTCGAGGAGTGCCGGTAGGCGGCGACCAGATAGGAGTGCGTGCTCTGTCCCCTCGCCCGGGCGCCCAGCTGCTCGCGGTAGGAATAGCCCTTATTGAAGGCCATGTGGCTACCCCCTTCTCGGAGCGCTACGCGAGGAAGCGCTCATGGCTCTCCAGCCGCTCCCCCCAGCAGGTGCGGAGGCGGCGAGCGTGGCGCCCCAACCCCCTGCCCTCGACATGGTCCCCATTCCTCTCATGCGCCTCCAGATTGGGTCCGACGAGAATCGATTGGGTCCGCGAAAGCAAGCCGCGCCCCCTTGCCAGGAGGGGGGCGCGGCTCGGAGCAGCGGGTAACTTCGGGACGCTGCCGCGCTTCTCGCTGCGGGGCCTGCCCAAGGTACGCGGAGAATTCTCCCTGGCGTGTGCGGTGCACAACCTCAAGAAGCCGTGGCGTCAGGGCCTGGAACTGCCCGCCCTGGTAGCGCAGCCCGCCTGACGGGCGGCGGGACTCCGTGCCCGGCACGCCAACGAAGCCAGGCACCGACCTCTGTTCTTCTTTGCTGGCGCGCCATATGGCGCCTGCTACGCGCCTCCGTACTCCTGGCCGATTCGCCGACAAGCTCCTAGCGCAGTCCAGGTGCGCGCCTCACCGTTCCCAGCGGCCCGGGGGCGGGTGCGTGCAACCTAGCGCCCTGTTGCCTGCACCATTCCCGAGAATGAGCTGCCCGCTGCGTTGGCGCTCGCCCTGGCCCGAGCTGCGGCTGCCGTGTGCCGCTCCCCCGTGCTCGTTCGTGGCTGTCGGGGCGCGTTGTCATACTCCGAGCGGCCCCGCCAGGACCCGCTAAGCCCCCGGACATAGATGTTGATCACCTTCTTCGATTGAGCCGGCGGCGGTAGCGGCGGAAGGCTCGCCGTACCGCCGTCATCAACTCTGGGAGGGTGGCGTAGCTGCGCTCAGGCAGTTCGTAGCTCTTGATGACGCCAAAGACCGCCTCCACCTCGTTGAGTTCAGGTGCATAGGCGGGCAGGAAGAAAAGCGACAGCCCCAGGCGATTGAGCAAGGGCCTTGCCCGCTGCACTTCCTTGCTGACGTGAATGCCGACGTTATCGAGGACGACAACGCACGGACGCACGCCGGACGGCAGCGTCTTGAGGAAGGTGATGATGTCACCGGAGACGAGAGTGCGTGAATACACCCGGAAGCGCAGTGTGGGCAGTTCACCCACGGGCCGGTAGGCCCCCAATGCGTTGACGCGTCGGCGCATGGGCGCTTCGTAGGGGACAAGGCGACGTTGGCCGCGAGGGCTCCAGCTGTAGCCGGTGGGCTGCGTTGGGGAGAAGCCACATTCGTCCAGGAAGAAGAGGTCTATCCTCGACGCACGAGCCTTTTTTTGAGTGTGACCAGCCGGCGCCTGGCGCGTGCTACCTCTTCGGCACGCTGCTTGTGCGTCAGGCTCATCTTGGTGCGTTGCCAACTGGCGCCCATAGCGTTGAGGTAACGGCGAACCTGCCGTGGTCCCAGGTGGAGGCCGTGGACCTCCAGCGCACCTGACAGCTGACTGGCCGTCCAGGTACGCGGCTGCTCCAACAGGGCAGCCAAGGCATGTCGCACCCGGAACTGGTTCTGCAAATCAGGAGGTGGGCCGGGCAGCTTGCGCTCCAGTGCGTCCGTCCCGTGCTGGCGGAAGGCGCGCACGACGCGGCGCACCGTCTGGGCACTCACTCCCAGGTGCTGGGCGATGCGCGGTGCGCTCCAGCCTTCCGCAGCCAGCAGCACCATCTCTACCCGATCGCGCACCCACCAGCTCACTGTAGGTGCGCGGCCCAGTTCCCTCAGCCGCGCACGCTCCTCCTCATCTACCTCCAGCGGCTCCATACTGGAGGTGTACAACATCTATGTCCGGGCGCTTAGACGGGCCGCCGCCGTGAGCGCTTCCTGGCGGGAGCGCTCCGGGCCGGTGTCGAGCAGAGAAGCTCGCCGAGGGCCGTGAAGGTCTCGTCCAAATATTCCTTCAGGCTCCGCGTCCCCTCGGAGGCCCACCGGCGCACGGCGACATCCTGCGCGCAGACCGCGATGGAGGCGATCAGGAGCGCCCGCCCGTTCTTGTCCCTGGCATCGCCCAGCCTCGCGGCCAGGGTGCGCGCGAGGAGCGCCCGCCACTGCTCCCGGGTGTCGAGCAGTTGGGCCCGGATCCTGGGCGTCTCGAGCAGGAACCGGAGGTAGGCCCGGTAGCGCTCCGGATCGCTCTGATAGCTCTCGTGCATCACTTCCAGGGCATTGCGGACGGCGAGCAGGGGAGGCTCGTCGGCGGGCCGGGTCTCCAGCGCCGCGCCCAGCTGCTCGCTGCTGTAGCGCAACCGCCAGAGCACGACGTCTTCCTTCGCCTCGAAATACCGGAAGAACGTCCGGCGTGAGATGCCCGCCGCCTCGGCGATGTCCTCGATGGTGGTCTCGGCGAAGCCCCGCTGGATGAACAGGTGGAGCGCCACCTCGCCGAGCTCCAGGCGGAGCAGGCGCTGCTTCCGCTCGCGCAGGTTCGGCTGCTCGAGGCCCTTCCGTCGCTCGTCCATGCTCGTCCCTCGCTCGTTTACTCCTGTAACACGGTTGCTCCTGGGGTGCATGGAGCGGCATCCGTGTTGGCTCCTGTCTCCTGGTGTCATTCCCCCACGGAGGGCAGTGGTTCAGGGATGGCTTCGAAGCGGGTGCAGCGCGCGAGCGAGCCCGAGGGTTTCCTCGAGCGTCAAATCACGAATCCTCACCAGGTCATGAGCGCCGCCAAGGGGAAGTCGCTTCGTGTCGAAGCCTCCCCTGAGCGCTCAGCCACTGACCGGGGCGCTGCTCAGGCCTCGCAGAGCCGCTCGACGTTGACGCCTGGCCCCTGGCCGCTCAGGTGCTCGAGGTAGGCCTGGGCGACGCGAGCGCGGAAGCGCTGGGCATACCCATCACAGAAATTCTTGTAGAGGGTGCCCGTGGCGCCCTCGGCGAGCACCGCGCAGCCTCCGCCACACGAGGTCGCGTAGCGGCACTTGCGGCACACGGGGTTGGAGACCACGTTCCTGCCGCGCCAGGCATGCAGGTGCATCCGGCTCATGAGCACGTCACCGGTCTCGGTGATGTGGCCGATGCGCTGACGGGGATCTCCCGTGCGCTCCCAGCAGGCGTAGATGTCCCCGAAGGCATCGAGGACATACATGGTGGTGTGCGCGCCGCAGAAGGCGGTGTTGAAGCTACCGGCCGCGGCCGTCTGGTCGAAGATCTGCCGGGCCTTGAACTGGAGCGAGTCGTCCATGAGGCCGATCCGCGCCACGCCCGGGTGCTGCTGGCGCAGCTCATCCAGCGCCCGGCCGAGCTGCCAGGAATTGAAGGTGGACTTCGCATCCACGTTGCCGTTGCCCGCGTGGATGGGGGCCACGTAGGAGCTGAAGAGGCTCTGGCTGCTCCAGCCGCGGGCTTCGAACAGCTCGGCCAGGGCGGGGAGCTGGGAGATGTTGTCGCGGTCGATGTTCATCCGCACGCTCACCGCCGTGCCACGCGCCAGCGCCAGGGAGATGTTGCTCGCGATGCGCTCGAAGGAGCCAGAGCCATCCGGGTAGATGCGCCGGCGGTCATGCTCCTGAGGAATGCCGTCGAGCGTCACCTGGATGGAGGAGATGTTCTCCGGGCCGAGCAGGTCCTCGTAGGCCTCGAGCTCGGTGGCGTTGCTGACGGCGGTGAAGCGCGCCTTGCCGCGGGCGCGCACCTGCTCGATGAGGTACTGGATGATGGGCCGGCTCCGGGCCAGGAGCGGCTCGCCGCCGAAGAAGGTGAGGGTGCGCGTCTGCTCCGCACCGGGCTCGAAGCCATGCGCGGCCTCGATGTTGTTCATGCCCGCGAGCAGCCGGTCCGCCATGCTCCGGTCCATCACCCGCAGCAGGTGCGAGTACTTGGGATCCGTACGCATGTGATCCTGGAAGCAGTAGGGGCAGCGCAGGTTGCACTGGTACGTCGGCATGACGATGTAGATGGGCGAGCGGCGCAGCGTGGCCAGGTGGTGCTTCGCGCTCAGCCGGGCGAAGAGGGACTCCTCCTCCTCGGGCGTCAGGGTGAGCAGGTAGCCGCGCTTCTTGAGGGCCTCGATCGTCTCGTCGCTCGGCCTGGGCACCTCGCCCTCGATGGGGGGCTCGGCGGCCCAGGTGCCATAGAGCGGGTTGGGGGCGTGCCGCGACTCCATCGAGCGCAGATAGGTAGCGACCCGCTTGGACGCCAGGTCATAGGCGCCCGTATAGGCGTGGACGAGCAGCATGTCGTCGGCGTTGCCGGGCAGGTCCACGTAGATGGTGTAGCTGCTGGTGCGCAGGGTACTGCGCCCCTGGAGCTCGCTCGCCGAGAGCTTCAGGGGCGCGAGGCCCGGGGGCAGGAAGGAGGACGTGGGCAGCTCCAGGGGCTCGAGCTTGATCATGTCCTCGAGTCCCTGCGTCCCGGTATTCGTTTGCTTCGTTGACATGGAGATCCTCCCCCGCCCGGGGTGTGTCAGGCCAGGTTGGTGCAGGCGCTGTTGCAGCGGCAGTCGGGCTCACAGGCGCGGTCGGTGGGGCAGCTGTCGACCGGGGCAGCCAGGCCACCGACAACCTGCTCCAGCGCCTCATCGCTCAGCTCCACCAGCGACGAGATGTCCCGCACCACCGCATTGAAGCTCTTCAGCTCTTCGTTCTTCATGTGGGTCTCCTTTCCGTGTCCCGTCAGTATACCCGCCCGGGGGTCAAAACGGAACATTCCAGGAAAGACTGGAAGCACGGACTGCGAAGGGGTGATGTGTTCATGAGGGGTTGTACGGGCGCGCCCGTGACGCGCCAGGCGAGATGTTCGCCACGAAGGCACGCCGTCCCGTGTATCCTCCACTTCTCTAGGGGGATTCATGAGCCAGACGCGAGCACCGGCCTTTGCCTTCAAGGTGGGGTCTCTCGAGGCGGAGGGTCTGTCGGTCAGCCACTTCTCGGGACGCGAGGGGTTGAGCCGCCCCTATGAGTTCCAGGTGGGCTTCCATTCCCTGGAGGACGAGCCCCTGGAGGCGCGGGAGTTGCTGGGCGCCGAGGCGCTCCTGACGGTGCCGCTGCCCGAGGGCAAGACGCGTCATGTGCACGGGCGGGTGTGCAGGCTGGACGCGCTGGGCCAGCAGGGAGGGCGCTGGCGGTACCAGGCCTGGGTGGTGCCCCAACTGTGGTGGCTCACGCGGGTGAAGCACAGCCGCATCTTCCAGGAGAAGACGGTGCCGCAGATCGTCAAGGCGGTGCTGGAGGAGGGCGGGGTGAAGGTGAAGCTGTCGCTGAGCGGCAGCTACGAGGCGCGCGAGTACTGCACGCAATACCGCGAGACGGACTTCGCCTTCGTGAGCCGGCTGATGGAGTGGGAGGGCCTCTTCTACTTCTTCGAGCACTCGGAGGAGGGGCACGTGCTGGTGGTGGGCGACAAGCCCAACGTGCACGAGGCGCTGCCGGGCGGAGCGAAGCTGCCGCTGCGCGAGAATGACGGGCGGGTGGAGGAGGGGGAGTACCTCTCGTCGTTGCAGCGGGTGCATCGGCTGCGGCCCGGAAAGGTGCACCTCAAGGACTACGACTTCCAGAAGCCCTCGCTGGACGTGTCGGGCAAGACGCAGGACACGGGCAACGGGCAGGGCGAGCTGGAGGTGTACGACTACCCGGGCGAGTACGTGGCGCCCGCGGTGGGGAAGGGCGCGGCGAAGGTGCGGTTGGAGGAGGCGGTGCAGGCGGCGCGCACCCTGGAGGGAGAGGGCGTGTGCCCCCGGCTGACGGCGGGGTACCGCTTCGAGGTGGAGGACGAGGGCACGCACTCGGGCGAGTACGTGGTGGTGGAAGTGGCGCACTCGGGCCGGCAGCCGGAGACCCCTGGGGGCCGCGAGGCCCTGGGCCAGCTGTACCGCAACAGCTTCAAGTGCATGCCCGCCAGCGTGCCCTACCGGCCGAGGCGCACCACGCCCCTGCCGCACATTCCCGGGTTGCAGACGGCGACGGTGGTGGGGTCCTCGGGAGAGGAAATCCACACGGACGAGCATGGGCGCATCAAGGTGCAGTTCCACTGGGACCGGGAGGGCCAGCGGGACGACAAGGCGTCGTGCTGGGTGCGGGTGGGCCAGACGTGGGGCGGCCCCGCGTGGGGCGCGCTGTACCTGCCGCGCATCGGCCAGGAGGTGGTGGTGCGCTTCCTGGAGGGCAACCCGGACCGGCCGCTGATTGCTGGCACCGTCTACAACGGAGGCAATCCGACACCCTACGCGCTTCCGGACGACAAGACGAAGTCCACGCTGAAGAGTGCCTCCAGCCTGGGCAGCGACGGCTTCAACGAGTTCCGGATCGAAGACGCGGCCGGGCAGGAGGAGATCTTCACCCACGCGCAGAAGGACGAGGACCTCGTCACCGAGAACGACAAGGACCAGGAGGTGCGCGGCTACGAAGACCTGCTGGTGAAGAAGGACCGCTCCATCACCGTGGAGGGCAATGCGTACCTTGATGTCGCAAGGGATGATGACAGCGCCATCGGTGGTAATCAGACGCTTGAGGTCCGCAGTGATCGTTCAACCACGACGCGCGGCAGTCAGAACGAGTCCGTGGACGGCAATCAATCCATCGCTATTGGCAAGAACACCGTCATCACGATCGAACAGGCCGCATCCACCACGATAGGCGCAGCGGCAGCACTGACGATCGGAGGTGAGTACTCCATCAACGTCGGTCTTTCCCTGAACGAAGCCGTTGGCGGGCTCAAGTCTCAGCAGATCGCTGGAGCTCACAAGGAATATGTCTGGGGAAGCCGTCAAGAGAGCGTCGCGGGAGACAGCTCGATACAGGTGGGGAGCGACTTCAATACCGACGCCCGAGGTGGCTTGCAACAGCTCACGGGGAATGATTGCGAATTCCACATAGAGAATAAATCCAGTATACAGGTGAATAGCGGCTCGGTCTGGCTGGCGAAGAGTGTCGGGCTGAAGGCGGATACGTTCTCCGTCATCGTGAATGAAAAGCTTGTCTTGAAGGCCGAGAAGTCAGGAGCCGTCAAGTTCTTCGGTAAGACCATCACACTGGAAGGCTCGTCCATAAAAATGGCAGGAGCCAAGGTACAAAAGCTCGGAGCCGGTTCGCTCCAAAGTCAGTCAATCAAGCCAAATGATGCTCCAGCGGTCGCTGACGACTCTCCAGAGAGCTTTGTCGAGCTTACGCTGAAAACATCAGACGGTGAAACGCTTGCCAATCAGAAGTTCGAACTCCATCTCCCCGATGGTACGGTCAAGAAGGGGACGCTCGATTCGGCCGGGTATGCCAAAGTGCAGGGCGTTCGACCAGGTCAGTGCACGGTAGTTCTCCCGGAGCTCGAGGACGGTACTCTTCGTTAATGATGAGGCTTTCATGATTAATGATTTTTCCGAACTCAAGATTGTTGAGGATGGGGTAGGTGATTTTCATGCCAATCAATTCCGCATCCACTTCCGGATACCTTGTCTCCGTTTCAATGCCAGCAATAGAGATTTGGTTATACAGGCAAAGCTCGACGAATTGGCATCGAATCTCTTTGAGAGTTTTCCAAGGTTCTTCAATGGCTCAGAAGGGAATTTGAAGCCGAATCGTGCGGAGGTTGAATGGGGAGAGCGATGGTTTCGTAATGGGAAAACGCTGGCCTTTACATTGGATCTTAAGTTCTTAAGTTCCATCGAACTGCCGGACTTCCACGACGATTGGGTGGGGGTGGTAGAGAATCAGCAAGGTAAGGGGTTCGGTGTTCAAACCCTCAAACGTGAATATCGAGACTGGGGGGATAGAGTGTTGGAAGGACTCATCTCTATGATTGAGAAGGGAGCGGACAAGCTCCCTTTTTGGGACTTGAAGAAGATGGCAAAGGTTGAGGTGAAGCTGCTCCGTTCAATGCTCGAACTCAATCGTATGCATGTGCTGGCGGGACGTCGCTCTTGGATCGTCGGTGTGGTTGATGAGCGCCTGCCGGGATGGAAGTCGGGCAACGGGAGTGATGGTAAGAGAGTCCAGAAAGTGATTCAGGGGAAGAGTACGACCCTGGTCTATGATTCTTCGCCTGTTTTCTATTTGGAGACTGCTGCGGTTGAACGAGACTCGAGCTTCGCGGCAGCGGCTATTGAATATGATCCCGGAATTATTGCGAATACTCGCGATGATGTGAAGTTCATTTGGAAGGCGCTGCTGTGGAATTTCGTCAAGTCCAGTAAGGATTATGTGCTGGATACTCGGGGTCCCAGGGAATGGCAGAGCGATGATGGCGATGGCCTGTGGCAGGAGGATGCTGTCGAAGGAGTATGGTATCGTGCTGGCGAGTTCGATTCGGTTGGAGAGCTTCGGGCAAAAGCATGGGTGAATAGTATTCTCAAGCTTCATCCATGCCTTGGTGAACAACTTATTGTCAGCGCTCCGGGAAATCAGCGGGCTATTCGTTGAAGCAAAAGCTTGCACTGCTGGGACAAGGCGGGCGGTGGGCCCGCGCGCCTCGTGCTACTCCAGGGCCCTGCGCACCTTGCTCGCGAGGCCGCGGACGTGGGGCTCCGCCAGCATCGTCACGTGATTGCCGGGCACGATGTGGACCTCGACTCCCTCGGTGGCCAGGGGAATCCACGCCAGCTCGGGATGACGCGGGTTGATGGCGTCCCGTTCCTGTGCGTGGAAGAAGACCAGCCGGCCCTCGTATGGGCGCGGCGCATACGCGAACATGGCCGCCGCGTTCTCCCGGAACACCCGTAGGAACACCTCGCTCCGGGGCAACTGCGTCTCCAGCGTGCCTTCCCGCCCCGCCGAGCGCAGGAAGAGCTCCTGGAACAGCTCGGGCGCCATCCGCTGGAAGTAGTCCTGGATTTCGTCATTGGAGCCCAGGCTCACCGGCATCTGGCCGGGGCCCGGTGAGTCCATCAGCACCAGCGACTCCACCTGCTCGCCGAGCGCCCGCAGTTGCTGAGCCATCTCGTACGCCACCACGCCCCCGAAGGAGTGTCCCGCGAGCCGGTAGGGCCCGGCGGGCTGCCGGGTGCGGAGGGCCTCCAGGTACAGGGCCGCCATGGCCTCGATGTTCCCGGCGGGAAGCTCGCCGGACTCCAGTCCCCGCGCTCGCACGCCGTAGATCGGCAGGTCCAGGTCGAGCAGGCGCGCCAGGGCCTGATACGTGAACACCGTGCCGCCCACCGGGTGCAGCAGGAAGAGTGGGCGCTGTTTCGAGTCGCCCCGGTTCAGCTCCACCAGCAGCGACGCGGCGCCACTGGGCGTGGCCGTGTGGCGTTGTGCGGGCTCTCCCATCGAGCCCGCCTGCGTGGTCTCCTGGATGAACGCGCTCAGCCGCGCGACCGTCCGGTGCTCGAGCACCCGTTGCTGGGGAAAGTCGATCCGGAAGGTCTCGCGGATCCGCGCGCCCAGCTGGACGGCGAGCAGCGAGTGGCCTCCGAGCTCGAAGAAGTCCTCGTGGAGGCTCACCTCACTGATGCCCAGCAGCTCGCGCCAGAGCCCCGCCAGTGCCTGCTGGATGGGATCTCCTCCTGCGATCGGCACACGCGCGGGCATCGGAGGCCGCGCAGGCGCCGGGGTCGTGGTGGAGTGTGACGTTGCCTGATCGCTCCAGTATCGCCGGCGCTCGAACGGGTACGCCGGCAGCGAGACGCGCCGGCCCCGCTCGTCCGGACTCAGGCCTCGCCAGTCGATGGTCGCTCCGAGGCTCCAGGCCTCTCCTACCTGCGACAGGAAGAACTCCGCGTCATCCGCTGCCATACCCGGGCGGGGGAGCGACGAGAGCACCGCATGGGACTCGCCGAAGCCCGGGCCGCGGCGCACCAATGCGCCCAGCGTGTGGCCCGGCCCCACCTCCAGCAGCAGTTGCTCCGGCGCCGCCAGCAGGCACGCCGCTCCCTCCGCGAACCGCACCGGCTGGCGCAGGTGCTGGACCCAGTATTCCGGATCCATCGCCTGCTCGGCGGTGATCCACGTCCCCGTGACGTTCGAGACGAAGGGGAGGGTGGGGGCCGAGAGCCGCACCCGCCGCACCTGCTCGGCGAAGGGCGCCAGCGCCGGCTCCATCAAGGGCGAGTGATAGGCATGCGAGGTCCGCAGTCGCTTGCTCCCCATTCCCTTCGCTTCCAACCGCCGCTCCAGCCCGGAGATCGCCTCCGCCGGACCGGCCACCACGCTCAGCGCGGGTGCGTTGTACGCCGCGATGCAGAGGTGCTCATCGAGCAGGGGCCGCAGCGCATCGGCCGGAGCCCGACCGCGAGCATCGCGCCCTCGGGAGCGGCCTGCATCAGGCGTCCCCGCGCGCGGATCAGCACCAGCGCGTCCTCCAGCGAGAACACTCCGGCGAGACAGGCGGCCACGTACTCCCCGAGGCTGTGGCCGATCATCGCCTTCGGGCTCAGCCCCAACGACATCCAGAGCCGGGCCAGCGCGTACTCGAGGACGAAGAGGCAGGGCTGCGCGAGCTCCGTCTGATGGATGCGCTCACCGGAAGCGCCGTCCTCTTCCTGGAGGAGCAGCTCACGCACGTCCAGGCCCAGATGGGGCAGGAGCAGCCCGGCGCACCGGTCCACCTCGTCACGGAACACCGCGTGGGCGGCGTAGAGCGCGCGCCCCATTCCCGCGTGCTGTGTGCCCTGGCCGGGAAAGAGGAAGGCCACCTCCCGGCCGCGGGCTTCGGCCGGTGAACGCTCGCCCTTCGCGAACGCGTGGACCAGTTGCTCCAGGCCCTGAACCGCACCCGGGAGGTCCCGGCAGACCAGCGCCACGCGTTGCTCGAAGGCGGTCCGTCCCCGCTGCAGCGTGTGGGCCACGTCGGCCAGCGACAGCTCCGGACGTCTGGCGAGGGCTTCTCCCAGGCGCCGGGCAGTCTCGGCGAGCGCCGCTCCGCTTTGCGCCGACAAGGGCAGTACACGCCAGGTCCCCGTGTCCTTCGTGGCGGGCCTCTCCGGTGCCTCCTCCACCACCACGTGGGCATTCGTGCCGCCGATGCCGAAGGAGCTCACTCCGGCGATTCGCGGCAGGCCCTCGAGCGGCGTCCAGTCCGAGAGCCTCGCGTTGATGGAGAAGGGCGTCCCGGCCAGCTCCAGCGCTGGGTTCGGTTGCTCGAAGTGCACGACCGGAGGTAGCTGACGGTGGCGCAGGCTGAGCACCGTCTTGAGCAGCCCAGCGATTCCCGCCGCCGCGTCCAGGTGCCCGATGTTCGGCTTGGTGGCTCCGAGTACGCAGTGCCCCTGTGGGCCCGCGCCTCTCTGGAACGCCTTCGTCAGCGCGGCGACCTCGACGGGATCTCCCAGCGGTGTGCCCGTTCCATGCGTCTCCACGAACGACACCTCGTGGGGCCGCACTCCCGCCGCTTCCTGGGCCCGGGTGATGACCTCGGCCTGTCCGGCGATTCCCGGCGCGGTGTAGCCGATCTTCCCCGCGCCATCGTTGTTGAGCGCACTGCCTCGAATCACCGCGTGGATGCTGTCCCCGTCGGCCAGCGCCCGATCCAGGCGCTTGAGCACGATGGCTCCCACGCCATTGCCTCGCACGGTTCCACCGGCGCGCGCGTCGAACGCCCGGCAGTGGCCGTCGGGCGAGAGGATCATCCCCGGCTGGTAGAGGTAACCCCCGCTCACCGGTACCGAGATGGACACGCCTCCCGCCAGCGCCAGGTCGCACTCACCGGCGAGCACGCTGCGGTACGCGAGGTGCACCGCCACGAGCGAGCCCGAGCATCCGGTCCGGACGGTCAGGCCCGGTCCTCGCAAGTCCAGCTCATAGGAGACGCGGGTCGACAGGAAGTCGCTCTCCAGTCCCAGCTTGAGCTGCCAGACGTCAGCGGGCGTCTCGGAGGCGGGGCGCGGTTGGTAGGTCGTCGCGCTGGAGCTGGCGAAGACGCCGACCGAGCCGCCATGCGTCTGGGGCGGGTAGCCCGCGTCCTCCAGGGCTTCCCAGGCGCACTCGAGGAAGCGGCGCTGTTGCGGATCCATCTGGCTCGCCTCGCGAGGGCTGAAGCCGAAGAACTCCGCGTCGAACAGCTCCGCTCCCTCCAGCACCCCCTTGGCCCGGACGTAACCGGGATGGCTCGACAGCTCGGGAGGGATGCCGGCCTCGGCCAGCGCCTCGTCACTCAGGCGCGAGATGGACTCCACGCCTCCGGCGAGGTTGCGCCAGAACTGCTCCAGATTACTCGCCCCCGGGAACTGCCCGGCCATTCCGATGATGGCCACCGACTGGCCGTCCTGCGCGGAGGGCAGGGGCCTGGCGCGCGAGGGTTCCGGTGCTCGCGGGGCCGAGGCGAGGTGCGCCGCGAGGGACTCGATCGAGGGATGCTCGAACAGCTCCAGCATCGACAGCTCGCGTCCGAAGGCCTGCTTCACCCGCGCTCGCACCTGCGTCAACAGCAGCGAGTGCCCACCGAGATCGAAGAAGCTCTCCGTCGCCCCCACGCGCTCGAGCCGTAGGACGTCCTGCCAGATGCGCGCCAGGGTGCGCTCGGTCTCGTTCGCAGGGGGACGGGAGCGCACGCTCCGCTCGCGGCGCAACGGCAAGGCGAGCAGCTTCGCGCGATCCACCTTCCCGTTGGATGTGAGTGGCAGGCGTTCGCACGGCACGAAGGCCGAGGGCACCATGTACTCGGGCATGGACCGCTTGAGGAAGGTCCGGAGTGCCGCGGTGTCGAGCTCGGAGGACGCGCTACCTTCACCCCGTCCCTCCCCGGAGGGCGAGGGAAAGTGGGCACGACGTAGGCCACGAGGCTCGGGCTTCCGGGTGGGTCTTCCCGGGCCAGCACCACGACCTCGCGCACGTCCGGGTGGGTGCCCAGCACGGACTCGATCTCCCCGAGCTCGATGCGGAAGCCGCGGATCTTCACCTGGTGATCCACTCGCCCGAGGAAGTCGAGCTGGCCATCGGGGAGGTAGCGCGCCAGGTCTCCCGTCCGGTACAGGCGTGCGCCCGGTTCATCGCCGAAGGGGTCCGGGATGAATCGCTCCGCGGTCAGCTCGGGGCGCCACAGATAGCCGCGCGCCAGACCCGCGCCTCCGATGTACAGCTCGCCCGGCACTCCTCGGGGCACCGGCTGGAGCCGCGAATCCAACAGGTACACGCGCACGTTGCCGATCGGCCGGCCAATCGTCACCGGAGCCCCCGCGGTGCACAGGCCGCAGGTGGCGTAGATGGTGGCCTCGGTGGGCCCATACCCGTTGATGTAGCGGCGGCCCTCGCTCCATCGCGCCACGAGCGGCTCCGGGCTCGCCTCTCCGCCCACCATGATGGCCCGCAGGGACGGGTACTCCCCCGGAGGCAGTGCCGCGAGCGCGGAGGGAGATAGGGTGATGGTGGTGATCTCCCGCTCTCGCAGGAGGCTCGCGAGCTCCGGCCCGGGCACCAGCGCCTCTCGCCGGGCCATGCACAGGGTGGCTCCCGAGACGAGCGGGGAGAAGATCTCCTGGACCGCCATGTCGAAGCTCACCGACGCGAGCTGCAGCAGGCGATCCCCCGGCCCGAGGGGCAGCACCCGGGGCTGCACCGCGAACAGGTTGAGGACCGACCGGTGCTCGACGACGACGCCCTTGGGTCGGCCCGTCGAGCCCGAGGTGTAGATGACGTACGCCGCATGGTCCGCCTCCACCCCGCTGGCGGGCGCCTCCATGCAGGGTGCCGTGAGGTCCTCGCCCTCCGGGCCGAGGAAGAGCCGCGTGACATCGGTGGCGGGCAGCCGCTCGGCCAGCGAGCGCTGCGTCACGAGCACGGAGAGCCGTGCGTCCTCGATCATGAAGGCCAGCCGGTCGGTGGGGTAGGCCGGGTCGAGGGGAACGTAGGCGCCCCCCGCCTTCATCACGCCGAGGATGCCGATGATCTGCTCGGGTGAGCGCTCCAGGCACAGGCCCACGCGGGCTTCCGGGCCAACCCCGAGCCGCCGCAAGCGGTGGGCGAGCACGTTGGCGCGCGAGTCCAGCTCCCGGTAGGTCAGCGCCTGCTGCTCGAAGAGGAGCGCGAGGGCCCCCGGCGTCTTCTCCACCTGCCGGGCGAACAGCTCGTGAAGACAACCTTCTGGCCGCGCCTGCCCGGTGGCGTTCCACTCCACCAGCAGCTGGCGCTCCTCCCGGGCCGGGAGCATGTGCAGCCGGGTGATGGGCTGGTCGAGCTCCTGGACGATGGACTCCAGCAGCGCGACATAGCGCGCGGCCAGGTGCTCCACGGTGGCCGCCTCGAAGACGTCGGCATTCGCGCCCCAGAGCAGCTGTGTCCCGTCGTCGCGGGTGAGGTGCATGTGCACCGAGAGATCGCCCGCCAGGCCGACGTTGGAGGCCGTCAGCCGGTCGAGCTCGAACGGGGGTGGCTCGGGAGACTCCTCGGGCCGGGGACGTGGCATCAGCGTGAACGTCGCCTGCACGAGCGGTGCTCGGCCCGGGTCGCGCTGGGGCTTCAGGTCCTCGATGAGCCTCGGGAGGGGGTAGTCCCCATGGGCCAGGGCCTCGCGCAGTGTGCGCGCGGTGTTCTTGTAGAACGTCCGGAAGGACGTGCCCGCCGGAGCCCGGGAGCGCACGGCGAGCGTGTTGACGAGGTACCCCACCACGCGGGTGTGCCACTCCTGGCTGCGTCCGGAGAAGGGGACTCCCACCAGGAGGTCCTCCTGCCCGCTGTGCCGGTGGAGCAGCACCTGGAAGGCCGCGAGCATCAGGGCATAGAGGCTGGTGCCCTCCGCCTTCGCGAGCGCTCCGAGCGCCCGGGCCAGCGTCTCGTCGAGCCGCAAGAGGTGCGTGTGTTGGCGGAAGGACTGCCGGGCCGGACGCGGGCGATCCGTGGGCAGGTTCAGCACGGGCGTGCTCCCGGAGAGCTGCTCGCGCCACCAGTCGCGTGCCCGGAGCCCCTCGGCACTCGCGAGCCACTCCGACTGCCATTGGACGAGCTCGTCATACTCCCGGGTCGCGGCGGGCCCGGGGACGGCCTGGGAGCCCCGGACCTGGGCGCCGTAGAGCCGCTGGAGATCCTGGATCAGCAGGTTCAGCGAGCCGCCATCGAGCGACAGGTGATGGGTGGCGAGCAGCAGCACCTGCTCGCGGGGCGCTCGTCCGTACAGCGCGCATCGGAGCACCGGCCCATTCTCGAGATCGTAGGGGCGGGCCGCGTCGGCATACAGGCGCTGGAGCAGCTCCTCCTCGGAGAGGTGCCGCGCCTCGACGTGCTGGAGCTCGAAGTCCATCCGGCCGTGGACTACCCGTAGCGGGCCGTGGTCCGTCTCGGAGAACGTCGTGCGGAGAGTGAACGCGTTGCGAAGCTACGCCCGCATCAGGAGGGGCTCGCGCGCGGCGTGGCCGGCGGGCTTTCCGGTGGCGGGCATGCCTCATCCCCTCACGTCCAGGTGCGGAGTGTAAATAGTACACCATTGCTGCTCCGCGATGGGTCAAAGCCCTCCCATCCACCACCGTCTCCCCGTGCACCTGCGTTATACCGGGGCCATGCTTGCCTTCGAGCTCGTGGAGAGATTGCGCCGGGTATCTCCGGCGGCGGCGAACCTGATGATGACGATGGCGTTGCCGGCCATCATCCCGATGACCTCGGGCCTGGGCATCCGAGTGGAGGAGGTGTCGGAGACGCGCTCGCGCACGCGGCTGCCCCTCAAGCGGCGCACGCGCAACCACGTGGGCAGCATCTACCTGGGCGCGCAGGTGACGGCGATGGAGGTGACCATGGGGATGCTCGTCTTCAGTCACTTCCCCATGGGCCCGTACAAGGCGCTGGTGAACCGCGTGGAGACGGACTTCCGCTCCAAGGCGAAGGGCACGGTGTTCGCCGTGTGCGAGCCGCCCCCGGAGGTGCTGGCCTCGTTCCGCGAGGCGCTGCGCCAGTCCGGGGACAAGGTGGAAGGCTGGGTGCCGGTGCGCCTGGAGGCGGAGGACGGCACCCTGGTAGCCGAGGCGCGCTTCCTTGTGGCCCTCAAGCGCGCGGCCTAACCCAACCACTCCGGGTGCTGCACCGTGCCGTCGAAGTGCTGGCTGACCTTGTACTTCTCGAAGGCGCCTTCCTTCGCGGCCTTCGCCGTCTTCGCGAGCAGTGCCCCCACCTCCTTCTCCGAGAGGGGCTTGAAGCCTCGCGCGACCCCGAGCGCCTGCTCCACCCGGTCCAGCGAGTCCATTCCGGTGATGACCACGCTCGTCGGGAGCGACAGGCTGTAGCGCAGACACTCCGGCGCGGTGACCGTCTTGCTCTCCAGGATGATGGCGCCCCCCATCGGCTTCATGCCGAGCACGCCGATTCCCTCGCGCACGAGCACCGGCAGCACCTTCTTCTCGAAGCTGTCGAAGTGGGCGTCCATCACGTTGAGCGGCATCTGCACGGTGTCGAAGCGGAAGCCGTGCTGCTTCGCCGCCTCGAGCATCTTCAGGTGGATGTCCGGCGACTTGTGCCCGGTGAAGCCGAGGAAGCGCGCCTTGCCCGCCTTGCGTGCCTCGGTCATCGCCTCGATGGCGCCGCCCTCGGCGAAGGCCCGGTCCGGATCATTGTCGCGGATGACCTCGTGCAATTGCAGCAGGTCGAGGTGGTCCGTCCGCAAGCGTTCGAGCGACTCGTCGATCTGCTTCGCGGCCGTCTTCTTGTCGCGGCCGTCGATCTTCGTCATCAGGAACGCCTTGGACCGGTAGCCGTCCTGGAGGGCCTTGCCCATCCGGAGCTCACTCTGCCCGTCGTTGTAGTCCCAGCAGTTGTCGAGGAAGTTGATACCGCTGTCGAGCGCGCGCCGGATGATTTGAAGGCTCTCGGCCTCGTCCTTCTGCTTGCCGATGTGGAAGCCGCCGACGCCGATGCAGGAGACCTGCTCGCCCGTGCGCCCCAGCTTCCGGCGCGGCACCGGTTGGGTCGCGGAGGGCGTCCCCGCGGCGAAGGCACTGGGGGCGATCATCAGCGCGAGTGTGGCTTCGAGAAACTCCCTCCGGTTCATGGCGGTGTCCTCCGGGCGCGCGAGCGGGGGGCTCGCGGCGCGCGGAGGAGCCTGCTCGCCGGGGGAGTCCCCCACAATCGCCGCTTCTCCCGTGGGGACGAGAGCGGGCTCCCCACGTTGGCGGGCGCACGCGCCGCGCCCCTCGGCTATCGCGCAGGTGACATTCCCGGAGTCCTCCCCGGAGTCCTCCCCGGGTGTCACGCGGCCACGGGCTGCTGGGGCTTCTTGCGCAGGAAGAGCAGGAAGAGCGCCACCACCACCGTAATGCCGCCGAAGGTGATGAGGCCGTCGAACGCGACGCTCGCGCGGACGCCGAGCCCCCGGAAGCCGGACGCGCTGCCGTCGAGCGCGGTGACGGTGCTGATGGCGAAGTTCGAGGCCGCGACGAAGAGCGTGTACTTGGTGGTCACCGCCGCTCCCGCGCTGACGAGCTCCAGCACCATGCCGGCGAAGGCCGCGAAGGCCGCGCCATTGGCGAAGCTGTAGGCGAGCGTGCCCCAGACATACGTCGTCGGCGTCAACGGCGCGGCCGCCATGGCGAGGGCGCATAGCCCCGTGGCGCCGCCCATGAGCGCGTAGTTGAGCTTGCGGTTGATGCGATCCGCCATCCAGCCACCCGCCAGCGAGCCGAGCGCGCCGGACAGGCCCATGCCCAGGCCGTTCACCAGCTCCACCACGTGCTCGGGCGCGTGGTAGTCGCCCGCCATCGCGCTGAAGAGGTTGGTGAGCGCGCCGCAGCTCACCGGCGCCAGGCACAGCACCAGCATGATGATGCCGTCGCGGCTGAAGGCGGTGCGGAAGAGATCCTGAACGATCCCCTTCACGCGCTCCCAGGCCGCGTGCAGCACGGAGGCTCGCGCAACCTTCTCGCCCGGACGCTCGGCGACCCAGAAGATGCCCGCGCCGCTCACGAGCACGAGTGTGGCCAGCACGATGCCCGCCACCTGCCGGGAGAACGCACTGGCGAGCCAGATGGCCAGGGCGCCCAGCAGGCTCGTCGAGCCCACGTTACCGGCCATCTGCCAGCCGCCGGTGCGGCCCTTGTCCTCCTGGCGCGTGGTGATGGCCATCAGGCCGTTGAGCGCCGCGTGGGCCGTGGACGCCGCCGCCTGCAGGCCGGTGAGCAGCAGCGTGTACACCGCCAGGTGCCCCGAGGGCTCCGGCAACAGCGCGCACGCCAGGAGGAAGAGCGCGGTGAGCAGGGTGGAGACGCCGTACCAGATGCGCCGCCATGGGCCGAGGTCGATGAGGGGCACCCACAGCAGCTTCCACGCATGGGGCGAGAAGGCGGTGCCGGAGAGGATGCCAATCTCGGCGAGCGGCATGCCGTCCTTCGCCAGCCAGTAGGGCACGGCCGTCTGAAGGAAGCCGACGGCGGCGCCGAATTGGATTTCGAGGATGCCGAACAGCGGAGGCCAGGACCAACGCTCGGGGGTGGTGGCGGGCACGGCCGCCTCGGACTCGATCACGGAGGACTCGCGGGGTGGGGGGGAGACTGGCGGAGTATGGCAGACTCGCGGCCCCTCATCCCCAGGTCGGCAGCGCCATGTCTGGGCCGCGGCGGCATCGCCCTGGCGCGCGCCTCCGGCGTCTCGTCCGATCGTCTCGCCGGTTTCTGAGATGGCAAGAGTTGCGGTGGAGTGAAGGATAGTGGGCATTCGTCCGTGCAATGCGAGTGCAGCTTCCCAGGCCGGTTGCGTGCTTCGGGCCCTGGCACCTACATGCCCGTGGGAAATATGGCGCATGGCCTGTGAAGGACCACACGTCTGTGTTGCAACATGCGCCTTCACGCCATGCGTATGCCATCTCCAGCACTGCAGAGAGACGAAGCCCAGCGCCCGCGGGCACTCGGGCGCTCCGGCCTTCTCGATACGTCGCCCGGGCCCGACTACGACGACATCGTCCGGCTCGCGGCGGAGTCGTGCGGCGCTCCCATCGCGCTCATCAGCCTGGTGGACCGGGACCGGAACCGGTTCAAGGCCCACGTGGGGCTGCAGGGGGTAGGGGAGACGGAGCGCTGCAGCTCCTTCTGCACCCAGGCCGTCGAGCGTGAGGGCATCTTCCTCGTCGACGACGTCCTGGCCGATGAGCGCTTCTCCACCCATCCACTCGTTCAGGGCGAGCCGGGCATCCGCTTCTTCGCGGGTGTGCGCATCCAGACGGAGGAGGGTTTCACCGTCGGCTCCCTCTGTGTCCTGGACCGGCGCCCCCGGTCGCTCACGGAGTCCCAGCTGCGCGGTCTGATCGGCCTCAAGCGCCAGGTGGAGCTGCTCTTCCGCCTGCGCGCCCAGGTGCGGCAGCTCAAGGAGCGCAACGTCGAGCTGGAGCAGTCCCAGGAGCGCATGCGCTCGCTCAACACGTACCTCCAGGCGGAGATGCGCGAGCGTCAGCGGATTGAACGCCAGCTGCTCGAGCAGCAGTCGCTGCTCTCCAGCATCCTGGCCCACATTCCCCACTCGGTGTTCTGGAAGGACCGCAACAACACCTTCCAGGGCTGCAACCCGCAGTTCGCCCGGGACATGGGGCTCGACTCGCCCGAGGACGTCATCGGCCGGACGGACTTCGAGATGGCCGTGCCGGACGAGCACGCCGAGACCTACCGCCGCGACGACAGCGAGGTGATGGAGACCGGCATCCCCAAGCTCGCCTTCGAGGAGCCCCTGTATCGCCGGGGAGCCGAGCCGTCGTGGATCCTCACGAGCAAGGTGCCGCTGCGGGACGCGGACGGGAAGGTGCAGGGAGTGGTCGGCATCTACGCCGACATCAGCGAGCGCCGCCGCCAGGAGACGGTGCTGCAGGAGGCCAAGCGCGTCATCGAACGGCACGCCGCCCATCTGGAGGAGCAGGTGCGCGAGGCCCATGAGCGCACCCGCCAGCTCCTGGAGAAGTCCGGCGAGGCCGTCTTCGTGCTCGACGCGGCCGGGAGCGTGTTGGAGGTCAACCCGGTGGCGGAGCGGCTGCTGGGTGTTTCCCAGGCGCGGCTGATGGGCAGCGCCTTCGAGACGCTCGCCCCGGAGGACGAGCGCGAGCCGCTGCGCCAGGCCCTCGAGGCCCTGCGCGCCCGTGGCACGGTGTGTCTGGAGGAGCAGGGGCTGCGCTCGGCGAGCGGCGGGCGCGTGGTGCTCGGCATCGCCGCCTCGCTGCAGGTGACGGGGGAGACGCGGCGGCTGCTCATTGTTGGCACGGACCTCACCGAGAAGCGGCGGCTGGAGCAGCAGAGCATCCAGAACGACCGGCTCGCGTCCATGGGCGCGCTGGCGGCGGGCATCGCCCATGAGATCAACAACCCGACCTCCTATGTGCTCTCCAACCTCTCCTGGCTCCAGGAGTGGCGCAACGAGCTGGAGCAGACGCTGGCCACGGTGCCGGGACTGCCCTCGAGCCTGGGCGTGTCGCTCGCCGAGGTGAAGGAGGTGCTCGCCGAGTGCCTCGTGGGAGGCGGGCGCATCCGGGACATCGTGCGCGACATGCGCTTCTTCTCGCATACCGCGGGCGAGGAGCTGGCGCCCGTGGACATCCACGCATGCCTGGATGTGGTGCTGCGCATGGCGCACAACGAGCTGAAGCACTCGGCCCGGGTGGAGAAGCAGTACGCGGACGTGCTGCCGCCCGTGCCCGCCAGCGAGGGCCGGCTCAACCAGGTCTTCCTCAACCTGATCGTCAACGCCACGCATGCCATGCGGTCCGGAGGGCCGGAGCGCAACGTGCTCCAGGTGCTCACCGCGCTGGAGGGAGAGCGGGTGCGCATCGACATCTCGGACACGGGCCACGGGATTCCTCCCGAGGTGCTCTCGCGCATCTTCGAGCCCTTCTTCACCACCAAGCCGGCTGGTACGGGCACGGGGCTCGGCCTGTCCATCAGCCTGTCCATCCTCCAGAAGATGGGCGGCGACATGCGGGTGAAGAGCGAGCCCGGCCGTGGCACCACCTTCTCCATCTTCCTCCCGGTGAATGGCCGGGAGCCGGGCGACGACGCGGCCCGGTAACGGCCCTCGGGAGCGGACGGCATGGTGTCGGGCAGGGAGCTGGTCCTGATGTTCCTCGCGGCCGTGTGCTTCGCTGCCGGGGGCATCTTCATGAAGCTTTCGGAGGGCGTGTCCCGCCCGCTGCCGATCGCCGCCTTCCTCGCCCTGTTCCTGGCTGGGGCCCTGCTCCAGGCCTTCGCGATGCGCCGCGCGGACCTGGGCTCCGTGTACATCGCGGTGCTCGGCCTGGAAGCGGCCCTGGCGCTCGTGTTCAGCGTCGTGCTCTTCCACGAGGGCCTGTCGCCCGCCCGCATCCTGGCGGTGCTGCTCATCCTCGTGGGCGTTGCGTTGTTGCGCGTGGCCTAGCCTGGCTGCCTGGGCACGGGGTGGGCGGCTTCACTCCCCGGTGCGGGCCATATCGCCCCTCCGCTGGCTGTTGAGCCCGGTAGCCCTGGCGCTCCCCGGTCGTGATAGAGGGGCGCCCGTCCCATGCTCATGAGCAAGCCCCAGCGTCTCCAGAAGCTCGCCGCCGCCGTCTTCACCACCATGGACGAGGCGCGCAAGCGCAAGCTCGCCACGGGTGCCGATGTCATCAACCTGTCCATCGGCAGCCCGGACCTGCCTCCCGCCTCGCACATCACCGAGGCCATGGCCCAGGCCATCCGCGACCCGGGCAACTACGGCTACCCGATGAAGGACCTGCCCGCCTTCCGCGAGGCCGTGGCCGGCTGGTACCAGCGCCGCTTCGGCGTGGCGCTCAATCCCGACTCGGAGGTGCTGGGACTCACCGGCTCGCAGGAGGGCCTGGCACACATCACCCAGGCGCTCACGGATCCGGGCGACCTCGTGCTGGTGCCTGACCCGGGCTACCCCATCTACACCGCGGGCCCCGTGCTGGCCGGCGCGGAGCTGTACCCCGTGCCGCTGAAGAGCGAGCTCGGCTACCTCCCGGACCTGGAGTCGCTCCCCGAGGAGGTCAAGCGGCGGGCCAGGCTCTTGATTCTCAACTACCCGAGCAACCCGCTGGCCGCGATTGTCCAGCCCGGGTTCTTCGAGCAGGCGGTGGCCTTCGCGCGCCGGTACGGCACGGTCATCCTGCACGACGCGGCCTACAGCGAGCTGAGCTTCGACGGGTACCGTCCCCCGAGCTTCCTGGAGACGCCGGGCGCGCGCGAGGTGGGCCTGGAGTTCAACTCGCTCTCAAAGACATACAACCTGGCGGGGGCGCGCATCGCCTACGCCGTGGGCAACGCGCGGCTGCTCGGCCTGCTCGCCGAGGTGAAGGCTCACCTGGACTACGGGCTCTTCCGCCCCATCCAGCTCGCCGCGGTCGCCGCCCTCACCGGGCCGCAGCAGTGCGTGGCCGACATGGCCGCCACCTACCAGCGCCGCCGCGACGTGCTCGTGGACGGGCTCAACCGGCTGGGCTGGGCCGTCCCCAAGCCCCAGGCCACCATGTTCTGCTGGGCGCCCGTGCCGCGCGGCTTCGAGTCCAGCCTCCCCTTCGCCATGGAGTTGCTGGAGAAGGCCGGCGTCACCGTGGTGCCCGGCAGCGGCTTCGGCACCATGGGCGAGGGCCATGTGCGCCTCGCGCTCGTGCAGAGCGAGGCGCGGCTGGCCGAGGCCGTCGAGCGCATCGGCCGCTCGGGCATCCTGGACCGGCGCGCGGCGTAGCGGGAGGCGGCGCGGGCGGGCCGAGGCGAAGTAGGCTACCGGCTCGCCGTTGTTCTCCGAGAGGACTTCATGCACCGCCGCTTCCGTCTCCTCACCGCGTTTCTCTGTTCGTCCCTGCTCGCCCCCGCCGCCCACGCCGGGGGCCTGAAGGTGTCCCTCACCGAGCGCTCCCAGTGGCCCTCGCCGCTGACGTCTCCGCGGGCCTTCGACGTGGCCTCGCGCGCGGAGATCGCCGCCTTCACCGAGGTGATGGCGGACGCCGATGCGAGCACCGAGCCCCCCGCGGGAGACGCGGCTTCCCTCGCGAAGTGGAAGGAGCGGATGCACGGGGTGCTGGTGGAGAACTTCGCGAAGGCCCGCGAGACGTGTGCCACCGGGGCGCTCTTCTGCGAGGGCGCGGTGCCCAAGGACTGGGCGGCGCTGGTGGCCACCTCGCGCGCGGGCCTGGCGAAGCTGCCGGCGGACCTGGCGCCCTGGTACGCGGAGCAGAAGCCCTTCTACCAGGGCTACCTGTACGAGCTCGTCCGGCTGGCGGGGCTCTTCCCCAAGACGACGAGTGAGATTTTGCCCCTGTCGCCCTCGGAGAAGTTCGGCCTGGAGCTGCCGGACCGGAGCTTCCTGCTCACCTTCGATGACGGCCCCACGCCCAAGGGAGCGGGCGGCACGGACGCGGTCACCTCGCTGGTCCGCGCCGAGGGCATCCACGCGGCCTTCTTCCTGCTCGGCAACAACTACGAGGCCCGGCGCAAGGCGACCTCGGTGGAGCAGCTGAAGGCGCTGTACTCGGGCATGTGCGTGGGCTCGCACGGGCAGGAGCACAAATCCCACGCCTCCTGGGCTGGCGCGGTGCCGGGGATGGAGTCCTTCCATCCCAAGCTCGCGGAGAGCCTGCCCGAGGGCCAGACGAAGCTGACGCTGTTCCGCCCGCCGTACGGTCAGCGCACCCCGGAGATCCTCCAGGTGCTGGAGCGCGGGGGAATGAAGAACATCCTGTGGAACATCGACTCGCAGGACTGGCACGCGAGCAACTCGGGCCCGAAGGCGGCCGGGCGCGTGCTGTCGCTCATGCTGGTGTGGCGGCACGGCAACATCCTCTTCCACGACATCCACCCCAAGGCCGCCGAGGCGCTCCCGCGCATCTGGCGTGACACGCGCGGCTCGGGCGTGAAGTGGGTGGACTGCCACGAGGAGTAGGGGAGCCGCTGAAAGAAACGAAGGGGGGCGTCTCCGCCCCCCTCCGGGAAGTGCCGTGCGTGCGATGTGGCATGCACCTCTGATGTCGATTCGAAGCGACGGCCCTTGGGCCTCACGGCCCCTGGTGCCACGTCGCGTGCTGTGCACCTACGTGTTCACCCGTGCAGCAACCTTCGGATCACGACCACTTCGCCCTCTACAACACCGCGTCCGTGAAGTTCTCTTCCCGGCGGTGGGCTCCCCGGAAAATGGGGTGTGCCACGGGTCATGCGCGTCCGGGAACGCTGATCTCTACTTCCATGACGGAGGCGGCGGGCGGCGCGGGCGGCTTCCCTGGGCGGAAGGCGGACGTACCGCAGGAGGTGAGCTGTCAGAGGGCAGAGGCGCTGCCCCCAGGTTGGCCCGACCTCTCCTCCAGTCGGGAGGTGCTCGCTCCGTTCCTGGCGTGCGCCTCGCCCGCGGAGTTCATCGAGCTTCAGTGCGGTGTGGAGATGGTCCGGCTGGTGGAGGGGCTGGATGATTGGTCCGCCGTCCGGCTCGGCTCCCTGGGTCCTCTGCGCGAGGGAGCCGACGTCCTCAACCGCAAACGCGCCACGTTCCTCGTCACCGCCACCCGGGAGTATGGCGCCGCTCGCGCCGAGCTCTTTGCCCTCTTCGTCATCCACTCGGCCTTCACCGACGACCTGCACCAGGTACTTCTCCTGTTGGCCCGGGACAAACAACTCGGGGAGACATTGGAGCGGATGGCCGCCGTCCGCGAGGCGCTGCGGCAGCGAGGACTGAACCTCTCGGATTATCAGGACCGCCCCGAGCGTCTGGGTGACGTGGCACGGGGCCTGGCGAGCGCCGCGAACGAAGCCCTGTCCACCAGCGAACTGAGCCGGGGCGCCCTGGCCATGAAGTACTTTGCGCAGAAGGGACAACTGCCGCCACCCCATCAGCGGGTGCTCGACGAGGTGGAGCGGGCGGAAATGGAAGCGGCCTTCTCGCCGGGCAACGTAGCGCTGGGCGGCTTCGACACGCTGACGTTCGGCGTCCCAGTGGGTTTCTACAGCCTGGTGGCCGGCACGTGCCACGGGGTGTACTCGCTGTCGCAAGGCCAGTACGAGCAGGCCACGCGCGAGTTGTCCGCCGCCGCGGTGCTGGTGGCCTTGTACGCCGGCGGCAAGGGCCTGAGTTACCTCTCCGAGGCAAAGGGGACCCCGCGTGTCCGGTGGGTACGGGTAGGGTGGCTCCAGGTGCCGGAGTTGGGCTTCCAGGGATTGGCAGCGGTGGCGGAGCGGCTGTCGGAGCGGCTGGGCGGGGAAGGGCTGCGCGAGCTGGCCAGGTACATTCAGGCCAACCGGGAGGCGGCTCTCCTCGTGTTCGACAGTGGAGAGGCAGGTGCCGTGGCCCTCTACGAGGCCAGGGGAGATGTGGCCAGGGCCCAGGCCTGGTTGTCGGAAGCGAAGTCCGAGCGAGCAGGGGTTCCTCCCACCGAAACACCCATCCGGAATGCCCATCTGGCGGGAAGGAACCATCCCGTGACGGGGGTCCCGTTCGATGCGGATGGCTACCCCGATTTCAGGGCTGCGGGTGCCGTCAAAGCCGAGGTAAAGATTGAGTTCACGGGCTCCCGGGCCAGGGATTACGCCGCCGCGAACAAGGCCGCAGGACTCGCGGAGACGCCCAAGGGCATGACCTGGCATCACCACCAGGATGGGACGACCCTGCAACTCGTTCCCACGGACACCCACGCCAAGACGGGGCACACGGGTGGTTTCTCAGGAGGTCAATGATGGCTGCTCTGCTACGAACGCGTGAGGGAGGGCCTCCGCTCACGGAGGAGGACGTCAGCGCCTTCGAGAAGACGCATGGACTTGTCCTCCCGGTTGCCTACAAGGAGTTTTTGTTGGCCACCCATGGTGGGCGCCCCGAGCGTGATCTGTTCACGCTCAAGGGTCTCGAGGGGAATCCGTTTGGCCGCATCCACCTGTTCCTGGGACTGAATGACCCTGTCGTGTCGTGCAATCTCGATTGGAATCGCGACGTGTTCCGGGATCGCATTCCCGCGGACCTGCTTCCGATTGCAACGACAGAAGGCATTGACAAGATTTGCCTGTGCGTCGCGGGGGGCCGGACAGGAGCCATCTGTTACTGGGATGGCCACGCTCGCGTGGGCGAGCGCAGCCTCTACTTCCTGGCCGACGATTTCACCTCGTTCATCTCATCGCTTCATGCCGATGAGCTTTCGCCAAGGATGCCCGAGCCATAGCTCGGCAGAAGCCCCTCACGCCTTGCGGATTCCCACCACCTCGCCATAGCCGCCGGGGATGAAGAAGTCGCTCGTGTTCATGCCCATGATCCGCAGTGCGGTGGTCACGGCGTCCGCGGCCCGGGGCACGCGCTTCGAGGCCTGACCGTTCTCCTCGACGATATCCACCGGCACGCCGAGCCCGCGCGGGGTGTACGAGCCCACCTGCCGGTTCGCCGCCACGTTTCCGCCCGCGAAGCAGACCGAGGTGAACGGGTGGTGGTCATCCGGCAGGTAGTAGGAGCCGTCGCTGCTACGCGAGGCCCAGCTGCGGCCGAACTCGCTCATCACCAGCACGAGCGTGTCATCGAGCAGCGTCTTGCCCGGCTTGCCGGGAGCGGGCGCGGCCTTGAGCTCGCCCAGGAAACGCGCGACGCAGTCCATCAGTCCTCGGCCGTGCGCGCAGCTGTAGCCGTGGCCAAAGGCGTTGTGCGTGTCGAAGTCCACCTGCAGCGACACGTGCACCGAGGTGCAGAGGTCCGACTTGAGCAGGCGCAGCGCCAGGTCCATCCGTGGGTCGAGCCCCGTGAGGTGGAAGTTCGCGTTGCCGAACGTGTACGTGAACGACTGGTTGGAGAGGTAGCTCGACAGGTACGCGGGGCGGCTCGACGTCAGCACGTCGATGCCCTGGGTGTTCTGCAGCACGGACACCACATCCGTCGCGAGCACGCGCGAGACCGACGACAGCGAGCCATGCAGGCCCTCGAGGTAGCTGTCCACCTTCGCCGTCGAGCGGTCCATGTGCCGCTGGGCCCGCGAGAGCGAGAAGCGCTCGATCGTGGTCGTCTTCAAGGTGCCGCCGGTGGGCTGGCCGCGTGCGTCCAGCTCGGGGCCCTCGGTGCGCGCATCGAGCCCCGTCCACCAGGGATTGTCCGAGGGCTTCGCGGAGAGCTGCGGCTTGAGCGCCTCGATCGACGGAACCCGCACGGGCGAGGCATGGGAGGGCAGCCCCATTCCGCTCGGCGTGCCGCGCTCGCCGGTGACGACCACGAACGGCAGCGGCCGGCTCTCGCGGTACTTCTCGAACAGGTGATTGGCGATCACCGAATGCACGGCGGGCGCCCGGTAGTCCGCACCGGCGACTCCGCACATCGAGGCGATGAACGCACTCGAATGGTCATTGGTGCCCTGGTCGATGCCGTGCAGCACGCTCAGCTGGTCTTGCAGCGCGAAGTGCGTGAAGCCGTACATGAGCGGGCTGTAGGAGCCTCGCGCGGCGGGGTCCGAGGGGTTCCACGACTGCCAGGTGCGGAGCGGCTTGTACGGGCCGTTCTCGGGCCCGAGCGTCACCAGCTGGCTCGCATTGAAGAAGACGGGCTCGGCGGCGTAGGTGGAGGGCGCGGGCACGCAGAGCGGAATGTCCGCGTCGTCCATCGGGGTGAAGTAGTACGCCGGCCGGTAGCCGCCCGGGATGTACAGCACCACGAGCCGGGAGGGGACGTCGGTATCCGCGGCGCGCGCGGTGCTCGAGCCGAGCAGCCCCGCGCGTTCGAGGAGCGCGAACTGTCCCGCTCCGAGGGCCCACTTGAGCAGCGTGCGACGAGAGGTGTTCGTCATGGTGTCCTCGGCTCAGTAGGTGATCCACAGCGGGTGACGGATGAGCGCCGCGCAGACGCCAATCCAACCGAGGCGCGTGCTCTGCGCCTCGAGTGGCACATAGACCTGCTCGTACAGTTCCTTCGCTTCCGCGTCCGAGGGCGGCTGTCCGAGCATGCGCAGGTAGAGCGCGCGCAGGTTCTTCTGTACCGCCTCCGGGTTCTTCGCGGAGGTGTCGGCGAGCGTCACGTAGCGCAGCACCGCCGTGTTTCCCTTCTTGTCCACCGCGCGCGCGCACCAGGCCTGGGACATCTGGACCAGCGTCTGCGCGGCGGAGGGGCCGAAGCTCACGTCCTTCTTGCGGTACAGGAGCGAATTGCCGCCTCCGAGCGCCTCGAACCGCTCGACGCTGCGCGAGTCGGAGACGTATTGGGTCGAGATGCCGGGCGCCCAATCCCCAGGCCACACGAAGAGCTTGCCGCCATTCACTGTGTACGCGGTGTTGCGCCAGTTGGGATCCGTGGTGCTGACGAAGTCCTCGAGCGTGAGCCCGAGCTGATCCATCAGGCTCACCACCATCTCCTCGGCGGAGAGCCGGCGGACGGTGAACGCCTCCGGGTCCGGAGCCTCCAGCCGCGCGGGGGCGGCGGGCAGCTCGCGGATCCAGGTCTTCACCTGCTCGATGCTCAGCGTGGCGCGGCCGTCGGTGACGAGCTCCTCGTAGCGCTGGCCCGGCGGCATCTGGGGATAGCTACCGGGGGCGGTTCCCTCGAGCAGCTGGATCAGCAGGCTGTTCTCGGGGTCCCCGGGCTTCACGTACCGCTCGTCGTACACGAGCCCGTTCTCGAACGCGGTGAGCGAAGCGAAGAACGGCTTGTTGCCGATGAGGTGGCAGCCCTCGCACGCGGGCGCGAGCGCGAGCCGGATCTCATCGTTCTTGCCCGAGGGGGCGCAGCTCTCGCCCCCGTCCGTGCCCCCGTCCGAGCCATAGGAGACGTCCGGGGTCTTCTTGGTGCACGCCCCGGCGGTGAGCACGAGCGCGGCCAGCACGGCGGTTCTCAACATCCTGAGTGGCGTGCTCATCACAGGCCCCTCCGCAGTTCGGGCTGTTCGAAGAGGTAGCGGATGAAGGGCCTCAGCTTGCGGTCGCGTGCGACGAACTCCCTCGCGAGCTTGTCGATGAAGCGCTTCTCCGAGGCCGGGTTCAGCTCACGGCCGATGAACATCGAGTAGAGCTTGCGCGCGGCGCAGCGATCGAACTCGCCCGAGCGCACGAGCAGCTTTCCGAAGCCGAGCGGACCCATGGTGCCGTCACCCTGCACGCCGAGCAGCGTGTACGTGTCGGGCATCGTGTCGAGCATGATCGCCTCGGGATTGGCCGCGATCTGCTCGGGGGTGACGGGCGTCAACACGGTGTTGGGCAGGAACGCGTTCTTCCACCGGTAGCCGGGCGAGGTGCCGGTGTACGGATACTGCCCGGACAGCCACTCCTTCGTGATGCGCCGCTTGCCCATGCCCGGAATGAAGGGCCACGGGACGTAGTAGCTCTGGGCCGGATCGAAGTCCCACCGCTTGAACGAGATCGCCGCGGGATCCAGCGTCTTGTGGCAGTGCAGGCACGTTCCTCCCTTCGCGGGATCCGTCTCGTACGGAGGGAAGTGCACGTCCGCCGGAGGAGGCGAGAAGCTCTGGCAGGCGAAGATCTCCAGGAAGCGCGCGGCCCGGACGCGCTCGCGCGGGAACGAGGACAGCGAGCCGATCATCGTGAGCACCCCGGCGGCGGGAAGACCCTGGGGCGCCGCGGTCGTGGTGCGGGGATCGAAGCGGTACGTGCGATCCATGCTGCCGGAGGGCGCCCGGTTGTTGCTGAGCACGAGGTGGAAGGGCTCCAGGTCCTCGACCACGAACTCGCGCCACGCCTGCGGATCATTCGCCGTCGGGTGCAGCGGATCTCGCGGGGCGGTGTCCGCCTCCGGGCGCCACCAGGTCGTGTTCGCGTCCGATGCGGTGCTGCCCATCTGCCGGCCGAAGCGCACGTACAGCGCACGCAGCCAGTTGGTCCCCACCGAGTAGTTGCCGAGCACGAGGTCCGACAGCGGCCGGTCGTGCCACGCGAGGTGCGCGAACAGGCGCGCGGGCTCCTCGTACGGGTGGCGCCGCTGAACGCCGAGGTCGAAGTTGCTCGCGCTGCCCAGGCCGGAGAGCGGCGAGCACCACACGAGGTTCGGTCCACAGCCGCACCCGGCGGGCAGCGTGGGATCGTAGTAGCCGCCGGCCGCGACGCCGCAGTCGACCGGGTTTCCCTTGGCGTCGACGACCTGGGTGACATCGGAACCGGCCTTGCCGAGCACCTCGACCGTCGTTCCCGGCGCCCACCAGGGCTCGACCGAGTGCACCTCGGCCGCCAGGGGATTACCCGCTCCATCCAGGTCGTTGCACTGATTGACCGACTGGTTGCTGAACTCGTTCAGTTGGTAGTACGCGCTCGGGTGCTTGCTGCTCCCGGAGCACTTGAGCAGGTGGCCGGACATGTCGCCCTGGTACGCGTCGCCGGAAGCGCCGGTGGTGTACGCGCCCACGGAGATCCAATCGTGTCCGAAGTTCACCATGCGCTCGTAGAACTTTGGTGAGGCGAGCGCGTCATCGAGCGCGGAGCGCAGGAGCGTTTCCCGCGCTTCGGGCGTGGCCGCGGCCGCCATCGCCTCGTACTGCTCGAGGGTCGGCGTGGTTCCGGTGAGCCCGAGCACGATGCGCCGCAGCAGGCGCGTGTCGCTCATCGGATCGTTGGGGGACTCCTCCGTGGGAGGAGTCTCGGGACTGCATTGCTGGGCGTGCGCGTCGGCTCCACCGAGTCCGGAGATCACGAGCAACACCGTCAGCAGGGCCGCGCGCTTCGAGTGCCGATGCCAGTGCATCCGCGACACGCTACCGGATACACCCAGGAGATCAATCGTGGGTGCCCGCTACGAACGCGAGATCGGGTCTCCGCGCGTGTCACTCAGCTGGGAGACGCCTCCAGGCGAAGCGCCTCCGGCCTCCAGCTGGAGCGCTGGTACTCGGCGCCGAGCACCGCCTTGTCCCAGAGGATGAGCGCGCGCTGGAAGTCGTCGCGGATGCGCTCGGCGGCCTCGGACGCGGTGAGCTGGCGCTCGTGCAGGGCCCGGATGGTGTCCCCCCACAGCGTGCGGCCAATCGAGAAGCCGAGGAAGCCCGGAATGGGCGCGGCCATCCGCATCCACTGCTCCAGGCGCTCCCAGCCCGTGTTCCGCGCGAGCAGGATGCACGACACCTGCTCGCGGCCTCCCGCCCGGGCCTGCCGGGCCACGCGCAGACAGTCCACTGTCCGCTCCAGGCCCTCGAGCTTCCAGACGTCGGGCTCCACGCCACCCGCCTGCAGCTCGCTCATCGCGCGCACCAGGAGCGAGGGCCGCAGCTCGCGCTCGTAGCGCTCCAGGTCGTCTCCCACGGCGGCCAGTTGGGCCCGCGTCGCCGGCACCCGCAGCTCGAAGAGGAAGCGGCGCGCATGGTCTCTCAGCCAGTCCGTCAGCCGGGCGAGCCGCGCCACCTGCCGCGCATTCACCACCGCGTCTCCCTCGGGGTTGTAGCGCACCCGGGCCAGGGTGAAGGCCGGCTCGAACGTCGCCAGGTGCGCGCCGAAGTCCTCGCCGTACTCGAAGTCGAACTCGTCCTGCCCGCTCTTCTCCACGGACATGGCGAGCAGGATGCCCTCCTCGAGCGCATGCGTCGCCACGTGCGCCCCGTAGTGCTCATCCACCAGGATGCCCGCGCCCTCCATCCCGGCTCCCTCGCGGAGGGCCAGCCGGAAGCCGGTGTAGATGACGCTCTTCAGGTGGCGCAGCATGTCCGCCTCGTCGGCAGTGGGGGGAGCGGACAGCCCGAGCAGCGAGTGCTCGAGGGAATGCCGGTGGTCGAACGCGAGCAGGTACAGGTGGGGAACGGGTGGGGGTTGCAGTGTGGACATGACCGAAGGCCTCACGAGCGGGGATGCGCTCTCCCCGCACAAGGTGAGGCACGCCCCGATGCGAGGGCAGCCCAGGCGCAACCGGATGACGGGAGTGTCCCGGGGTCGCTCAGGCGCCCGCTCCGCTAGCGGGCACCACGGGTGAGGCCGTCTGGGACTGCTGCCGGGCCCGGGCGGCGAGGCGCGGGGCCATCACGAGCAGCCAGATCCACAGCGCGAGGATGACGAGCGAGGAGGTGAAGGAGGGAATCTCGGGGCGCGACATCCTGCGCGGGACACACGCCCCGGCGGGTCGGATTACGCGCTCATGAACCGGTAGAGCACCTCGGCGGCGCACGCCGGCTTGGGCTGGCCCTCGACCTCGATGTTCGCGAGCAGGAGCGCCTCGACCCCCTTGGGGATGTCCTTGAGCTCCTTGAGCTCGATGCTCAGCCGGTAGCGCGACCCGGACTTGAGCGGCGCCGGGAAGCGCACCTTGTTCAGCCCGTAGTTGAGCACCAGCGCGAAGCCCCGCACCTCGACGATCTCGAAGAACAGCCCCGCGATGCGCGAGACGCTGAAGTACCCATGCGCGATGGGCACTCCGAAGGGCGACTCGCGCTTGCACCGCTCGCGGTCCACGTGGATCCACTGGAAATCGCCCGTGGCCTCGGCGAAGCGCACGATGTCCTCATCCGTGAGCGGCTTCCACTCGGAGGCGCCGAGCTGCTGTCCGGCTACCGCCCGAAGTCCGTCGAGACCCTCGATGATCGTCTTGTTGGCCATGGCCCGCCCATAGCACGGATGGGAGGTTTGGCGATCAGCCCAGGTGGGCCGCGAAGAACGTGAGCGTCCGGGCCCACGCGTCGCGCGAGGCCGTGGGGCGGTAGTTGCCGCGCGTATCGTTGAAGAAGGCATGCGGCGCGCCCGAGTAGATGTAGTGCTCGAAGCGCTTGCCCTGCTGCTTCATCGCCTCGGCGAGCGCCGGCACCGCGCCGGTGATGTTGGGGTCGATCTCCGCGTACAGGCCGAGCACCGGGCACTGGATGCCCGCGAGCTGCTCGTGCGGGGGAGCACCGCCGTAGAACACGACGGCCGCGCCCAGCTCCGGGTCCACGCACGCCAGCCGCAGCGCGAGCGCCCCGCCCATGCAGAAGCCCACCGCGCCCACCTTGCGCCCCTGGGACGGGCCCTCGGTGAGCTTCGCCTGGGCCGCGCGCAGCGTGGCGACGTACTTGTCCCACGGCCTGTCCCGCGTGAGCAGCAGCGCCATCGTCTCCTCGAGCGACTTGCGCCGGGCCTCGGGCAGCGCCGCGAGCGCGGGGGCCCGCTGGGCCGCATCGAACCAGGCCGACTGCGGCACGGTGTCCAGGAAGGCCTTGACGTCCTCGACGCGCTCGGGCGACAGCGCGGCCGGCTTGCCACCGTGGGAGAAGAGGTCTGGCGCGAGCGCCGCGTAGCCCGCCCGGGCGAAGCGCTCGATCACGTCCTGGATGTGCTCGTCCACACCCCAGACCTCCTGGATGACGAGCACGCCGGGCAGCGGCTCCTTCGCGGCCGAGGGGCTGCAGAAGTACCCCTGGGCTTTGGCGTCACCGACGTTGAGCTCGAGCCACTCGCTGCGCAGTTTCATCGTTCCCTCCCGCAATGTGTGAACTGGGGCGGGATTGATACCCTACAATGGAGCGACGCAGGGGGTTCTCGGGAGGACGACATGTTGTGGGAGTCGCTGATTGGCATCGTGGTGTTCATCGTCCTCGTCCTCCTGCTGGGGCCGGAGTGGTGGAGCTCGAGCCTCGGCACCTTGAAGGACAAGGACAAGAAGAAGGACCCGACGCCTCCCAAGTCCGACGAGTGAGGGGGCACACCCGGGGCCGCTCGCTCCGAGCCCCGGGCGCCCGCCATCCGCCTACTGCTGGGAGGGCGTGTTCTCGGCGAAGTACTCGTGGCTGTCCGCGTTGTCGAGCGCGGAGGCCGGGTCGGAGATCGCCAGGCTCTTGGCGCCGCTCTGCCCGTAGACGTGGTCATCCGTGCCCGCCACCACCGTGAAGTGGCTCATCTCGTGGATGAGCGTGCCGCCCTTGGAGTCGGTGCCCGTCATCGGCGCAGACCAGAAGGCGTTGCACACGTAGATGATGTACGGCTGGTTCGGGTACACGTACGCGTAGTAGCTCTTCTTGCACTTGCAATCGACGGTGACGGGCTTGGCGTCGAAAGCGTCCTTGATGGCGGTGAAGTGGCTCTTCGCGGTGCCCCAGCCGCTGCTCGAGTAGGCGCCGAACCAGGTGGTGTAGCGCGGCGTGCCCGAGGGCGTGGTGGTGTTCAGGTAGCTCGACGCGCCGTTCGCCATGGTGCTGGCGGCGTTGAGCGCCTGGAGCACCGTGGACTGCTGCGTGGTGGTGCAGTTGGTGTACGAGATGCTGCTGGTGAGCTGCGTCACCGGGCCGTCCGAGGGCTTGGTGCTGGCGCGGCCTTCAACCCACAGCGTCATGTCGTTGGACTGGAGCTTCTGCGACGCCACCTCGAAGCGCACGCCGTAGATGCCGGTGCGCGACAGGTCATACACCTCGCCGAGGTCCACCGTGCGCGAGAGGCTCTCGCCGGGGGCCAGGGTGAGGAAGTCCTTCTCGGTCGCCGCCGGGCGCTTGTAGTGCGGGCCCGTGAAGGCCACGGCCTCGCCGTTGAGCGTCACCTCGAGCAGCGCCTCCTCGAGGCCGTCCACCGGCGTGTTCCACTTGAGCAGCTTCACCGGGTGGCGCGAGTCGTTGGTGAGGGTGATCGTCACCGCGACCGTCTCGCCGGCACCGAGCGTGGCCTTGTCCGAGGAGATCCGCACCGACACGTCCCGGGCGGAGAGCTCCTGGCTGCTCCGCGCCACCTCCACCTGGGCCTCGTCCGCGGGCGCACCGCACGCGCTCACGAGGGATGCGCTCACGAGCCAACCGGCCATCCACTTGAAACCGCCTCGAACGTTCTTGCTCATGTGGGGACTTCCTTTGCTTGGGGGGATTCCGCTGCCCACCGTTTGAGCAAGACCCGAGCCATGTCCCCACCCACGAGGGAACGCGGACTTGGCGCGGTGGCTCCGCGGGCCTGGAGCGCCGAGGCTCCACCCCGGGGTGCACGGGAACGTAAAGAGGCGTTACGGCCGGGGGTCCTTTCTCCTGTGACACCAGGGGTTTCGCGAGGGCCACGGGAGTGTCCCGGAACAGGACAGGGATGATCGCTTTGGACTCACCCCCCGGGCGCCATCCAGGGATGGGGCGCGACCGCCTGGTGGAGGCTTCGAGCCGTTCGCCCGGGGGAGGGACTCCGGGCCCGGGAGGGGCGCCATATTGAGGCCATGAATACGTCGAGAGCCCAGCGCCCACCCCGAACCCCGGCCTCGGGGTTGGCCTTCTTCCTGGGCCTGCTCACCAGCCCCGTCGCCGCCTTCCTGGCGGTGGCGGCCGTGCTCATCGGCGCGACGCCCTCGGGCTGGGGCTATGTCGTGGGCGCGCTCGTCACCTCGGCCGGGCTTCTCTCCAAGCGCTGGCGGAGGTGGCGGGGGCTGACGCGGGTGGGGCTCGGCCTCCTGCTGCTCGTCGCCGGGGCGCGGCTCCTCCTGTCGGACAGCAAGGGGCTGCATACGCTGCGGCTGCCGGACGAGGGACGGCGCTTCTCCAACCGCCTCGTCGATGAGCGCGACGGGACGCTGCTCGCGGCTCATGCGCTCCTGCTCTCGGGCCGGGTGCCTCGCTCGGATGCGCGCGAATTCGTCCCGGCGCTCGAGGGGGCCTTCACCCGGCTCCGCGAGGCCGAGGGCCCCATCGCCACACCCGCCATCGCGACCTGGCTCGGACTCCAGTCGCCCGATGCCTTCGATGCCGTCGTGATTCCCCCCGAGGGCACCGCCTCGCCCGAGGCCGCCGTGGTGATGCTCCACGGTTACGCGGGCAACTTCGCCGTGTACTGCTGGGAGATGGCGCGCTCGGCCCGGGCCATCTCGGCGCTCACCGTGTGTCCCTCGGTGGGCCCCGCGGGGGACTGGTGGACGCCCCGGGGAGAGGAGACGCTCGAGCGCACCTTCGCGTGGCTCGCGCGGCGCGGCGTCCGGCGCGTGTACCTCGGCGGGCTGTCCAACGGCGGGCTGGGCGCGAGCGTGCTCGTGGGCCGGGTGGCGCACCCCGGGCTGGAGCTCCGCGGGCTTCTGCTCATCTCGGGGGCTTCCTCGAAGGTGCCGCCGCCTCGCGTGCCGGTGCTGCTCGTCGAGGGCAAGCACGACACCATGATGCCCGCGCGCCTGATGCGGGACTACGCGCAACGCGCGGGCCGGCTCGCCACCTACGTCGAGCTCGACAGCGGCCACTTCGCCTTCCTCGACCGCTACGAGACGTGTGAGAAGGCCATCGCCTCGTGGCTCGTCGAGCGGGAGCGGACCGCGCGCCCGTGAGCCCGTGCGCCCGCTCAGCCCACCGGGTTTCCCGCCGCGGGTGCGCCGTGCCCCCGCCTGCGCTGCTCCACGAGCACCGCGAGCCCGAGCAATCCCAGGGTGCCGAGCGAGATGATGGCACCGAGCACCAGTCCGGGCGTGCGGTAGGAGAAGGAGACGCGGTGGGGGCCGGCGGGGACGCGCACGCCGCGCACCGCGACATTGGCCGGCAGGATGGGGGCGGGCTGTCCGTCCACGGTCGCGCTCCAGCCCTCGTAGAAGGCGTCGTTGAGCACCAGCACCGCGGGCTGGCGCGCGTCCACCTCGAGCTCCACGGACTCGGGGGCGTAGTGGGCGATGCGCACCTGCCCGAGCCCTCCGGTGCCCGTGGGCGCCGCGTCCGCCGGGGTGCCGGGTGCGCACTCGAGGACCACGTCCTGCCCGGGATGGAAGTCCTGCACGAGGATGAACTCGAGCGCGGTGCTCGGGTCCGCCACGCAGCGGGGCGAGGCCAGGTAGGCGCGGGGGAGCATGCGGGGAATGCGGATCAACACCGCCCCCACGAGGGAGTCCTCGGCGAGGACGAACTTCCGGTTGCCGCCTCCTTCCGTGAAGGCCTTCGCGTCCATGGTGAGGTAGCGCGTGTGGTAGAGGGCACCGAGGCGGTCCACGAAGGCGTCGCGCAGGTGGCCGAGCCACATGATGCTGACGAACCGGGAGGAGGCGGCGGGGAGGTAGGCGCTGGCGTTCTCCAGGTTCCAGAGGCCGGGCGTATTCGGCTCGAGCGTGGCGGCGAGGTTGAGCGTCAGGGCGTCCACGTAGCTGAGCCCCTGGGGCACCTGGCGCGGCGAGATGATGTCCACCCCTCCGAAGACGCGCGGCCGGATACCGTCGGGCGGGTTCGCCGAGTCGCGCAGGATGGTGTCCACCATCGCGGTGGGCTGCTCCAGCACCTCCGAGTACGACACCTGGTACGTCTGCTCGTTGACGAGGTAGAGGACGGCGAACTGGAGCGCGACGAGGGCCGCCGTGCGCGGCATCGGCTGCCGGGCCAGCAGCAGCACCAGCCCCGTCGCGCCCAGCGTGCCCGCCGCGACCCCGGCGCCCTGGATGACGTTGCCGTGGAGCATCTCCTGCACCCGGGCAATGGGGTCGTCCCAGAGGGCGCCGATCACCCCGCCGGAGAACCAGCGCCCCTGCCACTCGCCCAGCGCGAACACTCCACAGGCGAACGCGAGTCCGAGGCCCACCTGTCCGAGCCGCCGTGCCAGGGCGTCATCGCGCAGCACGGCCTGGAGCCCCGCGCCCGCTCCCAGGGCACAGGGGAACAGGACGTAGGGCATCAACTTCTCCGGATAGCGGAAGGACTTCCAGAGGGGGACCCAGTCGTAGAACCACTCGTAGAGCGGCAGGTTGCGCGCCATGGACAGGGCGAGGATGGCGAGCGCGAGTCCGGCCACCTTCCAGGTCAACGGATGACGCCGCCAGGTCCAGAGGGCAGCGCCCAGGAGCAGCAGGCCCGGCAGCCCCATGTACTCCGAGGGCACCCAGAGGCTGCCCAGGGGCGAGAGCAGCAGCTCACTGGCCAGCGTGCTCGAGACCTCCGCTCCCGTGCCGGGGTTGATGAAGATGGGCCCGAGGAGGAGCTCGACGAGCCGCAGGGGGTGGAACGAGAAGCGGGTGGCGACGAGGATGTCGGGCGCGTTGGGGGAGGCGTTGCGCAGGGTGGGGAGGACGCAGACGAGCTGCACCGCGCACAGCAGCGCGCCGAGCACGATGAGCAGTCCGGCCCGGGGTGCCACCTTCCGCGCGCTGGCGCGATCCGGGCGCAGCAGGATGAGCACCAGCAGCATGCCATTGCACAGCGCGAAGCTCTGCGGATCCCCACAGAGGAGCACGAGGCACAGCGCGAGGGCGGCGGGGGCGGCGCGGCGGGCGGAGGGCTCGCGCAGGAAGCGCTCCGCGCCCCAGAGGGCCCACGGGAAGGTGGAGGCCGCCATGAGGTAGAGCAGGTTGTTGCTGATGCCCACCATGTAGCCGCCCAGCGCGTACGTGAGCCCCGCGAGCAGGGCGGGCCCCCGCTCCAGGCTCCAGAGCCGGGCGAAGAGGTACGTACCCCCCAGCGCGGCCACGTAGGACAGCAGGGTGATGAGCTTCAGCGCCGTCCCGAGCGGCAGCAGCAGGTAGAGCAGGTTGGCCGGGTGGAACACCCCGGAGATGAGCATGCCCGGGAAGGGCTCCCCCAGGCCGTCGTAGGGGTACCAATCCGGGAACTGGAACTGGGACACGCGCTCGGCCCAATACTTCTTCAGCGGGTAGTAGACCCGGAGGATGTCGCGCGCGATGAAGATCTGGTCCGTGAAGCTCGCCCGGTGGAAGTAGAGCAACGGGAGGGCGAAGGCGGCGGCCACGACCGAGAGGCGGGTCCTGTCCTGCGGGGAAGGGGACATTGCCGGCGCATCAACCTCCGCCACCCGGAGGCAGTCAACCCCGACTCCGCTTGAGGCGGACGGCGGGGTACTCGAAGATGGCGGCGCTTCCCCCCACCCCGAGACGACCATGCCCCGCGCCGCGCTGCTCCTCGCCTTCTGGCTGTGTGTCCTCGTTCCTCGAGTGGCCCGCGCGGATGGCGACTTCGTGTCCAGCGTCCAGGAGTGGTTCTCCAAGCTGGGCAAGCCGAAGCCGCCTCCCGAGGATGATCTGGGCGCCCGCAACACCTTCACCATCAACCCGCTGGCGCTCAAGCACGCGCAGCTCGGCGTCGAGTACGAGCGGGCCTTCGGCAAGGGCCTCTCCCTCTACGTGGGGCCGGAGTTCGCCTATGGCCGCACGCCCGAGGCCTGGAAGCTGGCGCTGGCGGGGACGCTCGGCACGCGGCTCTTCGTGCTCGGGAGCGCGCCGAGCGGCATCTACTTCGGCCCCGAGTTCAGCGTGAACTACCAGCTGCGCTCGCAGAACCACGTGCGGCGCGAGGCGTACGGCTTCGGGCTGGGCGGGACGGTGGGCTGGACGCTGGTGCTCTTCAACCGCTTCACGCTCGCGGCGGGCTTCTCCGCCCAGTACCGCTCCATCCCGGATGTCGAAAGCGAGGAGGGGAGCGTCAGGGTGGAGATCATCCCCACGCCCCGCCTGGCCTTTGGCGTGGCCTTCTGAGGGCCGCTACGGCGCCTCGCGCACGAGCTTCCCGAAGGGCGCCAGGGCGAGCATCGCCAGCTTCACGTGCTGGATGGCGAAGGGAATCCCGATGAGCGTCACCGCGAGCGCCAGGGCGAGCGCGATGTGGCTGAGGAAGATCCACACCCCGGCGATGACGAGCCAGAACACGTTGAGCACGCAGCCGATGGCGCTGGCGCCCGGAGCGTCGACGATGTCCTTGCCGAAGGGCAGCAGCCCGAGCCCGGCGAGCTTGAAGCACTGCACGCCGAAGGGGATGCCGACGACGGTGAGGCACAGGAGGAGGCCGCCGAGCAGGTACTCGAGCCAGATGATGAAGCCGCCTCCGAAGATGACCCAGAGGATGTTGAGGATCGGTCGCATGGGGGCAGCTTAACGCGCTCAGCGCAGGCGCAGGCCGTAGATCCACTCGCCGCGTGTGGCGAGCACGGCCATGTCGCCGAACACGGCGGGGGAGGCCTCGATGCCGCCCTTGAGCTGGACGGAGTGCAGCTCGTCCCCGGTGCGCCCGTCGAGCAGATGCACCTGTCCGCTGATGTCGCCCTGGAGGATGAAGGTATGGCCCTGCTCGTCCTTGCAGGCGGTGGGGGAGGACCAGGCGAAGTGCTCCAGGGGCTTGCGCCAGAGCTCCGCGCCGGTGGCCTTGTCGAGCGCCACCATGAGGCCGCGGGTGAAGTCCGGGCAGCGCGAGAGCGTGAAGACGACCTGGCTCGAGGTGTCCCCCGTCCCCACGAGGGGCGTGGCGAAGACGCCCGCGTCGATCTTCTTGGGCTCGCGAGCGCCCTGGCACGGATAGGCGCGCTCCCAGAGGACGCGGCCGGTGAGCCCATCCAGCTTGCGCAACCACGAGCGGCCCTTGGGGCCCGTCTTGTCCACCTCGGTGCCCGTGTAGAGGACGGGCCGGTCTCCCTCGAGCTCCACCGCGAGACTGGCATCGGTGTCATCGCCCGCGGCGAAGGCCCACACGGGCTTGAAGGTTTTCAAGTCGAGCGCCTGCAGCGTGCCGCCGTTGTCGGCGAAGAGGGCGAGGTTGCCCACGATGGAGAGGGAGTTCTCGATGCCGTAGTGCGCGGTGCCGGGGGGCGCGTAGCGGTAGCGGAGGATCTCCGGACGGACCTTCAGCGTGAGCGCGATGGAGTCGAAGTCGGTGTTGAGGCGCAGGACGTAGAAGAGGCCATTCTCCCCGCCCACGATGTAGCTGTCGGTGGCGCGGTTGAGCAGGCCCGAGCTGTCGAAGGCGCCCCAGCCCTTGCGCGGCGATTCGGCGTCGCGCCCGGGGAGGAAGAAGACCTCCTGGTGGGTGATGAGGTTGTAGGCGCGCAGACCGATGGGCCTGCTCTCGGGGATGCCCTGGCCGACGAAGAGGAGGGGGTAGCCGCGAGGATCCAACGACACACTGCCCTTGATGGGGTTGCCGGTGGAGAGGGGGCGGCGGGTGGGGCGGCCGGTGCGCAGGTCGAGGAAGTACACGGAGCCGTCGAGCGAGCCCTGGATGACCTCGACGAAGCCCTTCTCGAAGCGGCGCGAGCCGAGCCGGCCCATGGAGTGACGGATGACGTCGGGCCACTGGACGATGGCGGGCTGGCCGGTCCACCCCGCGCCTCCGCCCCAGTGCCCGCGGCTGCGGCCGGTGGTGGCGATCCAGGCGATCTCCAGCTTGTGCTCGCGCAGGGGGCAGGTGCCCCAGGCGCCGCCGGTGCGCAGGGGGCCGCCGCGGAAGGTGAAGACGCCGGGGATGTCCGAGTAGCGCTCGGGGAAGAGCTGGGTGAGGCGGGGAGGCGGCGTGTCGAGCACCGCGCCGGCGAACATGACGCTGTGGTCGAGCGCGGTCCCCTCCGTCTGGAACTCGAAGGCGCGGGGCGCCGGGCGGGAGACGGAGTCCGAAGCGAGCGCGGAGAACGGCAAGGCCCCGAGCGTGGCGAGGAGCACCGCGCACCACGTCTGTCGTCTCGAGGGCTGGTTCAGGGGGGCACGCATTCGGGCAAGGCCCGAGAGTACCCAGGAACGTCTCACTTCGCGACGAGGGTCCCCATCACGCGGGTAGGTCGGCGTAGCGCCGGGCCTTGCCGAGCGTCTCCCTCATCAGAGGCCCTCGCGTCCACTTGCCTTCCGGCTCAGCTCGAGGTGAGGCGGGTCATCACGGCGGCCACCACGCGGTCGCACCGTGGGGCCTGGAAGCAGAACGCCTCGTGGAGCTGTCCCCCCATCCGGGCGTCCAGTTCGTCACGCAGGAACGCTCGGGCCCGGTGGAGCCGTTTCCTCACCAACTCCTCATTGACCGACAGCACCTCGGCCGTCTCCGCCGTCGACAGCCCCTCCACCTCCCTCAGCATGAGCACCACCTTGTGGGGGGGGGGCAGTGCCTCGATGGCGGACTCCAGGAACCGGACGAGCTCGCGGTCATAGGCCCGCCGCTCGGGATCGGCTGTGTTTCGCCCCTCCAGCTTCATGTCTCCCTCCGCTTCCTTGTCCGAGCCTTCATCGAGAGTCACCAGCCGGTTGCGCTTCCGGAGGCACATCAGCGCCTCGTTCACCGCGATGCGGATGAGCCACGTCGAGAACCGCGAGTGGCCCTCGAATTGCGACAGGTGCGTGAACGCCAGGACGTAGGCCTGCTGCATCACGTCCTCCACCTCGGCCTCGTTCGACACCAGCGCCCTCACGGCCCGGTACACCTTCGGGTTGTGCCGGCGCATCAGCACCTCGAACAGCGCCGTCTCGCCATCCCTGACGCGGCGGGCCAATTCCTCGTCCGAAGGGGACCCCACGTCCGCCACCTTGAGTGATGCCCTCACTGTCTCCATGCCCTTCAGATGCAGCAGGCGGGGGGGACGTGACAGCCCCCCGCCGTGTGGGTTCCCAGCACCGTCGGTGAGATCCGAAAATAAATAAAATCCCTGTTTGTCACAAATTCCTCGCTCCGATCTCAGAGAGACCATCGGGGAGGCAGGTGCCTGCCCCTGGAGCCACGGAGAAGCGATCATGGGGAGCGAGTCGATGAGCAGCGAGTACGGGGGGCGGGCCTCCCGGAGGCCCTGGAGGGGATTGCTCCTGGGGGCCCTCACGGCGGGGAGCCTGGGGCTGGCGTGCTCGAGCGGGCAGTCGAAGCCGGAGGGCGGCTCGGGGACCCTCGGGCACCGGGCGCTGTCGAGCGCCTTCACCCCGCAGGTGCTGACGCCACCCGGGGAAGCGCCCCTGGCGCTGCGCTTCTTCGTCACCCCGGTGAAGACGGACTCCCAGGGGAAGATCCGGACGGGCGGCTCGACGGATCCGGTGATCCAGCTGGTGGGCGCCGAGCCCGCTGGCGAGCGCGGCGGCCTGCAGCGCTTCACGCGCATCACCTTCGGCAACGACTACATGACGGGCAAGCCGGACCCGGGCAGCCGGGTGGACCCGAACAATCCGATCCTCACCAAGGGCAACCAGTTCTGGCCGTTCCGGCCCCAGCCGTTCCGGAGCTGGCCAACGTCGCTGGCGATCACCCCGGGGGGTGACAAGGTCTACGTGGCGCTGCCGGGGCGCGAGGGCTACCCGGACTGGCGGGTGGCGGTGGTGGATGCCGCCAGCAAGACGGTCCGCAAGTGGGTGGATCTGCGGCCGGCGGGGCAGGGGAGTGGCACCCGTCCCACGGGGGTGGAGGTGTCCCCGGTCAATGCCGCCATCTCTCCCCATGCCTACGCGGTGGTGCTCAACCAGTACGCCAACTACGCCAGCGTCATCGACACCGTGACCGACTCGGTCATCGGCATCTTCCAGACGGGCTTCTACGGGGAGGACCTGGTCTTCAACGCGAGCGGCACGCGGCTGTACGTCACCGACCGGTTCAAGGACGAGATCCGCGCCTTCCGCATCGACCCGGGCCCCACCTTCACGCAGCTCGCCGAGATTCCCACCGGCGCCAACGAGCTGGACCGCGCCAATCCGCGCGACCTGGCGCTCAGCGCGGACGGCAGGACGCTCTACGTGGCCAACACCCTGGGCCACACCCTGGCCGTCATCAACGTGGAGAACGACGCCAACACCCGGGCGCAGAACATGGTGGTGGGCGGGCTGGCCACCGACGTGAAGCTCGCCGGGCGCTGGGGCTTCGTCTCCGGACAAGCCACCAATACCGCGCTCAACGGGCCCGAGGGCGCCCACGGCGTGGCCGCCCGGGACACCAGCGGTACGTTCCGCCGCAACAATGGCACCCCGCTCGGGTACATGCCGGTGATGGCGGACGCCACCAAGGCCACCACCTTCGATGACCTGGGCAGCGAGCTCAACGTCTTCGACACCACCACCCAGCGCTTCGTCTACCGCTACGTGGACGCCGGGCGCGACCAGTCGATGATGGCCGTTCCCGGTCAGCTGGTGGACCTGGGCGACTTCGCCGCCGGCCAGAAGATCATCCAGGGCAGCGGCCCGGAGCAGCTCTTCGTCAAGGGGGACCTGCTGTTCGCCGCGATGATGCACTCGGACAAGGTGGAGGTCTTCCGGATCAACCAGAATCCGGCGGACCCCTCGGGCATCCTGACCGAGCTGGGCATCCAGTTCACCGGCGGCATCACCCCGCAGGGGCTGGCCGTCTCGCCCGACGGGCACACCCTGTACGTGGCCAACATGAACACCGAGGACCTCTCGTTCCTGACGGTGAACGCGGATGGCACGCTCACCCGCGGTGGCTATGTGGCGGTGGGCGTCACCGAAAAGACGCCAGATCCCACCACCGGTGGCAATGGCAGCCACCTCTTCGCGACCGAAGAGGAGATCGGCCTGCGCTGGATGTTCAGCTCGGCCTACTCGGACGATGGGCAGAAGTCCTGCGGGTTCTGCCACTGGCAGAGCCGCAGCGATGGCAGCCAGTGGAACGTGGGGGCCAATGCCATCGGCGGGGTGAAGAACTGCCCGCAGAACAAGGACGTCTCCGACAACTGGCCCGAGTGGTACGAGGGGCTGAACAATGACATGACGGCCTACGCCTCCTCCTGCAGCGGCGAGCTGACCATCGCCGAGCGCAAGACGGTGCTCTTCCCCCAGGAGGGCGAGCTGGATCGCTACCAGGCCCGCGACCAGTACGTGCTGCGCAAGACAGCGGAGAACTCGGCCGCCATCGGCCGGCCCGAGCTGAATGGCAAGGCGTACCAGGCCAACTACAACGACCTGTCCTACATGGAGATCCTCTGGACGCAGAACGAGACGCGCCGCATGCCCAACCCCCTCCCCCAGTTCCCGGCCTCGGACGAGGCGGCGAAGGTGGCTCGCGGCAGGTGGCTGTTCACCACGAAGGTGGCCGAGGGCGGCTCGGGCTGCGCCGACTGCCACCACAACGGCAACAAGATGACCAACGGCGTGCTGGACGACACCTTCCAGGACTTCATCATCCACGAGCCGGGCGTCATCAGCGAGACCACCGTGGACGGCAACGGGCCGTTCCTGCGGCTGAAGAATGACTACGTCTTCACTCCGAACGGCGCGCCCCAGGACGAGGGCTCCCGGCAGAACATCAGCGCGCGCAACACCAAGCACCTGCGCTCGTTCTGGGACAGCACGCCGCGCTGGCTGCACCATGGCGATGCGCACTCGGTGCGGGAGATATTGCTGGCGCCGGACTCTCCGCTGCTGCGGCCCGGCGAGCGCGGCTTCAACTTCCGCACGGTGCGCACCGACCACCAGCGCGCGGTGGACGAGGACTTCCTGGGCGCCTCGCCGGTCGTCCTGCCCACCGAGGTGCCCATCACCTTCGCCGACAGCAGCGGCGAGCTGGCCGGCGATGGCAAGGGTCCCCTCTACGTGAGCCTCGACAGTCCGTTCGTCACCCTGCCGGAGGGGATCCCGCAGGTGGATCGGCTCGGCACCTCCAACCTGGCGCCGCTGATCGTGACGGTGAATGGTCAGCGGCAGCTCAACCCGGAGCTCGCCGCCAATCACATCCAGGTGCTCGAGGACACGCACGGCAAGACATCGCACCTGTCCGAGAGCGACCTCGATGCGCTGACGCTCTACCTGCTGTCACTCGAGTAACCCGCATGGCCGGGGGCGAGTCCGTCCTCGCTCCCGGCCTGACGGGATTCGAACCCGTGAACAAGGCGATGGAAAACCCTGGGCGTACATCTCCCTGTGCGTCTCGTTTTCTCACAGCTTGATGGTGCTCGGCAGCAGGCGGGGATGCGCGGCCGGCGATCCAGGCCCGCCCGCGAGGCGCAAGACATGCGTGTCACGCTTCCCTCTCTTTCCAGGAGTGAATCCGATGAAACGCACCCTTCCCGCGGCACTCGTCACGTTGACCCTGTGGGGCTGTGGTGATCCGGGCAGCACCCGAGTCACCTCCACGCGCGAGCTGGCCGCGGGCCCGGAGCGCACGGCGGCCGTCCAGCGCGCTGTCTCTCGGGTGATGCTCGAGGGCGCGAAGCTGGGGATGACGGCTCCCGAGGAGCTGTCCGCGCGCACGGTGCTGGTGGATGACGACGGCACGGAGCATGTCCGGCTCGAGCGGACCTGGCAGGGCCTGCGGGTCATGGGCGGCGACCTGGTCGTCCACCAGCGGGGAGACGCGGACGCGCGCGGCTTCAGTCTGGCGGGCCTGCCCTCGCTCGCGTCCGTGGCGAGCCGTCCCTCGCTGGACGCGTCCGCGGCCACCCTGCGCGCCCGCTCCGCCTTCGTCGGGAAGCTGAGTGGACCGCGCACCGCGAAGCTGGTGGTGGACGCGCGCCAGGGCCACGAGCCCGCGCTCGCCTACGAGGTGGTGCTCGACGGCTACCAGCCGGACCAGACGCCCTCCGAGCTGCACGTGCTGGTGGACGCCACCACGGGCGCCCTCCGGGGCAAATGGGATGCCGTCCACACGACCGCGGCGGTGGGCACGGGCGCCTCGCTCTACTCGGGGCAGGTGTCCATCCATACGGATTCCACGCTGCTCTCGGGCTACGCGCTGCGCGACACCACGCGCGGGGGGGGCTTCTACACGACGGACATGAACAATCTCGGCTCGATTCCGCTCGTGGGCGACGCGCTTCCGCTGCCTCCGCTCCTGGTGCCCGGCACCCTCTTCACGGACTCCGACAATGTCTGGGGAAATGGCACGCCGGGCAATCGCCAGTCCGCCGCGGTGGATGCGCACTTCGGCCAGCAGACGACGTATGACTATTACCGCACGGTCCATGGCCGCGACGGCATCGATGGCGCGGGCGGCATGGGCTACAGCCGCGTGCACTACGGCGACAAGTACAACAACGCCTTCTGGTACGACCTCTGCTTCTGCATGACGTATGGCGATGGGGATGGCACCATCCTCACCCAGCTCACCGCGCTGGACGTCGCGGGCCACGAGATGACCCACGGCATCACCAGCCAGACCGCGGGCCTCACGTACGAGGGTGAGTCCGGTGGGCTCAACGAGGCCACCAGCGACATCTTCGGCTCCCTGGTGGAGTACTTCGCCAACACCTCGCAGGACCCGGGCGACTACCTCATCGGCGAGACCATCTTCACCCCGGGCACGCCGGGGGATGCGCTGCGCTACATGCACCAGCCGTCCCTGGACGGAAAGTCGCCGGACTGCTGGTCCCCGAGCCTCGCGTCGCTCGACGTGCACTACTCCAGCGGCGTGGCCAACCACTTCTTCTACCTGCTGGCCGAGGGCTCCCACCCCGCCGGTGGCCCGGCCAGCCCCACCTGCGATGGCTCGTCGCACGGGGGCATCGGCCGGCTCGCGGCCGGGAAGATCTGGTACCGCGCCCTCACGGTGTACATGACCTCGTCCACCAACTACGCCGGGGCTCGCGCGGCCACCCTCAGTGCCGCGGCGGACCTCTATGGCGCGGGCAGCCCCGAGACCAACGCCGTGGCCGCCGCCTGGTCCGCGGTGAGCGTGAACTGAGACGCGCGGGAGCCGCCGCCGCGCCGGGCTTCCCAGGTTGTCCCCGGCACGGTGGCGTTGGCTCCACACGCACAGGCCACAGCGGTTCGGCGATGCCTCCCCGGCCGGCGCTTCCACCTGAATCAAGGCCCGCGCCACTCACTGCCCGAGTGACGGTTGGTTCGGAAATGCAACGGAGCCTGGCCCTTCCACCAGACGATGAGCCGCCAGGTGCGCTACGGTGGCCGCCCTCATTCCGCCTCAGGACACCATGCCGACCGACGACAAGAAGAGCACGACGAAGAAGGCCGCGACCCCACAGAAGAAGCCCGCGGCTTCCACGGAGAAGCCCACGGCCGCCAAGAAGCCCCACAAGGCCGGCAAGCCGTCCAACCCCTTCCTGGTGGAGAATCCGCCGCCGCGGATGCGCGGCAAGCGCAAGTAGCCCCGCCAGGAGGTCGTTCAACCCATCCGTCTCCGCGCCAGCCCATGACCTTCACTTCCCTCGGCCTCTCGGAGCCGCTCGCCCGTGCCGTGGCCGACCTCGGCTATGACGCCCCCACGCCGGTCCAGCGCGAGGCCATCCCCGCGGTGCTGCGAGGCCGCGACGTGTGGGCCTCCGCTCGGACGGGCACGGGGAAGACCGCGGCGTTCGTCCTGCCCATCCTGCACGCCCTGAGTGCGCACCCGGGCCGCGCGCCGAGGCAGGTGCGAGCCCTCGTGCTCGTCCCCACGCGCGAGCTCGCCGCGCAGCTCTCCGAGGCGATAGGCCACTACGGACGCTACCTGCCGAAGCCACTCAAGACCTGTCTCGCGGTGGGCGGCGTCTCGGCCAATCCCCAGATGATGGCGCTGCGCGGTGGTGCGGACCTGGTGGTGGCGACGCCCGGCCGCGCGCTGGACCTCGCGAAGCAGAACGCGCTGCGACTCTCCTCGGTGGAGACGCTGGTGCTCGACGAGGCCGACCGGCTCCTCTCGCTCGGCTTCGCCGACGAGCTCACGCGCCTTCTGGCCCTGCTGCCCGCCCGCCGGCAGAACCTGCTCTTCTCCGCGACCTTCCCGCAGGCCGTGCAGACGCTCGCGGCGCAGCTCCTTCACGAGCCCATCCGCATCAGTGTGGAGGCGTCCGCGCCGCCCGCGGGCGAGCAGGAGGCCCAGCGTGCCATCGAGCAGCGCGTCATCGAGGTGGACACGGACAAGCGCACGCCGCTGCTGCGCCGGCTCCTCGAGACGCACGCGTGGTCCCACGTCCTCGTCTTCGTGGCCAGCCGCCATGGAGCGGACCACGTCGCCCTGAAGCTGAACCGCGCCGGCATCGCCGCGGCGGCCCTGCACGGCGAGCTGAGCCAGGGCGCGCGCACGCAAGCGCTCGCGGACTTCCAGGCCCAGCGTGTGAAGGTGCTCGTCGCCACGGACGTGGCCGCCCGGGGGCTGGACATCGCGCAGCTGCCCGCGGTGGTGAACTACGACCTGCCGCGCTCCACCGTGGACTACCTGCACCGCATCGGGCGTACGGGCCGCGCGGGGCAGGCCGGCGTGGCGATCAGCTTCGTGACCGCGAGCACCGAGGCCCACTTCCGGCTCATCGAGCGCCGTCACCACCTGGCGCTCCCACGCGAGCGCATCGCGGGGCTCGAGCCGACCGAGCTCGCCCCGCCGGCCCTGGACCCGCACGGCGGCGTGAAAGGCAAGCGCAAGAGCAAGAAGGACAAGCTGCGGGAGGCGGCGGCCGCTGCCGCACGGGACCCCACGCGCAAGTCCTAGCGCGTATCATTCCGTCATGGTTAGTGTCGCGGCATGCCCCGCTTCATCTTCGCGAACCTCCAGGGCCTCTCCGAGGCCGAGCTCTCCGAGCGACTCGTGCTCCTGGCGCAGCTCCTCATCGAGAGCGACGTCTCGGTGGCCTTGCTCTGCGAGGTGATGGCGTCGAGCCGGAAGATCGAGGAGGCCGAGGCGCCGAAGGAGCCGCGCTTCAGCGCCCGGCGTCCCGAAGGGCCCACGCTGTTCGGCGAGAAGGTCGCGAAGGTGTTCGCGCAGAACGAGGCGCTGCGGCGTCTCAACTTCAGTTACACGCGCTCCTATCGCGACGAGCGCTACGAGGACCACCAGGAGGGAAGCCAGAAGGGCTACGGCACCCTGTCGAAGGGGCCTATCGAAACCACGCTGATCGGCGATTCATTCAAGGCTTTGTCGACGCGGGCGCCGCTCCGCTGGGTCACCCCGGATGGCATGCATGTGTACATGCTCCACGCCATCTCCAATCACGGCGCCGCCAAGAAGCAGCTCCTCGGCGAGCTGATTCCAGCCCTGCGCAAGGCGCACGGCGATACGCCGTGGATGATCGTGGGCGACCTCAACTGCCCGCCGGCCAAGCTGTTCAAGAAAGACGTCGACCTCTCCAAGGGCGGGCAGGTGCTGCCGATGGACGCGCTGGGATTTCCTGACGTCTTCGCCTGCATCCCTGGCGGCGCTACCCGCTGGAAGAGCGACAACCTGCTGGATTACGTGATCTCCAACGTGCCCTGCCGCGTCTTCCGCCTGCCCGAGGAGACGCGCGGGAGTCGCTCCGAAAGGGATTCCATCTCGGCACTGGAGGCTGCCGAGATCGACCACCGCCCCATCCTCGTCGAGTACCCGGAGCTGGATAAGAAGGCGGGCTCCGGCGCGTCGAAGCCGTCGCTGTCATCGAGCGCGCCAAAGCCCTTCGCCTTCGCCCTGCCCACCTACCCGGCCCGCTTCCAGCGCGTCCCGATCCTGGCAGACGGCAATTGCCTGTTTCGCGCGATCGGGCACTTCAGCGGGCACGATCACCTGGCGCTCCGCGCCATCGCCGTGAATCACCTGTTGCAACATTGGGACGAATACCAGGGCTTCGTGCAGCACCCGGGTTACGCGGCGGATCTCGCCGGAAACGGCGTGTGGGCCGGGCACCTGGCCCTCGTGGCGCTGGCCAGCCACCTGGATGTTCAAATCGTCGTGTATCGCTTCGACGGTACGCAGGTGCGCATCAACGAGAACGGCGCAGGCGGTCCGTACAACGTGTATTACACCGGTGCCCACTACGACGCGCTCGTCGAGCGCCAGGTGGGGCGCCCCCCGCGCGGACGGCCGCGTTTCGGCAACGTCCACCTCCCCTTCGAGCGCTTCCTCGTCAAGACCGTCACGGACGAGATCCGGAAGCTCGCCCGCCGCAGGCCGCACCGCGAGGAGATGGCCACGGTGCTCGCGTACGTCGTCCGCGAGCTGCAACTCAATCCGAGACGCAGCGAGATTCTCCGGCGCCGGGACGCGCAGGAAGCAACGGTCGCCGAGCGCGTCATCCGGTACCTGGTCCGCGCGTCCTTCAAGTTCGGCACCGGCTCGGGCCGCTCGGTTTTCTAGCCGCGTTCAAGCCGTCCGCCGCTGCTTCAGCGCGCGGAGCCATTCAGAGGTCGCGCGCACGGTTGTTCCGCGGGCATTCGGCTGAAATCAGGACTTGATGAGTAAGAGAACGGCAAGCTCATCGACGTCCGGAGCGGGCGCTACGGCCCGTTAGGGGGACCGCGGAAAAAAAAGCGCGCGCTTGCCCGTTTTTTCCGCTGGCGGTTCTCAACGAACGAACCCGCTACCACCGGAGCAAGCCATGAAGACCGCCCTGAAGTCCCTTTCCTTCGCCGCCGCCTTCGCCCTCGTCTCCCTGGCGACCCCCGCCAGCGCCAACGGCATCGGAGGGGCCTCCATGAAGGCCAGCAGCGTCGCGGACGACACCTGCCCCATCTTCTCCTACGGGATGCTCACCAACGGCTGCGCCGCGACCAAGTCGTTCATCGTGGCCCTGCCGTACTCCGGCACCGCCGGGTATCGCACCTTCACCGTGCAGGCGCAGGGGGCCACCACGAGCGACGTGAGCTGCCGGATCGCGGCCACCACCAACACCCAGTCCGGTATCTACGCGGGGAGCTGGGTCTCGTTGCCGGCCGCGGGCAGCCCGCAGACGATCAGCCTGGGCTCGCTCTTCACGGACACCCAGAGTTCCCTCTACCTGCTGTGCAACCTGGCGCAGAACGCCAAGGTCTTCTCCATCCAGTGGGACAACTAGTTCCCCGACCCCCACCCTGGGAGACCCGCCATGCCGCGCACCTCCACCCTGGCCGGAATCACCGTGCTGCTGGCCTTCCTGGGCTGGCAGAGGCTGGAACACACCTTTCTGGAGGAGCGCCACCAGCGGCAGCAGGCGGAGCTCGAGGCCACCCGCCATGAGCTCCGGGAGATGAGCCGGGCCCTGGGTGAGCAGCGGGCCCAACTGGAGCGCCTCAACCGGGAAGTGGCGCGCCCACGGGCCTCCGCGCCCGAGCTCACGCTGGCCCTCACCGCCGGGCAGCCAGCCTCCAGCGCCGGGGGAGAGCAAGCGGCCCCCTCGGCCCCACCCGAGAAACCGGCGCCCCCGTCCGAGCAGGAGGTGGTGGCCCGCCTGGAGGAGGCGGTCCACGGCGAGCCCATCGATCCACAGTGGAGCCGTCAGGCGGAGGAGCTGGCCCGCGCCAGACTGGAGCGCACCCTCACCACCTCCCGACTGGAGTCGGTGCACTGCGGCGCCACCGTGTGCCGCCTGGAGACCTCGCACCCCAACCAGGAGGCGCTGGAGCAGTTTCGCGAGCAGGTCCTGATGGCCCCCCAGCCGGTGCTCTGGAATGGGGCCGCCTATTCCTCCGTGCAGGGTGACGCCCGCGCGGGCACCCTGGTGACGGTCTCGTACCTGGCCAGGGAGGGGCGGCCACTCCCCGCGCTGGAGCACCCCTGACGAAGCCCTTCAGGGCTCGCCCGCCCCGAGCCGATAGGCACCCAGGGCGTTCGGTGGGCGGGCGCGCCGGACCGCGTTGATGGCATCGACCCGGTTGTTCACGCCAAGCTTCAGGAAGAGGTTGCGAACGTGGGTCGTGACGGTGAAGTACGCGACGCCGAGCTCCGCCGCGACCTCCTTGTGGCTCCGGCCCCGGGACAGCGCATCGAGGATGTTCCTGGTCATACTCCGACTCCCGCCAGACCCGCTTCCCCAGCAGCTCGCTGTGGATGTAGTCCGGCTCTTGTCGCGTCCTCAGGCCTATTTCGACAAGACAGCGCCGAGGTCCGGCTGGGTCTCTTGTTGGAGGATGGCCCTGCGCCAGTTGCGCTCGTCGAGCTGGCTCCAGCGCCCGGCCAGCTCCTCACGGGTCTTCCGGACGACCTCGTCCGGGAGGTCGCGCGGGGAAGCGTGCAACCCGACGACCTGCATCCGTACACCCAGGCCAATTAGACGCTGGCTCGGGCCCGGCGCTTCGTGGGGCGCTTGGACGCGGCCCGGCGCGGAGGGAGGCGCGGGAGGAGGAAGTCCTCGGGCTGCAGCTCGTCACCCTCGGCGAGCGCCGCCGCCCGCCGCACCAGGTTCTCCAGCTCGCGCACGTTGCCAGGGAAGCCATGGTCCATCAGGCACTCCACCGCCGCCCCGGACAGCCGCTTGGGCCTCGGGCCGCGCGCGTTGGCGCGCTGGAGGAAGTGCTCGGCCAGCACGGGAATGTCCTCCACCCGCTCGCGCAGGGGCGGCACGCGCAGCGGCACCACGTTGAGGCAGTAGAAGAGATCCTGCCGGAAGCGCTTCTCCCGCACCTCCTGCTCGATGTCTCGGTGCGTGGCCGCGATGATGCGCACGTCCACGCGCTGGGGCGTGGACTCGCCCACGCGCCGCACCTCGCCATCCTGCAGCGTGCGCAACAGCCTGGACTGGAGCGCGGGCGTCAGCTCCGTCACCTCGTCGAGGAAGAGGGTGCCCCCGTCCGCTTCCTTGAAGAGACCCCGGCGGGCCCGTGCCGCGCCGGTGCGCGTTCCCCTCGGCTGGCCGAACAGCTCGGACTCCAGTTGGGCCTCGGAGACGGCGGCGCAGTTGGCGAGCACGAAGGGTTTGTTCTTGCGCGGGCTGGCCGCGTGCACCGCGCGGGCGACGAGCTCCTTGCCAGTGCCACTCTCGCCCTGCACCAGCACCGTGGCGTCGCTCGGCGCCGCGCGCTGCAGGAGCGACGTCAGCTCTCGCATCGCCGGACTACGGCCCACCAGTGCGCTCGGACCGGGGCGCTCGCTGAACTTCCCGGCGTGCTGGCCGATCGTCGCCTGTCGCCGCGTCTGCTCCAGCGCCCGCTCCACCCGGTGGAGCATCTCGCCTTCCTTGAAGGGCAGGGTGACGTAGTCGAACGCCCCCCGGCGCATGCTCTCCACCGCGCTCTCGATGGAGCCGCTGGCCGTCGTCACGATGACCTGGAGGCTCGGAGCCACCTCCAGCGCGCACTTGAGCAGGGTGAGCCCGTCCATGGGGCGCATCTGAAGCCGCGTCAGCAACAGGTGCACTTCGCTCTTGGCGAGCGTGGCCAGGGCCTGCTCACCCGAGAGGGCTTCGAGGACGGTGTGGCCCCTGGCTCGCAGGAGGTTCGCGGTGATGGCGCGCGTGTTGCGCTGAGCGTCCACCACCAGGATGCAACCACGGTTGGCCGGAAGGGAGGCGTCGTTCACGGCTCCCGAGCCTACAAGAGTCAGACCGTCCCATGCTTCATTCCATGCAGTTCCGGTTCTTCTCCTTCACGATACTCATCGCGACCGCCGCCCTGTCGTGTACCTCAAGGAGGGCACATGAGGAACCGGGGGCAAAGGAAAAGCCCAGCAACTCCTTGAGATTGCCAGGCTTCCCAGGTTGTCCCCGACGGGATTCGAACCCGTCGGGGCGGGGCCGCGCGCGGCGGCGGGCTACTGCATCGTGTCGTAATCGCTCAGCGAGGGCAGGAACCCCATCAGCGCGAGGTCATGGTAGCTCAGCGCTCCCAGCGGCCCGGTGGACGTCGCGTAGCTGCCCGCGCGCTCCCACAAGTGGAGCTCGGGAGGACTGCTGAGCGTCTTGCCGACGTAGACGTAACCCTCCAGGGCGTTGACCCCATCGGGCACGAAGCCCGCCGGCACGCTCGTCCCCTCCACCAGCGTGACGTAGTGCCCCAGGCCATCCGTGTAGCGCCACAACGGGCGCGTGTCCGCCAGGCCCGGGAACATGGCCGGCACCTTCGGGCTGAGGATGGGGCCCTCGTAGACGGACGAGACGCCCGTCGTATCCAGCAGGTAGTCATTCCCATTCGGGACCTTGGGCACGTACACGAAGGTCCCCGTGGGGCTGATGTTCAGCGACGCCGTGGTGAGCAGCTCGCCCGTCACTTTGTGCTTGAAGCGATAGAGGCCCGCGTCGATGTACGACGAGTAGGAGAACAGCATCGCGCCCTGGGACAGCAGCGTCGCCGCGGAGAGGGACTCGCAGAACGGGGCCTGGCGCTGCGTCCGGGGGTCCGGCAGGTTCGTGGAATTGAGGCAGGTGCCGTTCAGCGGCAGGGTGGACCAGCGCTTCTTGGTCAGACACAGCGCCCTGGCGCGCCACCCGTAGCCCTGTTGGTCCTTCACCTGCGACGCCGCCCACGCCGTCTCGAAGAAGAAGTCCCCGCCGGTGCCAAAAGGACCGGACGCCACGTACTGCGTCGAGCCCACCGGCTGCGTCAGCACGTTCTTGGCGTTGAACATGACGAGCGGCGTGCCATTGACGGTGTTGGGCCTGCCCTCGCCGCAGTAGTCCGCCGAGGCCATGGTGGTGCAGGAGGCGTGGTAGCGCTTCGCCTCGTCGGGCGTCGTCGCCGGGCTCGGGCTGCCGTCCGGCATCGGCTCCGGGTTGAGCCAGGGCGTATAGCCCCAATCCACGCACTTGGCGGCCACTCCGCCATGGTCGAGCCCGCTCTCCGTTTCCGCCTTGTGGGGCAGGCAGGCGAAGAAGAACGCATCCCGATCCTCGTAGAGCACGCCCGCGCTCCAGCGGCCGGGGAGCACGAGTGCCGGCGCACTCCCCGGGCACAGCTCACCGTGCTCCGTCGACGACTCCCACACCACCTGGTACTCCCAGATGGTCTTCGACGGAGTCCCCGTGTACACGTTGACGTGAGGCCGGGCGTCCACGATCTGCAGCGCCACCTTCTCCCCGTTGAGCATCCCCGAGAAGCCCACCCCGATGACCTTGTCGCCCGAGAGGAGGTTCGTCTGCCATTGCCCCAGCAATTGCCCCTGGTCGATCCAGGCCGGGCTCACCGCAAGGCCCTTGAAGCTGGCGGAGCTCAGCTGAAGGGGAACCTGCTCGAGCAACTCGGCCACGGTGCCGCGCACGTGCGTCCCCTGCATGCTCTGGTAACCCCCGTTCGCCGCCTGGGTGCTGGTGGCGAAGAGAACGAGCGCGGTGCACAGCACCACCCCCATGGGCCGCACCTGCGATCTGCCGGTATCCATCGGTACACCCTCCCTGAGCGATTCCGCTCATTCCTGGAATTCCCGGTTGTGGGAATTTTACCAGGATAGCAGATATTGAGGCTCAGGGGTCATCCGGGACGGGCGGGTCGGCACAGACGCGCAGGCCGATGAGCACCGAGCGTTGCGAGAGCTCCCCGTGGACGTGGTTGCTGCTCCGGGCGCTGATGAAGTCCTGGTAGAAGCTGCCCCCCGAGCAGATGGCCGTCTGGGGCAAGGCGGCCCAGTGCACCCACTCCCAGGCATTGCCGGAGAGGTCGGCGACGCCGAAGGGGCTGTGGGAAGAGGGGTGGCTGCCGACCTCGTCGGGGCCGAAGGCGAGCGCCTGCTGGCCGTAGGTACGGTCGAAGTTGGCATCCTCGGGCTCGAGGCGGTCCCCCTGGGGGTAGAGGCGCGCGTCGGCTCCGCGGGCGGCCCGCTCCCATTCGTGCATCTCGCACAGGCGCGCCCCGGGAAGGCGGCCCGAGCGGGAGAGCCAGGCGACGTAGGCCTGGGCGTCGTCCCAGGAGATGCCGGTGACGGGGAAACGCAGCCAGTCCTGGTCGGCGAGTCGCGTGCGCTCGAGGTAGCGCACCCGCTCGCCTTCGCGGGCCCGGTAGGCGTGGGTACTCGGCTGAAGGGTGAGCTGCCATGAGCCCCCGGACAACTCGGTGAGCTCGACGCTGCCGAAGTTGCGCGCTTGCGGCCGGCGGAGGGCGCGCTCGGCGGGGGGCAGCTCGCGCAGGAAGCGCAACCACTCGGCGTACGTCACCTCATGGCGGCCAATGAGGTAGCCGCCGGTGCGCACCGGGTGCAGCGGCTGGGCGGCCAGGATGTTGCGCCGCACCAGCTCGTCGTCGCTGCTGCCGAAGAGGAAGCGGCCGGGCGGGACGTAGACATAGCCTTCAGGGACGGAGGCCGGCAGCGCGAGGCGGAGGCGGAGCTGCTCCCCACGGGCCAGGACGACGGGGTAGAGGACGGGAGGGCGATCCGGGAGCTGGAGCACCAGGCGGTAGGAGCCCGGCGCCAGCTCGAGTCCGGCCAGCGGCGTGGTCCCGAGTGGCCGGGGAGGGGAGGGCCGGCTGTAGCCTCCCTCCTCGTCATAGCGCTGCACGGAGAGGGTGGCCCCCGCCGGTACGGTCTCCAGGTGCAGCCGGGCCGGAGCCAGGAGGCGGCGGTGGTAGTCGCCGGTCTCGTCGTAGACGTCGAGCTGGCGCAGCAGATCCCTGCGCAGCGCGCCCTGGAGATCTCGCTCCGCCAGCAACAGGCGTTCGTAGAGCGCGCCCGCCAACTGGTAGCGCGTGTCGGCGCGGCCGGGGTCCGTCAGCATGGCCTGCTCCAGCCGCTGCCGGGCCGGGTCGTGACCGTGCTCGTAGACCCTGGTGCTCTGCTCGAGGGCCTGGGCCCAGGCGTCCTCCGCCTGCTTGTCCCGGCCGGCATCGAAGTCGGCGAAGGCCTGCCGTCGCAGCGCCTCGATGGTGGCGTCCTCGTGCCGCGCCCACTCCAGCGATTCCTGGGCGGCGGCGAGGTGTCCGGCCACCTGGCGCGCCGTCTCCCGGCGTTGCAGCAGGAGGTTGCCCCCGTAGACGAGCACCGCGGCGAGCGGCAGGGCCAGCGCGGCCCCGAGACGCACCAGACGGTGGCGGCGGACGGCCCGGCGCGAGGCGGCGAGGAAGGAGGCCTCCTGCGGCGCCAGCGAGGCGGGTCCGAGCGCCGTCACCTCCGCGAGCAGCCGCGCGCCCCACAGGGCCTCCGCCGGCCGTCCCAGACGCCGCCACTCCGCCGCCGCCCGCTCCAGGCGCTGGTGGGCCGCTCGCTGTTCGGCATCGCCGGCCAGCCAGCCCCGCAGCACATCCCATCCGGTGAGCAGTGCCTCGTGGGCCACCTCGTAGGTGGCCTCTCCCTGGGCCTCGCGTGCCACCAGCAGGCGCCCGCGCACCAGGGCCTCCAGGATCGTCCGATCCTCCTCCTGCGTGCCGCCCTGGCCCAGCAGCTCCGAGAGGGGACGCCGCGCCCGCGTGCCCTCGGCGGTGACGAGCCGCAGCAAGAGGCGGCGGGCCGCCAGCCGCTGGGCGGGCAGCAGGCGGGCGAGGACCCCATCGGCATGGCGGGCCAGCGCGCCCGACACGCCCCCCAGTGCCTCCAGGGCGGAGGCGGGGATGAGGCCCCGCGCGGCATCGCGCGCCTCCCACAGCTCGGCCAGGGCGAACTGGAGCAGGGGCAGCCCGCCCTCGGCGCGCCCCGCGGCCACCAGCGCGTCGACCAGCGCCTCCGACTCGAAGACGACGCCCCGGGCCCGCGCCGGCTCGGTGATGGCCTCGCGCAGCCCCTCCTCCGACAACGGCCGCAGCAGGTACAGCGCTCCGGAGAGCGCGTTGCCCAGCCCGGGGAGATCCGCCAGCCGGGTGAGGAAGTCCCCGCGCACCGTGGCCAGCACCCGCACGCCGGGGAGGCCCTCCGCGAGCTGCCCCAGGACTTCGGCGAAGAGGGCGGCTTCCTCGGGGGTGGCGAGGGTGAGCAGCTCCTCGAGCTGATCCACGAAGAGCAGGGTGTGGGTGGCGGCCGGGTGGGCCCGCAGCAGCCGCCCCGGCGCGGTGGGTCCGGAGCGCAGCGTGTCGGCCACGTGCGCCGCGTCCTGGCCCGACAGCGGAGCCAACACCGAGGCCAGCGCCTCCAGTGGGTGGCGCCCGGGCACCAGCGTCACCACCGTCCAGCCGCCTCCGAGCGCCCCCTCGGTGATGCGTGGCAGGAGGCCCGCGCGGCACAGCGAGGACTTGCCCGTGCCCGAATCGCCCGCCACCAGGACGAAGGGCTCGGCGCGCAGGCGGTCCAGCAGGGCCCGCACCTCCGCCCCGCGCCCGAAGAAGACGCCCCGCTCCTCGGCGGAGAAGGGGTGCAGTCCGGGGTAGGGCCGCTCCGCCACCACCGGCGCGACGTGCCCTCCCTCGCGCAGCGCCTCCAGCGCCTCGCGCAACGTCTCCGCCGAGGGAAAACGGTGCGCCGGGTCGGGCTCGAGGCAGCGGTCGATGATGGCGGCGAAGCGCGCGTCCACGCCGGGCACCACCGAGGCCACTGCCGGGGCCCGGTGGTTCAGCACGGCCTCCATCAGCGCGCTCAGGCCCAGCTCGGGGGGATACGGGGGCTGGCCCGCGCACATCTCGAAGAGAACGGCCCCGAGCGAGTACACATCGCTGCGAGCCGACGCCGCCTCACCGCGCCAGATCTCGGGCGCCATGTACCGGGGCGTTCCGATCCAGGCTCCGGCGACCGTCTGCGAGCCGCTGGCCGGCCGCGCTTCGCCCTCGGGAGACTCCCCCGAGCCGGGCCGCCCCGCTGGCACCCACGTCACCGACTCGTCGTCCCGCGTGCTGGCTCCGGCCTCCACGGTGGGCGCCGCCGGTGCGTTCGGGGGCCACGTCTTCGGGGGCAGCGTCGCCGATTCATCCGCGCTGGCCAGGGCTTGCGCGCTGGGAGCCTCTGGCGCGTTCGGGGGCCACGTCTTCGGAGGCAGCGTCGCCGATTCATCCGCGCTGGCCAGGGCCTCCACGCTCGGGAGGGAGGACCTGGGAGGCATGGCGGGCCGAGGCGCCGCCGCTCCCGTCCCCTCGGCGGCATCCAGCAGCTTGGCCAGACCGAAGTCGAGCAGCTTGACCTCGCCCTCCTCGGTGAGCATGGCGTTGGCCGGCTTGATGTCGCGGTGCAGCACGCCCTTGCGGTGCGCCGCCGCCAGCCCTCGCGCCAGGCCGATGCCGATGCCGAGCGCCTTCTCCCAGGGGACGGGCCACTGGAGCTTGTCGAGGCTGTTGCCCCGGATGAGCTCCGAGACCAGATAGGGGCGGCTCTGCACCTCGCCGATGCGGTGCACGGCGACGATGTTGGGGTGCTGGAGCCGGGCGACGGCTCGTGCCTCGGTGCGGAAGCGCTCGCGCTGGCTCTCGTCCGGAGCGACGCTGGAGAGGAACTTCACCGCGACGAGCCGGTCCAGCAGCGTGTCGCGCGCGAGATGCACCTGCCCCATGGCCCCGTTCCCGAGCGGTCGGAGCAGGCGGTACTCCTCGAAGAATGGCGGTGGCTCCCATTGAGGAGCAGGCGTACCCACGGCGGGTATTCTCCGCTTCCCTCCCTCTCACGGCAACCCGCGAGGCGCCCGGCGCTCCATTACGCGCCCGGTGCCATGGAACCCAGTGTCCCGGTTCTGTCCATATTCGCGGCGAGCTCCTTCCCCTCGGGTGTCAGCGACAGACCTCCGAAGGTGACGGCGACCAGGTGCACGCGTTGCATCTCGCCGATCAGGTCGAGGAGCTCGGTCCGGGGAATCCGCAGCGCCTCCCCCAGCGCATTGAGGTCGCTGTAGGGGCCCTGGCAGTAGGGAATGGAGTGTGCTTCTGGCCCTTCGCTCGGTGGGCGTTGCAGCGTATCTGGGGCCGCTTCAGCCTGCCCTGGGTGTGTTGCTCCCCCGAGAGGCCGTGCACATTCGTCACTGGATGGGTAGGCCACGGCGCACTCGCTCTCCGGGAGGCCGCGTCCCCGGGCTAGGGAGGCGGCTGTACCTCCTCCCGGGTGTTGCCCCGCTTCATGCCCGTGTGAAACACAGTGGTGGGCACCGATATCTTCGGTTCCCGATTCAACCCGAGCTTGAGATACACATTGGAGCCGGTGCGCGCTGGCGTCCGGGCGAGTACCTGCTGGTCGTCGTACCACAGCTCGGCGAAGCCCTGGGAAGGCTGCTCCGAGAACCCGAGGTGGAGGACGAACCGGTGCCAGCTCCCGCGCTGGAGCGGCGCGCTCCACAGCGGTTGAGCCTTCGAGGTGAGCCGGAGCTGGATGCGGTCGCCCCGGGTCTCGACGACGATGGGCGCCGCGCCCACGCCGGACGACGGCGTCCAGGAGACCAGGACCTGCCATTCCGGCGTCGAGGGGTAGTCCTGTGGGAAGAACGTGGCCCACCCGTAGTAGGCCTCGCTGCCTTCTTTCTGGGAATCCGACTGGAGCACCTGGCCGCGGTTCCCGTTCTCCACCTTGTCCCCCGGGAGCACGGTGAATCTCGCCGCGTGCTGGAGCCCGTCCAGTGGCGCTGGCATTCCCTCGACCTTCACCCGCTCCGAGCCCGGGTGCTGGTCCTGGCTCTGGACCTTGGTCCACTGGGACAGGTCTCCGGTGGAGAAGTCGCCGCTCCAACTCCGGGAGGGAGTGCCCTTCCCAGCAGGCTCCGGCTCCTTCGCGGGGGGCTCCGGCTCCTTCTGGGAGGGCGGTGGGAGGGTCCCGGGATTCACCGCCGCCAGGCTGGAGCCCGTCAACATCGGGGAGTGGTAGACGACGTTGACCGTGCCGATGCCGTCGTTCCGGTACAGCCCCTGCTTCACGTAGACGTAGGGGGTCGCGGGATACAGCGTCTGGATGTTCTCACGCCGGAAGTGATCGCCGTCGCACCACAGCTCGACGAGCCCGTTGTTCTTGGAGAACCGGACGTGGACCGTGAAGTCGTACCATTTGCCGGGCTCCACCGGATGGGTCCAGAGCGGGCTCGCGTCGTGGTTGGGATGCTGGCGGACGATCAGCGCCAGCATGTATCCACCCCCGGCACTCGCCGGGCGCTTGCGCACCTCGAGCGCGACCGGTGGCGCGCCCGAGATGTCCGACGGAGTCTTCCGCGTGTGGTGCCACTGCGTGAAGACCAGGCTCTTGATCTTCGCCGCCCCGGAGCCGCTGGGGAGGGTGGAGGGATCGAACAGCGTGCTCCAGCGGTAGTAGAGCTCCGTGCCTTCACCGAGCGGGGTGACATCGCTCTGGGACAGCTCGGCGCGCTCGCTTCCGCCCACGGGATGGTCGCCCGGCTTGACGGTGAACTTGAAGGCGCACGGGTAGCCGGGGGGCCTCTTTCCCGGGTCGGTGATCAGCTCGAGCCGATCCTTGTCGGCGAGCTGCGCGATGAACCACTGCGGAGGCTTGTGGAGCTTCTTGCTCCCCTTGTTGAAGTCCACCAGCTTGCACCGGTCGTCCCAGTCGGATGCCCGGCCGGTCCCTGGCAGCAACGCCAGCACCAGACCCACCAGCACCACCCACCCGCATCGCCGAGCCACCATCCGTTTCATGCCAGTCTCCTCCCGCTGTCCGGGTCAGACGTCAGGAGGTGGAGTGTGGAGAGCCGGCTCGTGATGCGCGTGCGAGGCCCCGTCTGATTCACGCGCCGTGAATCTCCGCACGAGCAGGGGGATCGCCAACTCGGCGCGTGGCCTCGTGACACAGGGACGGAGGTGCTGGATCGCGGGGCCGAGGCTTCGGTTCGAGGTGGAACATTCACCTCGTCCACGGAGGAGGACTCCGGGCCGGAGTCTGAAAACACCGAGGCCGGAAACCCCTGATTGCTCAGCGGCTTCCGGCCTCGGCTTTAGTGTCCCCGACGGGATTCGAACCCGTGTTACCGGCTTGAAAGGCCAGCGTCCTGGGCCTCTAGACGACGGGGACCTCTGTGAGTCGCGGGGGGCTCGAACCCCCGACCCTCGGCTTAAAAGGCCGGTGCTCTACCAGCTGAGCTAGCGACTCGCACTATTCTTTTTTGGGGGGCCGCCAAAATCCGCAACCCCCAGCCCGCGCGCGCTCTCTACCAGCACTCGTTCCAGAGTTCTACTGGCGATCGTCGCCCCCGTCACCTGACAACCACCGGTCAGATGGCCCGCCCCCGTGCCTGCTCCCTTTCCCTGCTTTCCGGAGGCGCTATACAGGGGCCATGCGTCGAGACGCCCGGAATTCCGAGGAAGCCCCCGAGGAGAACGACGAGCTGGAACTGGAAGGTGGGGAGGACGAGGAGGAGGAGAAGTCCTCCGGCGGCCACCGGCGCTACCTCACCCGCAAGGGGGCCGAGCGCATGCACAAGGAGCTGCTGCGCCTGCTCAACGAGGAGCGCCCCAAGGTCACCGCCGAGGTGTCCGCCGCCGCCGCCCAGGGCGACCGCTCGGAGAACGCCGAGTACATCTACGGCAAGAAGCGTCTGCGGGAGATCGACCGGCGCATCCGCTTCCTGCAGAAGCGCCTGGACACCGCCACCATCGTCGAGCCCACGGAGCAGAGCGACACCGGGCGCGTCTACTTCGGCGCCACCGTGACGCTCGAGGACGAGGACGGCGCCCGGGTCACCTATCAGATTGTCGGCTCGGACGAGATCGACACCGCGGGGGGCCGCATCAGCGTGGAGTCGCCCATCGCCCGCGCCCTGCTGCGCAAGAAGGTCGGGGACACCGTCGAGGTCATCCGGCCCCGTGGGGAGATCGAATACACGCTCGTGCAGATCCGTTACGTGTAGTCACCGGGAGGCGCCTCTACGACGCGCGCCTCCCTCTCGCCCCGTGTGATGTCTCCTGGGAGACAGCTGGCGGGTGTGGAGCCGTGGAACCGTCAGGGGTCCAGTGATCCGACGTCCAAGGGCGGTGCGGGAACTGGGTTGTTAGCGTGTGCGTTGATCCCAGGTACGCCTCCAGGTGGCCCCGGTGGGCTTCCTGCGTGGGAGGCCCGACCTATATTCAGGAGAGCACTCAGGCGCAGAAGCGGTCCGTCAGCAGGATTCCAGCCGCACGGGCGGTTCCATCGGTCGCACCCACTTCGAGGTCGCGCTCCACACGATGCGAAAGAACTTCATCCTCGACACCAACGTCCTTCTTCACGACCCTCGTTCCATCTACAGCTTCAAGGAACACAACGTCGTCATCCCCATCTACGTCATCGAGGAGATTGATCAGTTCAAGCGCGATCTCTCCGAGCTGGGGCGGAACGCGCGTCTGGTGGCGCGTTACCTGGACTCCTTCCGGGAAGAGGGCTCGCTGAAGGACGGCATCCGCCTGCCGCATGGCGGCACGCTCCGGGTGTGTTTCACCGAGAGGGACCTGCCGCTGTCCATGGCGGACAGCAACCTGATGGACAACCGGATTCTGTCGGTGGCCATTGATCTGATGGAGCGCGAGCCGCAATCGCCGGCCGTCTTCATCACCAAGGACACCAACCTGCGCATCCGCGCGGACGCGCTGGGCCTCCTCGCCGAGGACTATGACGCCGAGCGGGTGGAGATCACCGAGCTCTACACGGGCTTCACCGAGCGCCTGGTCTCCCGGGAGATGATCGACCAGATGTACAAGCCCGGAGCGGAGGTGGAGATCTCCGGGCAGGACTCGCTCTCGCCGCACCAGTTCGTGCTGCTCAAGGACGAGGCCAACCCCTCGCACACCGCCATGGGCCGTTTCAACGCGTCCCGGGGCCGGGTGGTGCCGCTCTTGCGCGGCATGAAGGAGGGGGGCGTGTGGGGCGTGCGCCCGCGCAACATGGAGCAGAGCTTCGCGCTCGACTTGCTCATGAATGACGAGATCAAGCTCGTCACGATTGTCGGCAAGGCGGGCACGGGCAAGACGCTGCTGGCGATCGCCGCGGGGCTCCACAAGGTGACCGAGGAGAGCGTGTACCAGAAGCTGCTCGTCAGCCGGCCGGTGTTTCCGCTCGGCCGGGACATCGGGTACCTGCCGGGCACCCTGGAAGAGAAGATGAACCCCTGGATGCAGCCCATCTTCGACAACGTGGAGTTCCTGATGAACCTCAGCCGCGCCGACAAGAAGGCCGGCCGGGGCTACCACGAGCTCATCGACCTGGGGCTGATGGAGATCGAGGCGCTCACCTACATCCGCGGGCGCTCCATCCCCAACCAGTACATCATCATCGACGAGGCGCAGAACCTCACCCCTCACGAGGTGAAGACGATCATCACCCGCGTGGGCGACAACACGAAAATCATTCTCACCGGGGACCCGTTCCAGATAGACAACCCGTACGTGGACGCGACCAGCAACGGACTCGTGCACGTGGTCAATCGGTTCAAGAACGAGAAGATCGCGGGACACATCACCATGGCCAAGGGCGAGCGCAGCGCCCTGGCCGAGCTCGCGGCCAACCTCCTCTAGCCCCCTGCGCTACACGAGGAAGCAGTCATGAAGGGAGACGGTCAGGCAGAGGGAGTCACGACGCAGGGCTCGGGCGACGGCGAGGAGAAGAAGCCGCTCATCGAGTACCCCACCGTCTACACCTTCAAGGTCATGGGCAAGCAGGCGCCGGATTTCGTCGAGTACGTGCGCGGCCTCTTCCGGCTGCTCATGGGGACGGAGATCTCCCCGGACTCCCTCCGTGAGCAGCCCAGCAGCAAGGGCACCTATGTGTCGGTGAGCGTGAGCGTGTACCTCCTGTCCGAGGAGCACCGGCGCTCCATCTACACCCGGCTGAGGCAGGAGCAGCGGGTCGTCTACTACCTCTGAGGACGGCCCTTTCCGAGGCCCCTCGCCGGGCGTGCGGGGGGAATTGGCGATTCGCATTCGGGGGTGTAGAAGGGGCTTCTCATGAGTCCGGCCGAGCCCTTCCCGCTCTACTTCCCTGGTGACGCTCGGCGCCCCTTCAGCTCCGAGTCCGCGACCCGGCGCTTCGCGAAGGTGGCGCAGTTGGAAGAGGGGGGCCGCGTGCTGGAGCTCGGCTGTGGCCCTTCCGGCCCGGCCAGCGTGGTGCTCGCCCAGGAGTTCGGCTGCTCGGTGGTGGCCGCGGACGCGGATGAGCTGGTGCTCGCCCACATGCGGGACAAGGTGCGCTCGCTCGCGCTGGACGGCCGCGTCGAGGTGCGGCGCGTGGATCTGACCCGGCCCGCCTTCCGCGAGGGCGAGTTCGACGCCATCCTCTGCCAGGGCCGGGTGTTGATGTCGCTGGCGGACGCGCTCGGCACCCTGCGGCCCCTGCTGGCCCTCCGGGGCCGGCTGGGCTTCACCTACCCGGTGCGCGTGGGCCGCGTGACGCCTCGCGCGGTGCTCGAGTTCTGGGAGCGCCGCCTGGGCTCCGGGTTGGTGCTGCCCCGCGAGCTGCTCCAGATTTTGGCGCACTCGGGCTTCGAGCCCGAGTCCGTCGAGTCCCTCCAGGACGCCGAGCTGGATGCGCTGTACCGGGAGCTGGAGCCCCACCTCGCCAAGGCGCCCGCCGAGCAGACCACCTGGCTGCACGAGGAGATGGCCCTGCACCGCGAGAGTGGCAAGGCCACCGCCAGCTACGCGTTCGCCGTGGCCCGCCGCCGCGAGCCGGGAGAGAAGCCTCCGGCCTCGCGTGATCGCGGGTAGCTCAGCGGTTCAGTTCACCGCGCCGTGGAAGTCGAGCAGCTCCACCGACTCGGGCGCCACGCTCAGCTTCACTTCCTCGCGGTAGCCGGCCGCGTCGCCGCCCACCTGGAAGGGCATCGGCCGGGCGAAGCGGATCGTCACTTCGCTCGCGTAGAAGTCCTGGATGCCCTCGGGGAACCAGCGGCCCGTCCACAGCTTCGGCAGGTTCGCCAGGATGCTCGTGGCCTGCAGCTGGCCCAGGCGCAGCTGCATCATCCCCCGGCGCTCCCCCGCGAAGGGGAACATGCGGAAGCCGTACCCGTAGAAGGGCATCGTCGCCGCCGCGGCCATCATCAGCTCGCCCTTGAAGAGCGTGGCCCCCGGGGCGATCGGCGCGCCCACCGGGTTGCCGTCCGGCCCCACGCGGTACGCCTCACCGCCCTTGCCGTTGATGATCTCGCACTCCACCCAGGTGGAGTTCGTCAGGTAGTGCGGCACCGTCTTGAAGGCCACCGCCGAGAAGTAGCCGCCGGGGCCCGACAGCACCTTCTTGAAGAAGCCGCGGCCCAGGTTGCTCTTCACCCAGATGTAGTCGTTGAGCAGCTTGCCATCCACGCCCAGGCCCGCGAACGGCGCGCGCTGCCCGTCCACCATCAGCAGATCCATCCGCCGGTGGCCCGGCACCTCGCCCGCGCGCGCCCGCACCACGTCCTGGAGAATCCCGTCCGAGCCGTTGCCGGCGTTGATGAACGTGGCCAGGCCATTGCCCGTGCCCAGCTTCAGCACGCCGAAGCGCGGCGCGCGCTTGCCGGAGAAACGGCCCCGCGGCTCGAGCTGGCGGAACACCTCGTTCACGAAGCCCTGGAACGTGCCGTCGCCACCGCCGGTGAACACCACCGGGTAGTTGCGCTCGAGCACCGTCTGGACGATGCGGCGGCAGTCCAACTCCGAGCGCGACAGGAACAGGTCCTGCTCCGGCACCACGTGTGAGAGGGACTTCACCACCCGTGCGTCCACCTTGCGGGCATTGGCGTTGAGCAGCACCGCGACCTTGTGCTCGGGAGCACCGGTGACGGACGGAATCTGGCGCGGATCCACGGAGCGGAGTGGCTGTACCAGCATGGAGCTGCCTCCAAGGGGGGTAGGGGCAATGTCGCTGCCTCGCGGCAACGCGGCTGTCCCTCAGTGCACTTTCTCAGCCAATGGCTGACGCGAGGCGTTAACCCCTCCATCCCCAATTATTCCAGGAACTTGGCGCGTCGGGTTCTGATCGAACGCCTGCCCGGTTGCTACCGGCGGGTGGCGGAGGTGGAGAGCGCGTTACGCACCCGTGGCGGTCCGGTGGCGCGCGCGTAACGCGGTTTGACGCGGTTTGACACCCCCCGGTGGGTGGTTACGTTGGTCACACATCGGAGGTACTCGAGGGTTTCGCGGTACTTTTCCGCAGTTATTTCGGGAGGTTACACACCGTGGGCAAGATTATCGGAATCGACCTGGGCACCACCAACAGCGTGGTGGCGATCATGGAGGGTCGCGAGCCCAAGGTTCTCACCAACGAGGAAGGCGCCCGCACCACGCCCTCGGTCGTCGCGTTCGCGAAGGATGGGGAGCGTCTGGTGGGGCAGGTGGCCAAGCGTCAGGCCATCACCAACCCCGAGAGGACCGTCTACTCCATCAAGCGCTTCATGGGCCGGCGCTACGAGGAGACCACCGAGGAGGCGAAGCTCGTCCCGTACAAGGTGGTGCGCGGCCCCCATGGCGACGCGCGCGTGGAGATCGATGGCAAGCAGTACAGCGCGCCGGAGATTTCCGCGCAGGTGCTGCTCAAGCTCAAGCGCGCCGCGGAGAACTACCTGGGTGAGAAGGTCACCGAGGCGGTCATCACCGTCCCGGCCTACTTCAACGACGCCCAGCGCCAGGCCACCAAGGACGCGGGCGAGATCGCCGGCCTCACCGTGCGGCGCATCGTGAACGAGCCGACCGCCGCGGCGCTCGCGTACGGCCTGGACAAGAAGAAGGACGAGAAGATCGCCGTCTACGACTTCGGCGGTGGCACGTTCGACATCTCCATCCTGGAGGTGGGCGAGAACGTGGTCGAGGTGCTCGCCACCAACGGTGACACCCACCTGGGTGGCGACAACATCGACCACAAGCTCATGGACTGGCTGATCGCCGAGTTCAAGAAGGACAACGGCATCGACGTCTCCAAGGACAAGATGGTGCTCCAGCGCCTGAAGGAGGCGGCGGAGAAGGCGAAGATCGAGCTGTCCAGCACCATGGAGACGGAAGTCAACCTGCCGTTCCTCACGGCGGATGCCACCGGTCCCAAGCACCTCAACGTGAAGCTGACGCGGGCCAAGTTCGAGGCGATGATCGACGACCTCGTCGAGCGCTCGCTGGAGCCGTGCCGCAAGTGCCTGAAGGACTCGGGCGTGGACCTCAAGGACCTCAACGAGGTGGTCCTCGTGGGTGGCTCCACGCGCATCCCGAAGGTGCAGGAGGCGGTGAAGCGGCTGTTCGGCAAGGAGCCCAACCGCTCGGTGAACCCGGACGAGGTGGTGGCGGTGGGCGCGGCGGTGCAGGCCGGCGTGCTCGCGGGCGAGGTGAAGGACATCCTGCTGCTGGACGTCACCCCGCTGTCGCTGGGCGTGGAGACGCTGGGCGGCGTGATGACCAAGCTCATCGAGCGCAACACCACCATCCCCACCCGCAAGTCGGAGACGTTCTCCACGGCGGCGGATGGCCAGTCGCAGGTGGAGATCCACATCCTGCAGGGCGAGCGCGAGATGGCCGGGGACAACCGGAGCCTCGGCCGCTTCCACCTGACGGGCCTGCCGCCCGCCCCGCGTGGCGTGCCGCAGATCGAGGTGACGCTGGACATCGACGCCAACGGCATCCTCAACGTCAGCGCCAAGGACAAGGCGACGGGCAAGGAGCAGAAGGTGCAGATCACCCACTCGTCCGGCCTGGCGAAGGACGAGGTGGAGAAGATGGTGCGCGCGGCCAAGGAGAACGAGGCCGCCGACAAGGCCCGCCGCGAGCTGGTGGAGGTGAAGAACCAGGCCGAGTCGCAGGCGTACAACGCGGAGAAGATGCTCAAGGAGAACCGCGACAAGCTGTCGGCCACCGCCGTGACGGACCTCGAGGCGGCCGTGAAGGGCCTCAACGAGGTGCGTGAGGGCCAGGACAAGGACGCCATCAAGGGCGCCTTGGAGCGCCTGCAGCAGGTCAGCTACAAGGTGGCCGAGGAGATGTACAAGGCCACCGGTGGCGCTCCGGGCGAGGGCGCTCCGCCTCCTCCAGGTGCGGACGCGGGCGCGGCTCCGGGCAGCTCGGCCAAGCCGAAGGACGACGTGGTGGACGCCGAGTTCCGCCAGTCGTAAGGGGATGTGACCCACCGGGTTGAAACCCGGAGTCAGAAGGGCCGGAGCTCTCGCGAGGGAGCATCCGGCCCTTCCGTTTCGTGGGACCCCAAGTCCCCGGCAGCGTAAGAAGAGTCACGGGCCCAGCAGGGCCGCGCGAGAGGAGAGCGATGAAGGCGCTGGCGACGACGCCCCCGGGGCATGACGTCATCCTGTTCGACGGGCACTGCCGGCTGTGCCGGGGGGCCGCGAAGCAGTTCGAGCGGTTGCTCGGAGGCCGCGGCACGGAGCTGCGCTCGTTCCGCGAGGACGGCGTGCTGGCGGCGTTCCCCGGCATCTTGCCCGAGCGGTGCGAGCAGGCCATTCAGCTCGTGCAGGCGGATGGGCGGGTCTTCGAGGGCGCCGAGGCGGTGGTGCAGGCGCTGGGGCGCAGGCCGCTCGGAAAGCTGCTCTTCGTCTACTACGTGCCGGGGCTGCGCCAGGTGGCGGACTGGGTGTACGGGCTCGTGGCCCGCTACCGCTTCCGCATCGCGGGGCGGACGTGCTCGGACGGCGCGTGCGCCGTGCACTTCAAGTAGGGGAGTTCACGCAGGGGCCGGGTCAATCGTGAGCCGGGGGTGACTCGCCCTTCAAATGCGGAGTCGGGGAGGGCTACGATGGGTGCCCTTGTTCCCAGGCCGGACACCCGTGATCCATCCTCCCACGCACGTCTACCCCCAGGCCGCGCAGGCCTTCCGCCACTTCTTCCAGGAGCTGCGCGAGGCCTACCTCGAGCGTGAGACGCTCTTCACGCAGATAGAGCTGGCGCTGCTGTGCCGCGAGCACGTGCTCGTGGTGGGCCCTCCCGGGACGGCCAAGAGCGCCATCGCCTCGGCGGTGCTGGGGCGCATCCTGGACGAGAAGACGGGGCAGCCCTCGCTCTTCGCCAAGCAGATCGCCGAGTCCACGGTGCAGACGGACCTCATCGGCCCGGTGGACTTCAAGGTGCTCACCGAGACGGGCCGCACCGAGTTCATCACCGAGGACGGCATGCTGGGCGCCACCCACGCCTTCCTCGACGAGGTGTTCGACGGGCGCGACATGCTCCTGCGCTCCATCCTCAACGTCCTGCACGAGCGCGAGCTCAAGCACGGGCGCCGGGTGACGAGCGGGCGCACCGAGTGCGCCATCATGACGAGCAACCGCTACCTCTCCGAGGTGCTGGCGCGCTCGCCGGAGCTGCTGCTGGCCTTCGCGGACCGGCTCAGCTTCATCTCCTTCGTGCCCAAGTCCTTCGCCCGGCGCCCCAGCCGCGCGGCCATGCTGCACCGCTTCGCCCGGGGCATGCGGCCGGACCTGCGCGCCACGCTCACCCTGCAGCAGCTGGACGTGCTCCAGGAGGCGGTGGAGCGGGTGGAGGTCTCCAGCCACCTGCTCGAGGCCATCGAGATGCTCGCCGACGAGCTGGAGCGCGCGCTCACGGCCCAGGTGTCCAAGCTGCCCGACTACGTCCCCACCAAGTACTTCTCCCAGCGCTCGGTGGTGAAGGCGCTCTGGGCCCTCAAGGCCGCGGTGGTGCGAGACCAGCTCTACCGCCGTCCGGACCGGACGCTCGAGGCGACCGTGGAGGACCTGGACGCCCTGCGCTGGTTCTTCCTGCTCGGCGGGCCTCCGGCGGAGGAGTCCGAGGCGCTCCTCAAGGTGGCGGTGGATCCGCGCGAGCGCGCCCAGTTGGAGATCGTCCGCATCGAGCAGAAGGCCTTCGACGCGGCACTGACCAAGGTGCGTGCCGAGCTGGGCACGGGCGTGGAACGCGAGGCGGCGTCGCTGGGCGCGGCCGAGGAGCTCAAGACGGTGGAGGCGCTGGCGCGCACCTTCCAGCCCGGCATCGTCACCACGGCGGCGCAGCGGCTGCGTACGAAGCTCGTCCCGGGGCCCCGGCATCCGGACAACCGGGTGGCGTTGCTGGGCGCGGCGCGCGGGCTGCTCGCGGTGGTGGAGCAGCGGGTGGCGCGCGGACCCGTCGAGGGCTCCGAGCCCCGGGCGGGTGTGGCCCTCTTCTCCGCGCTCGTGGAGACGGTGGACCTGTGCCGCCAGGTGCCGGAGCTGCGCCAGCGGCTGCCGGCGGTGTGTGACGCCGTGGGCCGCTTCGTCATGCAGGCGCTCGAGCTCATGGCCCTCAACGCCGAGAGCCTCGCCTTCGACGAGACGGTGGTGCTGGACGCGCTCGCCGGGCTCGCGGACAACGTCTCCGAGGAGCTGGGCCGGGTAGGGGAGCTCCTGGCGCTGCTCGCCGAGGGCAATTCGGGGCTGGTGGTGCGCCTGCGGGCCGCCGAGACCGAGGCGCGCCGGCGTGCAGTGACCGCCCTCCGCCAGCGTGCGACGACCGCCTTCTCTGGCTCGCGCGGCCGGAGGGACCCACTGGATGCGCTCGCGGCGGACTCGCGCCGGCTCGCCCAGCTCGAGGCGGCCCTGTGCAAGTTGGACCCCGCCCAGCGCGGCCTCAAGCAGGAGCTGTTGCAGCCGCTCGGCCTGGCCTACGCCCGGGACGTGCTGTCCACCACGCCCTTCGAGCGCATCGACCCGTTCTCGCGCACGGTGCAGTCGGTGGCGGAGAACCTGCGGCGCGAGGGCCTCGCTCCCGAGCCCGTCTTCGTCGAGTGCCACGAAATCATCGAGGCGCGCCTGCGCGAGTACGTGCGGGGCCTCGGCCGCGAGGTAGCGAGCCCTCCGCCCGCACCCCACGCCGCCGTCAGTGGCGAGGCCTACAACTTCTACCGGGGCGACTTCTCCGCGCAGGTGCGCGACGGGGAGTTCACCGCGCTGCTCGGGCTGGACGGACAGCTCGCCTTCGCGCGGCCGGCCTCCGCCTCGTCCTTCCTCTCCGACACCCTCCGCGACGCCGTGGCCCGGGTGGAGCTGTCCTTCGTCCAGACGCGCATCAAGTATCTGCGCAGCTGGCTCACCCAGCTCCTCACCGCGCTGCCCGCGCCCCAGTCCGCCCAGAACCGCGCCTTCGCGGATCAGATCTTCGATCGCCTGGTGAAGAGCCGCTTCCCCCTGCTCACGCTCAAGGAGGGCGAGCTGGTGCGCATCAAGGGCGTGCTCGGCGTGCTGGTCGCCATTCCCGGCGAGCTGGGAGACAGCGCCCGCAAGCTGGAGAGCGTGCTGCGCGGTATCGACGACGACTTCACCCGCTTCAGCAAGCAACTGCTGGAGCTGCGGGCCTCGCTGTGAGGAGGTGCTGAAGCGTGTTCAGCGCGAGGCTCGCACGTCTGCGGCTCCGGTTGGACGCGCTCCAGGGGAGCCCGTCCCAGCTCGAGGGCCTCCGGGGTTGGTGGCTCGGGCTCACCGCCCCGGCCGAGGTGGACCTGACCCTGCCCACGCTCACGGCGCTCGACCGGGCGCTGGAGCGGGTGGGCGTGCACACGCTCGCGGACGCGCGCCTGCTGCTCGAGCTCGGCGTGAGGAAGGGCCGGGTAGGGGACCTGGCCACGGGCCTGAAGACCCGGGCCGGCGAGGCGCTGGAGGAGTACGAGAGCACGCTGGACGCGGTGGAGAAGATGATGCGCGCGGGCCGGACGCCTCCGGGCGCGCGCACGGCGTTGGAGCGCGGCTTCATCCGGCTGGCCCGGGTGCTCCGGGTGGCGGATCTCTTCATGGCCCCCACGCCCCCGCCGAAGGAGCAGGGCGAGCTGGAAATCTTCGCCCGGCCCGGCCCGGTGTGGAGCGAGCGCGGGGCCCCGAGCAAGGCCCGCATGGCCGTGGCCGAGTTCCTCGCCCAGCGGGCGCGCGAGAACGTGGAGGACCTGGTCCAGAAGCGGCGCGACCTGGACGTGGCCCACGAAATCCTCCTGCGCATCGGCATGGAGCACGACCGCGACCGCGGCGTGGCCCTGCGCAACGAGGTGGCCCAGGCGCGAGACAGGGTCCGGGAGCAGCCGGCGACGCGCTCGCTGGATGCGCTGGTGCAGGAGGTGCGGCGCACCGCGCAGCGCGAGCCGGGGATGGCCTGGCGCTCGCTCCGGGGACTCTACGAGCGCGCGCTGGAGGCGGATGACCCTCAGCTGGCGGCGGCGGCCCGCGCGGCGCTCGAGCCGATGATGCCTCGTCGCGACTCGATGCGCTCCATACTGGAGGCCTCCGAGCGTGACGACCTGACCCGTTGGTTCGGCGAGGCGCCTCCCGCCGTCGAGGGCGAGAAAGGTCTCCGGCAGCCGCCCAAGTCCTCCACCGCGGATGAGCTGCTCGCGGACCTGGCCTTCTCGCTGCGGCCCGAGCAGCTCGCCGCCTTCGAGCTGGCGGCCGGCTGTGGCCGCTACTTCGACGTGGAGGACGCGCTCACCGAGGAGATCGTCGAGGTGAACGCCCGGAAGGTGCGCCCCGCGCCGCGCCGGGTGCCGTACCCCACGGAGAACATGACGTTCGAGCGCACGGGCAGCCTCCACGAGGTGCAGAACTTCGTCATCTCGGATCCCCGGATGCTCGTCTACGACCTGGCGGGCCACAGCCAGGCGGTGCGCGCCTACCTCGAGGACGAGCCTCCTCTCCGGCCCAAGAAGATGAAGCGCACCGCCGTGCGCGTGTACGTGTGTGATGCCTCGGGCTCCATGCACGGCGCCCGCGCGCGCTTCCGCGACGCCATCATCATCGCCGAGCTCAACAACCTGCGCGTCAAGGCGCGCCAGGGCCTGCCGTTCGACCCGCTCTACTTCTCCTTCTTCAACGACAGCCCCACCGAGCTGGCCCGCGTGGACACCGCCCGCGAGGCCACCCGGCAGATCGAGAAGCTCTTCCGCGACTCGCCCGCCGAGGGCCAGACGGACATCACCCTCGCGCTCATGTCCGCCTTTGACTCCATCCGCGCCGCGCAGGGCAAGGATCCGTACCTCGCCCGCGCCACCGTGGTGCTCATCACCGATGGCGAGGACCGCATCGACCTGGAGCTCATCCGCCGCACCCGCGCGCCCATGGACGCGCTGGACATCGCGCTCAGCTTCATCTCGCTCGGCGAGGAGAACCCGGACCTCAAGTCGCTCGTCCAGGAGCAGCGCGAGCGCGGCGGCCGCGCCTTCTACCACCACCTCTCCGACCAGGAGATCCAGTGGGCGAAGACCGAGTTCGACAGCCCCTGGCGCACCCTCCTGCCGCGCGACCTGCCCGTCACCCCCGAGGTCATCGAGGCGCTCACCCCGCACCTCAACGCGCTCGAGGCGCTCGCCACCGGACGCTCGAGCTCCACCTCGCCCGCGCCGGTGACCTCCGAGGCCTCCTTCGATGCCTTCTTCCCGGAGCCCGAGCGCATCGGCTCCGAGAAGGTGACGGGAGAGGCGCCCGGCCCCGAGGTGAGCGCCCGCGTAGCAGATATCCTCGACGCCATCGTCGAGGCCGCCGCGCTCGCCTCCGCGGACCGCCGCGCCACCGAGAGCCTTACCCTCCTGCAGCACCTGCTCGGGGTGTACCAGCTCACGCCCGGGCGCTACCTGGCCGCGCTCATCCTGGGTGGTTCAGAGGTGCACGAGCGGCTCGCTCGCGTGCGCCTGCTCTGCCGTCCGTTGGAGTAGGCTGCCCCCCGGACATGCTCTTCGACTGGTTGCGCAAGAAGACGCCGAAGACGAAGAAGCCCGAGCGCCCCACGGATCCGCTCGCGGCCTTCGATCAGCTCATCGAGGACCTGGAGCGGCAGGCGGCCGAGGTCCGCAAGTCCGCCGCCACGCTGCTGGCGCTCAAGGGGGACCTGGCCCGCTCGCAGGCGCGGTACGTGAAGCGGCTGGAGGACATCTCCAAGCGGCGGGCCATCGCGGACGGGCAGGGGGACGCGAAGATCGCCCTGGCGCTCGAGCGCGACCGCGTGCAGACCGAGTCCCTGCTGGGCACCACGCGCGAAGCGCTCAACCGTGCCGAGCAGGACAGCCAACTGCTGCTCGAGGCCGCGGCCGATATCGGCAACCGCGTGGCCGAGCTGCGCATCGAGCGCGAGAGTGCCTCGGCCCGGCTCGCCGTGGGAGGGCTCGTCTCCACCGCCCTGCGCGAGCAGGTGGAGCGCTTCGAGAAGGTGCTCGCCGTGGATGCCGCGCGCGATGAGATCGAACGGGCCCATGCGCTCGCGGACATCTACCGCGAGGAGCGCGGCGAGGCCGTGAAGCCGTAGCGGGCGTCAGCGCTCCGGGTGCGGCGTGGGGCCTGGCTCACGCCGCAGGTAGCCGAGCACCAGGGCACTCAGCTCCTCGACGAGCTCGGGGTCTCCCACCATCTCGGGCCGCTCGATGACGGTGGCCCAGATGGCGCCTCGCACGGTGGACCTGCTCGAGCCGGAGCACCGCTTCCAGCTCCGCGGTGGAAGCCTGCGGCTCGGAGCGCTACCGCTAGGCTCGGGCCGGGTGCTTCGCCGACGGTGAGTCCGGCTGTCATCAACGACACGCGTCTGTTCGCCAGGTGCGCGATGAGGCCCACGCGCCGGGGCGCGGCTTGTTAGGCTGCGCGCCCGCCCGCCCCGGAGGTCTCCTCGGGGTCGCCACGCTCAGGAGGGAGACGATGGGCTGCTGCCACTACCACCCCGTCGGAGAGGGCTGCGACAGCGCCTTCACCGTGGACACCTCACGCATCACCTTCGGGCGCGGCTGTCTGGCGGAGGTGGGCGATCGCGCGAGGGCGCTCGGGATGAAGCGCGTGGCCCTGTTCTCGGACGCCCGAGTCTCCCAGCTGCCGCACTTCCAGAAGGTGCGCCAGTCGCTGATCGCCGCCGGGCTGGACGTGGTCGTCTTCACCGACGTGCACGTCGAGCCCACCGACCAGTCCTTCCTGGACGCGGCGCGCTTCGCCACCGAGGCGCGGCCGGATGGTTACGTGTCCCTGGGTGGCGGCTCGGTCATCGACACCTGCAAGGCGGCCAATCTCTTCGCCACCCATCCGGCGGACTTCCTCGCCTACGTCAACGCGCCGGTGGGGGAGGGGCGCGCGGTGCCCGGCCCGCTCAGGCCGCACATCGCCTGTCCCACCACCTCGGGCACGGGCAGTGAGGTCACCGGCATCACCATCTTCGATCTGCTCTCCATGCAGGCGAAGACGGGCATCGCCTCGCCGGCGCTGCGGCCTACCGAGGCCCTCATCGACCCGGACTGCACCGCGACCCTGCCCCCCGAGGTGGTCGCCGCCAGCGGGCTCGACGTGCTGTCCCACGCGCTGGAGTCCTATACCGCCCGGCCCTATGTGCGCCGTCCCGCGCCCGCGCGGCCGAGCCTGCGGCCCATGAGCCAGGGGGCCAATCCGTGGAGCGACCTCGGCTGCCGTGAGGCGCTGCGCCTGCTGGGGCTGTACCTGGTGCGCGGGGTGAAGGACGCGCAGGACCACGAGGCCCGCGAGCAGCTCATGTGGGCCTCGACGCTGGCCGGCATCGCCTTCGGGAACGCGGGAGTGCACGCGCCGCACGGCATGGCCTACGCCGTGGCCGGGCTGGTGCGCGACTTCCGGCCCTCGGGCTATCCGCGGGACGAGCCCCTGGTGCCGCACGGCATGGCCGTCATCGTCAATGCCCCGGCCGTGTTCCGCTACACCGCCGAGGTCAGCCCCGAGCGCCACCTGGAAGCCGCGCAGGGCCTGGGCGCGGACGTGCGCGGGGCCTCGCCCGCGGATGCCGGTGAGGTGCTCGCCCGGAGGCTCATCGAGCTCATGCGCGCGGTGGGCATCCCCAACGGCCTGGGGGGCGTGGGGTACGGAGAAGCGGACCTCTCGGCGCTCACGGAGGGCGCCTTCCCGCAGCAGCGCCTGCTGCAGAATGCCCCTCGCGAGATGTCCCGGCCCGTCCTCACCGAGCTGTTCCGCCAGGCCCTGCGCTACTGGTAATCGCAGCGGAGACCACGCCCATGCCCGAAGTCGAGACCGCGGATCGCTACCGCTACTTCCAGCCCATCACCACCCGCTGGATGGACAACGACGTCTACGGCCACATCAACAACGTCACCTACTACAGCTACTTCGACACCATCGCGAACCACTACCTCATCCACGAGGGCGGCCTGGACATCGTCACCAGCCCCGTCATCGGCCTGGTCGTCGAGTCCCGGTGCACCTACCGCGCTCCGCTCGCGTACCCGGACACGCTCCGCGCGGGCCTGCGCGTGGACAAGCTCGGCAACCGCTCGGTGACCTACGGCATCGGCATCTTCAAGGAGGGCGAGGAGCAGGCCGCCGCCCACGGCTACTTCGTCCACGTCTTCGTAGACCGCCAGTCTCGCAAGGCCACGCCCATGCCCGAGCGCCTGCGCGAGGCGCTCGCCCGCATCACCGTGGGCTGAGGGCCCACGGCGAGGGGTGATTGGCTACGTGCGGCGCGCGGTCTGGTGCAGCTCCAGCACGATGTTGCCGCCCTTGAAGAGCCTCACCGCTCCCGAGGTCTGGCTCACCACCAGCGCGATGCTCTTCGTCGTCGACGTGATGCTCGCCGCCGCCGCGTGCCGCGCTCCCAGGCCCAGCGGAATCTTCACCGCCTCGTCCGACGCCGACAGGTAGCGGCCCGCCGCCAGCACCACCCCGTCCTCGCGCATGACGAACGCCCCGTCCAGCACCGAGAAGTTCTTGATCGCCTCGCGGATCTTCGGATCCAACACGTTGCGCTCGGATTCCGAGATCCCCTGGAACGGGTTGATCGTCATCTGCCGGCTCTTCTCCATCACGCTCGTGTGGTCGCCAATCGTGATGATCGTCCCGATCGGGTGGCCCTCGAAGCCCTCCTGGCCCACCTGCAGCGCCAGCTGGATGAGCGCGTCCACCACCTGCGAGTTGAACTCGTCGCCCAGCTTCACGCCTTCGATCGTCAGCCGGTCGTCCAGCGAGCCGCCAATGCGCATCTGCATCAGCGTGTCCGGCGAGCGCCCCAGCTTCCCCGTCATGCACAGCACGAGGTCCCCGTCCTTGAACGCCCCCTGGGACAGGGCCGACACGAGCGCCACCTTCACCCGCTCGGTGCGCGAGTAGTCGTAGGCCGGAATCACCAGCGCGCGCTGCTTTTTGCTCAACAAATCCTGCGCCACCGCCGGCGCCGTCACCGCGTAGACGAGCTTGCGCTTCGCGTGCTGCCGGCGCAGGTCCTCGGGCGGAATGAGCACGTCGCTGATGTAGAGGAAGTGGTCCACGTCCCCCTTCCCAGCGAGCGAGAGGGCGGCTCGCAGGAACTCCCGATCGAATTTCGAGGCATCGCTCATGAGGTACGACCTCGCCGCCTGTTATGAGTAGGTCAGGGTCTCCTTGACATCAGACCGCGCGTGAATAAAGCTTTCCGGCCATTTTTTTCGACGCACCAGGGCCCACTTTCCCCGGAGCACGGGAGCCTAAGGCTGTGAACCAGAAAGATCTCAAGCGGTACAAGAAGATGCTCGAGGACAGCAAGACGAGCCTGCTGGAGAGCGCCAAGAAGACCCTGGTGGAGGAGTCCAGCTTCGACACCGACGATCTGCCCGACGAGATCGACCAGGCCTCCTCCGAGTACGCCCAGTCCATGGTGTTCCGGCTGCGCGACCGTGAGAAGTTCCTCATGCAGAAGATCGACCGGGCGCTCGCTCGTATCGAGGACGGCACCTTCGGCATCTGCGAGCGGTGCGAGGAGGAGATCTCCCCCAAGCGGCTCGAGGCGCGTCCGGTGACCACGCTGTGCATCCGCTGCAAGGAAGAGCAGGAGAAGAAGGAGAAGTCCTACGGCTGAGGCCGTAGCGGGGCGGGAGGCCCTCACGCACAGGCCCGCGTGAGACCTTCCGCGCCTCTCAGCCGGCCGCCAGTTGGATCTCCACCCGGAGCAGCTGGCGGCCGATGAGGAAGTGATCCCCGTTCTCCACGAAGACGGGGCCGGACAGCCGGATGAAGGTTCCGTTGGAGGAGCCCACGTCCTTGACGCGCAGCCTGTCCTGCTTCACGTGCAAGAGCGCGTGGCGCCCCGAGACGAAGCCGTCGGTGGGGAAGGTGAGATCGCCCTGCTCGCGCCCCAGGTGGTTGTCTCCCTCCTTGAGCGGGAAGGCGGCCCCTCGCAGGCCTCCCTCCAGAATCTGCACCAGCCGCAGCCGGTAGCCCGGGTCCGTCGAGCCCCAGATGTGGGCCCCGCCCGGCCCCACGGCCGCCGCGGGAATGGGCTCGAGCACCAGCCGCTGCCGGCCCAGGCGCAGCTCGCCGCCCACAGGCAGCTCCCGCTCCTGGCGCAGGCGCACGAACACGCCGTTGGCGCCTCCCACGTCCTCCACCACCAGCCGTCCCGTCGAGAAGAAGAAGCGGGCCTGCACTGGCATGATGAAGGGGTCATCCGTGAGGGGCAGGTCGCCCTGGGGGCCGCAGGTGAGGGCATCCCGGGTCATCCGCACCACGGACTCCGGGCCGCCGTCGGCTCGCACCACGCGCAGGGCCACCTGGGGGCGGGCGGCCAGCTTCGGCGCGGCCATCACCATGGTGCCCCCGCCCGAGCGCATGGGCGAGCCACAGGCGTGGCAGGTGGAGGCGGAGTCGGGGTTCTCGGCATCGCAGCGGGAGCAGTAGGCCATGGCGGACGGCTGTACATATCAAGCCCCGCGAGGGGTTGCGCGGGTGGCGAACATGGCGCGTCCAACGCCCGTCCACCTTGCGGGGGACCCGACGCTCGTGGGAAGTTCGGGGCCCAACACCCGATTCCTGCATCCGGGAAGCCCCCTTGCATTGCCCCAGCTGCGGCGCTGACGCCGGTGAAGTTTCCAGACTCTGTCCCTCCTGCGGCGCCACGATCGCGCGCGGGGATGTGGACGACTATATCGGCCGCACCATCGCCCAGAAGTACCAGGTGGAGGCCCTCATCGGTGAGGGCGGGATGGGCAAGGTGTACCGCGCCCGCCAGGTGGCCCTCGACAAGCTGGTGGTGCTCAAGGTGCTGCGCCACACGCTGCTCGGCGACGACCGCACCGTGGCCCGCTTCAAGCGCGAGGCCAAGGCCGCCAGCCGCCTCAACCACGCCAACTCCATCAGCATCCTCGACTTCGGCCAGACCGAGGACGGGGCGCTCTTCATCGCGATGGAGTTCGTCCCGGGGCAGGACCTGCACACCGTGCTCAGCAAGGAGGGTCCGCTCCCCGAGGCGCGCATCGTCCGCGTGGTGAGCCAGGTGCTCTCCGCCCTCTACGACGCGCACAACGCCGGCGTCATCCACCGGGATCTCAAGCCCGAGAACATCATGGTGGAGCAGCGCCGCAACGAGCCGGACTTCGTGAAGGTGCTCGACTTCGGCATCGCGAAGATCCAGGACAGCGAGGGGGATGGGCCCGCCCTCACGCGCACCGGCTTCGTGTGCGGCACCCCCGAGTACATGTCCCCCGAGCAGGCGCGTGGCTCCACGTTGGACCACCGCTCGGACCTGTACGCCGTGGGCGTCATCCTCTACCAGCTGCTCACCGGCCGGCTCCCCTTCGAGTCCGACACCGCGGTGGGCTACGCCACCAAGCACCTCACCGAGGAGCCCGTCCCGCCCTCGCGCAAGCGCCCGGAGATCCGCGTCTCCCCCGCCATGGAGCGGCTCATCATGCGGGCGCTCTCCAAGAGCCCGGATGACCGGCCCCAGGACGCCGAGGCCTTCAAGGCCGAGCTGTTCGCGGTGGACAAGGAGCGCGAGCGCCGCGCCAATCCGCCCGCGCGCCGGCCTGCACCGGGCACCGCGGGGGTGCTCGCGCCGCTGCCGCGCAAGGCCACCCCGCCTCCCAACGGCCTGAGCACGGATCTCACCGACCCGGGTTGGGGCGGCGAGGCGGATGCCACCGTGCGCGCCATGCCCGAGCACCGGCCGCTGTCGGGTGCCGCCGCCCTGGCCCGCTCCGCCCCGGAGCGCACGCAGCTGGCGCCTCCGGGCCGGCCCATGTCCGAGCGGGGAGAGCGCTCGGGGCCCATGCCGCTCACCGCCTCGCGTGCGCCCGTGCCCCTGCCGCTCGAGCGCTCCACCACCGAGCGCTCCGCCATCCTCGAGCGCGCCGCGGCGCCCACCACCGACCTTCCCCTGGTCCACGACCGGACCGAGGCCATGGTGTCCACCGTGCCCGAGTCGGGCAGTGGCTTCGGTTTCCTCAAGGCCTTCGTCCTCACCCTGGCGCTGGCGACGCTCGCGCTGGCCGGCTACTGGCTGTACACGAGCTGGCGCACCCAGACGCACGAGAAGCCCTTCGTCCCGCCGAAGAACGCCCCCATTCCGGGACAGGAGTCCGGTGCCAACGTGCCCGCTCCCACCACCGTGCCGCTGTACGAGCAGGACGTGCCGGTGAAGCAGCGCGATCCGCGGCAGGCGCAGGAGCACCGGCTCGCGGGCTACACCGCCTACAAGAGCGGCGACCTGGCGCTGGCCGCCACCGAGTTCCGCGCCGCCTTCTCCGCGGAGCCCTCCGCCGAGTTCGCGCTGATTCTGGGCGAGGTGTACTGGGCGCTGGACAACCACGACGAGGCGCGCGGCTGGTGGAAGCGCCACCTGCGCGAGCAGCCGGACTCCAAGGCCGCCCGCACGCTCGTGTCCAGGGAGCCGCAGCTGGCCTCGGCCGCCGGCATCCGCGAAGCCCCTTCAGGGAAGTGATCGAAGGTGCTCTCCCTCTCCTGGAGGGCGAGGGGATGGGCCGGGCGGCGCGTTCCGCTCAGCCCACCAGCTCCACCTGCACGAGGTGCTGGCCCAGGCGCACCCGGTCCCCGGAGCGCAGTGGCCGGTCCACCCCGGAGGGGATGCGCACGAAGGTGCCGAGGCCTCCGGACAAATCCCTCAACTGGGCCCCGGCGGCGGTGAAGCTCAGCTCGCAGTGGCGGCCGGCCAGCCCCTCCTCCTGGGGGTAGCTGAAGTCGCAGTTGGCCTGGCCGATGGTCAGCAGCGGGGCGGACGTCACCACCGTCCGGCCGGCGCGGCCTCCCACCAGCACCTCCTCCACGCCGTAGACGCCCTGACCCGGGGGCACCGGGGCGCCGTAGACGGTGGGGCGTCCGGCGAGCGGCGGCGGGGCCTCGAGCTTGCCGAGGAAGCGGAACAAGCGCTGGCCGATACTGAAGAAGGAGAGGGGCGGCAGCGTCTCGGTGCCCGGGATGGTGACGTAGACGCCCGAGGCGCTGGACTCGTCCCGGACATGCAGCACGTTATCCTTGATGAGGAAGGTGGCGTGCTGGGCGGAGACGAAGACATCGTCCGCGAAGAGGATGGCACCCCGGGTGCGGCCCACGGTGCAGCCGGTGACGGGCAGCTTGAAGCGCTGGCTCCGGGCGGCGCCGGCGACGACGGCCAGTCCGAAGCGCGAGGCGGCCGGAGCGGGCCGGGCTCCCGACGCGGGCACGGCGGCCGGCTTGGACGCCGTGACGGGCGGGGCGGACAGGGGCGGAGCGGGGGGCGGCGCTCCGGTGGGGCGCGTCAGGGGCGCGGCGGGCGAGCGGGGGGCGGCGACTCCCGGTTGGGGAGGACGGGCCGCCAGGGGGATGCCCCCGGCCGAGGCGACGGGGGCCGGGGTCCGCGAGGCCGGACGCAGACCGGGCGGGGCAGCGCCTCCGGGCGTCCGGGGCGAGCCGGAGACGGGCCTGGCCGAGGGGGAGGCGGGCGTGCTCTGGGAGGGGGGCGGCTTGGACGTGGCCGGCGCCTCGCTCAGCGAGGTACCACAGCTCGCGCACACCTCCGCCCGAGGCGGATTGTGGCCGTCACAGTTCGGGCAGACCACGGCGAGAGCTGACAGCAGGAGCTGTGACATGGGCAGGGCGACTCTAGGAGTGGGCGAGACATGGGGTCAACGAAAGCGCATCCCGAGCGAATCCCGAGGTTGCGACGTTGCCCCCCCAGGGGGCGGCAGTTACCATTGCTGACGCTTCGATGATCCGCCTCAACGACATCCTCCAGCGGGTTGCCTCCTATCACCCGGACCCCGATCTGGACATCATCAAGAAGGCGTACGTCTACTCGGCCAAGGTGCACCAGGGCCAGCTACGCAAGTCGGGTGAGCCCTACCTCATCCATCCGCTCGAGGTCGCCGGGCTCCTCGCCGAGTTGAAGCTGGACGAAGCGTCCATCGTCACCGGCCTGCTGCACGACACCATCGAGGACACTCTCGCCACGGCCGAGGAGCTCACCGAGCTCTTCGGCCCGGAGGTCGCCCAACTCGTCGACGGGGTGACGAAGCTGTCCAAGTTCTCCGCCTCCGCCACGCTCTCCCAGGAGGAGAAGCAGGCGGAGAACTTCCGCAAGATGATCATCGCGATGGCGCAGGACATCCGCGTCATCCTGGTGAAGCTGGCGGACCGCACCCACAACATGCGGACCCTGGACCACATGTCCGAGGAGAAGCAGCGGCGCATTGCCCAGGAGACCCTGGACATCTACGCCCCGCTGGCCAACCGCCTGGGCATCAGCTGGATCAAGACCGAGCTGGAGGACCTGTCCTTCCGCTACGTCAAGCCCCAGGACTTCCTCGCGCTGCAGGACAAGCTCAACAAGCGCAAGAAGGAGCGCGAGAAGTACATCGAGGACGTGAGCTCCCTCGTCCAGAGCAAGCTGGAGGAGCGCGGGCTGAAGGGCGACGTGAGTGGCCGCTTCAAGCACGTCTACAGCATCTACAAGAAGATGAAGTCGCAGGGGATCGAGTTCGAGCAGATCCACGACATCATCGCCTTCCGCATCATCATGCCCGCGGTGCCCAGCTGCTACGAGGCGCTGGGCCTGGTGCACCAGCTGTGGAAGCCGGTGCCGGGGCGCTTCAAGGACTTCATCGCCATCCCCAAGCCCAACATGTACCAGTCGCTCCACACGACGGTGGTGGGGCCGCTGGGCGAGCGGATTGAAGTGCAGATCCGCACCCCGGACATGCACAAGGTGGCCGAGGAGGGCATCGCGGCGCACTGGGCGTACAAGGAGGGCAAGGCGCTCTCGGTCAGCAAGGACGACGAGAAGTTCGCCTGGCTGCGCCAGCTCATGGAGTGGCAGCAGGACCTCAAGGACCCCAAGGAGTTCCTGGAGACGGTGAAGGTGGACCTCTTCACCGACGAGGTCTTCGTCTTCACGCCCAAGGGCGACGTGCGCAGCCTGCCGCGAGGGGCCACGCCGGTGGACTTCGCCTACGCCATCCACTCGGACGTGGGTGGGCGGTGCGTGGGCGCCAAGGTGAACGGGAAGATCGTCCCGCTGCGCTACAAGCTGAAGAACGGGGACACGGTGGAGGTGCTCACCAGCCCCCAGGCGCACCCGTCCAAGGACTGGCTCACCTTCGTCAAGACGAGCCGCGCGCAGCAGCGCATCCGCGGCTTCATCAAGCAGCAGCAGCGCGAGAAGAGCCTGCAGCTGGGCCGCGAGCTGCTCGAGCGCGAGCTCAAGCGCTACCAGCTCAACTTCAACCGGCTGCTGAAGAACGGCGAGCTGAAGAAGGTGTGCGACGAGCTCGGCTACCGGGTGGAGGACGACCTGCTGGTGGCGCTGGGCTACGGCAAGGTGGTGCCCAACCAGGTGATTGTCCGGGTGGTGCCGCCGGAGAAGCTGGCGGCGTCGGGAGACGGCAAGGGCTCGCACGCGGCGGACCACCAGGCCTCCGCGTCCGGCGCGAGCAGCATGCTGCCGGGCCTGTCGCGGGTCACCGACTTCGCCAAGAAGCTGGTGGGCAAGCAGAACAGCAGCGGGGTGCAGATCGGCGGCGTCGACGACGTGCTGGTGCGCTTCGGGCGGTGCTGCAACCCGGTGCCGGGAGATCCGATCGCGGGCTTCATCACCCGTGGGCGGGGCGTGACGGTGCACACGGTGGGCTGCGACAAGGCGCTGGCGACGGATCCCGAGCGGCGCGTGGACGTGTCGTGGGACGTGCGCGGCGACTTCAAGCGGCCCGTCACCCTGCGCGTGCTGACGGCGGACCGGACGGGCCTGCTGGCGGACATCTCCAACACCTTTTCGAAGAAGGGTGTGAACATCTCGCAGGCGAACTGCCGGGCGACGGGGGATGACCGGGCGGTGAACACGTTCGAGGTCACCATCTCCGACCTCAAGCAGCTCACGGACCTGATGCGCACCATCGAGCGTCTGCCAGGCGTCTACTCCGTCGAGCGCATCTAGCTGTGCGCCCCCCTCCCTCTCCCCCGGGAGAGGGTCGGGGTGAGGGTATACGCGGCCTCGCTCGCAAGCCTGTCCCCCAAGGGAAGAACCCCCCTCTCCGTACGCCTGCCCGCCCGGTGTGGCGAGGCACGGCCGCCGGAGGCGTGCTGCGGCCCGGACGCATGCTGCACATGCTCCTGGGCAGGCACCCCCAAGCGAGGAGAGGCACCATGGACGAGACGCATCGCAAACCCTTCCAGCCCCTCCCCGGCGTGCGCTGGGGCGCGGTGGCCACGGGCGCGCTGTTGGGGGCGGCCGTGTGGCTGGTGCTCCTGCGCTTCGGGGACGTGCCGGGGGCGCTCACGCGGGAAGGAGTGCCCGGGCTCGGGCTCCGGGTGTGGTGGGTGGTGGCGCCGCTGCTGGCCGCGGGGCTGGCGTCGTGGGCGGGGGCATGTGCGTCGGGCGAGCACGGTATCCGCGAGGCGTACCTGCACGGGCTGCTGGCCTCGGCGGGCGCGCTGCTGCTGGCGGCGCTCGTGGGGCCGAGCAGCGTGGGCGTGTTGCCGGAGCCGGGGTGGAGCGGGCTCGCGGTGGTGGTGGGCGCGGTGACGGGCGCGGCGCTGGGACGGGCGCAGCTCGCCGGACGCGTGGCGGCGCCGTGGGCGCATTCCGGAGCGGGCCGTCGCCTGTCGAGAGGGGACGCGGTGGCCGGGTCCGGCGCACCCTCCCGGCCCCGTTGGCGCGAGGTGCTCACGGGGCGGCGGGCGGGAAACCCGCGGCCCGGTGCGGGCGAGGACGTGGGACACCGGGACCAGGACCTGCACTGACGGCACGGGCGGGGGCGTCACGGGCGCGCACGGGCGCGGGGACGAGGCACGACACAACGGGCAAGTGAGGAGCGGACGGCCATGGCAGACGGGACGGAGGAGCTAAGGACGGGCCTCGAGGTGCGAGGGGCGGATGGCGGGCGGCTCGGGACGCTGGTGGGTTTCGAGGCGGGCGCGTTGGTGGTGGAGCGCGGCTTCTTCTGGCCCCGGCGCTTCATCGTCTCGCGCAGTGACGTGGGGACGGTGGGGGACGGGGAGGTGCGGCTGCTCGAGGGGTCCGCGCCGCGCGAGCTGCTCTCTGGAGCCCAGGACGCACAGGCCCGCACTTCCGTCTGGACGGACGAGCCCGTCGAGCGCGAGGCGCCGGTGCCGGGCATGCGCGTGGAGGAGGGCGACGTGCGGGTGCCCCTGGCGCGCGAGGAAGCCCTGGCGCGGGTGCGCACGCGGGGCGTGGGGGCGGTGCGCGTGCGCAAGGTGGTCCGCACCGAGCTCAAGCAGATCACCGTGGAGGTGCGGCGCGAGGAGCTCGTGGTGGAGCGTCTCCCCGTGCACGCGGGCGCCTCCGAATCCTCCGCCGCGAGCGCCGCGGCCACCTCGAGCGCCTTCCAGGAGATGGAGCAGCTCATCCCCCTGTGGCGCGAGGACGTGGAGGTGGTGAAGCGGCCCGTCGTCTACGAGGAGGTGCACCTGAAGAAGGCGGTGGAGCGCCGCACCTGGACGGAGGAAGTCCCGCTGCGTCACGAGGTGGCCCGCGTGGAGGAGGAGGGCGAGACACGCCCGGCGCCTGACGCGGGGAGTCCAGACACGGCCTCGCACTGAGCGCCAGCGGCGCCGCTGGGAGGGATGAGACAAAGCGCGAGCACCCGCCGGGTGCGGGGTTGGCCGGGCGCGGGCTCGGTGGTAGAGCCGCCGCGGATGCGCGGCCGCTCCTGGCCGCCTCACCTCCGAGGTGAATGCATGGCTCGCAAGATTGTGCACTCCGACGACGCGCCCAAGGCGATCGGCCCCTATTCGCAGGCGGTGCAGGTGGAGGCCGGGAGGATGACCTTCCTCTCCGGCCAGATTCCGCTCGACCCGAAGACGATGAACCTCGTCCAGGGCGACGTGGTGGACCAGGCCGAACAGGTGATGAAGAACCTGGGCGCGGTGCTGAAGGCCTCGGGGCTCGACTTCTCGCACGTGGTGCGCTGCACCATCTTCCTCACGGACCTGGGCGACTTCACCAAGGTGAACGAGGTCTACGGCCGCTACTTCACCGGTGAGCCCCCGGCGCGCGCCACGGTGCAGGTGGCCGCGCTGCCCCGCGGCTCCAAGGTGGAGATCGACGCCATCGCCGTGTCCTGAGTCTCGTCCGGGGTGGGGGAGGGCACCCCACTCCCCCAGGGCCCGCAAAGAGAAAGGCCGCCGGACCCGTTTCGGTCCGACAGCCTTTTTCATTCAGGCGGGGCGGGGATTACTTCGCGTCCGCCGCGACCGTGCCCTTCTTCTTCAGCTCCTCATCGATGATGCGCTTGAAGGCATCGATGGGCTGCGCACCGACGACCGAGCGGCCGTTGATGAAGAAGGACGGGGTGCCGTTGACGCCCACGCGGCTGGACTCGGCCATGTCCGCGCTCAGCTGCGCCTCGAACTTGTTGCTGTCGAGGGCGGCCTTGAACTGGTTCATGTTCAGGCCGATCTCCTGCGCGTACTTCTCGAGCGAGGCGCGGTCCAGGGCGCGCTGGTTGGCGAAGAGCTTGTCGTGCATCTCCCAGAACTTGCCCTGCTCGTTGGCGGCGAGGGCGGCCATGGCGGCGGGCTTGGCGTTCTGGTGGAAGGGCAGCGGCGAGTTCTTGAAGGCCACGCGGATCTTCCCCTTGTAGTCCTGCTCCAGCTGCTTGAGCGTGGGAATCACGCGGCCGCAGAAGGGGCACTCGAAGTCGGAGAAGGCCACGATGGTGACGGGCGCGTTCTTCGGGCCGAGCACCGGGGCGGTGCCGACCTCGATGTTCTGCACGGCCGGCTCGGCCGGGGCGGCGCCGTTGAGCTTCAGGCCCTCTTCGATCAGCTTGTTGTACAGGTCGGCCGGCTTGGTCCCGGCGGCCAGCAGCTTCTCGGCGCGAGCCTTCTCCTCCTCGATCATCTTCTTGAAGTTCTCGAAGGGCTGGGCGCCCACGAACTCACGGCCGTTGATGAAGAAGGTGGGGGTGCCATTGGCGCCCACCGCGGCACCGGCGGCGGCGTCCGCCTGCACCTTGGCGCCGAGCTTGCCGGAGTCGAGCGCGGCCTTGAACTGGCCCACGTTCAGACCGATCTCCTGGGCGTACTTCTCGAGCGACTCGCGATCCAGCGCCTTGTTGTTGGCGAAGAGCTTGTCGTGCATCTCCCAGAACTTGCCCTGCTCCTGGGCGGCCACGGCGGCCTCGGCGGCGCCCTTGGCGTGCTGGTGGAAGGGCAGCGGCTGGTGACGGAACACCACGCGCACGTCCTTGGGGTACGCCTCCTTGATCTGCTTGAGCGTCGGGGCGACGCGGCTGCAGAAGGGGCACTCGAAGTCGGACCACTCGACGATCGTCACCTTGGCGTCCTTGGGGCCGAAGGACGGGGCGTCGGCGGGCGCGTCCACCTTGCGGTAGGCCTGGGCGGGAGCGGCGTCGGGCTGCACGGCCTTGGGAGCGGCCTCCACGCCCTTGGCGAGGACGGCGGCGTACACCTGGTCCGCGGGGGTGCCCGAGCGGGTGAGGGCCTCGGCCTTGCCCAGCTCCTCGTCGATCAGCGCCTTGAAGCTCTCGAGCGGCTGCGCGCCGGAGAGGAAGCGGCCGTTGATGAAGAAGGCCGGGGTGCCGTTGGCGCCGAGCTTGCCGGCCAGCGCCTGGTCACGGTCGATGACGGAGGCCAGCTTGAGGTCGGCCATGTCGGCCTTCCAGCGGGAGATGTTCAGGCCAATCTCGTTGGCGTACTTCTCGAGGTCCGCGTCCTCGAGCGCCTTGTTGTTGGCGAAGAGCTTGTCGTGGAACTCCCAGTACTTGCCCTGCTCACCGGCGGCCAGGGCGGCCAGCGCGGCCGGCTTGGCGCGCGGGTGGAAGGGCAGCGGGTTCTCCTTCATGACCACGCGCAGCTTGTTGCCGTAGTCCTTCTGGAGCTGATCCACCGTGGCGTTCGCGCGCGAGCAGAACGGGCACTGGTAGTCGGAGAACTCGACGAGCGTGACGAGCGCGTCGGCGTTGCCGCGCATGGGAGCGCCGTCGATGGGCACCTTGAAGACAGTGGGGTCCACCGGCCGGGGACCCGGCTTGGGCGCGTTGGCGGCAGCGGCGGCGGCCGCGGGCTTGTTGGCAGCGGTGGGGCTCGTGAGGCTGCCACCCTTGGAGGCGGCACCAAAAGCGAATCCCAGCACCAGGCCCACCAGCAGGGCCACGATCACATTGGGTTTCATGAGTCTGTTCAGCTCCTCGTACGTCAGGTCCGACTGCGGTCCCGGGCTTTAGGTCAAGTCAGCAGGGCGCGGGTAGATAACAGAGCCCGTTCCGAGCACGCAAGGCGAGCACGCGTACCCGGCATGGGTGAAGACGCCACCCAGGGCCCCGAAAACACAATACTTTTTCTCGAAAATTCCCCCGGCCCGACGCCCGCTCCGAGCCTACACTCGGGCCATGCAGCCGGACGTGCGCGTGGACGCTTCGGGGACGTACTGCCCCGTTCCCATCCTGGAGATCGCCAAGGCGGTGCGCCGGCTCGGGCCGGGAGCGCTCGTGGAGCTCGTGGCCACGGACCCGGGCGTCCAGCAGGACCTCCCCGCGTGGTGCGAGGCCACCGGCCATGCCCTGCTCGGCCTGGAACGGCGCGGCACGGCCTGGGTGGCCTGGGTCCGCAAGGCGGGCGGAGGGGCATGAGAGGGGACGGGGCTCCATCAGCCCACTGGTGACACGAGCCGCTCCGGAGTTTCACCCGGGATTTCCCGAGGCATTTATTTCCGGCCCCGGAGGCCTGGCACCCCGTGCTCCTAGGTGAGCTGAAGCACCCGCTCCTCCAGCCGCTGGCCCCGCGACACGCCGAGGATGAGCACCCCCGTCTGCAGCAGATGACCCACCACCCGGCTGATGACCTCCTCGGGCTTGTGCGTCTGGCCGTCGAAGCGCACGTGCAGGAGCGTCTCGCCCTCCATGCGCGCCGAGGTGACGCCGGGCAGGGCCTGCAGCTCCGGGACGATGACGGTGCCCCGCGCCACCTGGACGCGGAACTCGGCGGCCTGGCTGGTGAGCTCGGCCATGGTGCCGGCCTGGGCCACCTTGCCCCGGTCGAGGATGGCCGCCGCGTCGCACAACTGCTCCAGCTCCTGGAGGTTGTGGCTGGAGACCACCACCGTGCTCTGGCCGCGCATGTCGCGGATGACCTGACGCACCTGGTTGGCGATGCGGGGATCCAACCCGGCGGTGGGCTCGTCGAGCAGCACCAGCGGCGGCCTGCCCATGATGGCCTGCGCCAGGGCCGCGCGCTTGGCCATGCCGTGCGACAGCGCGTGCGTCCCCACGCCCCAGGCCTCCATCAGGCCCACCTTCTCGAGCGCCCCGCGCGCCTCCTGCTCGGGCTGGGGCAGGCCACCCAGCCGCGCCCAGTAGGTGAGCAGCGGCCCCACCTTCCAGCCGTCGGGCAGCAGCGCGTCCTGGGGCAGCACGCCGAGCCGGCCCTTGAGGGCCCCATCCACGGATGGGTTCACCCCCATCACCCGCACCGTGCCGCTGGTGGGGTGGAGGTAGCCGCACATCATGGAGAAGGTGGTCGTCTTGCCGGCGCCGTTGGGGCCGATGAGGCCATACACCTGGCCGCGCTGCACGGTGAAGCTCACGCCGTCCACCGCCCGCGCGGCGCCGAAGTGCTTGGTGAGGTCGACGAGTTCGATGGCCAGCTCGCTCACAGGTCCCTCGTGCGCAGCGCGGCGTAGGCACCGCCCAGGAAGAGCAGCGCGAAGACGACATAGGCCAGGGCGCTCGCGCCGAACTGCAGGGCCTCCGGATCCAGCAGCTTCGTGCAGTAGTTCATGGGCGACAGGTAGCGCATGTACTGCAGCGGGTGGCCCTCGTCGCGGCCGAGCCACAGGCCCGCCAGCCACAGGCCGAAGGCGGCCATGATGCAGATGAAGTTGGTGACCAGGCTCACCGAGGGGGTGGAGGTGATGCTGGAGCACAGCGCGGTGAGCGCGAGGAAGGCCAGGGCGAACACGAACGTCCCCACCCAGAAGCGCATCAGGTTGAGGGCGAAGGCGCCGAAGCCGAAGCCCGGCGTCGACAGCCACGCATAGACGCACAGGATGAGGTCCAACCCGAGCACCAGCGTCAGCAGGAGGGTGGTCTGCGCGAGGAACTTGCCCAGTAGCACCGACGAGCGGCGGGCGCGCACGGTGAGGTAGCGCATGGAGCGCGGGCCCACCTCGCCGCTGAGCTGATCGAACCCCATCAGCGCCACGTAGGCGGGCAGGAAGAAGATGCCCAGGTAGAAGACCACCACCACCAGGGTGGGTATCTCCTCGGAGGGCGGGAGCATGCCTCCGGCTTGTTGGGCCATCACCTGCTGGAGCCAGGAGCGCACCAGGGCGCCCACCAGCAGCACCAGCAGGGCGAACAGTCCATAGAGCCCGAGCAGCACCACCGCGCGCGCACTGCGCAACGTGCGGCGGCACTCGGCGCTCCAAATCACTGCGGTCTCATTCAATACGTTCAAGGCGGGTGGACCCTATCGGGCCCAGGTGGGGCTCGCCAGGATTCTTGCCCTCCAGGGGAACCCACACAGCGGAATGGACGTCTTGCCGGGGGCGGGTACCATGCTGACCCCCCCACCCCCCACCCGCGCGACGGGTCCGCATGACGCTCTCCCGAGCCCTTCCCGCCACGCTGCTCCTCCCGCTGTTCCTCCTGCTCGTCGGCGCGGACGAGGGGAGTACCCAGGAGGGCACGGCGCCCACCGCCGAGGCCGCGCTCCAGCAGGATGCCGGGACGCCTGACTCCCAGGTCGCCGGGCAGGCGGGCGGCTCCGACGCGGGGGTGATGCTGGGGCTCGTGCCGCCCGTGCCGGTGCCCTCGCGCGAGCAGGATCCGCCCATGGCCCACCTGCGTGGGCTGTCGGCGAAGCAGGACGTGCTCGCCCGGGCGAAGAAGGACGCGAAGGGGCGGCTGGTGGTGCCGGGCCCCCAGGGCGATGTGCCGCTGACCATCGACCCGACGCTCCAGTCGCAGCTCACCCGCATCCTCCAGGACTACCGCGTGCCCTACGGCGCGGTGGTGGTGCTGGAGCCCTCCACGGGCCGCGTGCTGGCCATGGCCGAGCACTCGCAGGCGCAGCCGGGCCTGCGCGGGCTGACCACGCGCGCGGTGTTCCCCGCCGCGAGCGTCTTCAAGATCATCACCGGCTCGGCGCTGCTCGAGGCCGGTGTCACCCCCATGGACGAGACGTGCTTCCATGGCGGCAAGCGGCGCCTGTCCGAGAAGCTGCTGGAGGACAGCTCGCGCGACAGCCAGTGCCACTCGCTGGCCGAGGCGATGGGCAAGAGCGCCAACGTCATCTTCGCCAAGCTGACGCACCGCTACCTGTCGCCGGATGCGCTCAAGCGCGCCGCGGCCCGCTTCCACTTCAACCGGGAGATCTCCTTCCCGGTGCCCATGGACGTGTCGCTGGCGTCCGTGCCGGAGGGGGACGAGTTCCGCTTCGCCCAGACGGGCGCGGGCTTCGGGGACGTGTACATGTCGCCAATGCACGGCGCGCTGCTGGCGTGCGTGGCGGCGAACCAGGGCCTCTGGAAGGACCCCGTGCTCTTCGAGCCGGTGGCGAACACGCCGCCCCAGGCCGGTGAGCGGGTGCTGTCTCCCGAGGTGGCGCGCGACCTGACGACGATGATGGAGGCGACGGTGACGAAGGGGACCGCGCGCCGCATCTTCCGCGAGCGGGGCATGGGCGTGCCGGGAGCGGTGGGCAAGACGGGGACGCTGGCGGACCGCGCGCCCTTCCGGGACTACTCGTGGTTCGTGGGCTTCGCGCCCAAGGACAACCCGAAGGTGGCGGTGGCGGCGCTCATCGTCAACGAGCCCATCTGGCGCATCCGGGCCACCTGGCTCGGCCGCGAGGCCATGCGGCTGGGCCTGGCGCGGCTGCCCCCGGGCTCCGTGGCTCCCGCGAAGGACGAGGCCACGCCCGCCGAGGAGACCCCCGCGGACGAGGAGTCCTCGGAAGAGGAGCCCGCCGAGGAGGTCGCCGGAACGCCCGCCGCCACGCCGGGCACCAAGGCGGCGATGACGCGGCCCTGAGCGGCCTACTTCTTGGGCTCGGAAGGCATCTGGGAGCCGCTGTTGGCGCCCGGGGGCTGCATTCCGCCCCAGCCTGCCTCGACCATCGCCTTCCACTTCCACTGGCCGTCGCGCTTCACGAGCAGGCCGCCGTTGCGGCTGGTCATCTTCTGCTTGCCCATGGTCGTCGTGACCTCGTCGGTCACGCTCACCAGCGAGTCCGAGAGGACGGTGATCGTCGGCTTGTGGGTCATCTTCATGTCCTTCGGCATGTGCTCGAAGGCGGGCTTCATCATCGCGACATACTCCTCGCGGCTGAACTCCCTCGCCTCGGGCACGCCCTTGAGGTCGTCGGTCGCCATGTAGACCGGGAAGTCCACCGCCGCGGCCATGTCCTCCACGGTGGCCGTCTTGTGCATGTCCTCCATCTTCTTGAAGAAGTCCTGGACCTCCTTCTTCGTCTTCGCCTCGTTGGTGGGCTTGCGCGCCTCCGGGCCCATCTTCGACATGTCCATCGCGGGAGCCTGTCCCGCGGGCTGCTGCTCCTTGTCCTGCGCCCAGGCAGAGCCCGCGAGCGCAACGGCCGTGACGCACACCAGAATCGAACGCTTCATGAGTGCCCCCTCCTGAGTGGGCGGCAGCGGCCTATTCCAACGAGCGGCGGAACGTCAACCGCGGCGGTTCACTCCCGGCGGGGACTCCCCGGGTAGTGTCGTGTGGAAGCTATAGGCAATGCGCTAGGGTCTCGGCTCGTCCGCGGGGGGGAGACGCATGGAGTCCAGGACCGCGCAGGAACCTCGAGCCGTGCAGTGGCTGCTGTTGGGACTCGGGGTGGTGGCGTTCGTCGGCACGGCCGGGGTGATGGTCCTGCGGCGCCTGTCTGGGCCCATGGGGCCTCCCCCCAACGAGGCCAGGGCGAACCTCAAGGCCCTCTTCACCTGGGAGCGGGCGTGGTACCAGGAGAAGGACTCCTATTCCGAAGACCTGGGGCAGTTGGGGTTCGCGCCGGAGCTGCACAACCGCTACACGTACTTGGCGGCCCCCACCGGGCGCGTGCTGACGGCCGTGGAGCGCCGGGGCTCGGTGACTCCCATGCCGTCCCACTCGATCATCGCCGCGGATCCGGCCAGTGGCAGATACCGGGGCACCTTCGAGACCTTCGCGCAGACGGGCTGTCCGCTCACGACCGCGACGCTGCCGGATGGCACCCGCGCGGGCCTGGGCGTCACGCGTTCGCTTGGGGCGGCACCCACGGATCCCGGTGTCTTCATCGGCGCGGCGGCGGCCAACATCGACGGGGATCCCACGCCGGACTGCTGGTCCATCGCCACCGTGGATCGCGTGACCGCCAGTGGTGAGCTCATCTCCGCGGGCCAGCCCTACAACGAGCTCGATGACGTGGACTACTGAGCCGCGGTGGGCTCACCGCGGGGTGAGCTTCACCATCCCGTTGTCCACGAAGCCCTGGAGGTACTTCAGTGCGTCCAGCTCCTTGAGCGGCGACAGGCCGATGATGGAGCCCAGGTCGCGCTTGCCGTCGATGCGCGAGAGCAGGTAGCGCTCGGGCGAGCTGAGCTGCATCGTCTTGAGCTGCGCCGCCGACACCAGCAGCGAGGGTACCTGCGGCTTGTCCAGCAGCTCCCGGCGCAGCGCTCCCAACAGCGCCGCCTCCGCCGAGCGCAGCAGCGCCTCCGTCTCCGGCGAGGCCCCCATCTCGTGCGCCCGCCGCGCCAGCGCCTCGCCGTCCCGGAAGTTGCCGTTCTCCAGGAAGGACTGCGCCGCCTGCACCACCTCGGCCGTGGGGGACTCGGCGCCAATCACGTCCACGTCCACCACCTGCGCCTCGCCCTCGTCGTCGGACGGCGGCGGCCGCTGTCGCCCCGCGGGCGGCGTGCTCTGCACCTTCACCGCCTCCAGCCGGTAGAGCGCGTACAGCCTCTGGTACACCAGGAAGTCCGAGGCATGCAGCACCTTCGCCATTTCGTCGATGCTCAGCCCCTCGCGGATGCGCTTCACCAGCCGCGCGTCCAGCGTGCCCGGCCTGGGCGGCTCCGGCAGCCGGCCCTCGTCCACCGTCAGGTACAGGTTCCCCGAGGGGAACGCCCCCCGGATGGCCTGCCACGCCGTCTCGCGGAACTCGCCCTCGCGGTGCACGTCCGTCAGGTCCACCCGCGCGTCCACTCCCTCCACCTCCGGCACCGCGCCCGCGTCGAAGGAGAACTCGCCTTCCTCCCAGCGGAACATGTCCAGCAGCGTCTCGCGGAACTTCAGGTTCAGCGTGCCCCGCACCGTCTGCTCGGACACATGCCCCGTCATCACCAGGATCTTCCCCAGCGGCACGCGCGTCTCGCGCTGGGTGGCGTACGCCTTGCTGAACTGCTCCTCCGTCAGGTGCCCCGTGTTGATGAGGAACTGTCCGAGGAACTCGCGCGGCTGGTTGGAGCTGGCGCTCACCACCTGGCCCTGGCGCACGAGGATGAGCTTGCGCACGCCCGCCCGCATGACCCTCAGCGTTCCGGAGGCGCGCCGGCTGCCGAGGTACGCGACGAGATCCTTCAACGGCATCGTCGAGAAGTCACCTGACAGGCCGCGCATGACGTCACATCCTTCTGCCGAATGATTGTCCGACTCTACTCGAAACCGAACTGTTGCCTCTGCGACCAGGCCAAGGAAGTGCTGGAGCGGGTGCGTCAACGCATCCCCTTCGAGCTGGTGGAAGAGGACATCCGTGCCGATCCCGCCCTCTTCAGTGCCTGGCGGTATGAAATCCCGGTGGTCATCATCGACGGCCAGGACACCTTCAAGCTCCGGCTGGACGAGGCGGAGGTCGAAGCGTGCCTCCGGCGGGCAAAAGGTGGCACGTCGGTTGCTCCTTCCAGTGACCACGGGGAGTAAGTCCCTACCCAACCCCAGGAAAAACAAGGGGATGGAGAGGGACGGGGTGGAGTGGGACTGTAAACCTGGGAAGTACGCCGGAGGAACGATGCGGAAAAAGGTTCTGGCCGGACGGGGGGCACGGTGGCGTTGAGGCGGAAGTTCAAGAGGGCGGATCAGCCGCTGACGGTTCTGGTGGTGGAGCCGCGGGCAAGTGACCTGGAGCGCACGCGCGTGGCGCTCGGCGAGGCGGGTTTCCGGGTGGTGCCGGTGACGCGCTTCGACGCGGCGGGCCCGCTGTTCGAGGCCATCCGCCCGGACGCGGTGGTGCTGGCGGCCCAGCCTCCGGACTACGCGGCCATGAGCGTGGCGCGGCGGCTGCGGCAGATGGGCCGGGGTGCGGTGCCCATGGTGTACCTGGTGGACCCGGGGGACCCGGACACCTGGCGCTACTGCCTGGACAAGGGGCTGAGCGTGGACATGGTCGCGCGCAGCGGCTCGGGCGAGGAGCTGGTGCTCCGGCTGCGCGCCCAGCTGCGCCTGAAGGCCTCGGTGCTGCGCGCCATGCTGCCCGAGGACGCCGGCTCGGCCGCCCTGCATGATCCGCTCACCGGGCTCTACAACCGCACCTTCCTGCTGGAGCTCATGGCGCTGGAAATCCGCCGCACCGAGCGCTTCGGCGGCAGCTTCTCGGTGGTGGCCGGCTCGCTCGACGACTTCCGCGCGCTGCGCAAGGAGTCCGGGCGGGCGCTGGCCGAGCGGCTGCTCGTCTACAGCGCGGTGGTGTTCGGCCAGACGGTGCGCGAGGCGGACGTGGTGGCGCGCGTGGGCGAGGAGGAGTTCGCCGTGCTGCTGCCGGGCACGCCGTCCGAGGGCGTGCCGGACGTGATGGCGCGTGTGAGCGAGCGGTTCGCCCTGGCGCGGCTGCAGGTGGAGGGGCGGGTGTTGCGGCCCTCGCTGGCGCTGGGGGCGGTGAGCTACCCGGACATGGTGGGTTCTCCGTTGCAGCTGCTGACGGGCGCGCTGCAGGCCTTGCGGAGGGCTCGCGAGGAGCGCCGGGCCGCTGCTGGAGTGGGACTGACGGTTTGACGAGGAACGGACCCATATGGGGGGCGTTCCACGGAGTGAGTCGAGATGGACAGGGTGAGGGGAGGCGAGGGGATGGATCGGATCGCGGTGCTGGTGGTGGACGACGAGGAGCAGGTGCGGACGTTCCTCGCCGAGCTGCTGAGCAGCTCGGGGTACCAGGTGCGCTGCGCGTCGAGTGGCTCCCAGGCGCTGGAGATGCTCTCCGGCGGCTCGTTCGACGTGGTGCTGCTGGACGTGATGATGCCGGAGATGAGTGGCCTGGAGGTGCTGCGGCGCTACCGGGCTTCCGGCGGGGGAGCGCCCGTCATCGTCCTCTCGGCGCTCTCGGGCGCCGAGGACGCCATGCGCGCCATGAAGATGGGCGCCAGCGATTACCTGTCCAAACCCTTCAGCAATGACGAGCTGGAGGACGCCATGAGCCGGGCCCAGGGCAACCGCATGCCGGCGCGCCAGGCTCCGGCGGGCGCCCAGGTGGCGAGCACGGCGGCGGCCAAGGAGGACGGAGGGGCGGAGCGCGTCCTCATCTCGCACTCGGCGGCCATGCGCCGGGTGCGCGCGCTGGTGGAGCGCATCGCGGACACGGACGTGCCGGTGCTGCTGCTCGGCGAGTCCGGCACGGGCAAGGAGGTCATCGCCCGCGAGGTCCACGCGCGCAGCAACCGGCGCAACCGGCCCTTCATCAAGGTGAACTGCGCGGCGCTGCCGGGAGAGCTGCTCGAGAGCGAGCTCTTCGGCCACGAGCGCGGCGCCTTCACCGGCGCGACGGCGGAGAAGCCGGGCAAGTTCGAGCTGGCGGACCAGGGCACCATCTTCCTGGACGAGATCGGCGAGATGGCCATCCGCCTGCAGGCCAAGCTGCTGCAGGTGTTGCAGGACGAGGAGTTCTTCCGGGTGGGCGGCAAGAAGAGCGTCCGCGTGGACAGCCGCGTGGTGGTGGCGACCAACCGCGACCTGGAGCGGGAGATCGAGCTGGGCAACTTCCGCGAGGATCTCTTCTACCGCCTGAACGTGGTGGCCATCCGGCTGCCGGCGCTGCGCGAGCGGCCCGAGGACGTGGTGCCGCTGACGGACCACTTCCTGAAGAAGTACGGGCGGCAGTACATGAGCGGGGTGGCGGAGCTGCCGCCCGAGGTGCTGCGGGCCTTCACGGAGTACGAGTGGCCGGGCAACGTGCGCGAGCTGGAGAACATGGTGCGCCGGCTGTGCGTGCTGAAGGATCCGACGCTCGTGCTGGACGAGCTGCGAGCCGGAGGCCGTACGCCGGCGAGCGCGCCCTCGCTGCCGACCTCGTATGCGGGAGACGGGGACGTGGATCCTCCGGCGCCGACGCTGCGCATGCCGGCCGCGGGCCCGGCGACGACGCCGGTGAGCGTGGCGGGCGTGGGTGGCTCGGTGCAGGTGCTGGAGATGCCGGCGCGGGGGAACGTGCCTCCGACGGAGGTGCCGGCCAACCAGGTGGTGCCCGCGCCGGTGCGCTACGCGAACCCGTTCGACGTGCCGCAGCCGCCGCCTCCTCCGTCGACCGTGCCGGAAGGGGAGATGTCGCTGAAGGACATTGGCAAGCGGGCGGCGATGCTGGCCGAGCGCGAGGCCATCCTGGCGATGCTGCAGCGCACGGCGTGGAACAAGCGCCGGGCGGCGGGCAAGCTGCGCATCAGCTACAAGGCGCTGCTCTACAAGATCAAGGAGTGCGGCATCGTGGACCCGAGGGCCTCGGCCGAATTCTGAGGCCCTCTCCCCTCGCCCCCGGGAGAGGGACGGGGTGAGGGGAGCGAGAGCCCCGGGTTGAATCGAAGAAGGTCTCGTCACTTCCCGTGTGGGTTCAGACACGGGAAGCAGGCCCCATGCACATCAGGTGCATGGGGCCTTTTCTTCGTGGTAGGTGGGCCCGCCATGCCCCTGCGCTACTGCAATCCCGTGCACAACGCCTACTTCGCGGACCCCTTCGTCCTGAGGGTCAAGGACGGCTACGTCGCCTATGGCACCGGCCGTGTCGTGGAGGGGCGGGCCTTCGAAGTGCTCACCTCGGCGGATCTCGTGACGTGGCGGAGCGAGGGAGGCGCGCTCGAGCTGCTTCCCCCTGAGGCCGGAGGCGACTACTGGGCGCCGGAGGTCGCCGAGGCCCACGGTAGATGGTGGATGTACTACTCCGTGGGGCACGGGGACGTGGGCCACCATCTGCGGGTCGCGGTGGCGGACCAGCCGACGGGCCCGTTCGTGGATCAGGGCATCAACCTCACGCCGGACGAGCGCTTCGCCATCGACGCGAGCCCATTCCGGGACGACGACGGCACCTGGTACCTCTTCCACGCGCGGGACGTGCTCGAGGGTGATCGCGTGGGCACGATGCTGGCCGTGAACGCGCTGGACGGCATGACGCGGCTGCGCGGGCCGAGCCAGACCATCCTGCGGCCCAGCGGCGACTGGCAGATCTTCCGGCGCCAGCGACCGATGTACGGGCAGGTCTACGACTGGCACACGCTGGAAGGCCCATTCGTCCGCAAGTACGAGGGCCGCTACTACTGCTTCTACTCGGGTGGCTGCTGGGAGGAGTCCACGTATGGCGTGGCCTATGCCGTGGCCGATCACCCGCTTGGGCCCTGGGTCGAGCCGGCCGGTGTGCCTCCGTTGCTGCGGACCGTGCAGGACAAGGTGATCGGCCCCGGGCACAACAGCGTGGTCACCGGCCCGGACGGCAACGACGTCATCGTCTACCACGCGTGGGATTCCGAGCGGACGGCGCGCCGGATGTGCATCGATCCCATCGTCTGGAGCAAGGAGGGCCCGCGGGTGCTCGGACCGTCCTTCACGCCGACGCAGTTGCCCCGCGCGGCGGAGTGAGCGCGCGAAGACCGCCTACCGCGCCCGCGACGTGGGCATGGGCTTCGCTGTTCGCGAGTCATATCTGGAAGCGTGGTTCCCCACCTTCGACGGGCCGATCGGCTACGAGCCGAGGGACCTGGAGCTCACGGTGGGCGACGAGGTGGCCTTCAGCACCAGCCTTCACCGGCTCGGCGGCTCGAAGGAGGGAACAGCGCGCGCTCTGGGTCCGCGTGACCGCTGGGTTCCGTAAGATTGGCGGACGCTGGCTGGTCACTCACGAGCACGTGTCCGTGCCGTTCTACATGGATGGCAGCTTGAAGGCCGCGGTCGATCTCAGCCCCGGCGAACCACCAGCGAGTGGGTGACGTCGCGCGGTGGGTTTCTCGCGAGGCCGATGCGGCCGTGCTCGTATCAGCGGCATGCAACGACGACAGACGATTCTTCGCCTCGCGGCGCTGGCCGTGGTGGGCGCGCTCGGTTCCCTTGGTCTCGCCTGCGGAGGCGGCGCGGGCGCGGCCGGTGCTTCGGGGAAGCTGGTCTACGGCTCGCCGACCGACATCCGCCAGTATGACTTCGACGCCCACACGGACGCGAAGCTCCTCGCGGGCTCGTCGCCGGGGCGCTTCGCCAACGGCGATCTCGTCTATGTCTACGCGGATTCGATCTCCGCGCCGTACCAGATCGTGATGGGCGACGCGGCGGGCACGCGGCGGACGCAGGTGCTCAAGCCCGGCGCGGCGGTGGGGGACTTCAGACCGGTGCCATCGCCCGACGGGAAGCTCATCGCCTTCACCTACTACCCGCGCGGCTTCACCCCGCAGATCAACGCGACCAATGGGACCGTGATCGTGCGGCCCGACGGCACGATCGTCGCGAACCTGAAGGGTGTCTTCGATCCCGCGTGGACGCCGGACGGGCGCATCGTGGCGGCGGGGACGATCGCCGTGGCGTCGGACGGGCCGACCAACACCCCGACGGCGGCCGGCATCTACGTCTCCAACGCCGCCTTCACCGCCATGACCCGGCTCGACAACGGCCTCGCCGACCCGCGCGAAGTGGCGGTGAGCCCGGACGGCAAGCAGCTCGCGTTCGTGCTCGCGGGGCACATCTGGACGATGGGCCTCGACGGCACCGGCCCGCGGCAACTCACGAGCGGCGACAAGGAGGAATCGTCGCCGGCGTTCTCCCCTGACGGCGAGTCGGTCGCGTGCGCCTCGTTCGGCACGTTCGAGAGCACCTACTACTCCGCCCTGGCCGTGGTCCCCGTCGCCGGCGGCCCCACCGCGCTGAGCAACGATGCCAACGTGTGGCCGCTCGACGACGATGCCAAGGGCACCTCCACCCTGGGCCGCGTCAACGTGTACAAGCGGCTGAACTGGTTCTAGAGCCCAAGAGCACGAGGCCGCCGGGGAACACGTTGCGCAATGGGCGCGAAATCAAACGGAAACATACCGCGCCGACACTCCTGAGCGTTGCAATCCCACTCAGGAGGTCTCATGCGTCATCCGTCCTTCATCCGCGCCACGCTGTTCATCGCGGGCACGCTGCTCTCCGCGTCCGTCGCCGCTCAGCCGCCCCACCACCGGACGCCGCCCCCCGAGGCCGTGGAGGCCTGCGCCTCGAAGAGCAGCGGCGCCGCCTGCTCCTTCACCGTCCACGACCGCCAGATGGACGGCACGTGCGCCGCGCACGAAGGGGAAGCGCTCGCCTGCCGCCCGGCGCGTCCTCCGGGTCCGCCTCCGGAGGCCGTCGCCGCCTGTCAGGGTAAGCAGGCGGGGGATGCGTGCTCCGTGACGTTCCGCGACCAGGCCCACGCGGGCCAGTGCCGGACCGGCCCGGACCAGCAGACCGCCTGCTTCCCCGAGGACATGCGCGGGCCCCAGCGCTGACGGCGTGACCCGAGCCCGGTGCGTGGGAGGCGGCTTCGCTTCCCGTCCCCGGGCCTCGTTGGGGGACACCTCGTCCGGTGCTCTGCTAAACCAAGTGGGGAAAATCCTGTCAGGGTGCTCTCGGCGCAAAGAACGAGGCACCTTCCGGTCGCGTTTCGTCCCGACTGGTACGACCATCGGACCAGTTGCGGGAAAACGCGCCCGGAGCCTCCCCCCTGACAGGACCTACCCAATCTGGCTTAGCCTCGGGGCATGTGCCGAAGCATCAAGCCCCTGTTCAACTTCTCGCCTCCCGCCACCGACGAAGACATCCGCGCGGCGGCGCTGCAGTTCGTCCGCAAGATCGCCGGGACTCGCAAGCCGTCGAAGCAGAACACCGACGCCTTCGAGGTCGCCGTCGAGGAGATCTTCCAGAGCTCGAAGCGCATGCTCGAGGGACTCGTGGCGACCACCCCCCCGAAAGACAGGGCGCGCTTCGAGTCCATGAAGAAGCTGCGCTTCAAGAAGGCCGAGCAGCGCTGAGGCTCGGCCGGAGTTTCAGCCCCGGTCCCGGCGGACCTGCACCTTCTTGCCGCGCAGGGTGGCCTGGCGCATCGCCGCGATGATCTGATCGGCGAGGGGCTCGGGCACCTCGACGAGCGAGTAGTTGTCGCCGATCTCGATGGCGCCGATCCGCCGGCCCTCCACGCCCGCCTCGCCGGCGATGGCGCCCACGAGGTCCGCGGGCCGCACGCCCGCCTGCCGGCCCACGCCGATGAACAGGCGCGCCATCTCGAAGTCCTGAGAGGGCGGACCCGGGCGGCGCTTGGGGCCGCGCGGCGCACCCTCGGGCCCGGGCCGCTCTCCGGCCTTGCCGGCGCGCTCGGCCATCCGGGTGTCCTTCCCCGGCTTGCCCGGACGCGGGGCCTTGTCCGAGGACGGGGGCACCAGGGGAATGTCCTCCTCCTCCTGCCCCTGGCCCTCCACCTGGGCGTCGTGGAGCAGCTTCACCGCGGCGGTGGCCACGTCCACCAGGTCGAACTCGGAGGCGAGGCTCTCCACCACGGAGCGGTACGAGTCGAGCTCGCCCGCCACGAGGGCCTCGCGCAGGGAGGCGCGCACGAGCTCCAGCCGGCGGGCGCGCAGGTCCGCCACGGTGGGCACGGTGGCCACCTCAATCCGCTGGCCGGTGAGCTTCTCGATGTTGCGCAGCAGCCGGTGCTCGCGCGGCTCGGCGAGGGTAATGGCCACGCCCTCGCGTCCGGCGCGGCCCGTGCGGCCGATGCGGTGCACATACGCCTCGGGGGCGTTGGGCACGTCGTAGTTGACGACGTGGGAGAGCTTCTCGATGTCCAGTCCGCGCGCGGCCACGTCGGTGGCGATCAGCAGCTCCACCGCGTGCGACTTGAACTGCTTGAGGACCCGGTCTCGCTGGGCCTGGTCCATGCCGCCGTGGAGGGCCTGGGCGCGCCAGCCGCGGCCGTTGAGGGACACGGTGAGCTCGTCCACCTCGGTGCGGGTGCGGCAGAAGACGATGGCGGCGGTGGGGGCCTCCACGTCGAGCACGCGCCCGAGCGTGGCGGCCTTGAAGGCGCGCGGGACGATATAGGCCGTCTGGCGCACGCGGGGCCCGGTGCCGGGGGCCACCTTCTCCTTGGCGATGCGCACGTGGACGGGCTGGTGCAGGTGGCGCTCGGCGATGGAGGCGATGCGCGGGGGCAGGGTGGCGGAGAAGAGGGCCGTCTGGTGCTCCTCCGGGGTGGCCTCGAGGATGGCCTCCAGGTCCTCGGCGAAGCCCATGTCGAGCATCTCGTCGGCCTCGTCGAGCACGACGGTCTGCACGGAGTCGAGCAGGAGCGACTGGCGCTGGAGGTGATCCAACGCGCGGCCCGGGGTGGCGACGACGACGTCCACGCCGCGCTTGAGCACGCGCAGCTGCTGGCCGATGGGCTGGCCGCCGTAGATGGGGAGCACGGTGACGCCGAGCTTCTGGCCATAGCGGTGGATGGCCTCGGCCACCTGCATGGCGAGCTCACGCGTGGGGACGAGCACGAGCGCGGAGGTGGAGAAGGGCTCGCGTTTGGCGCCCGGCGTGAGGCGCTGGAGGAGGGGAAGGGCGAAGGCGGCCGTCTTGCCGGTGCCGGTGGCGGCGATGCCGAGCAGGTCCTTGCCCGCGAGCAGCGGGGGCAGGGCGGCCCGTTGGATGGGAGTGGGCTCCTCGTAGCCGAGGCCGCTGAGCGCCTCGATGAGGGAGGGGCCGAGGCCCAGTTGTTCGAAGGTGGGGATGGTTTCGGAAGGCGTGCTCACGTTGGGGCGGCTTGTACCACCCCGCCCGCCGCAGGTCTCCTGTCACCGTTCGAGGCCGTCAGCGAGCGGGCAATGCCTCACGCCGCCGAGGCGGCTTTTGTCGTCTCGTTCAAAGTCAGGATGAAGCGGGCGCCGCCCTCGGGCCGGTTCTCCACGTTGAGCGTCCCCCCGGTCCTGGAGACGTACTCGCGGCACAGCGCCAGTCCCAGCCCGGTGCCCTTTCCGGGCGGCTTGGTGGTGAAGAAGGGCTCGAAGAGCCGCGGCATGAATTCCGGGGAAATCCCCGGGCCGTTGTCCTCCACCTCCAGCCGGACGCCTCCGGGCGTGCGCCGGGCGCGCACCACGATGCGGGCCTTGCGGGCAGGCAGCGCCGACTCCACCGCATCCGCCGCGTTCAGCAGCAGGTTGAGCAGCACCTGCACCAGTTGGCGCTGTCCCAGGGCCACCCGGGGCAGCCCCGGAGAAACATCCAGCGCCACCTCGCCCAGGCCGCGCAGGCGGACCGAGGCCAGGCGCCGGGCCTCCTCCATGGCCTCCGCGGGCGAGCCCTGTTCCGTGCCCGCTTCGCCCTCGCGCGAGAAGCGCCGCAGGTCCGAGACGATCTGCTGGATGCGCAACACGCCGTGGCGCGTCTCGCCCAGGAGCTCGCGCAGCTCGGCCGGCTCCGGGGGCGTGCCCCCGCCCAGCAACTCCTGCTCGAGGTAGTGCAGGTTGGACTTCACGAAGGCCAGCGGGTTGTTCACCTCGTGGGCCACCCCGGAGGCGAGCTGGCCCACGATGACCAACCGCTCGACCTCGGCGCGCTCCCGCTCGGCGCGGCGGCGCAGGCGCTCGCTCTCGGCCAGTTGCTCCAGCGCGCTCAGCCGCTCCTGCTGGGCCCGCTTCTCCGCCTCGCCCAGCTGCCGGTAGGTGCGCCCCGCGTACAGCCCGATGCTTCCGATGAAGCCGAAGATGGCCGCCTGCGGCAGGAAGGTGCCCGGGGTAACCCCGGCCAGCACGTTCAACACGCTCACCGAGATCAGCATGGCCCCGAGCGACACCAGCGTGGGCAGCCGGGAGTCGGGGCTGAACATGGAGAGCAGGAGGGGCCCGGCGACGAGCGTCACGAAGTAGGGACTCGCCAGCCCGCCGGTGAAGTGGATGATCGCCGTCAACGAGGTGATGCACACCAGCCCGGCCGCGCACCCCGAGAGCCACGGAGGCATGCGCCCCGAGCCCACGGCGACTCCGAGCAGCACGAAGCACGCGCTCCAGGCGAGCTGCACGAGGATGAGCCTCGGGTCGACGGTGGGGGCGAGCAGGCAGCGGAGCAGGGGGTTCGCCAACAGCATTCCGGCCGAGACGAAGAAGGTTCTCGCCTTCACTCTGAGCTGGGCCGGGTGCTCGGTGGAATCCGCGGTCATCACGATGAACGCTGCCATGTCATGGAGGGCTCTCGGAGCGACGCCGGGTGCATGAGGCAACGGTCATCCAGTATACAACAAAGGAAGGCCGGGCGCTGGCTCCTCCACTGCCCTACCGACCCAGGGGCTCGGCTTTCGGAAGCGCGATGAGGCCCGCACGGTCGAGCAGGTTGCGCACGCGCAGGGTGAAGGCCACGTGCTCGGGGTTGCTCGCCGTCATGGGCTCGGGGGAGAGGACGAGCAGCCAGCCCAGCGCGCCCACGGGTTCAATCCGCACGGGCGCGGGCAGCGGCGGCAGCGTGCCCAGACGGCGTGAGAGGTATGTCAGCCAGCCCACCCGCACCTCATCGCCCTCCTTCTCCACGAGGTCCACCATTTCCGAGGAACTGGCCATGGCGAAGTCGGGGTCCCACGCGGTGGCCATGCTGGTAAGCACCTCCGTCAGCACTGGCACGCGCAGCAGCCGCTCCCGCACCGCGCCCTGCTTGTGTGGTTCGAGCAGGCAAACGTTGGAGCCACTCGAAGGTGAGTATTTTCCGCAAGAAATGGTGAGGTAGGTGGGCTCCTTCTTTGCGTCCCATACCATCTGACGGAAGCCCAGTTCCTCGATGACCACCTTGCCGACATCCGTGCGGTTCCGGCCCTTCAGGAGGAGCTTCTCCAGTTCCTCCACCTCCGTGCGGACGGGCCAGCCGGGCAGCTCGCGGGGGCTGCCACGGCCTGCGTGGTACCACTGGGTGAAGGACGGGTCACACCGCGCCAGCATATGGAAGAAGAGCTCCGCGCGCCGGCCGCACTCCAGCGCCGTTTCCTTGCGAGAGCCCCAGTACGCCCCCACGTAATAGCCCTCGGGCTTTGTCTCCATCGTGCTCCCTCCCTACTGTGCTCGCGTGTAATGGACGGTGATGTTGTTCAATTTTTCCGTCTTGAACTTCTTACGAAGGAACTCCGCCACCTTGGCATCGGAGACATGCCAAGCCACGGGATACCCCAAATCCCGGGCGGCCCTCGACTGTCTGCCGGCTTGGTCCATCATCTGGTTGAACTTGCCGGACTTCACATACCAGTACTTGGGCGTGCCATCCGGATTGAAGAACTCGAGGTAGCCGGGGCCCTTGGCTTCCAGCAACTCCAGGCCGTTGAAGCCGTCGAACTCCAGTATCCCAACCATGTACACATACCAGGCGGGCCGCCCCGTTATCTGCTCCTGGTAGTCCTGGGAGCGCTTGGACTCGTTGGTGGGCTTCTTGTACTTCCAGTTGCCGGGCCCCCGTGGCGGAGTCTTCGGGGTGGGTTTGCCTGCCTTGCCGCTCGCGCCGCTGCTCTTGCCTTGGCCCTTGCCCGCCATGTGCAGGACGGAGAGGGCACCGAGGTCCACGCTCACGGCGGTGGCCGCCGTGCCCTCGGCCACCACCACTCCGCCCAGCACCAGCTCGCCCTCAGCCGTGAGCGAGAGCACCGGCAGCTCCGCTCCCAGTCCACTGATGCGCCCCACCGAGGCCCGCACGCCCCCGAGCAGCGCGAGCACGTGCGTGGACAGGCGCGCCGCCTCGCGTATCTGGTCCTCGTGGGACATGGCGCCGTAGCGCGCGAAGTACTCGGGCGAGGAGGCGATGAGGCGTGCCACCGTGGTGGGCAGTTGCCCCAGGTCCTCCACGGTGCGGATGGGGTGGAGGATGGAGCCCGCCAGCGCCACCGCCATCTCCGTCATGGCGTCCTGCGCTCCGTCGAGCGCGGCGTTGAGCGGATCTCTGCCCAGACTCAACTCGGCCAGGGGCGGGCCTTCCGCGCGCCGCAAGGCCTCGGTGACGGGGTAGAGGACGCCCGCGTGGGAGAAATAGAAGTCACCCACCCGCAGCAGGCCCACCTTCCACTCGCCCTGCTCGAGCTCGAGTGGGCCCATGCGCTGGAGCGGGGTGCCAGTGGGCGCCGACACCAGGTACCCATCCGGGCGCGCCATGACGAGGAAGCCGAAGCGTTCGGCGCGCCACTTCAGGTCGGCGTACTCCACGCGCTCGCCGCCCGCGAGCACTTCGCGCAGCAGCCAGAACAGCAGCCGGCGCGGGGCGAGGCTTTGGGGCGTCGCGCGCGTCTTCGCCAGTCTGCCCAGCAGCTCACGCGCCTGCTCCTGGTACAGCGCCGCGCCTGACGGGTGCCGGGCCTCTTCCGTCAGGCCGCTGGTCTCCTGCACCACCTGGAAGAGGTCCGGTGCCGGCTCGGGGAAACCGTCCGCGCTTCCCAACTCCTCTGTCGCTGCAGTGTCCGTTGATCGCGGAGGGCCCGAGTCGTAGCGCAACGAGGGAGTCCGCGACTGAAGGCTGATGCCGCCATTCAGGCTCCCGAGCGGATGGCCCGTGGCACACCCATTGAGGAGTACGAGCAGCGCCGATGCCAGCAGGACCGCTCGGTAAACCGCGCCCACCGCGAGGGGTGGACGCGGGCCCGCCGGGTGCGGACCCACGAAACAAGGAGACATGGCGCACCTCCAGCGGACCCAACGGTCCGCACTCCGCACCGGCCGCCCGCGCCGTGCTTTTCAAAACGCGGGTGCTGGCGCGTTTCAGTGGTAGACGTCTACCAGTGAAGCCCGCTTCGAGCGTTTGGATGAAATCGACGCCTGGGCTCGGGCCCCGCCAGATTTCACGGCAAGCTCACGAACGCTTGCAGCGCGCTTGAAGTGCACGGCTTCTCATGACTCCTCTCATCCTGTTCGGAAGTGGCTACACCTTGACGCGGCTGGCGCTCGAGGAGGCCCGGCGGGGCCGCCGTGTGCTCGCGGTGACGCGCGACCCCCAGCGCCGCGAGGAGCTCTCCCGCGAGGGCGTTCAACTCCTCTCGCTGGACGAAGCCGTGGCGGCCTCGAAGGGCGCCCACGTGGTCATCTCCATTCCACCGGACGCCGGGCTCGACACCTCGCTGTCCGAGTCCCTGGGGCGCACGGGCCCCTCGCGGCTCGTCTACCTCTCCTCCACGGGGGTCTACGGTGGCGCGCGGGGGCACGTGGACGAGGACACGCCCGTGGACGCCAGTGCCCCGAATGCCGGGGGCCGGCTCGCGGCCGAGGCGCTGTACCGCCGGCTCGGGGGCATCCGCCTGCGCATCGCGGGCATCTACGGTCCCGGGAGGGGCCTGCACGAGCGCATCCGTTCCGGCACGCTGCGCATCCCCGAGTCCGGCGGTGGCCGCATCTCCCGGGTGCACGTGGACGACCTGGTGGAGGCCATCCGCGTGGTGCTGGAGCGGGGCGAGCCGGGGGCGGTGTACTGCGTGGCGGACGACCGGCCGGCGACCCAGGCGGAGACGGCCTCCTGGCTGTCCTCTCGGCTGGGGCTGCCGCTTCCACCCACGGTGCCCCTGGCTTCACTGCACGAGTCCCTCCGGGGCGACCGGGCGGTCTCCAATGCCCGGCTGAAGGCGTTGGGGTGGCGGCCGCGCTACCCGGATTTCATCACCGGTTTTTCTTCCCTCCTGGGGTAACAGTTTCCACCGGCCCCGGTGTTACAGGTGCGCGCGAGGGACGGAGGGTCCGACGTTGGCCATCGATGTGGAAGCCTGCTACCGCCGGTATGGACCGATGGTGCTCCGGCGCTGCCGCTTCCTCCTGCGTGACGAGGAGCGGGCCGTGGACGCGATGCACGACGTGTTCGTCCAGTTGCTCGACCACCAGGAGGCGCTGACGCAGACGGCGCCCTCGAGCCTGCTGCACCGCATGGCGACGAACGTGTGCCTCAACCGGATGCGCTCGGAGCGCCGGCGTCCGGCGGACGCGGACGAGGAGCTGCTGGTGCGCCTCGCCTCGCTGGACGACCTGGAGGCGCGCACGGGGGCGGCGGCGGTGTTGGACCGGCTCTTCGGCCGCGAGCAGGTGTCCACGCGCACCATCGCCGTGCTGCACCTGGTGGATGGGATGACGTACGAGGAGGTGGCGAAGGAAGTGGGCCTCTCCGTCTCCGGCGTCCGCAAGCGCCTGCGCACCTTGCGCGCCCACCTGCAGGAACTGGAGGCCGCCTGACATGGCCCACCGCACGCCCGACTGGTTGTTGGAGCGCATGACCCTGGGAGAGCTGCCCCCCGAGGAGCTGGCCGCCGCCCGTGCGCGCCTGGCCTCGGAGCCCGAGGGTCTCGAGCGGCTCGCCCAGCTGGAGTCCGATGATGGGGCGACGCTGGCGAAGCTCCCTCCCTCCGAGGTCGCCGCCGAGGTGGCCCGCCGCCGCCGGGTGGTGGAGGCCTCGCGCCCGGTGCGGGCCTCGTCGCCCTCGCGCCGCTGGTGGCCCGCCGTGGCGCTGGGCGTGCCCGTGACCGTGGGGCTCGTGCTGCTGATGGTCCTCTCCCAGCGCGAGCTGCCCGAAGAGGCCCACTCCCCCCAGGCGGTGCTGCTCGACACGACGCGCACCAAGGGGCTGGAGCCGAAGCTGCTCATCCACCGGCGGACGCGGGGGGAGCCCGAGCCGCTGGGGGACTCGGCCCGGGCGGCACGGGGGGATGTGCTGCAACTCAGTTACGTGTCCGCGGGCAGGCGGTACGGCGCGGTGCTGTCCGTGGATGGCCGGGGCTCCGTCACGCTGCACTTCCCGGAGTCACTCACGGGCTCGCCGGAGCTGAAGGGCGGCACGGTGTCCCTGCCGAGCGCCTATGAGCTGGACGATGCCCCCGCCTTCGAGCGCTTCTTCTTCGTCACCAGCGACGCGCCCTTCGACGTGGCGGCGGTGATGGAGTCGGCGCGCCAGTGGGCCCGGGAGCCGGAGCGCGCCCGCCACGCGCCGTTGCCGCTGCCGGAGCCGCTCTCGCAGACGTCCGTGACGCTCGAGAAGTGAGCCTCTCAGAAGGAGAGCTTCCCGTCCGGAGAAGGAGGAAATCAGGTGGAGTCGTGACCCGGGCGACAAGAGGGGGGCGGCTCGGGGTTGGGGGGTTCCCGGCGGGTCCCGTGTGCTGTCAGGCTTCCCTCTCCGGCGTTACACTCGCCGGATAGCACGGGGCCGGCGTGTGGGCCGGCGAGAAGGGGCCATATGTCCACTCTGTTAGCGGCATTCAACGAGGGCGTGAGCCACTCGATGTCCGGCAACCACGAGGCCGCCATCCAGGTGTTCGACCGTGTCCTGTCCCAGGACCCCAACCACGTCCTGGCGCTGAGCGCCAAGGGCTCCTCGCTCGCGAGCCTCGGCAAGCCGCGCGAGGCGCTCAAGTGCTTCGAGCGGGCCATCGACCTGGACCCGGAGATGTCCGAGCACTACCGCAACGCGGCGCTCTGCGAGCTCGAGCTGGACGAGCCGGAAGCGGCCCGTTCCCTGCTGGAGGAGGCCCTACAGCTCAACACCGAGGCGGCCTGGCGCGAGGCGGCGGCGGTGGAGATCGCCACCCTGGGCGAGGCGCTGGCCACCGAGTCCGGCAAGCACCGCACCCGGGGCATCGGGCTGACGGGCAAGGCGCGCTACCGCCATGCGCGCCACGTGCTGGAGATGGCGCTGGAGCTGCACCCGGGGCTGTCGGAAGCGGCCCGGGCCCTGGCGGATGTCTGGGCGCACCTCGGGGACACCGAGAAGCGCGATCAGTACAACCAGCTCGCGGGCCGGCTGATGCGCGCCACCGCGGTCTGAGTCAGCGCGGCCGCTGCCCGCTCAGAGCGGCCGCCACATGACGTAGTGCGGGCCGATGCCGGGGAGCTCGAACTCGCTCCCTTCCACGGCGAAGCCCAGCCTCCGGTAGAAGCCTGCCGCCGTCGTGCGTGCGTTGCACCACAGGCGGCTACCTCCCTGACGCGCCGCGTGATCGATGCAGGCCTGGAGCAGGGCGGCGCCAAAACCCCGGCCCTGGTCCGGGGCGAGCACCGCCATCCCACGCAGGCGCCACTCGGTGGTGGCCCTGGAGGCCGGCTGGGACTCCCGGTAGAGCGAGGCCACCCCATACTGCTTGCCCCCCACGTACAGCCCGAAGTGCACCGTGTCCGGGGCGTCGTCGCCCGGGTAGACGAGCTCCTCGGGGCGCTGGTGCGGGCGGAGCACGACGTGGCGGAGATAGCGCGTCTCTGCGGCGGGAATCGGTCGGAGCTCGTAGGGGGCCATAGGGGGTGGGGGGATTTTCCCGGAGGGGCGGAAAAAATGGGGGAAAAATCGCCTGTATGCCGCCGGCGGGGCTCATGCGTCCTTTGAAATGGAAGCCGGGCAACGAGGTCCACACGTGAAGGGCACCGCCGTCATCGACGAGCCGCAGCTGGAAGCGAGGGCCGACGCCCTCGACTTCGACGCGCTCGTGGAGGGGGAGCAGGCGGCGCTCCTTCGCCTGGCGCGGCGGCTCGTCTGGGACGGGGAGGAGGCGAGGGATCTCGTGCAGTCCACCCTGGCCGATGCCTACGAGAAGCGCCACACCCTGCGGGACGCCAAGGCGGGCCCGGCCTGGCTGCGGCGCATCCTCGTGTCGCGCGCCATGGGCCACCTGCGCCGCCGCCGCGTGTGGAGCGTCGTGCGCGAGGTGTTGGACCTGGGCCCATCCCCGCAGCCCTCGCCCGAGGAGCGCTTCGCCGGTGCCGAGCGCTGGCGCGCCTTCGGCCGGGCCCTGCGCACGCTTCCGGCCCAGCAGGCCACCGCTTTTTCCCTCCGGTACCTGGAGGGACTCGACCTCGATGCCATCGCGGACGCGATGAACATCGGCCGCGGCACCGTCCGCATCCACCTCTATCGGGCGCTCCAGAAGCTCAAGGCCGCGGACGCGCTGCAAGGAGATACCCCATGAGCTGCCAGGATTTCGCCGCGGCCCTCGTGGACGAGCGCCTGCCCCGGCCTCCGGGCCTCGAGGCCCACCTGGAGGGGTGCGCCGCGTGCCGCTCGCTCGCCCGCCTCCACACGTCCGCCGCCTCGCTCCGCCTGCCCGAGCCCCCGGCCCCGGCCGCCATTCCGCGCGAGGCCATCCTCGGCGTGGTGCGCCGCCGCCAGCACCGCCGCCGCATGGTGGCCAGCGTCAGTGCCACCGCCGCCGTGGCCGCCCTGGTGCTGCTCGTCTCGCCGCACGTGGGGACGCGCGGGCCCGTCGATGACGCGCCGGTGGCGGGCGGCCCCACCGAGGGCTACGTGCCCGTCGAGCAGCCCACGCGGACGGCGCCGCGAGGGGAGGGGAGCGAGGTCGTCTCGGTCGCGGTGCTGTTCGACGAGGTACACGGCTACACGCGCACCAACCCGAGCGTCGCGGACGCGGCGTACCAGCCCTTCGGGGCGCTCGCCGCGTGGGTGCGCCCGCCGGACTCCACCGTGCGGTGATTCGCGGTGCCAGTGATTCGCAGTGCCAGTGAACGCAGTCCTTCCAAGGAGCAGAGCCATGATGAAGAAGCTGCTGTGTGCCCTCGTGGTCCTCACCGCCGTGCCCGCTCTCGCGCAGGACAGGGACGAGGACGTGCGCGTCATCGTGAACGGCAACCCGCGCGCCGCCCCCGAGGCACCCATGCCCCCGATGCCCCCGCTGCCGCCCGAGCCTCCGATGGCGCCTCCGTCCTACGGGATTCCTCCGCAGGTGGCGGCGAAGATCGGCCTGCCGCAGGCGCTCGTGCAGAAGGTGCAGGACCTGACCTTCGAGTCCAATGACGCGCTGATCGGCCTGGAGGCGGACCTGAAGCGGGCGCAGCTCGCGCTGGAGAAGGAGCTGCGCCAGACGAGCCCCAACGAGGGCACGGTGAAGGACCTGGTGGAGAAGGCGGGCCGCGCGGAGACGGCGGTGCGCCAGAACCGGGTGAGCCTGATGGTGGCCATCAAGAAGGCGCTGGGCCCCGACTACTGGGCGAAGCTGGAGGCGGAGATGGGCCCCATGCACATGGGCATCGGCCCGCGGCAGATCCGCATCGAGCGGCGCATGATGGCTCCTCCCGGCGCGCCCGCCGGTGCTCCGCCCGCGGCCCCGGCCCCGGCGGCTCCGCCCCCGCCGGAGCGCAAGCGCTAACGGTTGGCTCTCCGTAGCGCCGACGAGCCCACACTCCGCGCCGCCGCCCCTTTCCATTCCCCGGCCCTGTGTCCATGGTGCCGGGCATGGAATCCGACAAGAAGGAACAGTTGGAGGCGGATGCGGCCCAGTTGCAACGGCTGGGGTACGCGCAGCAGCTGCTGCGCGACATGGGCGGCTTCTCCAACTTCGCCGTCTCCTTCTCCATCATCTCCATCCTCACCGGAGCGGTGACGCTCTATGGCCATGGCCTGCGCTTCGGCGGGCCGTTCGTCATGGCGGTGGGCTGGCCGCTGGTGGCGGTGATGACACTCGCGGTGGCGGCGAGCCTGGCGCAGCTCGCCTCCTCGTTCCCCACGGCGGGCGCGCTCTACCACTGGTCCGCCATGCTGGGGGGAGCGCGGGTGGGCTTCTTCACGGCGTGGCTCAACACCATCGGCCAGTTCGCCATCACCGCGGGCATCGACTACGGCCTGGCGGAGTTCGTGGCGGACATGCTCGGGTGGCCGCGCGAGCGGGGCTACGTGCTGCCGCTCTACGCCGCCATCCTCCTGTCCCACGCGGTGCTCAACCACGTGGGCGTGCGCGCGGTGGCGCTGCTCAACAACCTGTCGGCCTGGTACCACGTGGCCGGTGTGGCGGTGGTCATCGGCGCGCTGGTGGCCTTCGCGCCCAAGCAGGACGCCGCCTTCCTCCTCACGCGCTTCACCACCGAGGGCGGGCAGGGCTACCCCCTGGGCTACACCTACTGCTTCCTCATCGGCCTGTTGCAGGCGCAGTGGACGTTCACCGGCTATGACGCCAGCGCCCACATCTCCGAGGAGACGTTGGACCCCACCCGCAACGCGCCCTGGGGCATCTTCCTGTCCGTGGCGGTGAGTGCGGTGGTGGGCTACGCGCTGCTGGTGGGCGTGACGCTGGCCATTGGAGACCTGTCCGCCACGGCCGCCGCGCCCAACCCCTTCCTGTACGTGCTGCGCGAGTCGCTCGGCCCGGCACTGGGCGGGGCGCTGGTGTGGATCACCATCGGCGCCATGTGGTTCTGCGGGCTGTCCTCGGTGACCTCCAACTCGCGCATGCTCTTCGCGTTCGCGCGGGATGGGGGGCTGCCGGCCTCGGAGCAGCTCAAGCGCGTGTCCCCGCGCTTCCGCAGCCCGCACGTGGCCATCTGGGTGTCGGTGGCGGCCGCCTTCGTGGTGGCCATCTGGAGCGGGGCCTACGCGGCCATGGTGGCGCTCAGCACCCTGGCGCTCTATGCCTCGTACGCGCTGCCGGTGCTGGTGGGCCTGCGCGCCCGGCGCAACGGCACCTGGGCGCACCGCGGGCCGTGGGATTTGGGGCGCTTCTCCACGCCCGTCAACGTGGTGGCGCTCGGCTGGTGCGCGGTGGTGATGGTGCTCTTCGTGCTGCCGCCCAATGCCCTGGCCGGGTACACCTTCGCCGGCGCGCTCGGCCTGTTGATTGTCTACTGGGTGGCATTCCAGCGGCATACCTTCGTGGGGCCGAAGTTGGCCCGCCTCGCCCCGGCTCCCGTCCCGGCCACTTCGGAGGAGTGAGTCCGGAGTCGATCTGGTAAGGAGCACGGTCCGTCTTCCCCTTCTTTCGACCGGAGCAGCATTCCTATGAGCAAGCGCCAGCAGTCCGAGTCCTCCGAGCTGGTCAATGCGGCCATGGCCATCGAGGAGGAGCTGCGCAAGTTCGAGTCCCTCGCGGCGGAGGTCCGCACGGGCGAGATGCGCTCGCAGAAGCACCTGGAGCGCATGGGCAAGCTGCTCAACCAGGTGGCGGACTGCGACGAGCGGATGGTGGCCAACATGCGCTCCCTGCTGACGGTGCTCAACGGCTGGAGGGATCGCCAGCAGACGCTGGCGGGCGAGGTGAACACGCGGGCGCTGGAGCTGCAGGAGCGCACGAAGGTGTACCAGTCGTTGATGGAGCGCTTCGCGGCGCTGGGGCAGGAGGCGAGCTCGCTCAGCGCGAACATGCAGCAGGTGGCCAACCGGACGCAGGCGGGCGAGCCCATGAAGGCCGAGGAGATCATCTCCTCGCTGCAAACGGTGAACGAGCGCATGACGGCGGTGGCCGACAACGCTGGCAGCCTGGCGACCGACGCGCAGGCGCAGGACTTCGTGGACATCGCCCGCGACGCCGAGTCCCTGCGCCAGCAGCTCCTGGCGGCGCGCAACCGGGCCAACCTCCTGCAGCAGAAGTTGCACCCGGCCAACGCCTGAGAGGGCTCAGCGTCCCCGGGGCAGCTTCGTCCCGCCCAGCTCCAGAATCCGCTTGAAGTGCTCGGCGGTGGTGGGGGCCACGCTCAACCGGCTCTTCTTGACGAGCACGAAGTCCTTCAGCTCGCGGGTGGCCTTGATGGTGGCGAGCGTCACCGGCTCCTTCAGGGCCACCAGGGGCCCCACCTCCACCGAGGCCCAGTCCTCCCCGGGCGCCGTGGGGTCCGGTCCCGGCTCGCCGAGCACGCGCGCCACGCCCACCACGGCCTTGCCCTCGTTCGAGTGGTAGTAGAGGCACAGGTCTCCGGGCTTCATCGCCCGGAGGTTGTTGCGCGCCTCGAAGCTGCGCACGCCCGTCCACTCCGTCCCGCCGTCCTTCTCCAACCGGGCGTAGGCATAGACGGAGGGCTCGCTCTTGATCAGCCAGTACTGGGGTTTCGCCATGGCGGCGCATGGTAGATAGGCGGGCCATGGCCATCCAGGGATTCGAAGAGCTCGACGCCACGGCGCTCGCCGGGCTGATCCGCAAGAAGGAGCTCCACCCCAGCGAGCTGGTGGAGGAAGTCATCGCGCGCATCGAGGCCGTGGACCCGATGCTCAACGCCGTGGTGCACAAGATGTACGACCAGGCGCGCAAGGCCGCCGCGGCGCCGCTCTCCGAGGGCCCCTTCGCTGGCGTGCCCTTCCTGGTGAAGGACCTGGACGGCTACCTGGCCGGCGAGCCCTATATGGGCGGTTGCCGGGCCCTGGCGGGCTTCGTCCCCCAGCGGGACGCGGAGCTGATGGCCCGCTTCCGCCGCGCGGGCGTCATCTTCGTGGGCAAGACGGCCACCCCCGAGCTGGGAATCCTCGGCGTCACCGAGCCGGCGCTGCGCGGGCCCACGCGCAACCCGTGGAACCCGGACCATACGCCCGGAGGCTCCAGCGGAGGCTCGGCGGCGTGCGTGGCGGCCCGGGTGGTGCCCATGGCCCACGGCGGAGATGGGGGCGGCTCCATCCGCATCCCCGCGTCCGCCTGCGGCCTCTTCGGCCTCAAGCCCACCCGCGCGCGCAACCCCGTGGGCCCGGAGGTGGGCGAGGGGTGGGGCGGCTTCGTCCAGCAGCACGTGCTGACCCGCAGCGTGCGCGACAGCGCCGCCATGCTCGACGCCACCCAGGGCACCGAGCCCGGCGCGCCCTACGTGGCGCCTCCCCGCGCGAGGCCCTTCGTCGAGGAGCTGGGCACTTCGCCCGGACGGCTGCGCATCGCCTTCTCCACGGGCTCGCTCTACGGCCGCAACACCCACCCGGACTGTGTGGCCGCCGTGCAGGACGCGGTGAAGCTCTGCCAGGAGCTGGGCCACGAGCTCGTCGAGGACGCCCCCCGCTTCGAGCGCGAGGCGCTGGTGCGCGCCTACCTGACGATCGTCGCGGCCAACGTGGCGGTGCTGCTGGAGGAGATTGGCGGGCTGATGGGCAAGACGGTGGGCGCCACCGACGTCGAGCCCTCCACCTGGGCACTCGCGCAGATCGGCCAGATGCTCTCCGCGGCGGACTTGCAGAAGGCTCGCGACGCCATGCACCGCGCCAGCCGGATGATGGCGGCGTTCCACGAGCGGTATGAGCTCTTCCTCGACGCGACGCTGGCCTATCCGCCGGTGAGGGTGGGGGAGCTGGCGCTCAAGCCCGCCGAGGCCGCGGCGCTGGCCGTGCTGCGCAAGGTGCCGGTGAAGCCCGTCTTCATGAAGCTGCTGGATGGGCTCGCCGCCAACAGCCTGGAGCGCACGCCCAACACGCAGCTCTTCAACCAGACGGGGCAGCCGGCCATGTCGGTGCCGCTCTACTGGAATGCCGCCGGGCTGCCCATTGGCGTGCAGTTCGCCGCCCGCTTCGGCGACGAGGCCACGCTCTTCCGGCTCGCCTCGCAGCTCGAGCAGGCCCGGCCGTGGGCGGGGCGCAAGCCTCCGATGGTGACGCGCAAGTAGCCCGCAAATACCGAGGGCCCGCCCCCATTGCTGGGATACGGGCCCCGGGTCGAGCCTCATTCGTGTTGTGCGAAGTGGCTCAGGTCCGGATCAGATCGGACGGACGTTCTGCGCCTGCAGGCCCTTGGGGCCGCGGGCCACGTCGAACTCCACGCGCTGGCCCTCGGCCAGGGTGCGGAAGCCGTTGGTCTGGATGGCGGTGTGGTGGCAGAACAGATCCTCGCCACCGCCCTCCTGCGTGATGAAACCGAAGCCCTTCGCGTCGTTGAACCACTTCACGGTACCAGTCGCCATTACTTGTCTTCTTTCTCGTCCAGCGCGGTGGGATGCGCCGAGCCCCGTCGCTCTGTGCGAACGGAGGCCCCTATCTGTCAGTTTCGGCGGAACAAAGGAACCCCCCTCCCTCATTTTCCCGAGAAAGAAGTGTTGGCCAGGATGCAGAGCCCTCGGAGGGGGCTTCAGAGGCGGCCGACGAAGAGGGTGTGCAGGGGCCCGCCGCCCTTGCCTCGCGCGGGCGTCTCCAGCTCCTCGGTGTCGAACCCCGCGCGCTCGAGCCGGCTGGCGAAGGCCCGGTCCGGCGAGGCGGACCACACCACCAGCATTCCTCGCGGCTTGAGCGCACGGCGGATGGCGGCCAAGCCCCGCTCGCCATACAGCCAGCGGTTGCGCTCCTGGGTGAGGGCCTCGGGTCCGTTGTCCACGTCCAGGAGGATGGCGTCGTAGTGGCCCTCCGCCTCGCGGAGCAGCTCGCCCACGTCCCGCGTCTCCACCTTCACCCGGGAGTCCTCGAGCGGCCGTCCGGCCAGGGGCGCCAACACCCCCTGATTCCACGCGACGACCGCCGGCACCAGCTCCGACACCACCACCTCGGCACTCGGAGGGAGCCGGTCCAACGCGGCCCGGACGGTGTAGCCCAGCCCCAGGCCGCCAATCAGCATGCGCGAGCGTTTGTGGGCCAGGGGCGCGCACGCCACCTCGGCCATCTTCTCCTCGGAGCCGTGCTGGCGGCTGGACATCAGCTCGCGGCCGTTCACCCGGATGGCGAACTCCTCCCCGCGCTGATGCAGCACCAGCTCGCCCCCGCCTGGAGCGGGCGCGCGCTCAATCACCTTCCACGGCTTCATCGTCCCCGTTCCCCGCCCCTCCCTGACACAGCGGGAGGGGCTCGTTCACGGGTCCGGGTCCTTACCGGGCCTCCGCGCCCTCGTCCAGGCCCACCTCGGCCACCAGCGAGGCCAGCTCGGCCTTGAGCTTGTCCTTGGCGCGGATCTCCAGCTGGCGGGCGCGCTCACGCGAGAAGCCGAAGTGCTCGCCCAGCTCGCTCAGGGTCATCTCCGCGTCGCCCATCACGCGGTTCTCGATGATGAAGCGCTCACGGGGATCCAGCCGCAGCAGCGCCTGCTGGATACGGTCGCGGGTGATGCGCGCCTGCTGCCGGTCCGCCACGTCGTCCACCTGCGAGGCGGACTCGGACTCCACGAAGTCCAGGTGCGTGGCGTCCCCGTCCTCACCGACCGGAGCGTCCAGCGACAAGTCCCGTCCGCCCATGCGCTGCTCCATCTCGCGCACCTCGGAGGCCTTCACGTTCAGCTTCTTGGCGATCTCCTCGGCGTCGACGATGTTGCCGTCGCCCGAGCCCAGCTTCTCCAGCTCGCGGCGCGTACGGGCCAGGCTGAAGAACAGCCGGCGCTGGGCCTGCGTGGTGCCCAGCTTCACCAGGCTCCAGTTCTTCAGGATGTAGTTCTGGATGTACGCGCGGATCCACCACACGGCGTAGGAGATGAGGCGGATGCCCTTGTCCGGATCGAACTTCTGCACCGCCTTCATCAGGCCGATGTTCGCCTCCTGGATGAGGTCGGACATCTTGATGCCGTAGGAGCGGTACTCGTAGGCGACCTTCACCACGAAGCGCAGGTTGCTCGTCACCAGCCGGTGACCCGCGACCAGGTCGCCCCCCCGGAAGCGCCGCGCCAGCGCCTGCTCCTCGGGCTGGGTGAGCAGCGGGTACTGGTTGATGTCGGCGAGGTACGTCGAGAGGGTATCGGCGGAGAAGGAGGCGGTGGCCTGCATGGGGTTCTCTCTCGGGGTGGGGAAGGTGGGGTTGGCGTTGCGACTTCTTGCCCATTGCCTTCAGCAAGTGGGGTGCCAACGGGCCGATTGGAACGTCCCTCAGTGAATGCAGGCACTTGCATCGAGGGCCCCCAATGACTAGGCCGGAATCCGGTCGTATTTACAGACCCCTCTTTTGGAAGTTCTTACAGGGACGGGCCTTTCTTCAGGGCAGGGGGGCAGGCCCGCGCGCTTGCTCGCCTGGTGGGAGAGAGGGATTGCCCCGTCCGGGCCCTCCCTTCCGCGCCTGGGTGGGCCGGGGGTGTGAGGCAGCGAACGAGGCCGGACCCCGGAGCAGCCCGAGCGTGTGCTGCCGGACGGATGGAGCCCCGCATGGATCGGGTGCCAACTGATTCACGGCCCGCTTCAGGGGTATCTGTCTTCCATCATGAACGACGGGAGCGAGGCGGGAGGGCCGGGGCGCGCGGGGTTGGAGCCTCCCCCGGAGCTGCCCTACCGCGAGCTCTTCCGCTCCGTGGTGGAGGAGCTGCCCGACGCGGTCTTCACCAAGGATTTGCAGGGGCGCTACACCTTCATCAACTCCGTCGGGGCGCACTATCTCGGCAGGCCGGTGGAGGAGATCCTCGGACGCAAGGACAGCGATTTGATGTCCGCCGAGGAGGCGCAGAGCACCCTGGAGTTCGACAGGCAGACGCTGCTGGCCGGGCGCACGCTCTACGCGGAGATGAGCGAGCAGATGGCGGGAGTGCGGCGCGAGTGGCTCTCCACCAAGGGCGTCCTCCGCCGGCCGGATGGGCAGGTGGTGGGGCTGTTCGGCATCGCCCGGGATTTGTCGCACCACCGGCGAGGCGAGGCGGCCCAACGCCAGAGCGAGGCCCTCTTCCGGGCGGCGGCGAGCAGCAGCTTCGACGCGTTCTTCATCCTCCGGGGCGAACAGGAGCAGCTGCGGCTGCTGCGCCTCAACACCCATGCCGAGTCCCTGCTGGGCCGCGAGGCGCGCGAGGCGGAGGGGCACCTGCTCTCCGACTTCCCGCACGCGGCCTTCATCGCCCCCTTCGCCCTGTGCGAGCAGGTGTGGCGCACCGGCCGCCTCCACGATGACGAGGTGGAGCAGCCGGTGGCCGGGAAGGGCCGGCGCTGGTTCCGCCGCCAGTTGAGCGCGGTGGGCGACTGCATGGCCGTCACGGTGCGCGACATCACCGAGCAGCGCGAGAACCAGATGCGCCTGCGGCTCAACGAGCGCATGGCCTCCATCGGGATGCTCGCGGCGGGCGTGGCGCATGAAATCAACAACCCGCTGGCCTTCGTCCACGCCAACCTCGGCTTCATCCACACCGAGCTGGGCCGGCTGGCGCTGCCGGAGGACGACGCGCACGAGCTGCTGGAGGCCCTCACCGAGGCCCGCGAGGGCACCGAGCGCATGCGGCTCATCGTCGAGAGCCTCCGGGCGCTCTCGCGCGGCGACATGGTGGCCATGCACCCGTTGGATCTGCACGAGGTGCTGGAGAGCGCGGTCCACCTGGCCTGGGGCCGGCTGCGCAGCCGGGGACGGCTGGTGCGCGACTACGGGGAGCTGCCCCAGGTGCTCGGCAACTCGGTGCAGCTCGCGCAGGTCTTCACCAACCTGCTCATCAACGCGGCGCACGCGCTGCCCAAGGTGGGCGGGGAGATCCGCCTGGTGACGCGCGCGCACGGTAGCTCGCAGGTGGTGGTGGAGGTGCAGGACAACGGTTGCGGAATCCCCGCCGAGAACCTCGAGCGCATCTTCGAGCCCTTCTTCACCACCAAGCCGGTGGGTGAGGGCACGGGCCTGGGGCTGGCCATCAGCCATGACATCGTCCGCGGGCTCGGGGGCAGCATGTCCGTGGACAGCACCGTGGGGCAGGGGACCATCTTCCGCGTCTTCCTGTCCGTGGCGGAGGAGAAGGCGCACGAGGAGCCGGTGCAGGAGCCGCACTCGTCGGATGGCCTCCATCACTCCGTGGCGTAGCCTTTCGCGTGGTGCTGCCCGCCGCCGAGGACGCGCCTTCCTCCGGCGGCTGAGCGGCACCCGGGGCCCTTTCAACAACAACGGTTCGTGCGGTGCGGGGGCTCCTTGATTCGAAACCGGGGGGTGCTTACCTGACGCTCTGTGTCGAGGAGCAACGGCCCTACCGTGCGCGGGGATGTGCTATGCGCCCGGGCGGGCCGCACGAGACTCCGCGGCCTCCGGGCGCGTTTCGTCCGGTGAACGAAAGGGACGGTTCGATGGCGTCACTCACCGAGACACTGACCAGCGACACCAAGAAGGCGGCGGTCATCGACGACTGCTGCGCGCTCATCGATGCCGAGGTCGCCGACAAGGGCGGCCTCTCGGGCCTCGCCATCAAGGCGGGCTACAGCGCCGTGAAGAACATCAAGCCCGGCTTCATCAAGCACGCCGTGGGGGATCTGCTCCCCGAGTTCGCCTCGGTGTTGGATCCGCTCTACCAGGAGGCCAAGACGGGCGGGAAGCCGGTGGCGGCCCACTTCTCGGCCAACGCGGGCCGCGCCGCCGACGCGCTGCTGAAGATCACCGACGGCAAGGTGCAGCACTCCAAGAGCGGCCTCGTGAAGGGCACCTACGAGAAGCTGCGCGGCCAGGCCAAGAAGAACGTCGAGGCCGCCGTCCCCCGTCTCGGCAGGCTCGTCGAGAAGCACGCGGGCTGAAGTGTCTCGCGTCGTGTGGAGCTTCCTGGGGACGGGTGGGGAGCGAAGCCGCTAGACTTCGATCTTGCTTGCACAACTGCTCAGCCATTCAGGTCACAGCGTCCCCCAACAAGAGGCTACCTTCAGCCAGGGAACGCTTCATGGGCTTTCCGCAGCCTGATGGCTCTGGTACCATGACGATGGGCACTCGTCAGATGTGAAGTCGGGACCAGGGGCTGTTTGCGCCTGGTTTTAGCCTTGAGCATGGAATGCGGTGACGCCCGGGAGGGTCAAGCAGATTGGGGTCCACCGTTCTCAAGGATTTAGCCCTCCGCTGGAAGCCAGTCGGGCTCCCTTTTTATGACAAGTACTTGCAGTACTACCCCGGCGCGAGTGCCCACTTTTCAGAATGAGCGCCAAATCACTCGACAAGTATTTTTCTGATACAGCGATCGTACGAGTTCTATGTGACAAACGACTGCAAAGCACGACCACCAATCGCCACGAGCAGTTCATGGCAGGGCTGACCTGTTCAAGACCCCGTCACGTTCCAGTCGAACTCGATCGTCTTCTTCCTCCGCGACGACAATGGCCACGTCTCGGTCGCGCTCAACGTGCAAGTAAGTACGCGGATCCACTGCGCGCCCGTGCCGAGTTGCTTGCTCGATATGTGCTGAAGACCCTTCGTAGCAAAAAAGCAGGTAGCGTATGGGTCAGGCGCCTTCGTGCGTTCATCGCGGATATCCGCAATGCTGCGCTCAAGTGGTCGTCGGATATGCGCCTGTCGCCGCGCCAGACAATTGGCATCCCCAAGGTCCGCCCGGGCTCAGGACAAAAATACCGGCTCGTATCTGTATACGGGCTCCGGGAGACGGTGCTGTCCTCGGGGTTCGCGGCATTCTTGCGTGGGCGTCTCGAGCCGCACCTCGGGAAAGAATGTCTTGCCTATCGCGCAGCAACGCGTAGCTCACCGCCCATATCGCATCATGACGCGATTGGAAGAATACATGACTACGCGAGTGCGAAAGGTTCGGCTCCCCTATGGGTCGCGGAATGCGACCTGCGGGGCTTCTTTGACAATCTCAAGCACTCGACTGTTCGCAAGTCCATCAAGGCCATCTTGCGGTCTGACTCGGCGGACGACAGAAGAGCAAGAGCGTTTATCGAATCATTTCTGGCCGGGTATTCCTTCGCGAAGGGATACGATGAAGCGCTCGGCAGACTCTTGTCGATAGGTGTTTCAAAGCCGGACTTTGGACGCGTCATTCAAACAGGTGACTCGCGCACGGGGGTGGCCCAAGGCTCAGCCATCTCATGCATTCTCGCCAACGCCGTCTTGTTTCGCGCTGACAGAGAAACACTGCGCGCAGATTCGTTACATACTGGCTTGTTCCTACGGTATTCCGACGACACGATATTCATTGCGCCCAGTCGGCAGCAATGTGCATCCATGCTTGGAGCATATCTCCAAGCGGTGAGAGGAATCGGTCTGCCAGCTCACAAGCCGGCCGATGTGCCGCCATACGGCGCGGGATTTTGGAAGGGCAAGAGCAAGAAGCCTTACAAATGGTCGATGGATGGGCGCAGGTTCAGTGTGCCCTGGGTCGCGTTCGTCGGTTATCACGTGCGACGGGATCTCATGATTCGAGCTCGGCCATCCTCCATCACCAAGGAACTGAACAAGCAGTTGGATGTCACGGATCACGTCGTGTCGCGCTTTGTAAAGGCTGCGGCTCGCAAAAAAGGGCGCTTTATCATACGGTCAGTCGCCGCAATCCGTTTCCGCGCCATGCAGCATATGGTGGCATTCAGCGTCGGTCGGCCGCAATATCGTAGTCCAGCCCCTGAGCCAGACACTCTGTGTTGGGGGCGAGGCTTTAGAATGCTCAAAGGATCTCAGGCCGCAGGATTTGGATTGGCTCGGCTTGATCGAGGTCGCCAACGCGCGCTAGGACGACTCGTAGGTCGGGTTCATGGACTTATAAAGTCCAAGGCTCTTGTGGAGGGGAAGTTCAACGTCAAAAGCAAGAACCCGTTCAAATTGCACTGGCCGGGTAGGCCATTCTCCTACTTTCGGCAGTTTTTGTAGGGCGATGTAAAGCCGCGCATATCTTCGAGTGCGGGCGCCCGGCGCGGGCGTACCTCACATCGCGATGTGCACTCTCGCGGGTTCTGGCAATGAAGGGTCCCACCGGGATTTGAAGCCACCCGGTGGGGAGGGAGACAGTCTCGCTAGTTGATTGGGGTGAGTCGGCACACCCCGGAGGTGCCGCCATAGGGCTGTAGTCTCAGTAGTAGCCCGACGGGCACTGGTAGTTCGCGCTGCAGGTGTCGCGCACTACCGCTGCGTGAAGCCCGTCAGCCACTGCAGGCCGGTGTCCGACGACCAGTCATAGGTGCCATTGAGCCACTTCTGGTCCAGGCTGTTCTGGCTGCCCACGCAGCCGCCGGTCGCGCGCATGTAGCAGTGATCCGCGGTGCCGTCCGAGACCTCCGCGTTCTTCACGATGTACCAGCCGCTGCCATTGCTGGCGAAGCAGGAGGTCGCCGTGCAGCTGCGGCCCGTCAGCTCCTGGAGCTGGCCGCGCACCGAGCTCTCGGTGCTGCCCATGAAGCCATCACCCTCGCCATTCACCGCGCGCAGCCGGTCGCTCGTCAGCGTCCGCTTGCCATTGGCCACGCAGGTGCGGAGGTCGTAGGTGGAATACTGCACGCCGGCGCCCATTCCATACGCGGCCTGGACGCGGGCGTCATGGTTCTTGGCCAGGATGGCCAGGATGGAGCCCTGGCTGAAGCCCGCCACGACGATGCCCTTGGAGCAGTCCGCGGCGGGGCGGGCGCAGAGGGCCGCGACGGCGCTGCTCGCGCTGGTCGAGTCGAAGATGCACTTGGAGCGGGCCGTCAGCGTGGAACAACTGCCGAAGGTGGCGGCGGGATACTCGACCGTCGCCGCCACGTAGCCCTTGGCCGCCATCTTGTCGACGGCCGCCAGCGCCGAGCCGTTGTTGTACGTCTCCGACGTTCCCACCATGTAGATGAAGACAGGGTATTTGCTCGTCGAGGACGGCTCCTTGCCCTGGATGTTGTACGTCGTCCCGCAGGTGCCGCTGCCGCCCTTGTACGTCGCCGTGAAGCTCGTCAGGGTTTGCGCCTGGGCGGAGACGCTCCAGACCGTGGACAGCAACAACCCCATGACAAGCTTTGCAATCCAAGTGTTTTTCATGACGCCTCCTCCGGGCGGAGACGGGTTTTCGTCAACCGTCTCGTTTTTCGAGAAAGTAGAGAAAACCGTCTTTCCCGTCAATAGGGGGAAGGCCTGGATAAAACTGCCTGTTTCGCTCTGCGAAATGCAGCCAGGTCAGACCCGCTCGAGGATGGCGGCGATGCCTTGCCCCACGCCAATGCACATGCTGACGAGCGCATAGCGGCCCCGGCTCGCCTGGAGTTGGCGGGCGGCCGTCAGGGCCAGGCGCGCGCCGGAGGCACCCAGCGGATGGCCGATGGCGATGGCTCCTCCGTTCGGATTCACCCGGCTGTCATCCTCGCTCAGCCCTAATTGCGCGAGGCAGCCCAGCACCTGGACGGCGAAGGCCTCGTTGAGCTCGATGACGTCCATATCCGCGAGCGAGAGGCCGGCCCGCTCCAGCGCCTTGCGCGAGGCGGGGACGGGGCCGAGCCCCATGGTGCGCGGCGGCACCCCGGCGACAGCGGCCGACACGATGCGGGCCAGGGGCTCACGGCCCACCCGCTCGCCCACGTCCAGGGTTCCGACCAGCAGGGCCGCGGCCCCATCATTGATGCCCGAGGCATTGCCCGCGGTGACGACGCCGTCCTCGGCCAGCGGCTTCAGCGCCGCCAGCTTGTCGAGAGTGGTGTCCGGACGCGGGTGCTCGTCCACCGCCACCGGAGAGACAGCACCCTTGCGGCCCGGGAGCTCCACCGGCACCAGCTCGCCGGAGAAGAAACCCCGGGCCAGGGCGGCCGCGCACTTGCGCTGGGAGGCGAGGGCGAAGCGGTCGCTCGACTCGCGCCCGATCCCCAGCTCCCTGGCGATGTTGTCCGCCGTCTCCGGCATCGTGTCGCCGCCGAAGCCCGCGACTATGCGGGGGTTGGGGAAGCGCGCGCCCATGGTGGTGTCGAAGACGCGGGCCTCGCGGCTGTAGGCCGACTCGGCCTTGGCCATGACGAAGGGCGCCCGGCTCATGCTCTCCACGCCGCCCGCGACGAACAGCTCGCCCTGGCCCGTCATGGCCGAGCGCGCCGCGTCCATCACCGCCGCCAGCCCGCTGCCGCACAGCCGGTTGATTGTCACCCCTCCGGTCTCGATGGGCAGTCCGGCGAGCAGCGCGGCATGGCGCGCCACGTTGCGGCTGTCCTCGCCCGCCTGATTGGTGCAGCCGATGACCACGTCCTCGAGCTGGCCGGGCGTGAAGGGGCCTCGGGCGAGCAACGCCCGGAGGACTCCGGCGAGCAGCTCATCGGGCCGCACCGGGGCCAGCGCTCCGGCATGACGGCCGAAGGGAGTGCGCAGGCCGTCGTAGATGTACGCGCTCATGGGGCTCATCTCTGTTTCGCTGTGCGAAATCTATTCGGAGCGGCTGGGGAAGTACCAGCTCGGCTAGCCGCCCATGGGCCCTCGCGCTTTTTCCTCCAGCCAGGCTACGCCGCACTTCACCAGCCGGCGTGCATCGAACAGATGGGACGGGGCTCGAGCGACCCTTCCCGTGCGGCCGCCACCCTCCGCCAGACAGCGCTCCGCGATGAGCGTGAAATACTCTTCACCCGATGCGAGCAATTCATCCGTTACCGGCTCGCTCGTATCGAACTCCTCGATGCTGACCCAGCGCCGCTCGCCCTCCACCCAAAGAGGCCGCTCGTACCGCTTGATTCGCTTGCCCGGGATGTTCGCCAGGTGCTCCACGTAATGCAGCAACGTGAGCTTCTCGAGCGGCGCACCGAGCATCAATACCTTGCCGCCACCCTCCGCCAGCTTGTGCAGCGGCGAGCCCGGGCCATATCCGTATTGCAGCGGGTGGTCCGCGCAGAGCCACTCCGCCCGCGCGCCAATCGCAGCCATGCCGGCATCCGGGTGATCGCTCCGGACTCCACCGGGCCAGGTCCGAATCGTCTCCGCGAGAATCCCGTGGTCGCGGCTCGCGCGCGCAATGCGTTTGTCGAACGTGGGGATCTCCTCACGAAGGCTCTCGTTCTCGAAGTCTTCCTCGTCCACCCCCATCTCCCAATCCATGTACGCCAGGAGCGTGCCCGTGTCGCCCACCGCATCGAGCAGCGCCTGAACCACGGTGTTCACGCCGCCGAGCACCGGCCCCAGGCTCCGGAGGCCGGCATGCACCATCACGAGATCGCCAGCACACAAGCCAAGCCGCCGCAGATCTTCTCTCAGACGGGTGCGGGTCGCAGGTGTCATCGTCAGAGTTCTCCCTCGCTCCTGAAATAGGATCGTCGCACGATACCCTCACCGCGTCGCTCTTGCCGCCCACTGGCGCATGGGCTCTTCGCCGAGCGCTGCGCGGACTGCGCCACCCGTGCTGCACAGCCGCGCTCCGGGTCGTGCAGCGCTGAGCACACCTGATGCCCCACGCGCCTGCTCCCGCGGGTGAAGACTCTTCGGCAAGCCGCTTGCAGTGGGCCCGGCATCTCTCGCGCGTCACCTCGCGCGAGCCCCCACAGGAGCGTGACTCGTGAAGTCCTTCAAGCTGATGGCTGTCCTGGGTTGGCTGGGTTTGTCGGCATGTGGCTCGCCCCCGTCCGAGCCCCCCGCCGAGCCCGGGCAGGAGCTGCCCACGGAGCCGCTGGAATCCGAGCAGGGGCAGGACGCGGTGTTGGCACCCTCGCTTGCGTTCGCTGCCGATGGACAGCTCGCCCTCGCGTGGGCGGGGCCGAGCGACCTCTCCGTGCGGCGTTGGACGGGCACTCGATGGGAATCGCTGGGCAACGGGCTGAGTGCGTTCGCGGGCGAGACGCGTGCCTTCTGGTCGGCCGTGCAGATGGATGGGCAGGGAAACCCGGTGGTGGCGTGGCAGGAGCATGTGCCCGACGATCTGCTCCGCACCAGCATCATCGTCCGCCGTTGGGCCGGCGGGCGCTGGGTCGAGCTGGGCTCCCCGTTGAATATCGGCCGGGACTCGAATGACGCGTACAAGCCCTCGCTCCGGCTCGACTCCGAGGGCAACCCGCTCGTGGCCTGGAGCGAGTGGGACGGTGAGAAGAAGATCGCCGTGCGCCGCTGGGGACCGAAGGGGTGGCAGGCGCTCGGACCCACCACCGTCGCCCCCGGGACGGCGTGGGGGCTGGAGCTCGTGGGCAACACCCCCGTTCTGGTGTCCCAACGCTTTCTGGATGATGGTCTGCACGTGGTCATCGAGGTGCGGCGGTGGACGGGGAGCACCTGGGAGAACCTCGGTGCGCCCATCGGTGAGCGGGCCATCGCGCCCCAGGTGCGGGCCGATGCGGCGGGGAACCTCTACCTGGCGTGGCTCGACGAGGGGACCTACCCCGCGCCCAGCCGGCTCCAGGTGGTCCGCTGGTCGGGAACGGCGTGGGAGGCGCTCGGCTCGGACGTGGCGGTCTCTTCCGGCAACACCAACCTGGGTGTCCCCGCGCTCGAGCTCGACGCGGAGGGCCGGCCCCTCGTGGCCTGGATCCATTCTCAGACGACCCAGGGCCTTCGAGTCGCACGCTGGACCGGCGAGAACTGGAGCGTGAAGGTCGTCGAGGAATCCACCGTTCCGGGCTCCTCCGATGGCTGGGTCACGATGGGCTTCCACCCGGCCCAGGGCGTGGTGGTCGCGTGGACGCCGCATGAATCGATGAAGCTCCGGGTGCTGCGCGTTCTTCCCTGAGCCGCCACCTGTTTGGAGCGCGAGGGACTGGGCAAGGGCGCCGTGGCCAGGCGTGCGCGCCCTCAACCCAGGAGGGGAGGGCGCTGCTCGAGCTGGTGGCGGATGCGCGCGGCCGCCTCGCCGAGTCCGGACTCCTCCAGCCGGCGGAGCGCATACCTCACGGCCGAGTCCATGTCGGCGACGACGACGAACGGCATGGGCATCCGTTTGAAGGGCAGGATGGCGTACAGCGCCAGGCGCAGGGGCGTCGAGTCGATGATGGTGGCGCTGCCGACCAGGCGCTCATGCAGGGCGGCCGCGTTCTCCTGGAGATACTCCGCCTGCATCCGGCGCTGCGAGGGCGAGAGCATGCCGAGTTGGCCCAGGTCCGCGATGGTGACGTACTTCTCCCCTCGCTCCAGATAGCTGAGCGACCGGGCATGGTACTCCTTCGTCTCCTGGTCCGTGGGCACGCCCTGCGCCCGGATGATGACCAACGGCCAGAGCGAGTCGTCGAAGGTGATGAGGGCGCTCAAAGCAGATCCTGGGGGACGAGGGAGTCACAATCTCCAACAGCGGCATTAGCCGGGGTGCGGGAGCAATCGCTTGACACGGCTTGCGCGGGGGGCATGGCCGCCCGTGCCACGACCGGGCTCATATCAGATGCCAGGACGTCGGCCCGCACATCCTCATCGTAGGTGAAGCAATGGACGGGAGCGCCTCCGCGTCCGCGCGCACCGCGGCACGGGTGGTGACGGTGATGCGGGAGCTTTTTCATGAATCCTGGGGGTGTTTGTCATTGATGGCAATGACGATGGCAATGACCGCAGGACTTGGGGTCGGTATGCCTCCGCTGCCAAGAATAATGGAGCAACCGGGTGGCAAATACCATGGGCTTGCGGTAATGAAGCGCGGGCGCGCTCAGCCTCGGCACGTCGCGGAGGCCATGGCATCTCGCCTGACGCGCCGGAACCGCGCTGTGCTCGCCCAGTACCTGAACGAGGATGACGGGTTCCCTGGCGGGAATAGTAGGATCAGACCATGGGTCTAGCGTGCGCCCGCGCCTGGGTCCGGGGGAGTCATGATCGCAAGGAACCTGCGCCGCTGGCGCTCGGGGTTGTCATCGGCGGCAGAGGAGGCCCTCATATTGCTCCTCGGCGGCGCTGCTCTCTTCGTCGCCTACCTCGCCCTCGCGGAGGTCAACTATGCCTTCGTATTCCCTCCCGAGAAGAGCGCCATCTTCTGGCTGGCCAGCGGCCTGACGCTGGCCTGGTTTCTCCGCACGCCCCCCACTCGCTGGCCCGCCTGGTTCCTCGCCATTTCTGGAGCGGAGGTGTGGATCTGCCTTCAGCATGACCTCCCCCTCTCCGTATGCCTGGCTTGGGGGGGGACCGCTGGCCTCCTGCCTCTCATCGGCGCATGGCTCCTACGCCCGTCCGCAGGCCACCGTTTCGTGTTTGGGCACGCTGGGGACGTCGTACGCCTGGCCTTGCTTGGCGCCGGGGTCGGCGCACTCCCAGGCGCGCTCCTCGCGGCGGCCGCCAACGTCGCCTGGCTGGAGGGAGGCTCGTACTGGTCCAAGGTGGCCACGTGGTGGAGCAGCGACGCCCTCGGGGTGATTCTCCTCACTCCCTTCCTCCTGACCTGGACGAAGCCCGCGAGGCCTCGCTTCGGCCGCACGGTCGAGACCCTGGCCTTGCTCGGGCTGCTGACGGCCGCGGGATGGTGGGTGTTCGCCTCCGTGCGGCCGCGTGAGCTCGACGCGGCGCTTCCTTTTCTCCTGCTCCCCTTGATCGCGTGGCCGGCCCTGCGTCTGGGAGCGCGAGGCGCGGCGGCCGCCACGGTCATCCTCGATCTGCTCGCGACCTGGCACACGATTCACGAGCGCGGTCCCTTCGCCATGCTGAACATCGCGGTTGGCACACGCGTCCTGAACCTGCAACTCTACATCGCGTTCCTCAACCTGTTCGTGCTGATCCTGGCGGTGGTCGTCGTCAAGGAGCAGCAGGCGCGCGCCGCCGCTGAGCAAGCGGAGCAGCGCGCCCGGTTTCTCGCCGCTGCTTCCGAGCGCCTGTCGGCCTCGCTCGACTACACGGAGAGCCTCTCCGCTCTGCCGCGGCTCTGCGTGCAGTCGCTGGCGGACTGGTGCGTGCTCGACGTCCTCGAGGACCACGGGCTTCGGCGCCTGGGCAGCGCGCATCGGGATCCATCGAAGCAGAAGCTCCTCGGTGAGCTCACGGAGCACTATTCGCCCGACAGCCGCTCGCCTCAGCCCGCGGCTCAGGTCCTCCGCACGGGTGAGCCTCTCCTGATGCCTCGGCTTACCGACGAGTTCATCCGGGCCCACAGCGTCGACGACGAGAACGTGCGCTTGATCCGGGAGCTCGGCACGCATACGGCGATGGCCGTCCCGCTCGCCGTGCGCGGGAAGATGATCGGGGTGCTCACCCTCGCCTCGGCGAACCCTGGCCTCCAGTACGGCCCCACCGACCTCGCGTTCGTGAACGAGCTCGGGCGCCGGGCCGCGATCGCGCTCGAGAACGCGCGGCTGTACGCGGACGTGCAGCGCGGCAAGGAGGAGCTGCGCCGGGCCAACGATGAGCTCGAGCAGCGGGTGGAGGAGCGCACGCGCGAGCTCAAGCAGGCCCAGACGCGGCTGGTGGACACGGCGCGCGAGGTGGGCATGTCCGAGGTGGCCTCCAACGTGCTGCACAGCGTGGGCAACGTGCTCACCAGCGCCGTCATCAGCCTCGAGACCCTCTACAGGGCGGTGGGCTCCTCTCGCGTCGGCCGGTTGAAGCAGGCCACGGCCCTGCTGCTGGAGCACCGGGAGCACCTGGCGGACTTCCTGGCCCCGGGAGCGCGCGGCAACCACCTGCCGGACTACCTGTCAGCGGTGGCTGACGAGCTGATGCGCGAGCAGACCCGCCTGCTGGACGACATGAATGCGATGGGCCGGCACATCGAGCACATCCGCGCCATCGTCCACGTGCAGCAGAACTACGCCAAGACGGTGCTGATGCCGGAGGAGTGCGACCTGGCTCAGCTCGTCGACGACGCCCTGCGCATCCAGCTGGCGGCGCTCCAGCGCCACGGGGTGTCCGTCCGGCGCTCGCTGTCACCGGTGCCCAGGCTGAAGGTGGACAAGCACAAGGTGATGCAAATCCTCGTCAACCTCATCAGCAACGCGAAGGATGCGCTGGACGCGGTCCCCGCGGGGAGCCGCCACCTGAGCGTGCAGCTCACCGCGGAGGGGAAGCTGGCGCGCATCCAGGTGATGGATGATGGGAGGGGAATCGCGCCGGAGATGCGGGAGCGGCTCTTCGCGCACGGCTTCACCACGCGCAAGGACGGCCACGGCTTCGGCCTGCACACGAGCGCGCTGGCGGCGCAACTGCTCGGGGGGCGCCTCACGTTGGAGAGCGAGGGATTGGGCAAGGGCGCCGTGGCCACGCTGGAGCTTCCGCTCTCCTGATTGCTCCCGATACCCTCACTCCGTTCCTCTCCCAGAGGGCGAGGGGTGATCAGGGCTCAGTGCACGCCGGTCTTCAGGAAGACTCGCAGGGCCTCGGCCACGCTCCAGGCCTGCGCGATGCACCCTCGCGGGCGGTACGGCGCTGTCGCGTCGAAGATCTCGCTGATCTGTCCCACTCCCGCGTGCTCCAGGTGCTCCGCCAGTCCCTTGAGCAGCGCTCGCGCGGCCGTCTTGTCCGTGTTCACCTTCAGCGTCGCGTCCACGTAGTGGCCGATCAGCCAGCCCCACACCGTTCCCTGGTGGTACGCCGCGTCTCGCGCCCGCAGGTCTCCGTCGTAGTTGGCTTTGTAGTCCGCGTGCCCCGGCGCCAGGCTCCTCAAGCCCACCGGCGTCAGCAATTCCTTGCGCACCTTCTCCAGCACCGGCTCCCACTTGTCCCGCCGCAGCACCGGGTTCTTCAATGAGATGGCGAACACCTGGTTCGGCCTCACCGCCGGATCGTCCTTCCCGTCCTCCCCATCCACCAGGTCGAACAGGCACGCCTCCGACGCGTTCCAGAAGCGCCGGTTGAAGCTCGCGTAGGCCTTCTCCGCCGCCGCCGCGTATGGCTTCGCGTCCTTCCCCAGCCGCTCCGACCACTCCACCATCAGCCTCAATGCGTTGAACCACAGCGCGTTGATCTCCACCACCTTGCCCCGCCTCGGCGTCACCACCCAGCCGTCCACCTTCGCGTCCATCCACGTGAGCTGGTAGCCCTCCTGCCCCTGGCTCAGCAGCCCATCCGCCGGGTCCACCCGGATGTTGTGCCGCGTCCCCTTCTGATGGTGCTCGATGATGCGCGCCATCGTCGGGTAGACGTCCCGCAGCAGCTCCTCGTCCTTCGTGTGCTCGAGGTAGCGGTCCACCGCGTGGAAGAACCACATCGTCGCGTCCGCCGTGTGGTACAGGCCCTCGTTCTCGCCCTCGGGGAAGAGGTTGGGCAACAGCCCGTCCTTCACGTAGTGCTGGAACGTGCGCAAAATCGCCGCCGCCGTCCGGTGCCGGCCCGTGCTCAGCGTCAGCCCCTCCAGCGAAATCATCGTGTCCCGGCCCCAGTCCGTGAACCAGTGGTAGCCGGCAATGACCGAGCGCGCGTCCTGTCCCACCGCTCGCCCCCACGCGTTGTCCACCGGGCGCGTCGGATCGATGATGAACTGGTCCGCCGCCAGCACCAGCCGCGCCGGCACTCCCGTGCGCGCCTCCTCGGGCACCCGCACCAGCAGCCGCCGCTCCCGCTCGTACTCCAGCGACAGCGTCTCCAGCGGCTCCCGATCCAACACCACCTCGTCCTCCGTGGTGACGCCCAACGCGAGGTGCTCGCCCGGCCGCAGCGTGCACTCGAAGTAGCCCGGGCTCACCAGCGTCTCCACGGAGTCGTACCCGCGCGACTTCTCCACCCGGTAGAACTGCGGCGCGCTCGTCTCCACCAGGCCCACGAAGGGCGCCGCGCACGGCGAGTACACGCGCAGCTTCATCGGCGGCACGCCGTCCCCGGCCCGCATCTCCACCCGCGTGCCCCTCAGGCTCACCGTGGGCTCGAGCGGCGCGTGGTGCAGCTTGTCATCGTGCATCCGCATGGCCGGGAAGGGCCGCAGCCGCAGCGTCACCGCGGGGCCCGACAGGTGCTCCCACACCACGATGAGCGTGTTCTCCCCGTGCACCAGCATCAGCTTGCGTTGGAAGCGCGCCTCGCCCACCTGGTACACCCAGTGCGGCACCAGCCCGTCCAGGTGGAAGCCGCGCAGCAGCGTGGCCGCCTCGGAGACCTGCGTGCCGTCCGCGTGCTCCTCCGCGTCCAGCCGGTACGTCCGGCCGCCCACCACCGCCTGCTCGCCCAGGCGCGCCAGCAGCACCGTGCGGCCCTTCTTCTCCAGGCCCGGAATGAGCAACCCGTGGTAGCGCCGCGTGTTGCAGCGCGCCACCGTCCCCGAGGCGTAGCCGCCGCGCCCGTTGCTCACGAGCCACTCGCGGGTGAGGACGTCCGGGAAGTCCGCCCCCGTGGGCCACTCGAAGGCGAGCCGGGGCAGGGAAGGGCAGTCGGTTCCAGAAGAGGTCACGGCTTCGTCTCCTCGCTCGTGAGCACGAGCGACGTCTGTCCAGGTACCCGCAGGCGCGTCTCACTCGCGACGGGCGGGGCTCCCATTCCGCCGTAGCGGACATGCTCGGAAGCCAGCAGGAGGCTCCACTTATTTCCCGGCGGCGGCGCCAACAGCGGCTCGGGGCACGGGGCTACCTCCACCTCCGTGCCCAGGTTGAGCAGTACCAGCCGGTCGCCCTCCCGCCCGCTGCCGAAATAGCGCAGCACCAGCGCGTGCGGCGACAGCACCGCCCCCGCCAGCCTCTTCAGGTCCTGCGCCGCGAACACGGGATCCTCCCGCCGCAGCCGCAGCAGCTCCCGGTGCAGCACCAGTGCGCCCGCGTTCCGCTCGCGCTCGGACCAGTCCAGCTTGGACAGGGCGAAGGCCTCCTCGCCGAAGGGCACCCGGTGCCCCTCCTCCTCCAGGGCGTGGCGGGCGCTCGGGAACTGCGAGAGGAAGTCGTCGCGCCCCTTGCGCACCAGCTCCTGCAACTCCTCGCGGTGGTCCACGAAGTACAGGAAGGGCGAGGAGGCGAAGAACTCCTGCCCCATGAAGAGCATGGGGGTCTGGGGCAGCAGCAGGAGGAACGCCGTCAGGGCCCTCGCCCGCGCTGGCCCCGCCTGCTGGTGCAGCCGCTCGCCCTTGAGGGCGTTGGCGAGCTGATCATGGTTCTGCAGGTAGAAGACGCAGTGGCGCGGCTCCAGGTGCAGCAGCGGCGTGCCCCGGGGCTTCTTCTGCCACTGGTAATATTGCCCCTGGTAGAGCGAGTTGCGCAGCACGCACGAGAGCAGCTCCTGCGCCGTGCCGCAGTAGTCCATCAGGTAGGCCTCGGAGCGGCCCGTCGCCGCCACCTTCGCCGCGTGGTGGAAGTCATCCACCCAGAGGGCATCCACCCCGTGGCCGCCCTCGGCCGGCGGCTTCACCAGCGTCACGTCCTGCGGCTCGTTCTCCCCGATGAGGAGCAGGCGCCGCTTGCCGGCCGCCTCGCGCACCCGCGCCACGAGCTCTCCCACGATGTGCCGCGGCGAGCTGTCGTACAGACTCTGCGTGGCGTCGATGCGCAGCCCGTCGAAGTGGTACTCGGCCACCCAATAGCAGGCGTTCTGGATGAAGAAGTCGCGCGAGGGGCCCGCCGCCTCGCCGTCATCGAAGTTGGTGGGGTCGCCCCACTCGTTGGGGTACTTCGTGTTGAAGTAGCCCTCGGAGTACTGGGACAGGTAGTTCCCGTCCGGCCCGAGGTGGTTGTAGACGACGTCCACGATGATGCCGAGCCCCAGCCGGTGCGCCTCGTCCACCAGCCGCCGCAGGTCATCCGGGCCGCCGTAGGCCGGGTGGGGCGCGTAGAGCTGCACGCCGTCGTAGCCCCAGTTGAAGCGGCCCGGGCAGGTGTGCAGCGGCATCAGCTCCAGCGTGGTGACGCCCAGCTCCTTCAGCAGCGGCAGCTTCCGGGCCGCCGCCGCATAGGTGCCCTCGGGCGTGAAGGTGCCCACGTGCAGCTCGTAGAGGACCTGGCCCTTCGGGTCCACGCCCGGCCAATCTCCGTCCTTCCAGGCGTAGCGCGTGGGGTCCACCACCTGCGAGGGGCCATGCGGGCCCTCGGGCTGGAAGCGAGAGCAGGGATCCGGGAAGGCCTCGCCGCTGTCGAGCCGGTACTTGTAGAGGCTCCCCACCGGAATCGGCAGGGTGCCCTCGAAGTAGCCGCGTCCCGAGGGCTCCAGCGGTAGGCAGCGCAGGCCCCCGGGTTCGTGGAGACACACGTCCACCCGCTTGCGCCGGGGAGCCCAGACCCGGAACTGGGTGCGGTCCTGTTCGAGCGCACGCGCCCCGAGCGTGAGTTGGAAGCTTCCGGACCCCACTGGCTCCTCCCAAGCAGAAGGGATGCCGTCAGGGTGTGCAGGGTCCCGGAGGAGGGGAAGTTGTCACTCCCGTGACGGCCGTCCCTCCAGCGAGCGGCATGCAGGCCCGGCCGCTCGGGTAGGGGGCTGGAGGCGGTGGCCTTGCTCGCGGTGGCGGGCCCGCTCGCCTGGTGGGCGCTCGGGTCCGTTCGGGGCTTCGGACCGGTACGCCATGCCCATTCACGGGGGCATCGCGTACCGGTCCACGGCTCGAGCTCAGGGCGTGAGCTGGAGGAGGGTGTCCACCCGGAGGTTGTTGTCCTCGCGCAGCTCCTGCTCCATCCAGGTCGTGTCGACAGCGGCCGCCACGTAGAGCGTGGCCGGCCCCTGCGTCATGGGCGGCATCCAGGCATAGGCGGGCACGTCCTTCGTCACGCACTGCCCCGCCGACAGCGGCTGGTCCAGATCCACATACCCGACGGACATCTGGTCCATGGGCTGCAGGTACGGCATGCCCGGAGTGGGCAGCAGCACCTCGGTGTCCACGGACAGGAACAGCTCCACCCGGGCACCGCCGTAGGAGTAGCTCGTGGGGGCCGTGCCCTGGTTGCACACCTTCACCGAGACCGTGAAGGGCTGGCCCATCCCCACGCTGGCGGGAGCCGTCACCTCGCTCACCACGAGGTCCGCGCGGTTGCCCACGCCCATCAGGCCGCTCACGCGGACGTTGTTGTCCTCGCGCAGCTCCTGCTCCACGCCCAGCGTGTCGACGGCCGCCGCCAGGTAGAACGCGCCGTCTCCCTGCGCCTGGGGCGGCAGGCTGGCCCACGCGGGCACGCTCTTCGTCACGCACTGCGACGGAGACAGCGGCTGGTCCAGCGCCACCGACCCGACCGACACCTGATCCATGGGCAGGCCCCCGGGCGGATACGGCTGGCCCGGAGTGGGCAGCGTCAGCTCGGTGTCCATGGACAGGAACAGCTCCACCCGGGCTCCGTTGGAGGTGGTGGGCGTCGTGCCCTGGTTGCACACCGTCACCGAGGCCGTGAAGGGCTGGCCACCACTCGTGCTCGGCGGGGCGCTCAGCTCGCTCACCACGAGGTCGGCGCGGTAACCCACGCCCACCTGGCCGCCCACGTGGACGTTGTTGTCCTCGCGCAGCTCCTGCTCCATCCCGTTCGTGTCCACCGCGGCCGCCAGGTAGAACGCGCCCTCTCCCTCAGGGCCCGGCGGCAGGTTGACCCCGCCGGACACGCTCTTCGTCACGCACTGCGACGGGGACAGCGGCTGATCCAACTCCACCGAGCCGACGAACACCTGCTCCACCACCGGGTCCGGAGACGGCGGCGGCGAGCCAGGTGCCGGCAGCGTCAGCTCGGTGTCCCGGGACAGGTAGAGCTCCACCCGGGCTCCGTTGGAGGTGGTGGGCGTCGTGCCCTGGTTGCACACCTTCACCGAGGCCGTGAGCTGCTGCCCGTTGCTCACGCTGGCCGGCGCGCTCACCTCGCTCACCACGAGGTCCGCCCGGTAGCCCACGCCCAGCAGGCCGCCCACGTGGACGTTGTTGTCCTCACGCAGCTCCTGCTCCACCTGGTTCGTGTCGACGATGGCGGCCAGGTAGTAGGCGCCCTCCGTCCCCATCGGCGAGGGCGGCGGCCAGGCGTTGGCGGTCACGCTCTTCGTCACGCACTGCGACGGGTTCAGCAGCTGGTCCAGCTCCACGTAGCCGATGGACACCTGCTCCATCGGCGCGCCCGGATAGGGCATGCCCGGGGACGGCGGCGTCACCTCGGCATCCAGGGAGAGGAACAGCTCCACGTTCGGCCGGGAGGAGTTGGCATAGACAGGCGAGGTGCCCTGGTTGCACACCTTCACCGAGGCCGTGAACTGCTGGCCCTCCATCACGCTGGCCGGCCCGCTCACCTCCTTCACCACGAGGTCCGGGCGGTAGCCCACACCCAGCAGGCCGCCCACGTGGACATTGTTGTCCTCGCGCAGCTCCTGCTCCATCCCGTTCGGGTCCACCACCGCGGCCAGGTAGAACGTGCCCTCCCCCTGCGCCAGGGGCGGCAGCCACGCATGGGCGTCCACGTCCTTCGTCACGCACTGCCCCGGCGCCAGCGGCTGCGGGAGATCCACCTGCGCGATCATCGTCTGATCCATGGGGCCCGGATACGGATACGGCTGGCCGGGCGACTGCAGCGTCAGCTCGGTGTCCATCGACAGGAGCAGCTGCAGCTGGGGGGCCATGCTCGTCTGCGCGGTGCCCTGGTTGCACACCTTCAGCGAGGCCGTGAACTGCTGGCCATTCCCCACGTTCGCCGGAGCGCTCAGCCCGCTCACCACGAGGTCCGCGCGGTTGCCCACGCCCAGCAGGCCGCCCACATGGACGTTGTTGTCCTCACGCAGCTCCTGCTCCACGTGGTTCGTGTCGACAGCGGCCACGAGGTAGTACGCGCCGTCATTCGTCGAGCCCGGAGGGAGGTACGCCGGGCCGGACACGCTCTTCGTCACGCACCGTCCCGGGTACAGCTGCTGGTCGAGCTCCACGGAACCGATGAACGTCTGGTCCGTGGGGCTCGGATACGTGCCGGGTTCCGGCAGCGTCAGCTCGGTGTCCGAGGACAGGTAGAGCTCCACGCGCGGCCAGTTGTAGGCACTGCCCTGGGTGGGCGTGGTGCCCTGGTTGCACACCTTCACCGAGGCCGTGAGCTGCTGCCCGTTGCCCGCGCTCGCCGGGGCCGTCACCTCGCTCACCACGAGGTCCGAGCCGCTGCCCACGCCCAGCAGGCCACCCACGCGCAGGTTGTTGTCCTCGCGCAGCTCCTGCTCCACCCAGGTGGTGTCCACCGCGGCCGCCAGGTAGTACGCGCCATCACCCTGCGCCGCGGGCGGCGGCCAGGCGTTGGCGGACACGCTCTTCGTCACGCACTGCCCCGGGTACAGCGGCTGCTCCAGCTCCACGTAACCGATGGACACCTGCTCCATCGGCGCGCCTGGAGACGGGTAGGGCATGCCCGGAGACGGCATGACGACCGAGGCCGCCGTGGACAGGAACAGCTCCACCTGGGGCCTGCCGTAATAGGAGTAGGAGCCGCCGGTGGGCATCGTGCCCTGATTGCACACCTTCACCGAGGCCGTGAACTGCTGGCCCTCCATCACGCTGGCCGGGGCGCTCACCTCGCTCACCACGAGGTCGGGGCTGCTGCCCACGCTCATCAGGCCGCCCACGCGCACGTTGTTGTCCTCGCGCAGCTCCTGCTCCACCCGGTTCGTGTCGACCGCCGCGGCCAGGTAGAACGCTTCCGCCAACTGCGCCATCGGCGGCAGCGAGCCTTGGGCGGACACGCTCTTCCTCACGCACTGCCCCGGCGACAGGATCTGCTCGAGCTCCACGTACCCGATGGAGATGGTGCTCGACGGCCCCGGCACGGGCGTGGCCGGGTTCGGCATCGCGAGCGCGGCGTCCATCGTCAGGAACAGCTCCACGTTCGGCCGGGCGTAGTAGGGGCTGTTGGTGGGGGCGGCGCCCTGGTTGCACACCAGCACCGAGGCCGTGAAGTTCTCGCCGTTCTTCACGCTGGCCGGGCCGCTCACCTCCGTCACCACGAGGTCCGAGCGGTAGCCCACGCCCATCAGGCCACCCACGCGCACGTTGTTGTCCTCACGCAGCTCCTGCTCGACCCACGTCGAGTCGACGGCGGCCGCTAGGTAGTAGGCGCCCTCCATGCCCAGGGCGTCGGGCGGCAGCCAGGCATTGGCGTTCACGCTCTTCGTCACGCACTGGCCCGGCGACAGGGGCTGATCCAGCTCCACCCAGCCGATGGACGTCTGATCCCTGGCGGGAATGATCGGGTAGGACGTGGAGGGGTCCTGCAGCGTCAGCTCGGAGTCCATGGACAGGAACAGCTCCACCCGAGGCATGGAGTAGTAATAGCCGCCCGTGGAGGCCGTGCCCTGGTTGCACACCTTCACCGAGGCCGTGAAGCTCTCCCCGTTGCCCGCGCTGGCCGGGCCACTCACCTCGCTCACCACGAGGTCCGAGCGGTAGCCCACGCCCATCAGCGCGCCCACGCGCACGTTGTTGTCCTCGCGCAATTCCTGCTCGACCCAATACGTGTCGACGGCGGCCGCCAGGTAGTAGGCGCCCTCCATCACCATGGACTCGGGCGGCACCCAGGCAAGGGCGCTCACGTCCTTCGTCACGCACTGACCCGGCGCCAGGGATTGCTCCAGCTCCACGGACCCGATGGACACCTGATCCCTCGGCATCTCCGAGTAGGACATGGAGGGATCCGGCATCGTCAGCTCGGCGTCCATGGACAGGAACAGCTCCACCCGGGGCATGGAGTAGTAATAGCCGCCCGTGGACGTCGTGCCCTGGTTGCACACCTTCACCGAGGCCGTGAAGCTCTGCCCGTTGCTCGCGCTGGCCGGACCACGCACCTCGCTCACCACGAGGTCCGAGCCGTAGCCCACGCCCAGCAGGCCGCCCACGCGGACGTTGTTGTCCTCACGCAGCTCCTGCTCGACCCGGTTCGTGTCGACGGCGGCCACGAGGTAGTACGCACTGGTGTTGCCCTGTGGCCCCATCGGCAGCCAGGCATTGGCGTTCACGCTCTTCGTCACGCACTGCGCCGGGTACAGCGGCTGGTCCAGCTCCACCCAGCCAATGGGCATCGGCTCCCCCGAGCCCGGGTAGGGCATGGACTGCTCGGGCATCGAGAACGAGGCGTCGGAGGTCAGGTACAGCGACACCCGGGGCCCCGAGTAGTAATTGCTCGTGGGCGTGGTGCCCTGGTTGCACACCTTCACGGTGGCCGTGAAGTTCTGCGAATCACCCACGCTGGCCGGCGCGCTCAGCTCGCTCACCACGAGGTCCGAGCGGTTGCCCACGCCCATCAGGCCGCCCACGCGGATGTTGTTGTCCTCGCGCAGCTCCTGCTCCCGGTTCGTCGTGTCCACGGCGGCCGCGAGGTAGTACGCCCCATCCATGCCCCCGGCCGCGGGCGGCGTCCCGGCATTGGCGGGCACGCTCTTCGTCGCGCACTCTCCCGCTCCCAGGAGATCATCCAGCTCCACCCAGCCAATGGACATCTGGTCCATGGGCATGCCCCCGTAGGGCAGGGAGGGATCCGGCATCGTCAGCTCGGCGTCCATGGACAGGAACAGCTCCACGCGGGGGTGGTTGTAGTAGTTGGCGGCGCCCGAACCCTGGTTGCACACCTTCACGGTGGCCGTGAAGCCCTGGCTCGTCGTCAGGCTGGCCGGGAAGCTCACCTCCGTCACCACGAGGTCCGAGCGGTAGCCCACGCCCATCAGGCCGCCCACGCGGACGTTGTTGTCCTCGCGCAGCTCCTGCTCCGCGCTCATCGTGTCGACGGCCGCCGCCAGGTAGTACGCCCCATCCATGCCCATGGCCGCGGGCGGCACCCAGGCGTTGGCGTTCACGCTCTTCGTCACGCACTGTCTCGGCGCCAGGGGCTGCTCCAGCTCCACCCAGCCGATGGACATCTGGTCCATGGGCATGCCCCCGTAGGGCTGGGACGGGTCCGGCAGCGTCAGCTCGGTATCCGTGGACAGGAACAGCTCCACCCGGGGCCGGCTGTAATAGGGGTAGTAGCCATTGCCGGTGGGCGAGGTGCCCTGGTTGCACACCTTCACCGAGGCCGTGAAGCTCTGGCCATTGCCCGCGCTGGCCGGGCCCTTCACCTCGCTCACCACGAGGTCCGAGCGGTAACCCACGCCCACCAGGCCCTCCACGCGGACGTTGTTGTCCTCGCGCAGCTCCTGCTCCGTGTTCATCGTGTCCACGGCGGCCGCGAGGTAGTACGCGCCATCGCCCTGCGTCTCCGGGGGCAGCCAGGCATTGGCGTACACGCTCTTCGTCACGCACTGGCCCTCATACAGCCCGTCCAGCTCCACCCAGCCGATGGACACCTGGCTCGAGGGCGTGCCGGGGTAGGGCATCGACGGAGAGGGCAGCGTCAGCCCGGGCCGGGTCGACAGGAACAGCTCCACGCGCGGCCGGGAGTAGTAGTAGCCGCTGCTGGAGCTGGTGCCCTGGTTGCACACCTTCACCGTGGCCGTGAAGCCCTGGCCATTCCACAGGCTGGCCGGGCTCTTCACCTCGGTCACCACGAGGTCCGAGCGGTAGCCCACGCCCAGCTTGCCGCTCACGAGGACGTTGTTGTCCTCGCGCAGCTCCTGCACCATCCCGGCCCGGTCGACGGTGGCCACGAGCGGGTATGCCCCGTCAACCGGGGCGTCGAGCGGCGGATTGGCCTGGCCCGGCACGCTCTTCGTCACGCACTGCGACGGGGACAGCGTCTGGTCCAGCACCACGGAGCCGAGCGGCATCGCGTTCGCCGGAATCGGCGCCGTCGCGTCCGTCACCACGAACAGCTCCACCTTCGGCCCGGAGTAATAGCTGCCATAGACAGACGAGGTGCCCTGGTTGCACACCTTCACCGTGGACGAGAAGCCCTGCCCCGGCCTCACGTTGGCGGGGGCCTTCACCTCGGTCACCACGAGGTCGGGCTCATTGCCCACGCCCATGAGCGCGCCCACGCGGACGTTGTTGTCCTCGCGCAGCTCCTTCTCCACCCCCGTCGTGTCGACCGCCGCGGCCAGGTAGAACGCCCCGTCGCCCTGCGCGTCCGGGGGCGTCCAGGCATGGACGGGCACGTTCTTCGTCACGCACTGGCCTTCGTACAGCGTGTCCAGCTCCACGTACCCGATGGAGCGCTGATCCATCGGAACGGCCGGAGAGGGATTGGCCGGATCCGGCAGCGTCAGCGTGGTGTCCATCGACAGGAACAGCTCCACCCGCGCCGAGCCGTAGGGGTAGTAGCCCCCGCTGGTGGGGGTGGTGCCCTGGTTGCACACCTTCACCGAGGCCGTGAAGCTCTGCCCGTTGCTCGCGCTGGCCGGGCCGCTCACCGCGGTCACCACGAGGTCCGCGCGGTAGCCCACGCCCATCAACCCGCTCACGAGGACGTTGTTGTCCTCGCGGCTCTCCTGCTCCACGCCCATCGTGTCGACGGCCGCCGCCAGGTAGTACGCGCCGTCTCCCTGCGCCGCCGGCGGCAGCCACGCATAGGCGGGCACGCTCTTCGTCACGCACTGCTCGGGGGCGAGCGACTCCACCTCCACCCAACCGATGGACACCTGGTCCGCCGGGGGAGGAGAGGGATTGAACGGATCCGGCGGCGTCAGCGCGGCATCCATCGACAGGAAGAGCTCGAGCCGGGGCCGGTTGTAGTAGCTGCTCGGGACGGAGCCCTGGTTGCACACCGTCACCGAGGCCGTGAAGCCCTGCCCGGGCCTCACGTTGGCCGGACCGCGCACCTCCGTCACCACGAGGTCCGTTCCGGACTCGAGGGCCGCGGAGACGCTCCGCGCGTGCAGCGCCTCGGAGGACGCCTCCTCCCGGCCGCAGCCCGCCAAGGCCAGCAGCCCCATCACGAGGAAGCGCGCGGCGCCTCCCATCGAGTCAGGCCGATTCATGTGTTCCCCCTGCATTCAGGTGGACGGGGTGCCTCCCCGTGGCGCGGTTGCCAGGGACGGCCCCCATCCGTATGTCCTCAAATGTAGCAAAACCCTGAAAACAGGAGAAACTAAAAATTTGACTACAGGTGTGACGAGGTGGGCCCAGAGCGGGGCGGGTGCGATGTCGAACGAGGCTTCGGAAACAGGGGCCTGCCGGGCGCGGTCTCCCGTAACGGCTGGAGAAGCGCGCGCACTTCGAGGTGCTCCCGCGCGCCCGCGAGCGTGGCTGTGGGGGCCCATTCGCATTGACTTTCACGATTGCCGTCAGCTTTCATGCTCGAACGTCCATTCAGACCTATCGGGAGATTACGAATGAAAAGGAATTCCTTCGTCATTGCTTTTGCGTTTCTCTTGTCCTTCTCCGGTGCGGCACTGGCTACGGTGGTGACCGTTACCGGCCATGGCCAGAGCTACGATCCGGGCCTGGCAATGGATGCTGCTCGCACCGACGCCATCGCCAAGTGCACGGCACAAGGCGGCACTCCGCTCGACGAGGTGTACAGTCACATGACCCGGTCCAGCCTTTGGCTTGCGGACGTCGTCATGAGATGCGGCGTCCCTTGATCCGGGGTTGAGCGGCAAACGGGGCCCGGCGGCTTGGCGGCCGCCGCCTCAATCGCTTTACGTCACGAGAGTCAGCACGCTGTCTTCGAAGGCCACGAGACGGCCGCGAAACACATCGCCTGCCACCACCAATTCAGACAGGCTCTTGCGGAAAAAGCGATGGCGAGCATGACGCCGTACCTCATCGCCCCTCCCAGCACCATAGCTTCCGAGACGTTGATGATCGTCGCCGACATCTGCTCCGCCAGCTCATCTTCCAGCCATTGCTGTGAGTGATTGATCCGATCCAGCCTTTGGGCCAGAGCGGCTGGCGATGCGATCCGATCCGTCACCCTGAACCTCGCGCGCCTGATTCCGATGTTCCGCGCCGCGGCGGTGCGAAAACCCCGATCGTCCTGATAGTGGTAAGACAAAGCAATACGCGCTTGAAAAGACAGAACAACCTCGCTCGTATCATCCGACGAACTATCAGGTACCTTGCCGAGCGGCGGCCGCACTCGGCAGCCCTGGAGCACCCCATGCTTCGCATCCTCAGCAGCGTACTGGTTGTCCTCACCCTGAGCGGCTGTGCGGCGGCGCCTCCTCGCCCACCCGCCACCGCCCCGCCCACAGGAGCCGCACCCATGCACCTCGGCAACTTTTCCGTCAGCCTCGCCGTCAAGGACATCGCCGTCTCCCGCGCGTTCTACGAGAAGCTCGGCTTCCGTGCCATCGGCGGTGACCAGGCCCAGAACTGGCTCATCATGCAGAACGAGACCAGCACCATCGGCCTCT
>NZ_JBJMQO010000149.1:0-77574 GCF_045802675.1 Archangium sp. | reverse complement strand
GACTCGCATCGTCCTCGGCTGGTCGTTGTTCACGCTCCTGACCGGTTGTGCGACCGGCTTCGTCACGCTCATGACCTACCGCTTCCTCTTCGGCGTCGGCGAGGCGGGGGCCTACCCGAACATGGCTCGCGTGCAAGGTGCGTGGCAGCACGCAAGCCCCGACGCAGCCGTATTAGTTGAACGACGTGTGCGCTAGGGGCCCCTAGCCAAGTCCCCCGAACATGCTATAGATGGCCTGCAAATTTCAGGAGGCCACGATGAAGTCCCTGCTAAAAACCATTGCTCTGTCGCTCGTCACCCTCGCCCTGGGGGCCTGCGGTGAGCCCGACACCCACTCTTCCAAGACCGTTGCCCAGACCCAGGTTCAGGCTGACGGCATCCACTCCACCGGCGAGCACTTCGTCGTGGGCGCCGCGCAGCTCCCAGTCACCGGATTGCAATTGCTCCAGGGTGCGATCCGTGCCGGGCACCAGGCGCCCGTCCGGAGTGCGGAAGAGTCCCTCGCCGTAGACGCTCATGCTGGAGGCGACCACGAGCCGCTGCACCGGACGCTCGATGAGTGCTTCCATCAACACGGCGGTGCCCAGGTTGTTCACCGACGTGTAGTGCGCCACCTCGTACATGCTCTGGCCCACGCCCACGGCCGCGGCGAAGTGGTACACGGCGTCCACGCCCTCGAGCGCGTCGCGCACCGCCTCGCGGTCACGGACATCGCCGACGAGGAGCTCCACCTCCGGGTGGAGGTACGCGGGGCGCGTGCGGCTCTCGCCGTGCACCTGCGGGAGCAGTGCGTCCAAGGCCCTGACGCGATAGCCATTCGCGATGAGCTCATCCGCGAGATGCGAACCGATGAAGCCCGCGCCTCCGGTGATGAGTACCTGCTTGCGCCTCATGTTCCCTCCCGACAGCCCCGCGCCCTCTTACGTCTCCGCGCGTCCGTGGTTGCGTGGTGAGGAGCCAGCCCGATGTGCGACGGCCCCTTCGTTCCGCGGGAAGAGTAAGCACCGCGCAGCCCAGCGGGACCCCCAGCACTGCGGGTCCATCGCACTGTCAGCCCAGCCTCTCACCGGGTGCACAGGCCCTCAGACCGCGGTCGTAGGACGCGAGATACAGGTGGAACGAGAGCGGACAGAACCGACCGCGAACGTCGGCCGCGAAAAACAACCTCGCATGTCACGCAACGTTCACGCGTGCGTATGCAACGCGAAGGCCCCGGACAGAGCGCCGCAGGACCCTGTACGCAGGTCATACGTGCGCCCTGAACAGGGCCTGGAGACGAACACGGAGGCTCGGGGCTGTCTACGCCACGGCGGACGCCGGGTGCCGCGGCTCGGGGAGCGAGGGCAGCTCGGGCAGCAGCCCGCGCGTCTGTCGGCGCACGAGCGAGGCGTAGTAGCCATCGAGGCGCATCAGCTGCGAGTGATTGCCCTGCTCGACAATCTGCCCGCCCTTGAGGACGAGGATGCGGTCGGCGTCCACCACCGTGGACAGACGGTGCGCGATGGCGAAGGTGGTGCGGCCCTTCATCAGCTTGCCGAGCGCCTCCTGCACGAGCGCCTCGCTCTCCGCGTCGAGCGCGCTGGTGGGCTCGTCGAGGATGAGGATGGGCGGATTCTTGAGCAGCGAGCGCGCGATGGAGATGCGCTGGCGCTCGCCCGCGCTCAGGCGGTTGCCGCGCTCGCCCACCACGGTGTCGTAGCCCTGGGGCAGGCGCATGATGAACTCGTGCGCGTGCGCGGCGCGGGCCACGGCCTCGATTTCCTCCTGGCTCGCGTTGGGGCGCCCGTAGGCGATGTTGCTGCGCACGCTCTCGTTGAAGAGCAGGCTGTCCTGCAGCACCACGCCGACGTGGCGCCGCAGCGACATCTGCTTGAGCGAGCGGATGTCCTTGCCGTCGATTCGCACCACGCCCTCGTTCGGGTCGTAGAAGCGGCACAGCAGGCTCATCAGCGTCGTCTTGCCCGCGCCGCTCGGACCCACCAGGGCAATCGTCTCGCCCTGCTTCACCTGGAGGTCGATGCCGTTGAGGAGCGGCTTGTTGGGGCCGGACGAGGACGGATAGGCGAAGTGGACGTTCTCGAACTCCACCTCCCCGCGCATGCCGGTGACCTCCTCGGCGTCCGGAGCGTCACCGAGATGGTCCTGCGCGTCGAGGATGGAGAAGACCTGGTTGATGGCCACCGAGGCGGTCCGCAGCGTCTTGTACACGCCGCTCAGGCCCTGGACGGGACCGAAGAGGCCGCCGATGTAGCCGAGGAACGCCACCAGGGTACCGGCGGTGATCTCCCCGCGCAGCACGAGCACGCCGCCAAAGCCGATGGAGGCCACGCGTGCCACGAGCACGGTGATGTTCTGGCCCGCGCCCACGACCGAGTCGAAGGCCACGCCGCGAGTGACGACCTCGTTGGCCTCGCGCACCTCCTGCAGGAAGCGCTGCTTCTCGCGCTCCTCCATGGCGCAGCTCTTCACCGTCACGATGCCCGAGAGGACCTCGTTGAAGCGGGCGTAGATTTTCGTCCAGCGGTCCATGAGCGTCTGCTCGCGCCGCGTCTGCGAGGGCGCCGCCTTGCGGGCGATGAGGACCGGGATGGGCGAGAACGCGAGCGCGAGCAGCGCCAGGCGCCAGTCGAGCCGGAACATGATGACCACGGCGAGGACGAGGTAGGTGGCCGCGGGGATGACGTTGAAGGCGAGCTCGGTGATGGCGCCCACGAAGCCCTGCATGCCCCGGTCGAGCTTCGTCATGATGGCGCCCACGCCCTCCTCGCGATGGAAGCTGAGCGGGAGGCGGTGGAGGCGGGTGACGGTGGCCTCGTTGAGGGAGAAGTGCACGGCGATACGCGTGCGCCAGGTGAGCCAGTTGGACGTGGCCCCGAGCCCCTCACGCGCCAGGCCGATGCCCACGAGCCCCGCCACGGCGATGAGCACCGCCTTCAGGGCACCGCCCGAGCCGAGCTGATCGAACACCTGCTTGAGCACGAGCGGCTCGATGGCGCTCAAGGCGGCGGACGTCAGGACGAGGCCGAGGATGGTGAGGACCGCGCGCCGATGAGGACGGAGGAAACCCATCGCACGCCACAGTGCTCCACGGGAGACGGTAGGTGTCTGCATGGTCGCGACCTGAACGCGCGCAGTCCGTCTTCCCTTCCGATTCCCCCCCGCGTGCGCCGCAATACACGCGGCTGTCAGCGGGACGTGCGGACAAAGAAGACGCCGCTCGCCCGGAGGAGAGAAGGCAGGCATTCGAGCCTTCGTACGAACATCTCCCGAGAGCCGCGACTCCAGGAGACGCCCACCCGGAGCGTACCGCTCAGCGCTCTGTCTCGTCGTCCCTCAGCAGGGTGCTGGCCATGATGGACAGGGCCCAGAGTTGCCGGGGGCTCAACTGGCGCAGCGTGCGCAGCAGACGCCGCACGGCGGGCTTCTCCTCGCTCTCTGGCGGGGACTGCTCCATCCACCTGGGCGTCCGCTGGGAGGAGAAACCCAGCACCTCGTTGGCATCCAGGCGCAGGACGCGGCACAGCCGCACCAGCGTGGGCACGCTGGGGAGCATGTCGCCGCGCTCGAAGCGGCCGTACACCTCGGTGGCGAGGCCGATGCGGCCGGCCACGTCCTCCTGCGTCAACTCCGCCTTCTTGCGTGCCTCGCGCGCCACTTCGCCCATGTGGACGCCGAGCGGCGTCCGTCTCTTGTGGTCCCTCGGGCATGTCGCCTCCGTCTCGAGCTCCGCCTCCGCCGGGTGGCGGCGACCGCGGGCTGTACCCTCATGGGTCGTCAGGGCACAATGCAATCCTTTGGGTTGGTTGCCTTTCCAGGGGGCCGCTCATGAGGAAGCAGGATTCCACGCGGGCGCACGGGGGACCTTCCTCCGCGAGGAACGGTGCCGGCTCGTTGCTCCTGGCGGTGCTGGCGCTGGTGACGCTGGGCGGGTGCGCCACGGGCCCTCCGCTCGGGAGCCTGAGTGGCGGCGTGGGGCTTCATTCACGGGCCACCTCCTGGCGCCATGCCGCCCAGGCCCGGCGGCCAGTGGACACGCCCGTGACAGGGGAGGCAGGAAGCGCGGGCGGTTTCCCCGAGCAGACAGAGGACCTCTTCCAGGTGGTGCAGGAGGCCAGCGGACTGCCGGAGGAAGCCCGTCACCCGCCGGGCGCGGCGCTCTACCCGGAGCAGGCGCGTGAGCTGCTGGGCCAGCTGGCCAAGACGCGCGCGACACCCCAAAGCTTCGCCCCGCGCAGGCTGCTGTTCTGGCTGCTGCGCGAGGTGCTCGCGGGTGGCGAGCGCGTGGAGTACGACGATTTGAAGTGGCGTGCCGAGCGCTTCGGCTTCCTGGTGATGATGCGCCCGGATGGCTATCTGGTGTCAGCGCTCACCGGCACGCCCCTCCAGCGCATGGGCGCCCTCGAGCTCGAGCAGGGCGAGTGGAAGGTGGGCCTGCTCCGGGTAGGTGACTTCTACTTCTCCCACATGGGCGTCCTCTTCCCGGTCACCGAGGCCCTGCGGCGCGCGGAGGGCCCGCCCCTGGCCGAGCTGAGCCTGGGAAGGGACCCGCTCAACGCCGCGCTCGACGGGGCGCAGGAGGCCATGACGGAGATGGCGGTGGCGCTGGCCGGTTCCATCCTCCACCCCATCCGCACCGTGGAGGACCTGGGGCAGTTGCCCGCCACGCTGGCGCTGCTCATCGCCTCCTCGCCCGAATACTTCGCGCGCTACGGCGCCCTGTCCCACGAGGACCAGATACGCGAGGCGGCGCGCCTGTCCACGCACGTGCTCGCGCTGCTCGGGGGCGCGCAGGCCGCGGTGGGCGGCATCAGCGGACTGGGAGCGGAGCTGCCGGTGCTCTCACTCACGGCCGAGGGAGAGCTGGTGCTGGGCGGCGTGGTGGTGGCCGAAGGCACGACGGCCGCCGCCGTGAGCCTGGACCTCAACGCCCTCTCCGTCCTGCACATGGCGGGCAAGGGTCAGGGCAAGGGCGGCGGCGCGAGCGGCAAGGTGGGCAAACCCACCCCGAAGGCTTCACCACGGGGGCCCGGTCAGTGGACGTACAAGAAGCCCACCAACGAGTCCAAGCAGTCCCTGGACTACCAGGAGCAGATAACGGGACGCCCCGCCTGGTACGTGTACATGGTGGGGATACTGGAGTTCGACGGCTTCAACGGCGTGGAACTGCTGGAAGCCAAGGGCCCCGGCTACCTCTCCTTCTTCAACCCGGATGGCACGCCCCAGTCCTGGTTCGTGAAGTCCGGCAAGTTCAAGGAGATGATGAGACAAGCCCAGAGACAATCAGAGGCCGCCCGGGATTTGGGGTACCCGGTGGCCTGGCATGTCGCCGATGCCAAGGTCGCGGAGTTCCTTCGGAAGTACTTCAAAAGGAACGACTTGGGGAACATCACCGTCCACTACACGCGAGCGCAGTAGAGAAGGAGCACGCATGCAGGAAGAGCCCGAGGACTATTACGTGGGGGCGTACTGGGGCCCTCGAAAGGAGACGGCGCTGGAATGTGCCCGGCGCGCAGAACTCTACTTTCACATGCTGGCGCGGTGCGACCCGTCCTTCACCCACTGGTACCACGCGGGCCGTGGCTTCCCCCGCGAGCTGCCGGGCTGGCCCCTCCGTCCGGAGGTGGGAGAATTGGAGACGTTCTTCCTGAAGGGCAGGAACCGCGCGGACGTCGGCAAGAAGGTCATCGAGAAGCTGGGCTTCAGCCAGATGGTGTGGAACACGAAGGAGGAGCCCACCTACCTCACCATGACTTGCGGTGGATACTCTTCGGGTGGTTCCAACGTTTGCCTGCTCGAGCCGCCCAGGCAAGGCGCGGTGCGGGAACGGCTGCTGCGCGTTCCGGTGCTGCCGGAGGTGCTCACCAGCATGGCCACCGCGTGGGACCCCGACTTCGCCATGGCCAGTTCCACCGAGATGGTGGACCTCGTGCAAAAGGAGAAGGGAGAGGTGCGGGTGGGCTGGCTGACCTACCTCTCGCGCCGCCTGGGCTCGCTGCCGCCGCTGCCCGCGCCCGTGCGGATTGAACCGGTGGGCGCGCTGGGCTGGCTGCTCGTCCTCTCCCCCGAGCCCATGACGGCGAGCAACCCCGAGCACGTGGCCTTCACCCTGCGCGTGCGCAACCTGCTCGACCGCGCGGGCCTCATCGCGCGCCCGAAGGCCGAGCCCGTCGGAGGGTGACCCCCACAGGGCTCGGCTCCGGACCCGGCCTCAGCCGTAGATGCGATCCAACGCGCCCGCCACCTGGACGAGCCGCTCGGACTCCGGATCGAACCGCGCGCCGTGGGCCAGACGCGTGGCCCAATCCACCGCGGCCCGGCCGCCCCAGGCATCCGGAGGATCCGCGAGGCGCTCGCGCCGCGTGCCCCAGAACAGGTCCGCCGTGAAGTCGTAGAACGAGCCATTCACGTTGCGGAACGCCGCGCCGCCCTTCGTCCCATAGAAGGAGGCCTCGATCACGGCATCGCACCCCGCGGGCAGCTTCCACGAGCAGGCGAGCTGCACGGCCGTGCCACTGGAGAGCTCGAGCTGCGCGGCGGCGTAGTCCTCCACGGCCTCGCCGCGCTTGCCCAGGGTGCGGCCCTGGGCGAAGAGCTGGCTCGACACGCGGCGCACCTCGGGGAAGCCCAGCACCCAGAAGGCCAGGTCGACCAGGTGGATGCCCAGGTCCATCACGCACCCGCCGCCCGCGAGCTTCGGATCATAGAACCACGCCTTGTCCGGCCCGTAGGCGTTGTGGAAGACGAGGTTCACCGCGTAGATGTCACCCAGCGCGCCGCCGTGAATACGCTCGCGCAGCTGCCGCATGCCCGTGGTGAAGCGGTAGCTGAGGTCCACGCCCAGCAGCCGGTCCGCCGCCTTCGCGGCGTCCACCACGCGCTGTGTCTCCTCGGCCGAGCGCCCCAGCGGCTTCTGGCAGAACACCGCCACCCCGCGCTCCAGCGCCCGCACGGACTGCTCGGCGTGGAAGGCACTGGGCGTGGCGATGACGATTCCGTCCAGCCCCAGCTCGAGCAGCGCGTCGAGCGAGTCCACCCGCTCGCTGCCCGGCGCCAGCTTGCGCGCCTCCTCGGCCGCCGCGGGCACCGGGTCCGCGACGCCCACCACCTGGGCCATCTCGCTCTGGACGATGGCCTCCATGCGGTTGCGTCCAATCCATCCCACGCCGAGGAAGCCGAGCCTCGGACGGGGCGCCTTCTTTCCAATCGTTTGTCCGTTCATACCGTGATGAGCGCCTTGAGGAAGCCCTCGGGGCGGCTGCGCATCGCCTCGAAGGCCTTGTTGAGCTCGTCCAACCCGAAGCGGTGGGTGAAGAGCGGAAAGGGGTTGAGCCTGCCGGCGGCCACCGCGTCCACCGCCAGGCGGATGCCCTCGACGTAGACCTTGGGATCTCTCTCGTGGGCGTTGATGACGTCCAGGCCGCGCCAGTTCCACAGCCACATGTTCACCTGCCGCGGCCCGTCCTGGTGGTAGCCCGCGACGATGAGCTTGCCGCGCTCGCGCGTGAGCTCGGCCGCCAGGTCCAGTGGCCACTGCTCGCCCACCACCTCGATGACGCGCTCGCAGAAGGCGCCGTGGGTGAGCGACTTCACGCGGTCGATGATCTTCTGGTGGTCATCCATGGGGATGCACTCGGTGGCGCCGTACGCGCGGGCCAGCTCGAGCGCATAGGGCCTGCGGCTGATGGCGATGACGCGCGCCCCCGCGTTCGCCGCCAGCTGCGTCAGCAGCGCCCCGAGGAAGCCGATGCCGATGATGGCCACCGTCTGTCCGGGTTGGATATCGCTGCGGCGGAAGATGTTCATCACGCAGCCCAGGGGCTCCCCGGGGAAGGGCTTGCCGGCGAGCGAGGGGGGCAGCAGCACGGCCGAGTCCGTGTTCACCACGTCGTATTCGGCATAGGCGGCCGAGGACAGGGTGGCCACGCGGTCGCCTGGCTTGAAGCCGGAGACGCCGCTGCCCACGGCGTCCACCACGCCCCAGCCCTCGTGGCCCGGAGCGCCGGGCTGCATGGGGTACTTGAACCACTCGCGCCCCTCCCAGACGGGGAGGTTGGAACCGCACAGCCCGCAGCCCTCGAGCTTCACGCGCAGGGTGTTGGGCCCCGGGTCGGGCCGTGCCACGTTCTCGACCCGAGCCCCCTTGGGCCCGGCGATCACCGCGGCCTTCATCGTCGTGTTCGACGTTCGCGCGTCCATCCGTGTTGCCTCCGCTACCGCCTTGGGTGTGTGAGGACGCGAAATGTGCTCCCCCCTGTCGTCCAGGCCATCGGCCCATGGGACCATGAACGCAAGAGGTGCACCGCTGAACGACGCCGCTGCCGCCTGTCACACGGGAGCGCCGCCCAGCACGTCCTGGAATCAACGCGGGACTGTCCGGTCATCGGCCGCGGCTCCCTCGGCTCCGCGACCGGGCGCACCCTTATGCGTATGAACCGAATCCAAGGCAGACGAGCGGTGGTGTTGGGAGGAGCGGGCTTCCTCGGGTCCCATCTGTGCGAGCGGCTGCTCGCGGACGGTGCCTTCGAGGTCATCAGCGTCGACAACTTCGTCACCGGAGATGAGCGCAACCTCACTGGACCGCGGGCCAACAAGCGCTTCATGTCGCTGCACCACGACATCACCGAGCCCTTCGACTTCAACGGGCCGGTGGACTTCGTCTTCAACATGGCCTCGCCGGCCTCGCCCATCGACTACGCGCAGCTGCCCATCGAGACACTGCGCGTGGGCTCGCTCGGCACCGAGAACGGGCTGAAGCTGGCGCACCGCAAGGGCGCGGTGTTCCTCCAGGCCTCCACCTCGGAAATCTATGGAGATCCGCTCGTGCACCCGCAGCGCGAGGACTACTGGGGCAACGTGAATTCCATCGGCCCGCGCTCCTGCTACGACGAGGCCAAGCGCTACGGCGAGGCCCTCGTGGCGGCGTACCGGCGCGTGCACCAGGTGCGCACCCGCATCGTGCGCATCTTCAACACCTACGGCCCGCGCATGCGCCTCGAGGACGGGCGCGTGGTGCCCGCCTTCGTGGGACAGGCGCTGCGGGGCGAGGACTTCACCGTCTTCGGCGATGGCGGCCAGACGCGCTCGTTCTGCTACGTGTCGGATCTCATCGACGGGATTGTCCGGCTGGCGCTCTCGGACGTGGAGGAGCCGGTGAACATCGGCAACCCGCGCGAGATGACCATCCTCCAGTTCGCCGAGGCGGTGCGCGCGGCCATGGGAGGCGGCGGCCGCATCACCTTCGAGCCGCTGCCCAAGGACGACCCCAAGCAGCGCCAGCCGGACATCACCCGCGCGCGCACGCTGCTCGGCTGGGAGCCCAGGGTGGCGCTCGAGGACGGCCTGCGGGAAACCATCGCCTACTTCCGCGGCGTGGCCGATCGCCCGGCCCACCCGCGCGATGCCCAGAAGCAGCACCTGGACACGGGCGCGGCCATCTGAGAGGGATTCAGGGCACGGGCGGCAGGGACTCCAGCACTCCCGCCACGTGCCTCACGAAGGCGGGCGGCCGGAGCACGAGTCCCTCCTGCTTCGCCGTCAGCTCCTCGGTGCCGAGCTGCTCGCCCGTCACGTCGTTCCACCACATGACACGGTACTTCCCCGAGGGCACGCCCATCCGCACGGTGGCGCCCTTCACCGGCGAGCCGTAGCCCTTCTGCGCGCCCAGCACCCACAGCGCCCAATAACCGGAGCGCCCGAGCACGAAGGTCCGGGTGCCCTCGGGCGTCGCGGGCGGAGGGAGCTGCGGCTGGAGGGGCGGCGACAGCTTCAGCCTCGACAGGTACTCCGACAGCACCTTGAAGTGGTGGCCCCGCTCGGGCGTCATCAGCACGTCCGAGTCCGCGGTGAAGGGCGGCGCGCTGTGCGCCAGCACTCCCGCTCCCGAGAACGTCGCGCTCCAGATGCCCACGTGCGTGTGGTCGAACGTCTTGGGGTCATCGCCCCCGTAGCCGAACTCGCCGCAGAGCACGGGCTTGCCGTAGCCCCAGCTCTCGGCCACCTTGCGCGAGAACTCGGCCGCCAGCGCGTGCACCTCGTAGTACTCCTTGCCGTAGAGGTGCCACTGCAGGAGGTCGTCCTGCGGGCTCGCGTACCAGGGGCGCTCGTCCCCGCCCTCGTTCCAGTGCAGCCCCACCGAGCCCAGCGTGACGAGGTGCCCGTACGGGTCCGCCTCGTGCCACACCTTCGCCATGTGCTCGCCCCAGGGCACCCACGTCTCCTCGCCATTCTTGCCATCCCACTCGGGCTCGTTGAGCAGGTCCACCGCGAGCAGGTTGGGTGAATAGCCATAGCGGTCGAGCACGTAGCGCAGCTTGCGCTCCGCGAGCTTGCGAATGTCCTCGCGCTCGAAGAACTCGGTGGGCGTCGCGGCGGGGCCTCCGCGCGCGGTGCTGTAGGGATTGTCCTCCCAGCTCTTCCACGTCTCGCCCGGGGTGAAGCCGACGGCGAAGAGCGTGAGGATGACGTAGATGCCATTCTTCTCGGCCGCCTGCAGGATGGCGTCGTACTGCGCCGCCACCTCCGGATCGAAGCGCCCCACCCGCGGCTCCAGACATCCCGGCTGCGGCCCCGGCCGCGGCTCCTCGCGCTCGCAGTCGGTGAAGATGAAGATGCGCAGCGTGTTCATCCCGAGGCTGGCCATGTAGGCCACGTACTCGGGCGCCGGGAGCTTGTTGTAATTCCACGCCGGGTCGTAGAGGTTGAAGCGGTTCTCCCCGAGCGGAAGAAAGGGTTTGCCGTCGTCCCACGCGAGCTGGTGCGAGGACTCGGTGCCGCGGCGCACGAAGCCCCGCCGCCCGCCCGGCTTCACCCGGAAGCCTCCCGAGGACACCTCGCGCGGGCCGGCGCCCCCATCCGCCTGGACGACGTAGCGGTACTCGCCCGTCTCGAGCGGCGTGAAGCGCACGCGGAAGCCGCCGCTGGCGGCGAAGCCTCCCACCGTCATCACCTTCCCGGAGGGCGCGGTGAAGCGGGCCTCGATGGTCACATCGTCCGGGTGCCGCGTGAGCCCCGGCACGTCGAAGACCAGTTCCAGCCGCTCGAGGCGCTCCAGCTCGGACAGCGTCACCGGCGGGGGCCGGGCTTCAGGCACCGCGGCGGGGGGCGGGGGCGGCGCGGGGGGCACTGCGCGAGGGGCGGCGCAGGACACCAGGGCCAGGAGCGCGAGCGGTACCAGCCGATGGAGCGGGCGACGAGACATGGCTTCTCCCGAGGGCAACAGGACCGGCGGCAGTGTGCGCCCGCCGCTCGCGGCTGCTCGCGACTTGTGGCGTCCACTGTCCACCCGGCGACCCGGAGCCGGGCGCCCGTCTGGATGGCCGCACACCGGGCGCGCACTGCCTGACACCGCGCCCTCTGGTGGAGAACCCCTATCTTCCCGACAGTACCCGCGGTCTGGAGGGGGGAGACGCTGCCATGCTGGTCCACGGAGACCATGAGCGCGAGGTGCGGCCCGCCGAGGTGCTCGCGCTACTCCGTAAGCGCTTGCGTCAAATGGAGGCCCTGCCCCCAGGCCTCGACCGGCACGGGGTGCTGGTGTCCCTGCTCATCGAAGCAGGCGAGCTCGCCCAGGGTCTGCTCGACGCGGACTTCGCCGAGCGGCGCCGGGACGAGTGGGACGCCCGGAGCGTGGCCTTCCTCGAGCTGCCCCTGACGCTCGCGCGCGCGCTGCGCACCTCGCAGTCGAGCGGCTACGCGCGGCTCAGCCAGCTTCCCGACGAGATGTTCGACGCGCTCGAGCGTCTGGAATTGCCGGAGCGCGTCACGGTCGAGCTGCCCGAGGGCTACGCCTGGTACGCGCTCTACCCGGAGCTGTACCTGGAGGCCGCGCACTCGCTGCGGCTGCTGCCGCGCCCGCCCGTGGTGATTGGCATCCGCGGCATCGGCACGGGGCTCGCGTGTGTGGTCTCCGCCGCCGCGGGCACCACCGCCCCCCCCTTCACCGTCCGGCCGGGAGGCCACCCCTACCAGCGCACGCTCAGCCTCGGGCCCGGGCTCGAGAATGAGTTGGTGTCACGCGCCCGCGAGTCGCACGTGGCCATCGTGAACGAGGGGCCCGGCAGGTCGGGCAGCTCCTTCGGCGCGGTGGCGGACTTCCTCGAGGCCCGGGGCATCCCCGAGGACCGGTTGCTCTTCTTCCCGAGTCACGCGGGAGAGCTCGGGCCCGCGGCCAGCGAGCGGCACCGGACACGCTGGGCCCGGGCGCGCAGGTACACGGCCGACTTCGAATCGCTCTTCCTCCAGCCGGGGGAGGACCGCCCGGCGCCGCTCGCCGAGTGGGCCGAGGAGCTCACCGGTGGCTCCTTCGGGCCGCTCGTGGACCTCAGTGGCGGAGCGTGGCGGCACAGGCTCTTCCCGGACGAGCGCGACTGGCCCGCGGTGCACGTGCAGCAGGAGCGGCGCAAGTACCTGCTGCTGGCCGAGCGCGGCACCTTCCTCCTCAAGTTCGCCGGCCTCGGTGCGTACGGAGAGCGGCGCCTGGGACGCGCCCGCCAGCTCTCGGACGCGGGCCTCACGCCACACCTCGAGGGGCTGCGGCACGGCTTCCTGGTGCAGCGCTGGCACGAGGGCGCCAGGCCCCTGCCCCTGGCCCAGGGGGTGGATCGCGCGGAGCTCGTGGCGCGTGTGGGGGCGTACCTCGGCTTCCGGGCCCGGCGCTTCCTCGCGGAGCCCGGGCGGGGCGCCTCGCTCTCGCAGCTGCTGGAGATGGCGCGCTCCAACTCGGCCCAGGTGCTGGGGGACGGCTTTGGCGAGGCGCTCGGCATCTGGGCCCCGCGCCTCGAGCGGCTCTCCGCCGAGGTGCGCCCGGTGGAGACGGACAACAAGCCGCACGCGTGGGAGTGGCTCGTGCTCCAGGACGGGCGGCTGCTCAAGACGGACGCGGTGGACCATCACGACGCCCATGACTTGATTGGCTGCCAGGACGTGGCCTGGGACGTGGTGGGCGCGGCCGTGGAGCTCGGCTTCGACGAGGCCGAAGAGGCCATCCTCGCCGAGTACGTGGAGCGCGCCAGTGGCCGCCCCGTCAGTGCGGCGCTGATGGCCTTCTACCGGCCGTGCTACCTGGCCTTCCAGCTGGGCCACCACCTGATGGCGGCCTCGGCGCTGGAGGCGCTCGTCCCGGCCGAGGCCACGCGACTGCGCCGGGCCGCGGAGCGCTACACCTCGCTGCTGCGCGGCCTGGCGCCCAACGCCTACTTCGCGTAGCGGCGCGTCATGCGCGCGCAGAAGTCGGCGAACTCCTCGACGACCTGGGGCGGGCTCGTGTGATGGTCGGCCACGCCGCGCGAGCCCGGGGTGAAGCAGTAGGTGAGCGTCAGGTCGAAGTCCTCGAGCAGGCTCATCTGCTTGTCGAACCAGGCCTCGTGGTTGGGCCGGTGGCTGTCCGCCCAGCTCAAGCCGGTGCGCAGCTTCTTCACGCCCAGCTTCTTGAGCCACTTCACCGCGTCCTCCAGCCGGTGGTCCTCGAAGTGGAACCACTGGCAGATGCCCATCTCCGGCGTGTAGTCGGCGAAGTGGCGCATGGCGCGCTTGGGCGTGCCGTCCTCCTTGAGCAGGCCCATGTAGAAGTGCCGGTAGTACGATGAGCCCTCGGTCTCGCGGTGGCGCGTGGTCGCCGGCCAGGCCTTCGGCAAGTCATAGAGGCTGTACCAGTGGACGCGGTCCACCTTGCCGAGCAGCAGCTCCGCGGTGCGCCGCAGACCGAACTCCTGCACCTCCTCGGCGCCGAAGGTGGAGACGCCCACCTCCGTCACCCAGACGGGCAGGTGCGTCGCCGCGCGGATTTCCGCGATGCGCTCGGGCCACTCGTGGAGCTGCCAGTGGTTCCAGTCGAGCGGGAAGCCGTGCACCGCCACCACGTCCACCTCATCCAGCCCGCCCTGGTCCTTCATGCGGCGGATGAAGGCCGGGTCGATGGGAGAGATGCCGCCGAGGACACGGGTGAGCTTCGGGTTCTCCGCGCGCACGGCCTCACCGGCCAGGCGCACCATGCGCGAGAAGACGCTCCAGTCCTTGTCGATCCCAAAGTCCCAGTGGGACATGTTGTTGGGCTCGTTCCACAGCTTCACCGCTTCAATCATTGAATCGTCTCCGGGTGCTCGACGGTGGGGTTGAGGTGGGTCGTGGTGCCGATGCTCCGGCCGGGATAGGCGGCCCCCCACTTCCCGGTGCGCTTGCCGCGCCGGCAGAGGTAGACCTCGCTCGAGGGCCGCTCGAGGATGTCGAATCCCGCCGAGCGCAGCATGGCCTCGGTGCACGCGCGGTTGGGTGCCCACCAGTTGGTCCAGTCCCCCGCGTACTCGTGTTCGATGAAGTGCATCTTCGGGTAGTCCGGCCGGTCGAAGATGGCGCGCTCGGTGATGGGATGGTCCGGGGCGAACTGGCCCACCTGTCCGCTGCCGCGCTCCAGCGTCTGGAAGATGAGCTGGTCCTTCACCACGTTCTCGTAGAGCAGGTCCAATGCCAGCAGCGGGTGGCGCAGGTGGTAGAGCACGCCCATGAACAGCACGACGTCGAACCGCTCGCGCAGCGAGCCCACGTCGTAGATGTCCATCTTGTGCAGTTCCACGTCCAGGCCCGTCACCTCGGAGGCGAAGCGGGCCTGCGCCAGGTAGCGGTCATCGCAGTCGATGCCCACCACGCGCGAGGCACCGCGGCGCTTCATCTCCAGGCTGTAGAAGCCACCGTTGCAGCCAATGTCCAACACCGACTTGCCCGTCAGGTCCTGGGGAAAGGCGTGCTGGAAGGTCCGCCAGAACACGGTGGGAAAGTCGCCCAGGAAATGCGTCGGAGCGGTGTGCACACCCTTGAGGTCCAGGTTGTGGAACCATTCCCCGAGCGAGCGTACCCGCTGCTCGATTTGTTCTGCCGTCATCTCGCCTGGAACCATCGGGCCCCCCGGAATCGGAACTGGGAATCGGCGCGCAGGGTGAGCAGCTTCACCCGGCCTTCCAATTGACCGGCGGGACCATCCAACCGCGCACGTCACACGGCCGACATCTCCCAGCGCGGTATTGTCGCCCGATCAGGACAACACGCGGGTGCCATTGCCCATGGGGCCAGTGGTCCTCCCACCCACGAGTAGTTAAGCCTTAGGCGAGCACATGGGGGTGGGGGATGCGGGTGTGGTGGTTCCTCTCCCAGCACGTCTTCCGGCCCGGGGGCGTCACCCGAGTGCCGGCACAACCAGCGAGGAACAGATGAACCGACCCGACTCGATCCGCCCACCCGAAGGCAAGCTCGCCGTCTTGCTCCCGGGGATGGGCGCTGTGTCCAGCACGTTCATCTCGGGAGTGTTGCTGGCGCGCAAAGGGCTTGGACTTCCGGTGGGCTCGCTCACGCAGATGGGCTGCCTGCGCTCGGGCGGTAAGCAGGTCCGCATGAACGAGTACCTGCCGCTGGCCGGGCTGCAACAGCTCGTCTTCGGGGGCTGGGACATCTTCCCGGACAACGTCTACGACGCGGCCGTGCACGCCAAGGTGCTCGAGGCCTCGCAGCTCGAGCCCATCCGCGAGGAGCTCCAGGCCATCCGCCCGATGAAGGGCGTCTTCTATCCGCAGTACGTGAAGCGCCTGCACGGCACGCACATGAAGCAGGGCGCCACGAAGGCGGACATGGTCGAGCAGGTGCGCGAGGACATCCGCACCTTCCTGCGCGACAACGGGTGCTCGCGCGCGGTGGCCGTCTGGTGCGGCTCCACGGAGACGTATGTGGCGGCGGACAAGGTGCACTCCTCCCGCCGTGCCTTCGAGGCGGGTCTGCTGAAGAACGATCCGGCCATCACCAATTCGCAGCTCTACGCCTGGGCGTGTCTGCAGGAGGGCGTGCCGTTCGCCAACGGCTCGCCCAACCTGGCGGTGGACTTCCCCGCCGCGGCCGAGCTCGCGCGGCGTCACGAGGTGGCGCTCGCCGGCAAGGACTTCAAGACGGGCCAGACGTTGATGAAGACCGTCATCGCGCCCGCCCTGAAGGCCCGCATGCTCGGGGTGCGCGGGTGGTTCTCCACCAACATCCTCGGCAACCGCGACGGCGAGGTGCTCGACGATCCCGAGTCGTTCCGCTCCAAGGAGATCACCAAGCGCGGCGTGCTCGATGACATCTTCGACGCCGAGGCCAACCCGGAGCTCTACGGCGACCTCTTCCACAAGGTCCGCATCGAGTACTACCCGCCCCGCGGGGACGCGAAGGAGGGCTGGGACAACATCGACTTGGTGGGGTGGATGGGCTACCCGATGCAGATGAAGATCGACTTCCTGTGCCGGGACTCCATCCTGGCGGCGCCGATCGTGCTGGACCTGGCGCTGCTGATGGACCTCGCGCAGCGCGCCGGCTGCATCGGCACGCAGGACTGGCTGAGCTTCTACTTCAAGAGCCCCATGACGGACCCGGGCCGCTCGCCCGAGCATGATCTGTTCGTGCAGAACATGAAGCTGAAGAACGCGCTGCGCTCGCTCATGGGCGACGAGCCGAGCTGCCCGCCCGGCGCCGAGAGCTACGACTGAGAGGCGTGCGTGGCGTTCACGGAGTGGGTCTCCCTATCGGCGCGCTTCTTCGAGGGCGCTGGCGTCGCGGTGATGGTGCTGGGCACGCTCGCGTCGATCGTGATGGGGGTGGCCCGCCACCGGCGCCAGAGTGGCGAGAGCGCCTTCCGTAGCTTCCGGGAGAAGGTCGGCCGCTCCATCCTGCTCGGGCTGGAGCTGCTCGTGGCTGCGGACATCATCCGCACCGTGAGCGAGGAGCCCACGCTGCGCGGGGTGCTGGTGCTCGGGCTCGTCGTGCTCATCCGCACCTTCCTGAGCTTCACCCTCGCCGTGGAGCTCGAGGGACACTGGCCCTGGAGGAGCGCGGAGCTGCGCGGGGTGAACCCGCCGGGCCGGCGCACGCCTCCCGGGCAGAGGCCCAGGCCCGCGGAAGGCCCGCGGCCCCCCGAGGCACAGCCTCCGCTGGAGCACTGACCTACGCCTTGCCCACGACCTTCTTCAGGAAGCTCCAGAAGCGGCCCGAGCGCTCCTTCAGATCCTGCCCGCGCCGCTCCTCCGCCGCCTTCGCCGCGTCCGACGCCACGCCCAGCCGCTGCCGCAGCTCCTCGGGCGAGTAGCGCGTCGCCAGCGTCGCCTTCATCTCCTTGCGCGTCGAGTACTCCTGCGCGTTCACGTGCAGCACGCACTCGGAGTCCAGCCGCAGCGTCACCGCCACCCGCACCGAGCCCTTCGGACCCTTCGGCAGGCCCTCCAGCCGCACCGTCCCCAGGTACTCGTTGGCCGAGATGTGCGTGTCCTCTCCCTGGAAGATGGACAGCTCCATCACCTCTTCGTTGTCCCGCGTCGTGGAGATGGCGAACGAGCGCTGCGCCGGCAGCGGCGTGTTGCGCTCGATGACCCGGGTGAATCCGCCTCCCGGCATCGCCACGCCAATCGTCATCGGCAGCACGTCGATGAGCACCACGCTGCTCACCTTGTCCACCGCGTTCGAGTACAGCGCCGCTCCCAGCGCCACCGCCTCGTCCGTGTTCACGCCCGCGTGCGGCGGCTTGCCGAAGACTTCCTTCAGCTTCTCGCGCACCATCGGCATGCGGCTCTGCCCACCCACCAGCAGGATGTCGTCGATCTCCTGCGGCCGCATCTTCGCGTCCAGCAGCACGTCGCGCACCACGTCCAGCGTGCGCATCACCATGGGCAGGCACACCCGCTCCATCTCCGCCCGCGTCAGCGTGACGTGCAAGTCCCTCGGCTGGCCCGCCTCGTCCATCATCAGCATCGGGATGTGGACCTCGTAGGACTGCGACTCCGAGAGCGCCACCTTCGCCCGCTCGGCCGCGTCCGTCACCCGCGACAGGGCAATCCGGTCTCCCTGGAAGCTCACCTTCTCCGCCTGCTGGAAGCGCTCGAGCAACAGGTCCACCAGCACGTTGTCGAAGTCCATGCCGCCCAGGAAGATGTCGCCTCCCGTGGACAGCACCTCGAACACGTTCTTGTCGATGCGCAGGATGGTCGCGTCGAAGGTGCCACCGCCCAGGTCGTAGATGAGGACCTTCTTCGACACCTCGCGGTTGAGCCCGTACGCCAGCGCCGCCGAGGTGGGCTCATTCAGGATGCGCTCCACCTTCAGCCCCGCCATCCACCCCGCCCGGCGCACCGCCTCGCGCTGCGGCTCCGAGTAGTACGCCGGCACCGTCACCACCGCGCGCTCCACCTTCTGCCCCAGGTGCTGCTCCGCCAGGTCCTTGCACTCGCGCAGGATGATGCCCTGCACCTCCTCGAGCGACAGGACGTTGTCGCCCATCCGCACCGCGGCGCGGCCCCGCGAGTCGGCGAGGATTTCGTAGTGGAAGCGCTCGCGCACCTGGTTCACCACCGCGCTGTCGAAGGGCCGGCCCACCAGCCGCTTCGCGCCGTAGATGGTCTGCTCGGGGCGCAGCAACACCTGGCTCTTGGCCCGGTGGCTCACCAGCAGCTTGCCCTGCGTGGAGAGCGACACCACCGAGGGGATGGTGTTGTAGCCCTCGCGCGAGCGCAGCACCGTGGGCTTGTTGTTCGTCACCACCGCCACGCACGAGTTCGAGGTGCCCAGGTCGATGCCGATGACGGGGCCCTTGCCCTCGATGTGGTTGGGCGGCGAGAGGAAGACGGTCTTCACCTGCCAGGGCACGCTCTTGGGCTCGGGGGGCAGCACGGCGGGCTTGGCGGCCGGCGGGGCGAGCACGGGCGCCGCGGCGGCCTGCGCCACGGGCTGCGGGGGGGCCGGAGGTGGAGCGGGAGCCGCCGGACGTGGCGCGGGGGGCGGCGGCTTCCTCGCCACGGGCCTGTGGGGCTGCCCCGCCACGGGCCGAGCGAACTCGAGCGGCTCGTCCGCCTCGGACGAATCCAGCTCCAGCTCCACCGCGCTCCCGCGCTGCACGGCGGCGGCGGCGGGCGGCGGGGGCGGTTGCGGCGCAACGGGCCCGGGCGTGGCCGCCGCCGAGAGGTCCGCCAGGTCGAACTCCCTCAGGCTGTTGGACCGGTTCAGCGGAGCGGGCCGGGCAGCCGGCGGGGGCTCGGCCCTCGGGTGCTCGGGGGGAATCGTGGCGGCGATGAGCTCGTCGAGGGGAATGTCGACGGCGGTGACGGGCGGCGGGGGCGGCGGGACGAGGGGCTCGCTCGGGCGGGCCCCGGGGACGGGCCGCGTGCCGGGCGACACCGGCGCCACCGAGGGAATCCCCGGCACGGGCGTCTCCGCCGGGGCGGGCGGCGGCCACAGGGGAGCGGCCGGGAGCGCGGCCATGGCGGGCGAGCCATCCGGCGCCCGCGGAATCGCCACCGGCGTCTCGCCCTTGCGCTGAAGCATCCGGTCCACGAGCGACTGCGAGGCGGGATCCAACTCGGTGAACTGGATGCCCATGCCCGGGGGGCCGGACAGGTCCTCGGGAGGCCGCACCCAGCGCACGAGCGCCGAGCCCTTCAGCACCCGCAGGCCGTCGGCGATGCGCACCTCGAACTTCACCGGCGTGCCCACCGGCTGCGGCTCGCGCGAGCGGATGAACATGCCGCCGGGACTGATGTTGACGGCGAACTCCTCGACGAAGCTGCCAATGTCCGAGTGCTTGAGCTTTACCAGCAGACCCACCGCCTTGCGGTCCGTGGCGCGCCGTCCCTGATCCATAGCGTCTGACTGTCGCGGGTCCGACTGTCCCGCTCAAGTCTTTCTCTCCTCCTCCTCCGTCCGCCTGCCCGCCCCTCTCGGGCCCCGGGTGCGACCCACGCCCACGCCTCCCACCCGCGCGAGACGTCCCAGGCGCGCGCTTTCAGGGAAAATCACATCCCGGGCCGACGGGTGCTCAAGGAGCCAGCAGCCGCACGAAGGCCTCCTGGTCCCACGCGGACCCCGCCCCCGCGCCGCCGTGCCGCTGGTGGCCCGCGACGATGACGCCCCGCGGCGGAACGAGCCCCAGCGCGGTGCCCGTCACCGGGCAGCCTCCCTCGGGGCACTCGCCGGGGGACAGCGTGCGCTGGTCCCGCTGCGCTCCCTCCGCGTCGTACGCGCTCAGCACGCCGCCACACAGGGCCACCACCGCGCCCGCGCCGTCCACCGCCACCCCGGGCGTGACAGGGGCGTCACACGCGAGCGGCTGGCTCCAACGCTCCGCGCCCTCCGGGCCCGTGGCGAGGACGAAGGCCCCCGGGCCGGACAGGCGCGTGCCGCCCCACGTCAGCGAGCCCGCGAAATCGCCCACCAGCACCGCGCCTCCGTCCGGCTCCAGCCCCACCCCGGTGACGTGCCCGTCCACGCCGCGCCACTCCCGGCCCCAGGCCAGGCGCCCGTCCCGCTCGAAGGCCAGCAGCACCAGCCCCTGGGCCCCCGAGGCCCCGAAGGCGTGGCCATCCACCGTGAGCGCGCCCACGAGGCGTCCGGCGAGCAGCGCCCGGCCCGAGGCCGCGAGCGCCACCGCGTGCAGCTGCGTGCCCTCGGCCACCGGCTCGAGCTGACGCGTCCAGACAAAGGCCCCCTGGGCGTCATGCCAGGCGAGCACCGGCACATGGCCCCCGGGCGTCCACTCCTCGGCCACGGCGAGCACCCCCCCCTCTGCGTCCGCCGCCAGGCCGTACACCTTCTGGCCCACGCGCCGCTGCCAGAGGGGCTGGCCCTCGGCGGAGAACTTCACCAGGAAGCCGTCGTTGGCCTCGCCCAGGCCAAACTCCAGCGGGTAGAGGAAGGCGTTGCCGGAGAGGAACACCTCGCCCGAGGGCGCGGCCGCCACGCCCGGCGAGGCCACGCGCAGGCGCGAGTAGTCCCGCGTCCACCGCTCGGTGCCGTCCGGCGCGTACTTCGCCAGGGTGAGGCCGCGGCGCTGGCCGGGCACGGGCTCGCGCTCCGCGTCCTCGCGCGGCGTGGAGTGCCACACCACGGCGACGTCCCCGGCGCCATCCACGGCGAGCCCCGTGCTCGTGTCGTCCTGGGGCCCGCCGAGCCGGTGGAACCAGGGCCGGGCCGCCAGGGCCTCGGGATTGCCGGGGGAGGGCACGAGCGTCTCCGGCGCCGCCCCGGCAGGCGGGCTGGAAGGCGGCGAGGCCACCGGGCCACTCACCTCACCGGGCAGCTCGCCCGAGGGGGACTCCGGCGAGTCCGGGTCCGCCGCCGCGCCTCCACACCCCGCGGCCAGCGCGAGCAACGCGGTGGGCACGAGCCGCTTCCACAGACGGTTGGCGTGTACTCCAGACTCTCGGTGCATGTGCTCTCCCCGCCGTCCCTCCCGGCCAACAGGGCCCGGAGAAACGAACCGGGCGAAGGTAATGGGCTCATTCCCCCCGGCATCCCCCCGGGCCCGGAGCGGCTCGAACCCCCCCGGGGGGCAGGGGGACGGCCTCGGGGTGTCGGAGAGCGGACGAACGTCCGATGGCAGGAATACGCGGGTGCCGGAACGGTTGGCAGGCCACGTTCGAGCCGCGGTCTCGACGCGAACCCCTTGGACCGCGCGCCGCCCGAGATTAAGAGAACGCTTCTCATGGAAAACGCCGCCCCCATCGCCCCGCCGCCCGCTCCGGAAGCCACCCGCGAGGACCTCCAGGCCGTCGAGGAGCTCGCCCGGGCCAAAGCTCAAATCCTCGCGCAGATAGAGAAGCGCGTCGTGGGGCAGCGGGACGTGGTGGAGCACCTGCTCATCGCGCTCTTCGCCCGCGGCCACTGCCTCTTCGTCGGCGTGCCGGGCCTGGCCAAGACGCTGCTCATCTCCACCCTGGCGGACGTGCTCAACCTGAGCTTCAACCGCATCCAGTTCACCCCGGACCTGATGCCCTCGGACATCACCGGCACGGACATCCTCGAGGAGGACAAGGCCACGGGGCACCGCGCCTTCCGCTTCCTCCAGGGCCCGCTCTTCGCGAACATCATCCTCGCGGACGAGGTGAACCGCACCCCGCCCAAGACGCAGGCCGCCCTGCTGCAGGCCATGCAGGAGTACCGCATCACCGCCGGTGGCCGCACCTACCCGCTGGAGCTGCCCTTCCTCGTCTTCGCCACGCAGAACCCCATCGAGCAGGAGGGCACCTACCCGCTGCCCGAGGCGCAGCTCGACCGCTTCATGTTCCTCGTGGACGTGGGCTACCCCACGGCCGAGGAGGAGGTGGAGATCGTCAAGTCCACCACCGGCGGCTCGCAGCCCCCGCTGGAGAAGATTCTCTCGCCCGAGCGGATTCTGGCGCTGCAGACGCTGGTGCGCCGGGTGCCGGTGCCGGACCACGTGGTGCGCTACGCGGTGGAGCTGGTGCGCCACACGCGGCCCAAGGAGCCGGGCGTGCCCGAGTTCATCGCGAAGAACGTCTCGTGGGGCGCGGGCCCTCGCGCCAGCCAGTACCTGGTGCTGGCGGCCAAGGCGCGCGCCATTCTCAACGGGCGCTTCGTGGCCTCGGTGGAGGACGTGAAGGCGGTGGCCCGCCCGGTGCTGCGCCACCGCGTGCTGCCCAACTTCACCGCCGAGAGCGAGGGCACCACCTCGGTGAAGCTGGTGGACCAGCTCGTCGCGCTGGTGAAGGGATAGCGCCCGCGCATGCTGCTGGATGCCCAGACACTGGCCCGGTTGCAGGGCGTGAAGCTGCGCGCCCGCGCGGTGATGGAGGGGGTGCTGTCCGGCCTCCACAAGAGCCCGCACCAGGGCCAGAGCGTGGAGTTCGCCGAGCACAAGGAGTACGCGCCCGGTGACGAGCTGCGCCACCTGGACTGGAAGGCCTACGGCAAGTTCGACAAGTACTACGTCAAGCGCTACGAGCACGAGACGAACCTGCGCGCGGTGATGGTGGTGGATGCGTCCGCCTCCATGGGCTACCGCAGCGGCGCGCTCTCCAAGCTGGAGGTGGCCACCACGCTGGCCGGCGCGCTGTGCTACCTGCTGGTGCGCCAGCAGGACGCGGCGGGCATCGCGCTGATGACGAACGGGCGCTTCCAGGACGTGCCCCCGCGCGCCTCGGCCGGCCACCTCAACGTGCTGCTGGACACGCTCGAGCACGCCCAGCCCAACGGCGGGACGAACCTGCTGTCCGCCGCGGACCACCTCGCCGAGGTGCTCCCGCGCCGCTCCTCCGTCGTCGTGCTCTCGGACTTCCTCGACGAGAACCAGGACTCGCTCAAGCGGATTCTGGCGCTGCGCCAGCGCAAGAACGACGTGGCGGTGTTCCACCTGGTGGACCCGGCCGAGCTCACGTTCCCCTTCGATGACCCCACGCTCTTCCTGGACATGGAGGGCGAGGGCCGCATCGAGGTGAATCCGCGAGAAATCAAGGAGAGCTACCTGGAGGAGTTCGGGGCCTTCCTGGCGAACGCGAAGGCGGCCTGCGCGGAGGCGGACGTGGACTACGAGCTGGTGCGCACCGACGAGCGCCTGGACGAGGTACTGCTGCGCTTCCTGGCGAAGCGGGGGAGGCGCCGGTGACGTTCCTGCATCCGTGGATGCTGCTGGGCGCGCTGGGCGCCCTCATTCCGCTGCTCGTCCACCTCTTCGACCGGCGGCGGCCCCGGCCCCACCCCTTCGGGCCCCTGGCCTTCGTGCTGCGCAGCCAGAAGCGCACCGCGAGCCGGCTCAAGCTCAAGCGGCTGCTGCTGTACGTGCTGCGCACGCTGATTCTGCTCGCCCTGCCGGTGGCCCTGGCCCGGCCGGAGTGGAAGCGCGACGCGGAGGCGGCGGCGGTGGTGAAGGGCCCGGCGGCCACGGCCATCGTGCTCGATGCCTCGCTGTCCATGCGCTGGTCGGATGGCACCCCGCTCTTCGAGCGCGGCCGGGACGAGGCGCGAGATGCGCTCGCGGACCTGCGCCCCGAGGAGCCCGCGACGGTGCTGGTGTGCACGAGCTCGCCCCTGCCGCCCGCGGCGCCGGGGTTCGATCGCTCGAAGCTGCGGCAGATGATTGACGAGGCCCAGCCCACGTTCGCGGCGGCGGACCTGTCGCGCTGCCTGGACCTCGCGGCGCGCTCACTGGAGGAGAGCCCCATGGCGGGCAAGCGGCTGGTGGTGGTGTCGGACCTGACGGCCGGCTCCATGCGCCTGGAGTCGCCGGCGCCGACGGTGAAGGGCCCCACGGGCGAGGCGGTGCGGCCCGAGGTGGTGCTGCGCGACGCGGCCCGGGGCAAGGACGTGCTGCCCAACCACGCGCTGGTGGACCTGAAGGTGGAGCCCGCGCTGCAGGCGGGCCCGCGCGCCTTCCAGTTCACCTTCACGGTGAAGAACTTCGGCGAGGCGCCGCTCAAGGACTTGGAGGCGGCGGTGCGCTCGGGCGACACGGTGCTGGGCAAGGGCTTCGTGGACGTGCCCGCCAACGGCACGGCGCAGAAGTCGCTCACGGTGCGCTTCAACCAGGGCGGCACGGTGGTGGGCCAGGGCACGCTGACGGCGGACGGGCTGGCCGAGGACGACCGGCGGGCCTTCGTGCTCGCGGTGCCCAGGCCCCTCAAGGCGCTGGTAGTGAACGGTGCCCCCAACGCCACGCGCTACCGCGACGAGGCCTTCTTCATGGAGGCGGCGCTGTCGGCCCCGGGCTCGCCGGTGCAGGTGGCCGTGCGCGACGCGGAGGCCGGGTGGCGCGAGGACCTCGCCAACTATGACCTGGTGTACCTGCTGAACGCTCCGGCGCCGGACGAGGCGGGCGCGGCGAAGCTGCGCGCCTTCGTGGAGAACGGCGGTGGCCTCTTCATCAGCATGGGCGACCACGTGGATCCGGAGGCGTACAACACGCGGCTCGGCGGACTGCTGCCGCGCAGCCTGCGCCTGGTGCGCACCAGCGTCGAGCGGGATGATCCGGACGCGGACGACAAGGCGGCCAAGCTGGCGCAGGTGAAGGTGGAGCATCCGCTCTTCGCGCCCTTCACCGGCCGCGCCGAGGAGGGCCTCGTGGGGGCCCGCTTCTACCGGTACATGCTGCTGGAGTCGGACGGAGGCGGGGGCGCGCCCCAGGGCGCGAGCCAGGTGCTGGCCACGTACTCGGATGGGGCTCCGGCGGTGGCGGTGGCGCGGCGGGGCAAGGGCCGCGTGGCGCTCTTCACCAGTACGGTGGACCGCGACTGGAGCGACTTCCCCATCCGCACCAGCTTCCTGCCGCTCATGCAGCGCTTCGCCGCGTACCTCGCGGGCTCGCTGGAGGAGCGCGAGGAGCAGCGGGTGCGCGTGGGCGAGACGCTCGCGCTGCGGCCCGAGGGCAACCAGACGGTGACGGCGGTGAAGGCACCGGATGGCGCGGAGGTGCCGCACAAGGCGCAGCCGGACGGCACGGTGCTCGTGGGCCCGGTGGAGCAGCCAGGGAACTTCTCGGTGCTGGGTGGGGACGGCAAGCCGGTAAGTGCGCTGGCGTTCGCCGCGACGCTCGACCCGGCCGAGAGCGACTTGAGCCGCCTGCCGCAGGACGCGCTCTCCGCGCACTTCGGTGAGGAGACGGTGAAGGCGTCGAGCTCGGATGCGGAGCGCCCGCCGGTGCCGCTGTGGACGTGGCTCATCGTCGCCGCCGCCTTCGCCTTCTTCTTCGAGGGCACCCTGCTGCGCAAGTAGCGCTCGCCAGGCCTCGCGGCTAGCTCGCGGCTAACTGCATGGGGGCCGCCTCATCGGCCGGGAGGGCGCTGTCGAGCACCTCGGCCACCGCGTCCTCGAACTCCTCGAGCGGGCAGGTCTTGGAGAGGACACGGCGCACTCCGGGAATACGCGGCGCTCGCCGGGAACTGTGCAGGATGATGGGGACGCTCTCGAGCTCCGGGTCGTGGAGCAGGCGCAGACAGAGCTCCACCCCATCCAGGCGGGGCATCATCCAGTCCGTCACGATGAGGTCCGGCCGCTGCTGGTGGGCCAGCTCCAGGGCCTCCAGGCCATCGTGCGCCTGGATGACGTGGTAGCCCATGACTTCCAGCACGTCGGTGTAGAGCTCGCGGAGGTCCGCCTCGTCATCAACCAGCAGAATGGTGCACACGGGGGCATCCTCACTTTCCGGAGCGCTTGACCTGGATGGCAACCTCGCGCCCCTCATATGGAGGGAGTCGCCCTTACTGCGGGTGTGATGTCCCGCTTGGACACGCGCGGGTGCTATCACTGACGGTCATGACCATCGCCAGCCGGGTCCTCGCGCGTCTCCTGGAATTACCGCCCGCGGACACCTACGACGTCGTCGTCCAGCGGGACCTCGAGGTGCCCATGGCCGATGGGGTCAAGCTGCTGGCCGACCACTATGCCCCTCGGGGGGCGGGCAAGCTTCCCACGCTCCTCGTGCGCTCGCCCTATGGCCGGCGGGCCTTCTTCGGGCTCCAGTTCGGACGGCTCTTCGCCGAGCGCGGCTTCCAGGTGCTCGTGCAGAGCGTGCGAGGCACCTTCGGCTCGGCGGGCCGGTTCGACCCGTTCCGCAACGAGCGCGCCGATGGGCTCGCGACGCTCGAGTGGATGAAGCAGCAGGAGTGGTTCTCCGGCGAGCTCGCCACCCATGGGCCCAGCTACCTGGGGCTCGTGCAATGGGCGCTCGCCGCCGAGGCGGGGCCCACGTTGAAGGCGATGGTGGCGCATGAGACCGCCTCCGAGTTCCGCGGACAGACGTACGCGGGCGGTGCCTACTCGCTCGACACCACGCTGTCCTGGGTCCACCTCATCTACAACCAGGAGAAGACGGGACTGAAGGGCTCGCTCGCGCGGCTCGGCGCGATGCGCAAGCTCAAGCCGCTCTTCCAGCACCTGCCGTTGAACGAGGTGGACGCGCGCGCCGTGGACGAGCGGGTGCCCTTCTTCCAGGACTGGCTCCAGCACGACGCGCCGGGCGACCCGTGGTGGAACGCCGCGGACTTCAGCGGCTCGGTCTCCAATGTCACCGCGCCCGCGCACCTCATCGGCGGCTGGTACGACATCTTCCTGCCCTGGCAGGTGAAGGATTACGCCGAGCTCCGCCGGGCCGGGCGCGCGCCCTACCTGACCATCGGCCCGTGGACGCACGTCTCTCCCACGGGGATGGCGGCCGCCGCGCGCGAGTCGCTGGTGTGGCTCAAGGCCCACCTCAAGGGCGAGCGCAACCAGTTGCGCGAAGCGCCCGTGCGCCTCTTCGTCATGGGCGCGAACACCTGGCGCGACTTCTCCGAGTGGCCTCCGCCCGGCGCCCGTCCCCAGCGCTGGCACCTGCACTCCGGCCGGGGCCTCTCTCCCGCCACGCCCACGGCCTCGGAGCCCGACCGCTACCGCTATGACCCGGCCGACCCGACGCCCAGCGTGGGAGGCGTGCTCCTGACGCGCGAGGCGGGCCCGCGAGACAACCGGCAGTTGGAGACGAGGCCCGACATCCTCACGTACACCAGCGCGCCGTTGGAGAAGCCCCTCGAGGTCATCGGTCCCGTCCGCGTCGAGCTCTTCGTCCGCTCCAGCGTTCAGCACACCGACTTCTTCGCCCGCCTGTGCGACGTCGACCCCTCGGGCAGGTCCATCAACCTCTGCGATGGGCTGCTGCGCCTCGTTCCCGGCACACCCGCGCCCGAGCCCGATGGCACCCTGCGCGTCACCCTCGACCTGTGGCCCACCGCGCACCGCTTCCTCGCGGGCCACCGCCTCCGGCTCCAGGTCTCCAGCGGCGCCCACCCGCGCTTCGCCCGCAACACCGGCAGCGGAGAGCCCCTCGCCACCGCGAAGACGCTCGTCCCCGCGGACCAAAGCATCTTCCACGACCCCGCCCACCCGTCGGCCCTCGTGCTGCCCGTCATGGAGTGAGCGCGCTCCACAGGCCCCACCCGCTGGGGAGGCACGGCTGGCCGCCCGGCTCCTCTCTGGCCGGGTGCCGTCTTCCTGACGGATGGGCAGGCGGGCGCGTGCTCGGGTGGGCATCCGCCGCGCTCTTCCCTCCCGGTGTCCCAGGCGGCGTGAGAAGGTACGCCCCCTATGAGCAACGCCCTCTATCGCGACTGTGCCCGGCTCTTCATGGTGGGCTTCCCCGGTCCGCGCATCGACGACGACTTCGCCGCGCTGATGGACGACGGCATCTTCGGCGCCATCCTCTTCAAGCGGAACGTCGGCACCGCCGAGGAGACGGCCTCCCTGTGCCGCGACATCAAGTCGCGCGCTCGCCGGCCCTTCATCCTCTCCGTCGACCAGGAGGGGGGACGCGTGGCCCGCCTGCGTGGCGCGCCCTACACCGCCCTGCCCCCCATGCGCGAGCTCGGCCAGCGCGGGGACCTCGCCCTCGTGGAGCGCGTGGGCCAGCTGCTCGCGCACGAGCTGCGCGCCGTGGGCTTCGACTGGGATTTCGCCCCCGTGCTCGACGTGGACACCAACCCCGCCAACCCCGTCATCGGCGACCGCAGCTTCAGCCGCGACCCGGACGAGGTGGGGCGCATGGGCGTGGCGCTCGCGCGCGGCCTCGAGGCCGGTGGCGTGGCCTCGTGCGGCAAGCACTTCCCCGGACACGGCGACACCACCTCGGACAGCCACCTCACGCTGCCCCGGCTCCCGCATGACATGGAGCGCCTGCGCCGCGTGGAGCTCGTCCCCTTCCGCGCCTTCGCCCAGGCGGGGCTCGCCTCGCTCATGACGGCGCACGTGCTCTTCGACGCGCTCGACCCGAAGGTGCCCGCCACCATGAGCCACCGCGTGCTGCACGGCGTGCTGCGCCAGGAGCTCGGCTTCGACGGCGTGCTCGTGAGCGATGACCTGGAGATGAAGGCCATCGCCGACAACTACTCGGTGGAGGAGGCCGCGGTGCAGGGCACGCTCGCCGGTGTGGACCTGTTCCTCGTGTGCCACCAGGCCAGTGTGCAGCGCCGGGCCATCGAGGCCCTCGTGCGCGCGGTGGAGTCCGGCCGCGTGCCGCGCGCCCGCATCGACGAGGCCCACCGCCGCCTGGCCCTCCTCGAGTCGCGCTTCGCCCACGGCCCCGAGAACCGGCTGGCCACGCTCGGGGACGCGCAGCACCGCGCGCTCGCCGAGGGACTCAACAGCAGCTTCGCCGGCAAGGACCCCACCGAGGTGATGCAGGCGTCCCGTCCGGTCTGACCGGGACGCCCTCGCGAGACGGGTTACTTCGTGGGGACGCCGCCGGATTCCACCGGGACGTTGTCGCCCGCGTTCTCCTCCGGCGTGCCGCTGCCCGTGACGCCCTGGCCCGGGGTGCCCGTGCTCTGGCTCCCCTCGAGCCCGGAGCCGCCGGTGCCCGCGTCCGCCGGGGTGCCCGCGTCCGGGCTCAGGGTTCCGCCACCGTGGGAGCCCTTGGCGCCCTTGTCCTTGTGCGCCCCACCGGTACCGGAGCCACCGGTGCCCTCGTCCCCGAGGCCCGCACCACCCGAGCCCCCCATCCCCTGGTCCTCGAGGCTCGCACCACCCGAGCCCCCGGTGCCCATCTGGTTCTGCGTGTCATCGCTCCCCCGGTTCGTGTTCGTGCACCCCGGGAACAACAGCGAGGCCGACGCCAGCCCCCCCACCACCAGCCACCTGCGAATGCTTCCGCGCATCTCCGCTCCTTGGTCGTCGTGAATGCCTCGGGCCCTACCGCCCGTTCCGCGGCAGGGGCTTGTTCGCCCCCGCGGGCTCGAGCGTCTCGCCCGGAACGCTCTCCGCGGCGGGCTTGTCGTTCGCCGGTTCGATCTGCTTCATCTCGGGGCCCTGCCCCTCGACGGTGGAGCCGCTGCCGCCCAGGCCCAGCTCCCCCGACTGCTTGAGCAGCGCCATCTCTCCGGGGTCATACGGCAGGGAGCGATTCGGCGTGCCCTGCGCCTGGGGCGTGCGCGGGTCGATGCTCGTCGGGAGGTCCTTGATGGTCCCGTTGTTGCCGCTCTCCTGAGGGCTCGAGCCCCGGACGAAGCCGGGCGAGAAGGAGTCATTCCCCGCCTGCTGCGGAAGCGCACCACAAGCCGAGGCCAACCATGAGGCCGAGGCCAGCGCCCCCAACACCACCCACCGTTTGAAACCTCTGTCGTGCATGTCCGTCTCCAGGCACCGCGTCCAGTGCGCCCGCCTCTCGCGGGGTGCGAGGGGCGGAGCAAGCCGCGTCTTCAGGGATGGGCACCCGGATGCTTCCCGGCTACCGAGCGGGTCTCCGGCGAGGGCCCGCTCGTCCGGCCGCCCTCCAGCGGGAGAAGCGGGCCGGCCCTAGTGTCCGGGCCCCATCCCCGAGCCCGGGGGTTCCGAGCCCGAGCCGGGCTGCTGGCCCACCTGTCCGTGGGGCGCCGCCGCCGGGTTGTCGCCCGAGGCGTCTCTGGGGAGGGGCGAGCCCGTGGCCGGCTCCTGCGGCTGGTAGGAGCCGCTGGAGGGCGCGATGGATTGGGCGACGCCCGAGCCCAGCTCGACGCCGTGGACGCCTTGAATCCACGCGCCATTGGGGCCTTTGCGCAGCGGCCTGCCCGTGCCCTCGGCGAGGGCGACCCGGGCGCTGAACTGGGGCGGCGGGAAGGGGACGCGCTCGTCCTGCTGCAGCCACAACGCCCGCTGCTCCTTATCCGTGCCGTGGAGCTGCTGCGCGCTGAGCGTCCTGGTGGTGCCCGGACCGCCCGCCGTCGCCTCACCCGCGCCGCCCGTACCGCGCTCCTGCTCGGAGCTCTCGTACAGCGTGGCGCTGGTCCCGACGTTGGAGCGGGCCTTGCCGACGTCGTCCTGACCCTGCTCGGAGTAGTAGTCCTCCTGCGCCGTCATGGACCACACGCGTCCACCGTCATTGCATCCGCAGAGCACCGCCGCCGCGGCGAGTGAGCCGAGCAGTCCCTGTTTCACCCACGTCTTCCACATGGCCGCCTCCCTGTCGTCGTCCGTTCCTCTGGCACAGGGGTGGCCATGCATGGGGAGGACGGGTAGCGGCGAGCGGGAGGACGAGGGCTGCTTGCTCGTCCGCGGACGGACGGAGGGAGATGCGTGGCCACGGAGGGGAATCCGGGTTCCACGCACCCTCACCCCGTCCCTCTCCCGAGGGGGAGAGGGGAAGGATGCTCCCTCGGTGGCCAGGGGACTAGCGGCGCGCCGCGCTCTTCCTGGCCGCCATCTTCTTCATCGGCACGGCCTTCTTCGCGGGGGCCGGCTTCTTCGCCACGGCCTTCTTCGCCGGGGCCGCCTTCTTCGCGACGACCTTCTTCGTCGGAGCGGCCTTCTTCGTGGCGCTCGGCTTCTTCGGCTCCTCCGCCGGGGCGCCGCCCTTCAACGTCGCGAGGATCTCCTGCACGTGGCCGTCCACCTTCACCTTGGGCCACACGCGCGCCACCTTGCCCTCGGTGTCGATGAGGAACGTGGCCCGGGTGATGCCCAGGAACGTGCGGCCGTACAGCGACTTCTCGCCCCAGACGCCATAGGACCCGGCCACCTGGTTCCCCGGGTCCACGAGCAGCGGGAAGGGCAGCGAGAACTTCGTGGCGAACTTCTGGTGGCTCCTGGCGTCGTCCGGCGACACGCCCAGCACCACCGCCCCGGCCGCTCCCAGCGCCGAGTGCTCGTCCCGGAAGTCACACGCCTCGCGCGTACAGCCCGGCGTGTTGTCCTTCGGGTAGAAGTAGAGGACGACGTTCTTGCCTCGCAGCTGCGAGAGCTTCACGTCGTTGCCGTTCTGGTCCTTCAGTTGGAAATCGGGGGCCGGGTTGCCTGTCTGGGGAATGGGCATGGGTGCTCGATTGGATAACTCAGTCACGCGGGTTCGCAAGCCTGACTTTGGAGGTCACCTCCGCGGTCACTTCGGATGCTCGTGCGGCGCCATCGGATGGCCGTGCTCGTCCAGCGACGGCGAGCCCCCATCCTCCTCGTCGGGCCGCGCCAACGGACGGGGCGGGAGGCGGGTGCTCTGCAATTCCTTGATGCGGGAGATCCGCCGCTCCGCCTCGGGCCGGGCCTTGGAGTCCGGCGGTATCAGGTAGAGGATTTGGAGGACCTGGTCCCAGGCCGGGTCATCCGGGCGGACCCCGCGGGTGACCAGCTCCGCCTGCTTGTCCTCGGCCTGCGCGAGCAACCCGGGCCCCGCATCCCGCGAGCAGGCGCCCAGCAGCAACATCCCCAACAGGAGCGGCACCACGACCTGGCGTCTTCGGTGGATGAGAGACACGTGCAAGCCTCCTGCTGGCCTCGGACACGAAGGGGGGTTAGGGTGGATCCTCGTGTCGCCCCTCTTCTTCGCATTCCTGTTCGGTCTCGGCCAGGGCCTGCTCCACGCGGTGGGGCCGGACCACTGCGCCGCCATGGCCACGCTGGGGACGCTCGGCCCGGCCCGGCGCCGCGCCACCCTGCTCGTCGCGCTGCGCTTCGCCCTCGGGCACGCGGTGGTGCTCGGCGGCGTGGCCAGCGTCTGCCTCCTGGCGGGCGTGGGCCTCTCCGAGACGTTCGAGCGCTGGGCGGAGATGTTCGGCGGCATGGTGCTGGTGGCGCTCGCCGTCACCGCCTTCCTCTTCCCCAACGTGCTGCGCCACGGCCACCCCCACCTGCCCGGCCACACGCACGAGCCGCACTCGCACCATCACCACGACACGCACGAGCGGGTGAGCACCGCGGCTGGCGCGCTCATGGCGGTCAGTGGCGTGCGCTCGCTGCTGCTGGCACTGCCTCCGCTGCTGGTGGGCGGCAGCCTGCACTCCTCGGGGTGGACGTACCTGCCCGGCTTCGCGCTCGGCATCCTCGTGGGCATGGGCGCGGTGGGCCTGCTCTTCGCCGAGGGCCTCTCGCGCCTGGGCTCGGGTCTCGCCGAGCGCCTCCAGCGCTTCGTGGCCGCCGGCTCCGCCGCGCTCGGCCTGTTCTGGATCGTCAGCCGCCTCTGAAGCGGCCATGACCCCCTCCGAAGGGTTTTCCGGAGGAGGAAATCCGAGGGAGAGACCCCGAGCGTCTGGGAAGGGGTACGTCATCTTCCTGGCTGTCAGGACTCGTCGCAGGTCGCCCCTACAATGGGTGTAACCCTTGGGAGGCAGCGATGACGTCCGCGATGCGAGGGGCCTTTGCGTGGACACTGCGCGCTGATTCGCACCGGGCCCCGTGGACGGGCCCACTGCTCGCCCTGGCGTTGCTGTCCACCGGCTGTGCCTCGCTGACGCCACCACCCGGCGAGGGGACGAGCCCGCGCTACGCACCGCGCGAGGCCCCGGAGCCCTCCTCACTCCAGGGGCAAGACGGCGATGCGCCGCGCGCTCCCGGCTCCACACCCCCCTCCCCTTCCGTGTCCACTGCGCCCGAGCGGCTGCACCGGCGCCGGGCCCCGCGCCAGGAGGTGACGGCGGTGGGCCCGGACAGCGCGGAGAGGGAAGCGCGACAGCGGGCCCTCGCGGCGCAGCTGGCGTTTCGCGATGCCCTGCGCGAGGTGTCCGGCTCCACCCGCCGCGTCTCCGCCGAGCTCACCCGGCTCGAGGCCAGTGGGAGAGGACTCTCGGGCAAGCATGCCGGCCTCTTCGTGCGCTTCATCGACTTCGGCACCGAGCAGGTGCGGTGGATGGACGTCCAGCTTGACGCCGCCCTCCACCTGGCCAACGCCGCCTCGGAGATGGACGACCCGGACATGCAGCTCGCCCTGCTGCGCATGGCCGGCCCCCGGCTGGAAGCCACCATGCTCGGCTCACTCCTGCTCGCCGCATGGCTCGACTGTCTGCACCTCGTGGACGCCCTGCTCGACCAGTCCCTCTCCAGCGCGGAGAGAATGCTCCGTGACCTGATGGACTGGCAGGGGATGCTCGAGCCCCCCCTGCGGGCGCTCTCCTCGCTGGAGCCGGACCAGGTGGAGGCCGTGGCGCAAGACGCCCCCGCGCTGGTGGGCCACCTCTCGGATGCGCTCGCCGCCACAATTGCCAACGTGCGCAAGGAGGTGGAGCTCACCGCCAAGGTGCTGGTGCTCAGAGACATCCTCCTGTCGCTCCCCCTGGCGCTGGAAGCGCCCCTGCTGGCGTCCGAGGCACCGTCTGCCCCGGCTCTGCTCGGCGTGCGCCTCACGGTGGGTGGCGGCGGAGTGATGATGGGCACGCGCCTGGTCGTCTCCGCCGAGTGGGTGGAGATGATGCGGCAGCTGGTGCGCGCGGGCGTCCTGTCGCTGCCTGCCGTCGGCGCCGCCGTGCGGATTCACGCGGGCGGGGTGATGCTGGCGCAGGCGCACGGTGAGCTGCCGCAAGGCGTGCGCGAGGCACTCGGAGACGGGCCCGAGGTGCGGGCCCTGCGCGTGACGGGCAAGACGGGGGCGGGCATGGCCAGGCCGCCGCGGCACCACGTCATGCCCGAGGAGTTGCGCGAGTGGTTCGAGCAGCGTGGCTTCACCGGCGAAATGGACATCAACGAGTTCTGTGTGGAGTTGGAGCAGGCGCACCACGAGGCCATCCACGGCGGTGGCGACTGGAAGCTGGGGCGAACATGGCCGGGTGAATGGAACCGGATGATCATGGAGGCGCTGTACGACGCAGAGAGCAAGGCTGGCCGGATGTTGACTCGGAATGAGATCTTGAAGCTCGTCGCGAGACGTATGCGCCGCTATGGCATCCCGATGGAGTTCTCTCGCTGGAGAGGGCAATGAGCGGCGGGCAGGCCTGGCGGGACAACTGGGTGGCCCGCCTGTATGAGCGAGTCCGCGAGCGCGGCTACGATTCCCTCACCGCCTTCGCCGAGGCGCGCCCTGGCGTTCCTCTGGATTCGCTGGCCGAGGAGCTTGGCAAGGACGACGTCGCCGGGTTGCAGGTGTTCAGAGGGTTGCTTGCCGAGGCGGAGCGAAGCCACCGGGTTACACGCTTTGTGCGCGATGTTCTCGTGCGCGAACTTGCAGAGAGCCTCCCTGACGGCTGGCCGGCCGTGCTGGACGATGCAAACCGTGGAGAGGTTGCCTTGGTGCTCGGCACGTGGACCGCCGACACTCCAGAAACGCATAAGGAGCGTGTCAGGAAGGCCGGCGACGCACTCCTCGCCACCTCACCGCCGCCCGGCTGGCGTCCGCTCGGTCCCGACGACGAGCTGCTGCGCACGCTCCTGCCTGATGAAGAAGCGTGAACTTCACGCCGTGAAGAGGACCATGAGCGACGGACGTTCCTGGGAGGGCAACTGGAAGGTGCGCCTGTATGAGCGGGTCCGCGAGCGGGGCTACGACTCGCTCACCGCCTTCGGCGAGGCACGCAGGAGGTCTCTCAGCGACATGTCGCGTACGAAAGCAACATCCGTCTGAGCATCCACGGCCCGGGCGCGCCTGCCGCCCGCGGTGCGCCGGCTACGTGCGCTGCTCGAGGATGCCCAGCGACATCATCGACACCAGGAAGGCGTAGACGGTCTGGTCGGGGCGGTTGGCGTACGCGAGCAGCTCGCCCACGGTGCGGTTGCCGTCGATTTTCGGCAGCAGCTCCGCCTCCCACCGCTCCAGCTCCACCTCGTGCAGGTGGTAGGCCGGGGCCACGGCGGGGATGAGCCTGTCTTCCGGGCGCAGCAGGCGGCGCAGGCGCTCGGGCTTGTAGAGCTTCTTGATGCCCCGGACGATGAGGTTGGCCGGGTGCACGTCGAGCTTGATGGACTCGGCGGTGGCCTTCTCCTTGAAGCTCATCACGTAGGTGCCGTCTTCCCACGAGAAGAGCGAGTAGATGATGGCCTTCACCTGCTGGCCCACGTAGTACAGGCGCTCGGTGTCCTTGAGCAGGCCGCGCTCCACCAGCACGTCGCCGGTGCGCCGGTTGCTCGCGGTGGCCACCGCCGAGGCGTCCGCGAGCTGCTCGGGCTTGATTTTGCCCACGCGCACGAGGAACTGGCCGAAGCGGTCCGCCAGCAGGTTGGAGAGGGCGAACACGGGGGTGCCGCGCTCGAAGTAGACGACCTTGCGCACCTTGCCGCGCTGCACACCCAGCTCGCCCGTCTCGCGAGACAGGTAGAAGGCGGTGAGGAGCGCGGCCAGGTTGTCCTTGAGCTCGCCGCGGCGCTGGCCGGGGCCGCCGGAGCCCACCGGGAGGGGGTCGGGCGGACGGCCCGGCACGGGCGGGCGCACCAGGGTGGCCGCCACCTTGTGCAGCGGGGTGGCGGTGAGGTTGGCGCCGCGGATTTCCGCCGTCAGGTTGTCGCCGCCCATCACCTTGATGCGGCCGGTGAGCTCCATGGCGTCCTGGGGCCCCTCCTCCTCCACGTCGATGTCGAGCTCCACATCGAAGGCGTCCTGAGCGGCCGCGGCGGTGGGGGCCTGCCGGGTCACCGGCGTCAGCTTCTGCACGGCCTCGAGCAGCTTGGAGGCCTCGAAGGGCTTCTCGAAGTAGCCGGCGGCCGCGTACTTCTGCCGGGCCTCCATGGCGTGCTTGCCGCCCTTGAAGACGCCGGTGATGAAGATGAGCGGCAGCTGGGGCTGATCCTTCCGCAGCGCGTCCGCCAGGTGGTAGCCCATCATGTCGGGCAGGAGGATATCGAGCACGGCCACGGCGGGCGGCTGAGCCCGTGACACCTCGACTGCCTGCTTGCCCTTGCTCGCTCCCACCACCTCGTAACCTGCATCTTCGAAGAGCTGGGTGAGGAGAGTGAGGAACTCCTGGTTGTCATCGACGACGAGGATTCGGGGCGCCATTTCGCGCGCCACCCTAGCCAAAACCCCGTCCTTCTGTAAGAGCTTGATTTCTGACCTTCTCACTGGCGGGTGCATCCCGCCGCCCGGGCGGATAGGGTGGAAGCCCCCCGTCGAGAACCCCCATGAAGAACTTCCCCCCGACTTCCCGTCTCCTGTCGCGCGTTGCCCTCGTCCTCGCCCTGGCCCTGCCCGTGTTGGCGCGAGCCCAGAGCGACGGCGGCCTCCCGGACGCGGGCAGCCTCTATGACATCCCGGACGCCTCGGTGGGCAATGGCGGCGCGGACCAGGACAACCCCGAGGGAGACGACACCACGGGCCGGGGCGGCGGGGCGTGCCGCACGAGCGGCGAGTGCGCGGCGCGCTTCAGCTGCGCGCAGGGCACGTGCCGGTACACGGGCATCCGCCAGGCCGAGCGCGTGGGGTGCCTGCTGGGCCCCGCGGACACACTGGCGGTGGTGGGACTGGGACTGGTGGTGGCGGCGCGGCGGCGGGGGCGGGAGGGACGATGAGGCTCGGGCTCAAGGCGGACAACCTGCTGGAGCGGGTGGCGGACTGGCTGAACCTGGCGCCCAAGCCCCTGGCGCACGCCTTCTTCGGGATGATGGCGGCGCGCACGCTGATGGCCGGGGAGCGGCTGGGGGTGTACGCGGCGCTGGCGGACGGCTCGGCCACGGTGGAGGAGCTGGCGGCGCGGCTGAAGCTCTCGCCGCAGGGCACGCGCGCGCTGCTGGAGGCGCTCGAGGCGTGTGACGCGGTGGAGCGCAAGAAGGGCCGCTACCGGATGGCGGACGCGGCGCGGCGCTGGTTGGATCCACGCTCGGCGCAGTACGTGGGCGGCTTCCTGGACTTCAACTACACCCAGTGGGAGTGGTGGAGCCACATGGAGGACGCCGTGCGCTCGGGCGAGTCGGTGGACATCCACCGCTTCGACCCGGACGACCCGCGCTGGCGCTCGTACATCCTGGGCATGTACCAGCTGGCGCGGCTGTCGGCGCCCGAGGTGGCGCGGGCCATTCCGCTGCCCCGGGGCGCCAGGCACGTGTTGGATTTGGGCGGGGCGCACGGCTGGTTCGCCGCGGAGCTGTGCCGGCGCAACCGGGGCGTGAAGGCCACGGTGCTGGATTTGGAGGGCAGCGTGCGGGTGGGGCGGGAAATCATCGCCCGGGCGGGCCTGTCGCACGTGGTGGAGCACCGCGAGGGGGACATCCTCACCTCGGAGCTGGGGGGCCCGTACGACGGGGTGCTGCTCTTCCAGGTGGTGCACCACCTGTCGCCCGCGCAGAACGTGGCGCTGCTGCGGCGGGTGCGCACGGCGCTCACGCACAAGGGGACGCTGGCGGTGCTGGAGTACCTGCGCGAGGACGTGGACGAGGACAGGCCCCCGAGCGCCGCGCCGCTCATCGGCCTGCACTACTTCCTCACCTCGAAGGCGGCGGCATACACGCCGGCGGAGGTGGAGGGCTTCCTGGACGACGCGGGCTTCCGCATCGAGAGCAGCAAGCCGGTGCGCCACCTGCCGCTGCAGACGCTCATCATCGCCCGTCCCGAGTGAGCGGGGCCGCTCCGCCGCGAGCGCCAGGCCGAGCCCCTGGCGGGTGAAGGGCCGGGCCCGGGAGTGCACGCAAGCCTGCCCTACAGAATGAGTGCGGTGGGGCTCCAGGGCGCTGCTACCCTGGGACGTGCTTCCCATGCCGAACCCCGCCCCCACGACCCCCGAGACACAGGACGCGACGCCGCTGGCCGTCGAGCTGGACGGAGTCCTGGCGCGCACGGACACGCTGCACGAAGGGCTGCTGCGGCTGCTCAAGCGTCGGCCCTGGCTGCTCCCGGCGGTGCTGGGGTGGAGCCTGCGGGGCCCGGCCTTCCTCCGGGCCGAGGTGGCGCGGCGGGAGGAGCTGGACGTGACGCGGCTGCCCTATGACGAGGCGCTGGTGTCGCGCCTGTCCGAGGAGAGGGCCGGGGGCCGCCGGGTGGTGCTGAGCACGGTGGCGGACCGGCGGGTGGCGGAGGCGGTGGCCGCGCACCTGGGCCTCTTCGACGCGGTGCACACGGGCGACAACCCGCTCGAGGGCCCTCGCGAGGAGGCGCGCCGCTCCGCGCCTGGCCGGCCCTTCCCGCGCACGCTGCTCAAGGCGCTGCGGGTGCACCAGTGGGCCAAGAACGTGCTCGTCTTCGTGCCGATGCTCGCCGCGCACAAGGTGCTGAACACGGCGCTGCTGCTCCAGGCGGTGCTGGGCTTCATCTCCTTCAGCCTGTGCGCCTCCAGCGTGTACGTGCTCAACGACATGCTGGACCTGGACTCGGACCGCAAGCACCCCACCAAGCGCAAGCGGCCCTTCGCGTCGGGGGACCTGTCGGTGCGCGCGGGGCTGTGGCTCGCGCCGCTGCTGCTGGGCTCCGGCGCCGCGGTGGCGCTGCTGCTGCCGCGCGAGTTCCTCGCCCTGCTGGGCACCTACTACGCCATCACGCTCGCGTACTCGCTGTACCTCAAGCAGGTGGCGATGCTGGACGTGCTGGTGCTGGCGGGGCTGTACACGGTGCGCATCTTCGGCGGCTCGCTGGCGGTGGGCGTGCCCACGTCCAGCTGGCTCTTCACCTTCTCCATGTTCCTCTTCCTGTCGCTGGCGCTGGTGAAGCGGCTGAGCGAGGTGCGGCGGCTGCGGCTGGCCAACGAGGAGGCGGCGCCCGGGCGCGGGTACATGGCGGGGGACTACGAGCAGCTGGCCATGCTCGGCGTGTCGAGCGGCTACCTGTCCGTGCTGGTGCTCGCGCTCTACATCACCAGCAAGGAAGTGACGGCGCTCTACCTGCACCCCGAGCGCCTGTGGCTGCTGTGTCCGGTGATGATGTACTGGGTGGGGCGGGTGTGGCTGCTGGCGCACCGGGGCCTGGTGAACGAGGACCCGCTCATCTTCGCGTTGAAGGACAAGGTCAGCTACGCGGTGGGGCTTCTCGCCGCGGGCGTGCTGCTGGCCGCGACATGAGGGAGTGACGCACGTGGGGATGAAGCTTCAATCCTGGGGCCGGTATCCGCGCGTGGCCGAGCAGCGCCCGCTGCCCGCCGTGTGGACCACGGACGCCCTGCCGGTGCCGGCCGCAGGAGGCTCGCTGCTGCCGTACGGGCAGGGCCGGAGCTACGGCGACTCGTGCCTCAACGCGGGCGGCGCGCTGCTGACGACGGAGCGCCTGGACCGCTTCCTCGACTTCAACCCGGCCACGGGCCTGCTGCGCTGCGAGTCGGGCGTCACGCTGGACGCCATCCTCCGGCTGGTGTCGTGGCAGGGCTGGTTCCTCCCGGTGACGCCGGGCACCAAGTTCGTGAGCGTGGGCGGGGCCATCGCCAACGACGTGCACGGCAAGAACCACCACCGGGCGGGCACCTTCGGCCGGCACGTGCCGCGCTTCGAGCTGGTGCGCTCGGATGGCTCGCGCCGGGTGTGCTCGCTCACGGAGAACCGGGAGTGGTACGAGGCCACCATCGGGGGCCTGGGGCTCACCGGGCTCATCACCTGGGCGGAGGTGCAGCTCACCCGGATGAGCAACCCGTACATCCTCCAGGAGACGATTCCGCTCGCCAACGTGGACGAGTTCCTCACGCTCGCGCTCGAGTCCGAGCGGGACTACGACTTCACGGTGGCGTGGGTGGACTGCCTGGGCCGGGGGAAGAACCTGGGCAAGGGCCTGTTCTACCGGGGCAACCACGCGCCGCCGCAGTTCGACGCGGTGCCGCTCGCGAAGAGCCACCTGTCGAGCCGCGGCCGACTGGCGGTGCCCTTCGACTTCCCGGGCCTGGCGCTCAACCGGCTGTCGGTGGCGGCCTTCAACTGGCTCTACTTCCACACGCAGAAGCGCCACACGTCGGGGCTGGTGCACTACGATCCGTTCTTCTACCCGCTGGACGGGGTGCACCGGTGGAACCGCATCTACGGGCGGCGGGGCTTCCTGCAGTTCCAGTGCGTGGTGCCGGCGAGCGACGTGGGCATGGCGGCGTTGAAGGAGATTCTGGACCGGGGGGCGCGCAGCGGCATGCCGAGCTTCCTCACGGTGCTGAAGATGTTCGGCGACGTGCCCTCGCCGGGGATGATGAGCTTCCCGAAGCGGGGGATGACGCTGGCGCTGGACTTCGCCAACCGGGGCGAGCGCACGTACCGGCTGGTAGCGGAGCTGGACAAGGTGACGCGCGAGGCGGGCGGGCGGGTGTACCCGGCGAAGGACGCGCGGATGAGTCCGGAGAGCTTCGCGGCCTACTACCCGGAGCGCGAGCGCTTCGCGAAGTACGTGGACCCGGCGTTCTCCTCCTCCTTCTGGCGCCGCGTGAATGATACTCACCCCTCTCCCTGAACCCCTCACGGGCCATCCCCTATGAAGAAGGTCCTCGTCCTGGGCGCCACGAGCGCCATCGCCCAATCCACGGTGCGGCTGCTGGCCGCGCGCGGCGCGTCGCTGTACCTGGTGGGCCGCAACCCCGAGCGGCTGGAGGCGGTGGCGAAGGACGCCCGGACGCGCGGAGCCTCCAAGGTGGAGACCGAGGCGCTGGACCTGGACGACATCGCCCAGCACGAGGCGCTGGTGGAGCGCGCGGCCACGGCGCTCGGGGGGCTGGATGGGGCGCTGCTCGCCCACGGCATTCTCGGCAACCAGGAGGCGGCGCAGCGCTCGTACGCGGAGGCGGAGAAGGTGCTGCGCACCAACTTCCTCAGCGCGGTGTCGCTGCTCACGCCGCTGGCCAACCGCTTCGAGGCGCAGAAGGCCGGCACGCTGGTGGTCATCTCCTCGGTGGCGGGAGACCGGGGCCGGCAGAGCAACTACGTGTACGGGGCCTCCAAGGGCGCACTGAGCGTGTTCCTCCAGGGGCTGCGCAACCGGCTGGCGCACGCCGGGGTGGCGGTGGTGACGGTGAAGCCGGGCTTCGTTGACACGCCGATGACGGCGGACGTGAAGAAGAACGCGCTCTTCGCCACGCCGGAGAAGGTGGCGCGGGGCATCGTCCGGGCGGCGGACGCGCGCAAGGACGAGGTGTACCTGCCCGGCTTCTGGGGCCCCATCATGTTCGCCATCCGTGGCATCCCCGAGCGCGTCTTCAAGCGCATGAAACTGTAGGTTTTCGTCCCCCCGTCCGGCCGGGGAGCGGGCAGGCACCCGCGAGCCCATGGGACGTGAAAGGTGATAGCGTCGGGCCCGAGGACATGGCGGTCCCCCGGGTTGCCGCATATACCGCCCGCGACACCGCTCCGCCCCCGGCCCTGAATCATGGCGTTCTTCCAATCGTCGAGCAGCAGCAACCGCTCCCTGCCCAGCCGTATCGACGCGCTCATGCGGGCCTGTGCGCTGCCGCTGGCGCCCTTCGTCGCCTACCTGTTGGGAATGGTGCTCGGGCTCCAGGGTGACGAGGTCTCGCGCGCGCTCATCTTCCTGCTGCCGCCGACGCTCGTCCTCTTCGCCGTCCTCTGCCCGCTCATCATCATCAACCACCTCGTGCGCGAGGCGCTGCGCGAGACTCCGGGGGAGCAGCCCGGAATGCGGCTGGTGCGCCTGCTCAAGCTGCCCTGGCGCCTGGCCTTCTACAACCTGGTGGGCACCTACGCCGCCGGCGCCGCCTTCTTCTCCACCAGCGTCTGCCTGTGGTTCGGCAAGGACCTGAAGCTGGCGGTGTGGGGCGGCGCGGTGGGTCTGGCCGTCGGCCTGCTGCTGGCCTTCCCCGCGGGCATCATCATCGAGCGCTGGGTGCAGCCCATGGCGCTCGAGGAGCAGCGGCGCTACCCCCACCTGCGCGTGCTCAGCGGCGGCTTCTTCTGGGTGCGCCAGTCCTGGTTCCTCCCCTACGCCTTCGCCGTCAGCGTGCTCTCGCTCATCGTCCTGGGCGGCGTCACCGTCATCGTGCAGACCAACAACCTGCAGCGCCGCTACGTGGAGGACCTCCAGGCCGCCGGCCAGCAACAGGCCGCCATCATGATGGAGGGGATGTCCTCCTCGCTCCTCTCCGAGCTGAGCCTGCCCGTGGCGGTGCTCACCCTGCTGGTGCTCACCATCCCCACCCTCTCCGCGTGGATGCTCGCGCGCCGCCAGGAGCGCGGCTCGCTCGCGGTGCTCGCCGCCATCGAGGGCCTCTCCGTGGGCAAGGTGCGCCCTCCCCTCTGGGTCTCCACCGATGAAATCGGCGACCTGGCCTTCGGCCTCAACTCCATCATCCTGCAGCTGAGCGCCCTGCCCCGCGCCCTCCAGCAGTCGGCCAACCAGCTCGTCGACGCCGGCATCACCCTGCGCCACGCCAACGAGGCCCAGCGCCGCGCCCTCACCACCCAGGCCACCGCCCTCCTGGAGACCAACGTCACCGCGCAGGAGATAAAGCAGACCTCCGACCTCACCGCGCACCGCGCCGAGGAGGTGCTCCACGTGGTGCGTCACGCCGAGGAGCTCAGCCGCGCCGGCACCCTCGCCATCGAGCAGACCATCGCCGGCTTCAGCGCCATCCGCGACTCGGTGTTCGCCATCCGCGGCAAGATGGAGCGCCTGCAGGCCAGCGCCGTGCAGATTGGCGAAATCACCCAGACGGTGAAGGACCTGGCCGACCAGTCCAACATGCTCGCGCTCAACGCCGCCATCGAGGCGGTGCGCTCGGGCGAGCACGGCAAGGGCTTCGCCGTCGTGGCCCGCGAAATCCGCCTCCTGGCCGACCAGTCCATCCGCTCCACCAGCCGCATCAGCACCATCCTCGACGAGGTGGGCAACGCCATTGGCGACGCCGTCGCCATGACGGACGTGAGCGCCGCCCAGGTCGAGGGCGGTCTGGACAAGGTGAAGACCTCCGGCGACAGCCTGCGCCAGCTGTCCTTGATGGTGAACGAGAGCTCCGCGGCCGTGACCCAGATCACCGCCGCCGTGGCTCAGCAGAACGCGGGCTTCGCTCAAATCTTCAATGCCGTCGCCGACCTCTCCCGCAGCATGGACCAGGCCATGGACCGCCTCGAGTCCACCCAGGAAGCCGCCGACACCCTCCAGAAGGTGTCCACCCAGGTCAGCCAGGTCGCCGGCCAGTACCACATCGAATAGCCCCGTCCGTCCATCCACTCCCGGACCGCACCCCAGGGCATTCGTTTCATGGCTTTCCGTCCGCCTCCATCGTGCCCAGGATGATTCTCGGCCCCGCCGGACACCCCCTCCGGTTGGTCCAAGCAAGCTGCTATCTCCCATTATCCTACACTGTGGTCTTATTCAATAAATCCAGGTTGACCATTCGTGTCTCCTGGCTGTAATATTCTATCCACGTTGAAGGGGGGCCCACGAAAGTTGACTCGCCCGAGGCGGGAGGTCCGTATGCACCGGCAAGAGATTCTCGACCACGTCCGCAACATCATCCTGGCCACCAACAATGGCCTGTATCCGGACGACGTGAGCGAGTTCGCCTCGATGACGTATGATCTCGGCATGGATTCCTTCCATCTCGAGTCGATGATCTCCCGGCTCAAGGACGAAGTGGCGGACATCGAGTTCACCCCCTGGTACATCAAGGCCTCGCGCCGTGGGCACGACACGGTGGGCAGCCTGGTGGACTTCATCGACGAGCGCCTGTCGCAGCTGACGGCCGCCAACACCGACGAGGCCCCCGCCCACTCCTCCAACGCCGAGCGCCAGCTCGACGTGGAGGTTGCATGACGTCGCAGGCCGCCCCCGCGCGCCGCCCCACCCTGCTGTCCATCGCGTCGGCCACACCCCCTCTCTCGCTCTCCCAGGAGGAGATCTTCGAGGGGCTGCTGAAGCACTGGTACAAGGACATCCCCAACGCCGAGCGCATCATCAAGAACACGGGCGTGCGCCGCCGGCACTTCGCGTGGGATCCACGCGTGGAGCTGCGCGAGGGCAACCGCGGCCTGGGAGAGCGCGTGCGCGTCTACGAGCGCGTGGGCTTGGAGGTGACGGGCCAGTCGGTGGAGAAGGCCCTGGAGGGCCTGGACCGCTCGCGCGTGGGCGCCTTCACCATGACGACCAACTCGGGCTACTCGGGCCCGGGGTTGGATCTCTTCATCGCCAAGAAGCTCGGGCTGCGCTCCAGCATCCGCCGCACCTTCGTGGGCCACATGGGCTGCTTCGCGGCCTTTCCGACATTGCGGGTGGCCATGGACAGCCTCGCCGCGCGCCCGGACGAGTACGTCATCGCCAACGCCTCCGAGTACAGCTCGCTGCAGTGGCGAAGCGATCCGGACCCCGAGCAGGCCGTCATCATGGGCCTGTTCGGCGACGCCACGTGCTCGCTGGTGCTGGGCACCGCGCCGGACGGCGAGGGCGTGCAGTTCATCCGCTCCCACACCGAGCAGCTCTACGAGACGCACGAGCTGATGGGCTGGCACATGATGAACGACGGGTTCAAGATGACCCTGTCGCCCTATGTGCCCTTCGTGCTCGCCGAGCACATCGACACCATCCTCGAGCGGCTGCTGGGGCCGGAGAAGCTGGGCAAGGGCGACATCAAGCACTGGCTCATCCACCCGGGCGGACCGAAGATTCTCGAGGCCATCGCCCGGCAGCTCAAGCTGGACAAGTCGGCCATGCGCGCCAGCTGGCACGTGCTCGGCGAGTACGGCAACTGCGGCTGCGTCACCGCCCTGCTGGTGCTGGAAGAGGCGATGAAGACGGACAAGCCCCAGCGCGGCGAGTACGGCGTGATGATGGGCTTCGGCCCCGGCCTCACCGTCGAGTCCATGCTGGTCCGTTTCTGAGCGCGTCCTCCCCCCGAGGACGATTCCGAGGACAGACACATGAGCCAGGAAGCGCTGCGGCGCCAGACGGGGCCCGTTCAACTGGGCCCGCGCGTGGGGCGCCACCCCAGCCGTGAGATTCCCCAGCGGGCTCCCACCCGCGCCCACGTGGCGCCGGTGCACACGCTCGCCGAGGCCGTGGCCCACTGGGCCCGCACGCGTCCCTCGCAGCCGCTCTTCTACTTCGCGAGCCTGGAGGACACGCTCAGCGTCCTCACCGCGGGAGACCTGCACCACAACGCCCTGCGCATCGGCGCCAACCTGCACGCGCGCGGCGTGCGCCAGGGCGACCGGGTGGTGATCTCCTTCGACACCAGCCCCGAGTTCCTCGAGAGCTTCTTCGCCTGCGGCCTGGTGGGCGCCATCCCCTGCCTCATCGAGCTGCCCTCCTCGAAGGTGTCGGTGAGCTCCTGGGGCGAGCGTCTGAAGGTGAAGCTGCGGCTGCTGGGCGCCCGGGCCATGCTCATCGACCCGGACTTCGCGGACCTGGCGCACGAGGCCCTCCAGGGCTACGAGCCCGAGCCGGGCGCACCGCTCCCCTTCGTGGCCACGGTGAAGGAGCTGGTGGGCGAGGCCCCCGCCTTCGAGCCCCCCACCACGGGCGCGGACGACGTGGCCTTCATCCAGTTCACCTCCGGCACCACGGACGCGCCCAAGGGCGTTCAAATCTCCCACCGCGCGCTGTTGGCCAACTGCGCCGCCATGGGCGAAATCAGCCATTGGGACTCGGATGACCTGATGGTGTGCTGGCTGCCGCTCTTCCACGACATGGGGCTGGTGGCCTCCACCCTGGCCTCCTTCGTCCACGGGATTCCCACGGCGCTGCTGCCCCCCTTCGGCTTCCTGCTCAAGCCGGCGCGCTGGCTGTGGGCGCTGCAGTACTTCCGCGCCACCTCGTCCTTCGCCCCCAACTTCGCCTACCAGCTGTGCGTCAAGCGGATAAAGGACGCCGAGGTGGAGGGCCTGGACCTGAGCGCGTGGAAGCGGGCCTACAACGCCGCCGAGTTCATCCACGCCGACACCGTGAGCCACTTCACCGAGCGCTTCCGCCCCTACGGCTTCGAGCAGGACGCCTGGCGGCCCTCCTACGGCATGGCGGAGATGGTGGTGGGCGTGTCCATCCGCGATGCCGCCCTGCCCCTGCGCGTGGAGACGGTCTCCCGCTCGGCGCTGTCCTCGAAGCGGCGGGCCGTTCCGCTCACCGAGGGCGGCCCGGATGCCCTCACCGTGCTCGGCGTGGGCCGGGTGCTGCGCGGCATCGACATCCGCATCGTCGACGAGGAGGGCCGCGAGGTGGGCGAGCGCCACGAAGGGGAAATCCTCCTGCGCGGCACCTCGCTCTTCGGCGGCTACTACAAGAACCCGGAGGCCACCGGCAGCGTGCTGCGCGAGGGCTGGCTGTACACCGGGGACCTGGGCTACCTGGCCGAGGGCGAGCTCTTCATCTGCGGGCGCAGCAAGGATCTCATCATCAAGGCCGGCGAGAACCACCACCCCTACACCATGGAGAACGCCGCCGCCCAGGTCACCGGGGTGCGCGCCGGGTGCGTGGCCGCGGTGGGCGTGAACAACCAGCAGACGGGCACCGAGGACATCGTCCTCGTCTGCGAGACGGCCGAGACGAAGCCCGACGTGCTGCGCCAGCTGTGCAAGCACGTGGAGGAGATGGTCTACCAGGGCTCCGGCGTGCGCCCCAACCGCGTCATCCCCGTGGCCCCCCACACGGTGCCCAAGACGACCAGCGGCAAAATCAAGCGCGCCTACATCCGCCAGAACATCGAGGCCTTCGAGAACCTCTCGCTGCTGGTGGCCCCTCCGGCCCGGCAGGCCATCGTCCACTGACGGCCCCGCGCCTCCTCCTCCCGCACTCCCAGGGGAGCCCGGACACACCCCGTGTGTCAGGGTTCCCCTTTTTTACGTGCTTTGACTACCTCACGGATACTTCCACACATCCGTGCAGATAGAATTTTCCAGGAAAGTCGCTAGCCCCCTTGCTCGGCTCAAATTCTTGAGATACAAGTCTTTTCACTCTTTTCCCGAGGAGTTGGAAATGTCCTTCAAGGCTGGAAAGTTCGCAGTGGTTCTCGGCGCGGTCATGGCGGTCACGGGTTGCAGCAGCTCGGAGCAGAAGCCGGCCGAGGAGCAGCCGACGCAGCAGGCCGTCCAGGGCGGTTGCGCCACGGCGGACCTCTCGGCCACGGAGCAGGCCCGGGTGGAGCAGGCCATCGCCGGCCGCGTTTCCGCGCAGACGCGCGCCAACGGCTCGGTGAACGTCAACGTCTACTGGCACGTCATCAACAACGGCACCGGCATCGCCAACGGTGACATCCCCCAGTCGCAGATCGACGCCCAGATTTCCGTGCTGAACGCCGCGTACGCGAACACGCCGTTCCGGTTCACCCTGGCGGGCGTGGACCGCACCACCAACTCCACCTGGTACACCGCGACCGACACCGGCAACGCCCAGACGAAGATGAAGGCGACGCTGCGCAAGGGCGGTGCGGGTGACCTCAACGTCTACTCCAACAACATGGGCCGCGGCCTGCTGGGCTGGGCGACCTTCCCCTCCAGCTACGCCTCCAACCCCAAGGATGACGGCGTGGTCATCCTCTACTCCTCCGTGCCCGGCGGCTCCGCGGCTCCGTACAACGAGGGCGACACCCTCACCCACGAGGCCGGCCACTGGTTCGGCGCCTACCACACCTTCCAGGGCGGCTGCACGGCCCCTGGCGACTCCGTGGATGACACGCCGTTCGAGGCCTCCTCCGCCTTCGGCTGCCCGACCGGCCGCGACACCTGCTCCACCGCCGGCCTGGACCCCATCACCAACTTCATGGACTACGTCGACGACTCCTGCATGACCACGTTCTCGGCCGGCCAGGCCGCCCGCATGGACGCGCTCACCGCCCAGTACCGCGGGATCTGATTCACACCGCGAAGTCCTGACGTCTTGAAGTCCCTGACGCCGGAGCGCCCCAAGCGCTCCGGCGTCTTGCTTTTGGCGCCCCCCTGTCCGCCCGCCGATTCACCCCTCTCCCCGCGTTTTCTTGGAATTAGGCAAAATTAGAGAAGGCAGGGGCGCCTTGTCTGGAACTTATGATGGAGTTATAAGGAGCTCCAACTTATTCCGGGAGTGAAGATGTCCTTCAAGGCTGGGAAGTTCGCGGTGGTGCTCGGCGCGGTGATGGCGGTGACGGGTTGCAGCAGCTCGGAGCAGCAGCCGGCCGGGGAGCAGCAGCCCACGCAGCAGATCGTCCAGGGCGGCTGCGCCACCGTGGAGCTGTCCGCCGAGGAGAAGGCCCAGGTGGAGCAGGTGCTCGCCGGCCACGTGTCCGCGCAGACGCGCGCCGCGGGCTCGGTGAACGTGAAGGTCTACTGGCACGTCATCAACAACGGCACCAGCGCGGCCCAGGGCAACGTCTCGGACTCGCAGATCGCCAGCCAGATTTCCGTGCTGAACGCCGCGTACAAGAACACGCCGTTCACCTTCACCCTGGTGGGCACGGACCGCACCACCAACTCCCAGTGGTACACCTGCTCCGGCGGCGCCTGCGAGAAGAAGATGAAGGGCGCGCTGCGCAAGGGCGGCGCGGGCGACCTCAACGTCTACTCCAACAACATGGGCCAGGGCCTGCTGGGCTGGGCGACCTTCCCCTCCAGCTACGCGAAGCAGCCGAGCCTGGACGGCGTGGTCATCCTCTACAGCTCGCTGCCCGGCGGCTCGGCGGCTCCGTACAACGAGGGCGACACCCTCACCCACGAGGCCGGCCACTGGTTCGGCGCCTACCACACCTTCCAGGGCGGCTGCACCGGCTCGGGTGACTACGTGGCCGACACCGCGGCCGAGGCCTCCTCCGCCTTCGGCTGCCCCTCCGGCCGCGACACCTGCGCCGGTGGCGCTCTGGATCCCATCACCAACTTCATGGACTACACCGACGACAGCTGCATGACCACGTTCTCCGCCGGCCAGGCCGAGCGCATGGACCAGCTGACCGCCCAGTACCGCGGCATCTGATGTCCGCCGCGAAGTCCTGACGTCTTGAAGTCCCCGACGCCGGAGTGCCTCGAGCGCTCCGGCGTCTTGCTTTTCGCGGGCCGGCCGACGCGGGAGGAGCCCGGCGCGGCGTCCCCTCGAGCGGCCCGGTGGAGGGCTCCGGCGGAGGACACCCGTGGAGGGCTCCGGCGGAGGGTGGGCGGGAGAAGCCGCGAGAGACGAGCGCCGCGCCCTCCCGGAAGGCCCGCCAAAAAGAAACAGCGGGCCCCCACGCTCGTGGAGACCCGCTGCTCATGTCCGAGACGGGAAGTGTCTCGAGCCGGGGATTACTTGCCCAGGCGGTACGAGTTCCACATGCTCGTCATGCGGCTGCGCTGGCCGGCCGAGAACGTGTTCATGCAGGAGTCGTAGGTGTAGTCCATGAAGTTGGTGATGGGGTCCGCGCCGGCCGTGGAGCAGGTGTCGCGGCCGGAGGGGCAGCCGGCGGCCGAGGAGGCCTCGTCCGGCGTGTCGCTCACGCTGTCACCGGGGCTCACGCAGCCGCCCTGGAACGTGTGGTACAGGCCCATCCAGTGACCGACCTCGTGGGTGGCCGTGTCGCCCAGGTTGTAGTTGGTGGCCGTGCCGCCGGGGAACGAGCTCTGGAGGATGACCACGCCGTCCAGGGACGGGGAGCTGGCGTAGCTCCAGGGGAAGGTCGCCCAGCCGAGCAGGCCCTGGCCCATGTTGTTGCTGTAGAGGTTGAGGCTGCTGGCGGTGCCCTTGTGCAGCGCGCTCTTCATCGCCGACTCACACGCGCCGCCGGTGCAGGTGTACCAGGTGCCGTTGTTGGTGGTGTCCGTGCCCGCCAGGAAGAAGCTGTAGCCGGCCGACGCGTAGGCGTTGTTGAGGACCGTGATCTGGTCGTTGATCTGCGTGGTGGTCACGCCGCCGGCGCCGGTGGCGCTCTTGATGATGTGGACGTACACCGGGATGGACACGGCCATCTGGTGCACCGTGCCGCCCATCTGCATCGCCTGCTGCGCCTTGAGAACCTCGAAGTTGTTCTCGATCTGCGCGACCTGCTCGGCCGTGAAGTCCGCGCCGGCACAGGTGCGGATGTCCGTCACCTGCTGCTCCGACACCTGCTCCATCTCATCCGCAGGGCCACAGCCCGTCATCGCCGCGATCGCACCGAAAGCCAGCACCGTCTTGAGCATGCGCATGTGAGTCTCCACGTTCCTGTCGAGGGATTGGGTCCCGGTTGAAAAGACTCTCAACCGAGGGACGCGAAGACTTCTAAGTTAGTCCGAAAGAATGATCAATCCCCTGATTGTCGTTTTTCCTTGACTCCCTGCGACAACTCGTTTCAAGCGCAAAGGCTTCACGTGCAACTTTTTGAGATGCGATTGTTTCTGACGCAATGATTGCCAGCTCAATCATTTGGAGGGCAATGGTTTCGCGTGAAACGGATTGCGCTCCGCCGGGGCGTTCGCCGCGTGGGGCCCTCGAGCCCAAAAAAGAAACAGCGGGTCCCCACTCGCGTGGGAGACCCGCTGCTCAGTGCCGGGACAGGGTTGTCCGGGCCGGGGCGACTACTTGCCCGCGCGGTACGAGTTCCACATGCTCGTCATGCGGCTGTTCTGGCCCGCCGAGAACGTGTTCATGCAGGAGTCGTAGGAGTAGTCCATGAAGTTGGTGATGGGATCGTTGCCGGCCGTGGAGCAGGTGTTGCGGCCCGTCGGGCAGCCGGAGGCGGGAGAGGACTCGTCCGGCGTGTCGCTCACGCTGTCACCGGGGCTCACGCAGCCGCCCTGGAACGTGTGGTACAGGCCCATCCAGTGACCGACCTCGTGGGTGGCCGTGTCGCCCAGGTTGTAGTTGGTGGCCGTGCCGCCGGGCAGCGAGCTCTGGAGGATGACCACGCCGTCCAGGGACGGGGAGCTGGCGTAGCTCCAGGGGAAGGTCGCCCAGCCCAGCAGGCCCTGGCCCATGTTGTTGGTGTAGAGGTTGAGCGAGGACGCGGTGCCCTTGTGCAGCGCGCTCTTCATCTGCGACTCACACGCGCCACCGGTGCAGGTGTACCAGGTGCCGTTGTTGGTGGTGTCCGTGCCCGCCAGGAAGAAGCTGTAGCCGGCCGACGCGTAGGCGCCGTTGAGCACGGAGATCTGGTTGTTGATCTGCGTGGTGGTCACGCCACCGGCGCCGGTAGCGCTCTTGATGATGTGGACGTACACCGGGATGGACACGGCCATCTGGTGCACCGTGCCGCCCATCTGCATCGCCTGCTGGGCCTTGAGAACCTCGAAGTTGTTCTCGATCTGCGCGACCTGCTCGGCGGTGAAGTCCGCGCCGGCACAGGTGCGGATGTCCGTCACCTGCTGCTCCGACACCTGCTCCATCTCGTCCGCGGGGCCACAGCCCGTCATCGCAGCGATCGCACCGAAAGCCAGCACCGTCTTGAGCATCCGCATGTGTGTCTCCGCCTTACCCAATTGAGGGGTTCCAACTGATTGGGTCCCAATTGAAGGGGTCTCAATTGAAGGACGTGCAACTTTTAGATTGCTCCAAGAAAATGATCAATCCCCTTATTCTTTTTAAAACCGCTTTTTCTTGACTCCCCGCGCCAATTACTTTCACCTCAAACCAAATGCCTGTCGGGCCCGAGCGCGGGAGACTCTGGCGTAGCATCCGGGAGTTCCCGAGAGCCGCGAGGCTCGTGCGCGTGCGAGGAGACGAAGTGAAGGCCCGATTCTCGTTGATGGTGCTGGCGGTGCTGCTGCTCCTGCCCCTGGGGGCGCGAGCGGAGCCCAAGCGAGTGGTGCTGCTCTTCACCGGAGACAACCGGGGAGAGATTGCCCCGTGTGGGTGCAAGGCGGAGCCGCAGGGCGGACTGGCCCGGAGGAAGACAGCCATCGAGGCGGAGAAGGCCCGGGGCCTGCCCGTGGTGCTGATGGACGCGGGCAACGCGCTCTTCAAGGAGACGAAGCCCGGCCAGGAGCCCGTCATCAAACAGCGCGCGGAGCTGGTGCTCGAGCGGATGCAGGCCGACGGCACCGTGGCCATGGCCGTGGGCGAGAGGGATCTGTCGCAGGGGCTCGCCTGGCTGCAGAAGGCCACCGGGGGGAAGGGCAAGAAGATGAAGCTGCTGTCCGCCAACCTGGTGGACAAGGCCGGCAAGACGCCCTTCGCGCCCTCCCTGGTGGTGGAGGCCGGCGGACTGAAGGTGGGCGTGGTGGGCGTGTCCCCCGAGGGCGTGCCCGCCGGAGAGCCCACGCTGAAGGGCCGCCCGCCGATTGAAGTGGCCCTGGCCGAGTCCCGCAAGCTGCGCCAGTCCAAGAAGGTGGATGTGGTGGTGGTGCTCGCGGCGGTGCCCTACCAGGAGGCGGTGAAGCTGGCCCTCCAGGCCAAGGACGTCGTGGACTTCGTGGTGGAGTCCCATGACGCCCGGGGCATCGGCGTGGGCTCGCCGGTGAATGGCTACACCGCCGTCTTCCCCGCGGGCGAGCTGGGCAAGCAGGTGACGCGGCTGGAGCTGAACGTGGACGGACCGGGGCCCTCGGTGGACCTGGGCTCGGGGTCCGAGGCCCGCAAGCAGCTGCACCTGGTGGAGGACAACCTCCTCAAGGCCAACGAGCGCATGGCCAGCACCCAGGACGAGGCGACGCGCGCCGAGCTCACCCGCACCATCGTCGAGCTGGAGGGCCGCATGCGGCAGCTCGAGACGCAGCTGGACGTGAAGGCGCCCAAGGGCGGGCGCGCGCACCAGCTCTCCTACGTCACCCTGGGCCTCGCCGTGGCGGATGACCCGGTGCTCAAGCAGCGGGTGGAAGAGATTCAGCCGGCCGGCTCGGCCGCGGTCCAGCACTGACACGCCGGGGGCGGGGGGCCCCTACACGATGGCGTGCGCGAGAACCCACTCGAAGAGGCGCGGCCGCGTGCCCAGCCAGCGCACCAGCGGGCGGCGCACCCTCGGCGTGCCCGCCATCAGCAACACGCTCCGCGTCAGCCAGGCGTACTTGCGGAACGCGCCCTGGAAGACCCGCTCGTAGGGCAGCAGCGACTCGCGCGTCGCGCCCTGCGCCAGCGCGTCCGGCAACAGGTTCCCGAGCGCCTCCGCGCACGTGAAGGCCAGCGACAGCCCCTCCCCCGTCACCGCGTCCACGTACCCCGCCGCGTCTCCCACCAGCGCGAAACGGTCCGCCACCCGCGCCCGCGCCGCCCGCGCCAGCGGCCCCGCTCCCCGCGCCTTCGAGTCCGGCTCCGCTCCCCCGACGCGCCCGGCGAGCACCGGGAAGCGCGCGAGCAGCGAGTCGAAGCCGATGCGTCCCGGCAATCCGTCCGTCCACAGGAAGGCCACCCCCACCCGCTCGTCCCCGGCCGGCGTCACGTAGGCCTCCACGCCCTCGGACAGGTGCACCTCCACGAAGGGCGCCCACGGCTTCATCCGGAAGTGCCGGCGCAACCCGAAGCGCCTCGGCCCCGTGGCCTCCAACTCCAAACCCTCGGCGCGCCGCAGCGGCGAGGCCAAACCGTCCGCCGCCACCAGCATCCGCGCCCGCAACGGCCCGGCCGCCGTCTCCACCTCCCAGCCCTCCGAGGTGCGCCGCTGGCCCCGCACCGCGCATTGCTCGCGCAGCTCCACGCCGAGCATCCGCGCCCTCGCGGCCATGGCCTTCACCAGCGCCACCCGCCGCACGCCCAGGCCACCGGGCGCGGGCAACAGGCCCTCCGCCCCGCTCCCGTCCTCCTGCACGTAGCGGATGCCCACGAAGCGCGCGCACTCCCTCGGCTCCAACAGCGCGAGCGCCCCGAAGCGCTCCAGCGCCGCCACCCCCGAGGGCATCAATCCCTCACCACACGCCTTGTCCGGCGGCACGGCCGCGCGCTCCAGCACCACCGTGCTCAACCCCCGCCTCGCCGTGGTGAGCGCCACCGCCAGCCCCGCGGGCCCTCCGCCCACCACCGCGACGTCCCAGGCCCTCACTCCTCGCGTCCCGCCCGGGTGAAGGCCCACGCGCTCTTCGCCATCTCCACCACCAGCCCCACCGTCCCCACCTTCTTCGGCGCCGTCAGCTCGCCCGCGAGGTAGCGCCGCAACGACTCGGCCCGGCGCAGCTTCCCACTCGAGGTGCGCGGCAGCGTCCCGGGCTCCAGCACCCGCACCGTGTGCGGCCGCACGCCCGTGCCCGCCACCACCGCCTCGCGCACCCGCTCCTCCAGGCCCTCCTCCCGCGCGCCCGGCGCGAGCTCGGCGAGGAGGAGCAACGCCTCGTCCTGCTCTCCCTCCGGCGTGAAGCCCAGCGCCACCGCACAGCCCGTGCGCAGGCCCTCCACTCCCTCCAGGCACTCCTCGAACTCCTGGGGCGCGTGGTTGGCGCCACGGATGATGACCACGTCCTTCGCCCGGCCCGTGAGGTACAGCTCGCCGTCCCGCTCGAAGCCCAGGTCTCCCGTGTCCAGCCAGCCCTCGGCGTCCAGCGCGCGCGCCGTCGCCTCCGCGTGGCCGAAGTACCCCTCCATCACCGAGGGCCCTCGCGCGAACACCCGCCCCACCCGGCCCTCCGGCACCTCGTGGCCCAGCTCGTCGCGCACCTGCACCTCGAAGCCCGGCAGCGGACGCCCCACGGACACCACCTCGCGCGAGCCCTCCACCACGCGCCGCTCCGCAGCCAGCACCCGCGCGTCCACGCCCAGCCCGCGCGGCCCCCGGCCCGCCGGAGGGAAGGTGACGGCCAGCGAGGCCTCGCTCAGCCCGTACACCGGCCGCAGCGCTCCCGCCTGGAAACCCCAGCGCGCGAAGCGCTCGGTGAAGCGGCGCAGCGTCTCCAGCGACACCGGCTCGGCGCCGTTGAGCGCGTGCCTCCAGCTGGAGAGGTCCACGCCCTCCAGCTCCGCGTCCTTCACCCGCTTGAGGCACAGGCCATAGGCGAAGTTGGGCGCGGGCGAGACGAAGCCCCGGTGCCGCGACAACGCACGCAACCACAGCGCCGGGCGCGCGAGGAACACCTCGGGAGGAATCAGCACCATGTTGCCCGGGTAGTACGCCGCCGACAGCAGACAGCCGATGAGGCCCATGTCGTGGTACAGCGGCAGCCAGGACACGCCCACGGGCGGCTGGCCCGGCACCAGCGGCAGCTCCGCCTCCAGCGCCGCGAGCTGCGCCAACAAGTGGCCATGCCGCAGCGCCACCGGCTTCGGGTCCACCGTCGAGCCCGAGGAGAACTGGATGAGCGCGAGCGACTCGGGCCGCACGGACAGGGCCACGTCGCCCTCCGCGCTCGACACCTCCTCCACCGTGTGACAGCCGAGCCTCGGACGCGCCGCCGCGACGGACTCGCCCAGCAGCAGCCGCACCTTCGCGTCCGTCAGCACCACCACCGCGCCCGACACCTCCAGCATGCGCGCGGTGGAGCGGTGGTACTCGTCCAACCGCCCCAGCCGCACCGGAGGGTAGAGGGGCACCGGCACCGCGCCCGCCAGCAGCGCGCCGAAGAAGGCCTCCATGAAGCCCGGTGAGGTGGGCAGCAGCACCGCCACGCGCTCGCCGGGAGCCACGCCCAGCCGTTGCAGTCCCGCGGCCGTGCGGCGGGCACGCCCGTACACCTGCGCCCAGGACAGCCGCGTCTCGCGCTCGGCCGCGTCCACGAAGACGAGCCCGTGCTCCGTGCGCGCCGCGGCCGCGAGGCACTCGTTCACCGTGGCGTGCTTCAACGGGGGCAGCGCCGGCCCCTTCATGGCACGCCTCCCGCGCACGACACCGCGGACGGCTCCTGGAAGGCCCGCGAGGCCACCAGGCGCACCAGGTCGCCCACGGTGCTCACCCCCACCGAGTCCTCCATGGACAGGCGGATGCGGAAGTGGTTCTCCAGCTCCACCGCCAGCACCGTCAGCCCCAGGCTGTCGAGCTGCAAGTCCCTCGTCAGGTGCTGCGAGGGCTCCACCGGCTCCCTCCAGTCCAATTCCTGCGAGAGGATGCGGCGGATTTCGGAGAGGATGGCGTGCTCGTTCTCACCCACGGGGTACCTCCGGAATGAAGCGGGGCCTTTCGGCGAAGGTCTCGGCGTACAGCGCGCCCAGGGCCTCCTCCTCGGCGCGGATGCGCACCCGCAGCAGCAGGGCGTTGCCCAGGGAGAAGACGAGCGCCGTCACCCACGCGCCGTGCACGAGCGGCACCGCGGCCAGCTCCAGCACCACCGCCACGTAGTTGGGGTGGCGCAGGAAGCGGTACGGCCCGCGCGTCACCGGCGCGAGGCCCGGCACCACGATGATGCGCGTGTTCCACCGCTCGCCCAGCGAGGCGATGGCCCAGTAGCGCAGCGCCTGCGCCCCCACCGCCACGCCCAGCGCGGCGTACCCGGGCGCCCCCGGGAAGGGCCGCTCCAGCCCACACGCCTCCACCGCGCACGCCACGAGGAAGAGCGAATGAAAGACAACCATGACGCGGTAGTGCGCCTGCCCCGTCTCCACCCCGCCGCGCGCGAAGGCCCGCGCCGCGTTGCGTTTGGAGAGGACGAGCTCCACCCACCGCTCGACGGCGAGCAGCCCCAGCAGCCCCAGGTACGCGTGTGGAGAGCTCACCATCGCAGCAGCACCAGCTCGCCGCAGAAGCCCGGTCCCATGGCCATCATCACACCCCAGTCACCCGGCTTCGCCTGGCCGGACTCGAGCATGTCCCCCAGCACGAAGAGCACCGAGGCCGAGGACAGGTTGCCCACCTCGCGCAGCGACGCCCACGAGCGCTCCAGCGCGTCCGGCGCCAGCTCCAGTGACTCCTCGAAGGCCTGCAGCACCTTGGGCCCTCCGGTGTGCGCCACCCAGTGCTTCACGTCCTTGCGCGTCAGCCCGTGCTCGCCGAGGAAGCCGTCCACGTCCCGGCGGATGAACTCGCGCACCAGCTGCGGCACCTTCGCGCTCAGCACCACCTTGAAGCCCGTGTCCACCACGTCCCAGCCCATGATGCGCTCGGTGTCCGGGTACATCACCGAGCGCGTGGCCACCACGCGAGGGCCGGACGCCGGGCCCGCCTTCTCCGAGCCCTGCAGCACCACGCACGCCGCGCCGTCCCCGAACAGCCCCGAGGCGATGATGTTGGGAATGGACAGGTCCTCGCGCTGCAACGTCAGCGAGCACAACTCCACGGAGAGCAGCAGCGCCGTGTGCCCCTTCCACGCCCGGAGGTAGTCCGAGGCCCGCGCCGTGCCCGCCGCGCCCGCCACGCACCCCAGCCCGAACATGGGCGTGCGCTTCATGTCCGCGCGCATGCGCAGCCGGTTCATCAACCGCGCGTCGATGCTCGGCGTGGCGATGCCCGTCACCGTGGTGAAGAAGACATGGTCCACGTCCCTCGGGGTGAGCCCCGCGCGCTCCAGCGCCTTGCCCACCACCTGCTCGCCCAGCTCCATCGCGACTTCAATCCACGCATCGTTGCGCTGCTGGAACGTGGCGAGCCCGGGGTACCGGCCGATGGGCAGCGCGAGGAAGCGCCCGTCCACCTTCACCGAGCGGTGCAGTTCCTCCAATCGCTCGAGGTTGTAGTGGCGCGTGGCCCACAGCTCCCTCAGGGCACCGATGATCTGCTCCTGGGGCGCGTAGTGGGAAGGCAACAGCCGCTCCACCGCGCGGATGACGGGGAAGGAATCCTGACCGGGAGTGGTGCTCATCGACGCCGTTCCTGTAGGGGTGGGAGGGGACGGTTAATCACCCTCCCACGAGCGTGCGACCACGGGAGGAAAGACTGAACGCCTCCGTTTCACTCCACCGTACCGGCGTGCTGGCTGGCTGACAACCCGGGTCACCCCTCCGGGATGCGGAGAAATCACGTGTCGGCTGGTGCACAGCCCGCGGAAGGCCCTCGATGGCCCCGGCGCGGCATCAGTGCACGTCCCCTCGCGCACAGGTTGGGCAGAGTCCTTCCCAGCGCGGGACAGTCAAGGACAGTGCCCGCGTTGGCGAGTGGACGGGACAGCCGGAAAATGCCCGGGGCACGGCGGTTGCTCAGGGGAACCCGGCATGCATCGTGCCTTCCTGCTGTGTGCCTTGCTGGGCGTGCTTCTCCCGGGCTCCGAGGCCCGGGCCACGCCCGGCGACACCTCGAGCCCGAGCATCCAGCTCGCCTCCGGTCCGCTCGCGCGCCGCGCCGTGGTCCGCGCCTCGCTCTGGGTGGGACTCCCCTCGCTGTCGCGGGTGAGCCGCTCGGTGAATGACGACTGCTCCGGACTGGCCAACCTCGCCTACCGCAAGCGCGGCCTGAGCCTCATGCCCGAGCGCACCCAGCCGGGCGAGGGCGGAGTCGCCGCCATCTACCGCAAGGCCCAGGCGCTGGGCGCGCTGCACGAGACGCCGCGCCCGGGAGACCTCGTCTTCTTCCGCGACACGTATGACCGCAACCGCGACGGGCGGCGCAACGACGGGCTCACGCACATTGGCGTGGTGGAGCGCGTGGCGGAGGACGGCACGGTGACGTTCGTGCACCGCTCGGGCGGAGGCGTGAAGCGCTCGAAGCTCAACCTGGGCCAGCCGGGCGTCCGCCGGGACGCCCAGGGCCGGGTGCTCAACGACTACCTGCGCCGCCCGGAGAAGGTGGTGCGGCCGCGGCTGGCGGGCGAGCTGTGCATGGGCTTCGCCACCGTGGACCAGCGCTGGTTCACATCGCCTTGACGAAGGCCGCGCGCTCCCGGACGAAGCCATCGGTATCGAGGTTGAAGCTGCGCGCATGGCCCACGTCGTCGCGCAGGAAGGCGGCCACGTCCGCGACGCGCGCCTCGAGGGCCTTGCGGCGCTTGGGGGCCAGCGTGTCGAAGGTGCCGAACACCCCGGCACCCGCGTCGATGTCGTACTCCCAGAAGCCCACCAGCCTGTCCCCGTCGAACACCGAGCGCATGAACATGTAGCGCGAGTCGCCGAGCGTGCCCCCCTTGCTCATACCCCACACGGGGACTTCCAGCGCGTGGTGCTTCGGGTCGGTGAAGAGCGCGGTGCCACCGTGGAAGGCGAGGTAGCCGTCCTCGAACGTGAGCAGCGAAACCGAGTCGGTGGCGGGCGCCTTCGCGCGCAGCGTGGCGAGCTCCTCCTCCAGCACCCAGGCCTCGCCGGAGAAGCCCTCCACGGCCACGGGCACGAGCGGCAACTGCTGCATGGCCGCGCGCGCGTCGCGCTGGGAGAGCCCCGCCCAGGAGGCGAAGTCGTCCACGGTGCAGGGCCCGGCCTGCCGGAAGAAGATGGCGGCGATGCGTGCGTACCGCTCTCCGGACCCGGCGGGCACCTTCGCCCCGGTGAGGGGATTCTTCGCCGGGAGCCGCCAGAGGTAGCGCTCGGTGTCCAGCCGCCCGCCCTCCAGCGTGCGCTCCAGCTTGCCCTCGAACTCGAGGTGGCGCACGGCCGGAGGCAGCGTCGAGGAGAGCCCCAGCTTCTTGCCCTTCTCGCCCAGGCTGCGCACGGTGCCCTCAGGGAGCGCCTTGCGCAGCGCGTCCGTGGAGAGGGGCCCCTTGCGCAGGGCCTTCAGCACGGCCTCGCCCACATCGGCGAGCTCATGGGGGGCGATGCCCGCCTTCTCGTGCTCGCGGTCGGCGCGCTTGCGGTACTGCTCCTCGGCGATGCGCATCACCAGCGGCACTTCCGGGCGCGGCACGAGGTAGATGCAGCCGCGCACGGCGGGGACCACCTGTAGCCGGGACTGCTCCACCGCCTCGTCCAGCTGCTGGCGCTTCAACCCGGGCACGCGGGCGCGCACCGCCAGGTACACGTCCACGCCCCCGAGCGTGCGCGGCCAGCCGGTGGCGGCCACCACCTCCTCGACACTCCCCTTCAGCGGCTCGGCGAGCCCCTGCTTGAAATGCCAGTGCGCGCGAGCGCGCTCGAGAGAGACGGAGAGTGCGGGAGTGGGGGTGCTGCCACGGGCCATGACGTCCTCCGGGGCGCACTCTACGCGAGCGCACCCCGGAGTGAAGACACGGCCCCCGGGCTCACGCCAGCGGCGCGGCCTCGTCCGTCTCGCGCGGCACCTGCATGCGCGGCTCGGTCTGGATGAGCTCGGAGAACATCACCTCCAGCTGCTCGCCCATGAGGGCCAGCTCGTCCTTCGTCATCAGCTTCTTCACGCTCTTGAAGAGGTCCTTCTCCTCCTCCTCGACGTGGTGCTCGACGAGCTCCTGGAGCACCTTCATCTTCGCCTTGAACTGCACGTCCGAGGGCTCCAGATCGAGCAGGTCGGCGATGACGCGCTTCACCGACAGGTGCTCCTCCACGGCCTCCTGGAGCTTGTCCGCCGTGGGGCCGACATAGACGCTGGGATAGAAGATCTTCTCCTCGATGGTGGCGTGCGCCGCGAGGTTGTCCGCGATGCGCGCGAACAGGTCCATCATCTTCTCGGTGCTGCCCTCGCCCAGCTTCTCGAACTTCTCGAACAGCTCGTCGACCTCGCGGTGCTGCTGCGTCAACAGTTCGATGGCGTCCATGATCTCTCCCGTAGGTCCCGCGTGAATCGCGTCGGTCCGTGTGTGGGCCTAACTTCGGCACGCCTCCTGGAGACGCCAACTGTCCGGCCCTCCTCCTCCGTGACAGGGGGAGCCGGACCCCGAGCGACCGGCCCGAGAGGAGAACGTTTCACGTCGTACCCGGGGCCACGGATGCATGCTCGCTCCCCGGCGGTCCGTCCTCGGCCATGGCTCCCTTGACGCTCCCGGGTGGCTTTCCATCCGGCCGCGAGGAGCCCACATTTGGCCGTATCGGGGCGGGTGCATCAGCGGGCGACCCGGGCCGGGACAAGGAAGCTCCGTGTCACGGAATGTCTCCACGGCGGAAGATTCAGCCGGTGATGTCGACCGGTTCCAGCGGCTCCTGTTCGCCTTGGGCCGGCTGCACTCGCTCAGGGATCCGCTCGCCCGCCGCTGCGAGAACATGGACCTCACCGCCCCTCAAATCCACGCGCTGCTGTGGTTGGGACGGGACGGGACGCTCACCATGGGCGAGCTGGCCCGGCGGCTGGGCATCACCGAGAAGACGGTCACCGGCGTGGTGGACCGGCTCGAGCGCGAGGGCCACGTGCAGCGCGAGCGCAGCCCGGAGGATCGCCGCGTCATCCGCTGCCGGCTGACGGCCTCGGGCGCCCGGCTCCACCGCAAGCTGGACAAGACCGTCCTCCAGGACATGGAGCGGATGCTGGAGCACCTGGACGCCACCGACCGGCGGGCGCTCTTCCGCATCCTGGAGAAGCTCATCGCCTCGGCCACGCCGAAGCCGGAGCCGGGCGGGTAGACGGGCCCCGGCGGCTCCCCTCCCCTGCGGCCGGACGGGAGACCCCGGAGGCCATGGACGCGGGCGCGGGGCTGCGCTTCACTGCGGCCCATGGCTCCTCCCATGACTCCTCACGAAGCAGAGAAGGCACTGACGGACGCGGAAGTGGTGCCGTGCGTGGAGATGCAGCTCCCGGACGCCCGGCGGCTCGTGGAGGCGTGCCTCGCCGAGGGCGTGCCCGCGCTCGTCCACCGCGAGGCCTGCGCCAAGCCCAACTGCTCTCCGAAGTTCCAGGTGCTCGTGCGGCCCGAGGACGCTCCCCGCGTCGCGGGCCTGCTCCAGCGGCGCTGGCTGGACACCCTCCAGCGCGAGGGCTTGCTCCCCGAGGGCCACGCCCCCCAGCTGGTACCGGAGGACGGTGAGCCGCCCTGCCCCGCGTGCGGCACGGCCGCGCCCCTGGTCGCGGGCGCGTGCGGCGACTGCGGACTGCAGCTCGAGTGAGCCGGCCCGGGTGAGCCAGCCCCCTCCGGACTACTTGCTGCCGGCGGTGGTGGCGCCGCCCGGCGAGGCTTGCACCATCTCGGCGGAGGGCGGCTTCACGGGCTCGAGCAGGGTGAGGTCGGCCACCACGGGGTAGTGGTCGGACGCCTTCACGCGCAGCACCTGGCTGCCGCGGGGCATGAAGCGGTCATTCGCCAGCACGTAGTCGATGCGCACGTTGGGGATGACGGGCAGCGGATAGGTGTCCGCGGCGCCCTGTCCGCGCAGGGCGAACACGTCCAGCAGCTCGCGCTTGAAGAGGCGCACGGAGCCCGAGTCGGGCGTGTCGTTCATGTCGCCCATCAGCAGCTTGGGCCGCGGGTCCGCGTCCATCCACTTCATGATGGCGGCGCTCTGGCGCACGCGGACGTCCCCGTTGAAGGGGCGCCGGGTGAGGTGCGTGACGTAGACGCTCACCTCCTGCCCGTGCATGTGCATGAGGATGCGCGCCACGGTGCGCGGCTCGGCGCCGGGCTCCACGGGCAGCGGCTGCTGCTCCACGGACTCCAGCGGGAAGCGCGAGAGGATGGCCACGCCGTAGTCCCCGCCATACAGGGAGGTGGTGCGGAAGTGCGCGTAGTAGGGCAGCCCCGTGCGCTGCGACAGCTCGGCGGACTGGTCCACGCCGCCCGCGCGCCGCGTGTGCACGTCCACTTCCTGGAGGGCCACGATGTCGGGCGCGGCCGAGCGGATGAGCCCGGCCACCTTGTCCAGGCCCTGGCGGCCGGACTGGATGTTGAAGGTCATCACGCGCAGGTCGCCCTCGGAGGGGGTGCGCGCCGCCGCGGGAAGCGCCAGGGCCCCGGGGGCCGAGAGCGTCACGGGAGCGGGCTCACTCCGAACGGAGGAGGTGGAGGAAGCGCACGCGATGGGGAGCGCGAGGAAAAGGCCGGCGAGGAGTCGGTCGATTCTCATGTGGGGGGCCGATCATCGCAGCAATCAGTTTCCCCGTCTTCTCACGCCTCCCGAGTCAGGCAGGAGAGCAGCCGGGCGGGCGGAGCCTAGAGCCACGCGAAGGCCTCGCGCATCGCGTCGCGGCCTCCGCTCTCGAGCACCTGTCCGTGGCACGGCACCACCCGGTCGAAGTCCCACGTGAGGACGCGGTCGCGCCAGGAGCGCAGCGCGGCCTTGTCCTTCACCATGGACTTGAGCAGCCAGGTGGGCGCCAGCCGCCCGTATGCCTTGCACAGCTTGAGGTACGTGCGCGTCAGCCACGAGGACGAGTCGTGGATGTTGAAGGCCAGGTCGGTGAGCAGCAGCGTGCGGCTGGGCCGGTGCAGGAAGACGAACTCCTCGAGCTTGGGGATGCCATGCGCGAGGAGCAGCTCGATGTCCGGGGACTGGCCCACGTCCATCACGTCCGACAGTTCCACGTCGATGCGCAGGTCCTTGCGCTTCTGGCGCAGCCCCGCGGGCGCGAGCACCTTCGCCGAGGGGTACGCGGCGGCCCAGTCCCCGAGGAACACGTGGTGCATCACATTGGGCGCCACCAGGAAGCGCACCGGCCCCAGTGCGTCCACGGCGCTCCGCACGGCCGCGTCCAGCTTCACGGGCGAGTGCAGCCACAGCCCGCCGTCCGGCAGGCGCATCACCGTCATCCGCCCGCCCAGCTCCATTCCCCCCATGCGGAAGGGGACATCCATCACGAAGAGGTCATCGGACAGCGGACGCAGCATTGCGGGCTCCCCCGGGTCGGAAAACACGCCAGCACTCTTCGCGGACTCGACGCGCGAGTCCAGATCCGGGGATTGGAAAAGCTCGTTCCTCTGCTATGCCGCCGGGCCATGTCTTCAGACCCGGACACGCTCTCGGCGGATGCACAGCGGCTCCTGAAGGAGGACTCCTTCGAGAACGAGACGTTCAGCGACCTGGACCTCCAGGGCCGCGACCTCGGCCAGAAGGAGTTCTACCGCTGCACCTTCGAGCGCTGTCAGCTCCAGGAGAGCCGCTGGAAGAACACCAGGCTCGAGGTGTGTGTCTTCAACGGGTGTGACCTCACGCGCATCCAGGTGAACCAGACGGCGCTGCGCGAGGTGCGCTTCGAGGGCTCGAAGCTGATGGGCGTCGACTGGACGGGCGTGTCCCCCAACCCGGAGCTGGCGTTCGACGGGTGCGTGCTGCGCTACGCCTCGTTCGTCGGACAGAGCCTGCGCAAGACGCCCTTCCTGCGCTGCACCGCCATGGAGGCGAACTTCTTCGACCTCGACCTGACGGACGCGGACTTCAGCGGCACGGACCTCACCGGCAGCAACTTCCGCGGCTGCACCCTCACCCGCACGGACTTCTCCAACGCGGTGGGCGCCTTCCTCGACCCGGCGAGGAACCGCCTCAAGGACACCCGCGTCCCCGTCGAGACCGCCGTGCTCCTGGCCCAGACACTCGGCATGCGCGTCTCGGGCTTCAACACCGATGCGGCCGAGCGCCCCGGCCGCAAGAAGGGCCGGTAGGGCCCTCCCGTTGAGGAGGCACGGGAGCCTGGAGCAGCCTCGGCTTCTCCCTGGGGGCCTGGGGCGGCGGAAGCCTGATGGGAGGCCATGGGCACCTCCTGCTCACGCCCTATGTCTTCAGTGTCGTGGCGTACGAGCTGTCCCCGGCGGCGTCCACGCCTCCCCCGCCCACGGCCGCGCGTCTGCAACCCCTGCTGAGCGTCTCCTCCCAGGGCGCGGTGCTCGGGCTGGCGGGGCGCTTCTGAGAGGAGAAGCCGGGTTCAGTGGAGGCCCGCCGCTTCCGGGTTGGGGCGGTTTTCCTCTCGGAACGGGCCACCCAGCGCGCGCGGCGGGTGCGCGTGCGCTCCGGGCAGGACGAGTTCCTCGACGGGGTGCTCCTGGTGCCAGGAGTGGAGATTGCGCATCCAGTGCTCGTCCCGGATCGACCGCAGGATGGTCGGAAGGCGGCTTTCCGTCGCGCCCGCCTTCGCCTCGGTGGCCTGGGAAGACACGGAAGGGAAGAGGCGCTCGAGCTGCTTGCGCTGCGCCTGGGACTGGCAGGCCTTCTCCAGGTCCGTGGCCGTGCGAATGCCGTACTCCCGCAGGCTCGTGAGCAGCCGGGAGTGAGCCCCGGCCGCGTCTCCCGTACGCTTTGCCTCACCGGTTGCCTCGGGGGTGCGCAGGTGGAGGATGGCCTGGTCCACCCAATCCAACAGCCGGGCCACCGGGATGCGGGTGAGCAGCATCAGCTCGACCACATCATGGTGGGCCAGGCTCTGGACATTCGTCACCCCCTCGTCGAGCAGCCGGGAGCGGTCATAGAGGTCGATGCCATCCAGGTTCGTGAGCGGCTCATGCTCATCCACGGGAGAAGGCCCCACCCGTATCTTCCTCCACTTGCGTCCGGGGGCCGAGTCGCGCCAGGCCTCCCGGAGGAGGACCAGGGTGGTCTCGGGAACGATGCCCGTCATGAACGCGAGGATGAGCAGCCAGGAGGGGCTCGTGCCGTCCCGGGGCGACAACCCGGCCAGCAGGGACAGCACCCAGGTCAGCACCATCGTGCTGACGATGCGAATCGTGATGTGGCTGTAGGCCTTGGGCCGCAGGTCCCGGTAGACATAGCTGCGGAAGGCGGTCTGCAAGGCATAGAAATACGAGCCGAGGAAGCCGAAGACGAGCGCCGACTTGTGGGGCGCGAAGAGCGCGGCCAGCAATCCCTGGGTGTCGCTGTCCTTGGGAGGAGGGGCCCCACTGAGGAACGTGAGGCTCCAGCCAATGGTGATGACCAGCGTGGCCACGAACACCGGGGAGCGCCTGGCCACCAGGAGCCGCCCGGCGGCGGGGTTCTCCAGGCCATAGGCCTCGTCCATCAGGCCGCCGTACTTCGAGCGGACGTCCAGCTTGTTGGTCAGCTCGGGATCGAACCGGAAGATCTGCCGCGTGAACTTGCTCCGCAGCGTCGCCGAGCACTGCGGGTCGAGCACGAAGAAGAGCAGTGAGGGGAGCAGGGAGAGCACCGAGATGAAGAGCAGATGCAGAACCCGGTACGCCAGCTCGACGGAGACGTCAGCGCCCCCCCGCATGCGCTGCACCAACCCCGTGGAGAGCAACAGGAGGGTCGGCAGGAGGATGGCGATCCCCACCACCATCAGGAAGCTCAGATGCTGCATGGCCGAGCTCAGCAGGCGCCTCGAGCCCAGCTGCGCGCTCACCAGGCGCCGCGACCACGGAAGCGGGAGGGAGGGGTTGGAGCGGCCCAGAAGCAGCAACAGCCCCACGACGAGGCAGAACAGCCCCACGGCGCCGCAGGTGCCCACGAGCCAGTACGCCGGCCCTGCCCGGACCACCAGGCCGATGACCGCATAGGCGAGGGAGAACCAGCCGCTCACGATGGCGGCGAATGGCCAGGCCCCCATGGACGCGCTCGCCTCGCGGTCGAACGCGATGTAACCCTGTTGCACGTACACCTGGAGGCCGCGTCGCTCCTCCGCACTGAGCACCACCTCGCGTCGATCCTCCAGGGGGGCGAGGTTCAGCTCACAGCCCTCCGACACCCGGAGGCGCAGCCGCTTGTTCGTCTCGTTGGAAATCCGGTGTGTGGCCTCGTTCGGCTCATTCGCCATGAGACGGCCCCCATGTGGGAGAGAGGGGCGATGGCGCAAATGTGACGCTTCCCGCGTCAGGGAAGGGCAGGCGGGCGTGCAATCGTTACAGAAGGGAAAATCCTTTCCCCGTAGAAAGGCCAGCCGGAGGCAACTCCGGGAGTCATGCGGCGCACTCCGGGAGTCAGACTGGGTCGCCGTGCGTCCCTCTCGTTCCGAGGGCTTGCACAGGTACTCCCAGCCCGCGGAGGCAGGTGGGCCACGCTTTGCACAAGCAGCCGGGCGGAAGGAGTTCTCCGCGTGTCCATCCGGTCCCGCTCCGCTGGCTTCACCCTCGTCGAATTGCTCACCGCCGTCGCCATCCTCGGCGTCCTCGTGACGCTCGCGGGTGTGGCCGTGTTCCACGGCACCTCGCGCGTCCGGGTGAACAACGCCGCCTTCGAGGTGGGCGCCCTGTACTCCGCCGCACAGATGCGCGCCACCAGCATGGGCGTGCCCCACTACGTCGTCTTCCATGACGACGGCAAGGAGTTCGGCGTCTACCTGCTCGAGCGCGCCGACTCGCTCGGCGCCTTCAACTGGGCCAGCGACGACGTGATGAATGCCTCGGCCGTGGGCGGCGTGCGCCACGAGCACCTGGCGCTCTCGCGCGAGAGCGGCCTGGGCTTCATGGACCTCTCGGCCCCGCGCGCGGACTTCACCTCGCTGCCCGCGCCCTTCACCTCCATTGCGCTCTCGCCCTCCGGCACGGGCCACCTGCTCGGGGGCTGCACCTTCTGCACCGAGGGCACCGGCGGCGCCCGCGGCGTCATCCGCTTCTCTCCTGATGGCACCGTGCAGGTCATGACCGGCGGCGCCCCCCCGGGCGGCGTCGTCGCCTTCATTCCCGACTCGCACAAGCCCGGCTCGGCCCGCTGGGTCGTCATCGCCGCGCCCGCTGGCGCCATCCGCGTCTTCTAGGAGGAGCCGTCCACCATGTCCCCGTACCGCCGCGCCCGCAGGGCCCGTGGATTCAGCCTCGTCGAAGCCCTGGCGGCCCTCGCCATCTTCTCCATCGGCATCCTCGGCGTGCTGCAGATGAACGTGCTGGCCAGCCAGCAGAACGGGCTCGCCCGGCGCCAGTCCACCGCGAGCAAGATTGCCCGCGATCTGGTGGACTCCTTCGAGCGCCTGCCCTTCGACCACGCGCTGCTGTCCACCGAGAGCACCATCGACCCGGCGGACCCGCGCTTCGCCCGCTTCGACGAGACCGATGGCCGGGTGAAGCTCGCCGACGCGGTGGCCCTCGTGGGGGAGCGGCCGCTGCTCGGCGCCGCGCACGCCAGCGTGAGCACCGAGGGCCCCTACGAGGTGGCCTGGCGCGTGGCGCCCCTCAAGGACGCCGACAGCACCACCGAGGCCCGCCGCATCCTGGTCATGGTGCGCTTCCCCACCACGTCCGGGAACGTCAAACAGATCGACGTCTGGGCGGTGAAGTACAACCCCCAGGCCGTGGGCCGGGGCGCCGCGGCCATCCCGGAGATTTGAGCCACCCGGCCACGTCCGGCGCCACGACCCACCTCTTCAGCGAGTCACCCTCGTGGGTGCCTTCGGCGCCGGGGCCGCCGTCTTCGGTGTGGTCAACGTGGAGGACGCCGTCTCGGACGGGGTGACGGACACCTCTCCGGAATACCTTCCCCCCGCGCTGGCCATCGTCGCGAAGAGGGTGAACCCCAGGACCAGCCACGTATCTACCTTCATGACTTCCTCCTTGTGAGCGGGCTGCTCCCTGACCTGTGAAGAAAAGGCGCGCCCCGGGTTACCGGGAATCTTTTTCCCGTTAGACTCCGGAGGCGTGAACGAGCCGCCTTCGAATGCGCCCGCGCCGGGTCCCACCGCGCGCGGGTTCGTCACCACCCGTTGGAGCCTGGTACTCGCCGCGGGCCAGCCCGGAGCCCCGGAGGCACACAAGGCCCTGTCGGAGCTCTGCACGCTCTACTGGCACCCGCTCTATGACTTCGTCCGGCGCCAGGGCCTGCCACCGGACAAGGCGAAGGATCTCATCCAGGGCTTTCTCACCCGCGTGCTGGAGAAAAATGCCCTCGCGGTCGTGGAGCCCGGCCGCGGCCGCTTCCGCTCGTGGCTGCTGGCCTCGGTCAAACACTACCTGGCGAACGAGTGGGATCGCGAGCGGGCGGAGAAACGCGGCGGGACCCGGGTCCAGGTCGATCTCGAGGACGCGGAGACGTGCTTCAACCAGGTGCCCATGCCCGGGCTCACCCCCGAGCGGGCTTTCGAGCGGCGCTGGGCGCTGGGGCTGCTGCGCCGTGTGCTGACGGCGCTCGGCGAGGAGTACGCGCGCGAGGGCCAGGCGCTTCGCTTCGAGAAGCTGCAGCAGACCATCACCGGCGAGGAGGCGGACTCGTACGCGCACATCGCCACGGAGCTGGGCATGAGGGAGGGCGCGGTGAGGAAGGCGGCCTTCCGGCTCCGGCAGCGCTACCAGGAACTGCTCCTCACGGAGCTCTCCCACACCGTCGAAAAGCCCGAGGACGTCACCGACGAGCTGCGCTTCCTCATCTCCGCCGTCGAGGACGGGTAACATCCGGGGGCCCGTTGCTTCATGGAGGGGCAATGGACGACACGCTCACCCTGCCCTGTTCCCGCTGTGGCGCCGCGCTCCCCGAGGTGATGGGAGGGCTGTGCCCCCGGTGTCTGCTGAACGTTGGACTGCGGCCCCCCGCGCCCCCGCCGGATGAGCCCGTGCCCGGAGCAGCGGACCCGTATCCCCGCTTCGGCGATTACGAGCTGTTGGTGCTCCTCGCCCGGGGCGGCATGGGCGTGGTCTACAAGGCGCGCCACGTCGCGCTCGGCCGCACGGTGGCGTTGAAGCGAATCGCCGGGGGCGAGCTGGCCAGCGACGCGGAGATCCACCAATTCGAGTCCGAGGCCCGACTCGCCGCGAGCCTCGCGCACCCGAACATCGTCCCCATCTACGACGTGGGGGAGCACGAGGGCGACCACTACTTCACCATGCCGCTGATGGAGGGCGGGAGCCTGGCCCAGCGGGTGCGGGACTTCCACGGCAAGCCCCGCGAGGCGGCGAGCCTGGTCGAGACGATCGCCCGGGCGGTCCACTATGGGCACCAGCATGGCGTCCTTCACCGGGACTTGAAGCCCGCCAACCTGCTGCTCGATGCCGCGGGCGTTCCGCACATCGCCGACTTCGGCGTGGCCAAGGTGCTCGACAAGCAAGCCCGCGTGTCGAGGAGCGGCGCGGTGGGCACCCCCCTCTACATGGCGCCGGAGCAGGCCCGCACGCACGGCCCGCCCCTCACCGTCGCCGCCGACGTCTACGGCCTCGGGGCCATCCTCTACGAGCTGCTGACGGGCCGGCCTCCCTTCCAGGCCAACGGCATCTTCGAGCTCCTCAAGCAGGTTCAGGAGGCCGAGCCCCTCCCACCGAGCATGCTCGCGCCGCGCATCTCCCGGGACCTGGAGACCATCTGCCTCAAGTGCCTGGAGAAGGAGCCCACCCGGCGCTACGGCTCCGCGGAGGAGCTGGCGGATGAGCTGCGGCGCTACCTCGAGGGCAGGGAAATCGAGGCGCGGCCCCGCGGCATGCTCGGACGCGCCTGGATGTGGTGCCTGAGACATCCGCTGGGCGCGGGGCTGCTGGCCACCCTGCTCTGGTGCCTCTCGGTGGCGGCGGTGGGCGCCGTGCGCATCGAGCGCGCCCAGGAGGAGGACCTGCGCCGCGACGCGCTGCGGGTCAACCTCTACGCCGCGCGGCTGGTGGCGGGGACGGTGCTCTTCGAGCTGGCGCAGTACCGCCAGGGCGTGGAGCACGCGACGGCGCAGCCTCGGCTCGTGGCCGCGCTCCAGACGCGCGACGCCGCGGCCCTGGAGGCCTTCTGCCGGGACGGCTTCACGTACTACGACGGCCCGCGCGGCGGCTTGAAGTCCTCGGACGCGGGCTCGCCGTTCTCGCTCTGTTTCGTCCAGGACACGGCCGGACGCACCCTGGGCCGTTGGCCCGAGCCGCCGCGCGCCATCCTCGGCAAGGACTACGGGTGGCGCGACTACTTCCAGGGCGCCCGGCGTCTGGCGGCCGAGGGACGGCGCGCCGCGTACATCTCCCGGGCCTTCGAGACGGAGTCGGACGGCAAGTATGCCTTCGCCCTGGCCGCCCCGGTGTACGCTGCGGACGGGACGTGGCTGGGGGTGCTGGTGGTGAACGTCGCGACCGACTCCCGGCTGGGCATGCTGCAGCTCGACGAGGGGAGCGACTCGGGCCGCACCGTCACGCTCGTGGGGCTCACCGACCGCAAGCGCGGCCAGCTCGAGTGGCCCGCCCGCGACGTCTATGCCGTCCTCGCCCACGAGCGGCTGGGGCGCGGGATGCCGGCCACGCTCGAGCCCCAGACGGCGCGGCAGCTCGCCCAGGCCCTGCCGGAGCCCGCCTCCCTCGGGCAGGAGCAGCTTCAACTGCCGGACTCCCCGGGAAGCGTGCTCGAGGGCTACCGGGATCCGGTCTCCGACGAGCCGGGCACGTGGCTGGCGGCGTTCGCGCCGGTGGGCCGCACCGCGTTCGCCGTCATCGTGCAGACCCGGGAGAAGGCGGCGCTCGAGGTCAACACGCTCCTGGCACAACGCGTCGCCTGGTGGAGCCTGCCCTTCGTCCTGGGCACCGGGCTGCTCTGGCTCCTCCTGGGATGGTCTCGCTACCGCGCCTCCGCCCGAAAGGCGGAGTAGGGCGGCCCCCGACAGAGGCCCCATGGCCAGGGCAGGCAAGCAGGCATCCCCCCACTCCGAGCCCGAAGCAGGGAGGCATGCAATCGTTACAGGAGGGCCATTCCTTTCCCAGTAGAAAGGGCAGCCGCGGGTAACTCCTGGGGTCGGGGAGGGAACTCCCCCGGTCACACGGGGTAACGGGCTTCCCTTCTCGTTCCAAGGGCTTGCACAGGGACTCCCGGCCAACGGGGCCATTGGGCCGCGCTTTGCACAGACGAGCGGGCTGGAAGGAGCTCTCCCCTCGTGTCCATCCGGTCCCAGCCCGCGGGCTTCACCCTCGTCGAGCTGCTCGTCGGTAGTGCCATCGGCGCGGTGGTGCTCACCGGCATCGCGGCCGTCTTCGTGTCCCAGGCCTGGCAGTACCAGGCCCACGCCAACCGCCGCGCGGTGCAGTCCAGCGTGCGCCAGGCGCTCGGCTTCGTCGAGCGGCACGTGCGCAACGCGGGCTATGGCGTGGACCCCGACCGGGCCCTCCTCGCCTACGACTCCTACGACGCGGCCCGCAACGCGCACGGCGAGGGCTTCCCCGACGGCCTCACCGTCCACTCGCGCGACCCGTACTTCCGCCGCCTCGCCACCACGGTGGGCACGGACTTCCTCAAGTTCGACAAGGCGCTGCAGCGGCCCCTGCTCAAGGGCGAAATCCTGCTCGTGCTCTGCCCCGGCGCCATCCGCTACGCCTACGTGACGGTGGGCGAGACGGCCGCCGTGAGCGCCACCTCCGTCAAGCTGGACACCACTCCGGTGACGGTGGACTCGCCCGCGGGTCCTCCCGGCGCCCTCTTCCACGAGCAGGACCAGCTCTCCGACGCGTGCTTCCACGACTCGGAGCCGCCGGTGGTGGTGAAGGTGGAGCGCGCCAGCTTCTACGTCGCCTCCTTCGACGACGACGGCAACCCGGCCACGCCCGGCGCCACGCCCTACCTCATGCTGCACCGGGGCGTGGACCTCAACGGGGACGGGGCCATCGACGGCGCCGACGCCTCGCCGCTCGCGGTGGGGCTCGAGCAGTTGCAGGTGGCCTACATCCTCAACACCCTGGGCAACACGCCGCCGCCGCTCGTCGGCGTGGACGGCGACGTGCCCTGGGGCGAGTCCTGGCACACCGGCACGCCCGAGCCGGACCGGCCGCGCCTGGAAGACCCCTATGCCTCGCCCCGGCGGCTCGTCTCGCACCCGGCCAACATCCGGCAGGTGCGCCTCACCTTCGTGGCGCGCAGCGCCCAGCCCGACACGCAGCGCCCCGGGGATGACGTGCTCACCCCCGGCGCCCCCGGCACCGAGGGCCCCGCGCTCCCCTCCGGCACCGCCTCGTGGCGGCAGTTGGAGAACCTGGGCACCACGCCCGCCAAGGCCTTCGACCCGCGGGGCGGCGGCTTCACCCGCGCCGTCATGCGCGAGGCCATCGCCCCCAAGAACCTGCTGATGCGCTCCCAATTCATCCCCGTCCACCTGGGAGGAGGTTGAGCCCATGCCTCACCATCCCCACCGCAGTTCCCCGGCGCCCCGAGGCATGGCCCTCGTGATGGCGCTGCTCGTCGTGGTGCTCGTCACGCTGCTGGTGGCCGGCGCCCTCGCCTTCACCGGCACCGAGCGCAACGCCGCCGTGCTCCAGACGCGCGAGGACTCGATGTCGGCCTGCACCCAGGCCGCGCGCAACCTCTTCCTCGCCCGCCTGCGCGTGCTCACCCCGAGCAGCACCGCCCAGGTGCAGCTCCATGACGCGTACGGCCCGGGCCTCATCCGCGCGGGCCACTTCAGCGGCTCGACGGCCTCCCCCACGCTCACGCACGTGGAGCGGCTGCCCGCCAACGCGGTGGGTGCCTCGCGCGGCGCGGCCCGCGACATCAGCAACACGCTCGGCGACGCGGCCGAGGGTGCCGCCTGGTACTCCATCACGGCCCTCTGCCAGGAGTACCCCGGCGGTCCCGAGCGCGAAGTCGAGTTCGTCGTCCGTGTCGGCCTTCAGTAGCACCCCCTCCGAGGACCCTCATGTATTCCTGGAGCCACCTCCGCCGCCTGTCCTCCGCAGCGCTCCTGCTGTCCTCCGCCCTCGCCCTCTCCGCCGAGCCCGAGCCCAGGGCCGCCTGTTGTCAGCTCACCACGTCGCTGGCCTCCGAGGCCCTGCGCGGTGAGGACATCACCGGCGACGAGCGCTTCTTCATGAGCGAGGGCACCCCGCCCAACGTCCACTTCCTCATCGACACCTCGGCGTCCATGCGCGAGCTGCCCCAGGTGAACGAGGGCAACCACGAGGCCTTCTTCGCCGCGGGCGATGGGTGCTCGCAGCCGGACCTCGTCGCGATGGAGGCGGCCAACGGGTGGAATCCCGCCACGGCCTACCCCGTGCCGGACCCGGACCACACCACCCTCTTCCAGGATGACAAGTTCTACGGGTACATGTTCTGGGAGGACTCCAACGCGCCGGCCTCGCAGTGGAACACCAAGGAGGACGTCTGCGCGTACCAGCACCCGGCGAGCGCGGACCCGACGCGGGCGCTCTACGACGCGTGCCTCTCGTGCCTCCAGACGAAGGGCTTCTACAAGCGCCCCGGGGCCACGGGCGCCCGGCCGGGCACGGACCCGCGCAAGCTCACCTTCGCCTTCTCGGGCCGCTTCCTCAACTTCAACCCGCCCAAGTACGTGACGGCCAAGGCCGTGCTCAAGTCCATCCTCAAGGACATGCGCCGGGTGCGCGTGGGCATCAGCTACTTCGACGCGGACAACTCGGTGCACGGCGCCCTCATGGCCATGCCGCAGGGCCCCACGTGCGAGCAGCTCAGCGCGGACCCTCGCGCCTTCGAGTCCGTGCGCCCCAACTACCTGGCCGCCGTGGACGGGCTGCACTTCAAGGCCGCCACGCCGCTGGCCGAGTCGCTGCTCAACCTCGGGCAGTACTTCTCCTCGAGCAACTCGCTCTACACGGACACCTTCGGCTTCGACAGCAGCTACCTCAAGACGGGCTTCCAGAACGCGCTGCTCACCCGGCCCGAGCGCAGCTGGTGCTGGGGCTGCCAGTCCACCTCCATCGTCATCGTCACCGACGGCGAGCCGAGCGCCGACGAGCACCTCCCGGCCGAGGCCCTCACCGCCCTCAATGGCGGCACGGTGGAGTGCCCCGCCTCGGAGCCCTGCCCCGAGGACGCGCAGCACAAGCTGGATGACGTGGCGAAGCTGCTGGCCACGCAGGACCTGCAGCGCGCCAGCCCCACGGCGGTGGGCGACTTCGACACCTCCGGCCGGCAGAGCCTCACCATCCACGCCATCGGCTTCGGGGTGAACGCCAACATCCTCAAGAACGCCGCGCGCGTGGGCGGTGGCCTCTACCACCAGGCCAACGACGGCGCGGGCCTCAAGCAGGCCCTCGAGGAGATCATCGCCAACGTCAACCGGCGCTCCACGTCCTTCTCGGCGGCGTCCGTGTCCGGCCTGCAGCTCGGTGGCTCGAGCGGCACGCTGGTGCCCCGCCTGCGCCCGGGCCGCGACCGTGACGAGCCGTGGCGCGGCTACCTCTACCGCTACAAGCTCGCCTCGGAGCTGCTGCTCGGCTGCAAGCCGGACAAGGCCGCCCTGGGCGCGGACGCGTGGGATTTGAACCAGGACAAGGACTGCGACGACGTCCACCTCATCGACGCGGACGGCGACGCCGTGGTGGAGATCGAGCTGGGCGACTTCGTGAAGCTCAAGGACCGTCTCCAGCCGGGCCGGCCCTTCTGGGAGGCGGGCCAGAAGCTCAAGGCCTCGGCGGCGGCCACCCAGCGCTGGAAGACGCGCAACCTCTACACCATCGTCGACAACGGCGGCCCCACCGGCGCTCCGGACGGGCGCATCGACTCCAACGACACCCCCGTCGCCTTCACCGAGGAGAACGCCCCGGCGCTGCGCGGCTACCTCGGCATCGGTGACGGTGGCTGCACCGTGGCGGGCGAGAAGCTCGGCCCCGACGACTGCGCCCGCGCCGTCATCCGCTACTACCGGGGCGCGGACGTGCTCAACACGGACAAGACGCGGCGCGACTTCGACCGGGCCTTCCTCCTCAACGACATCTTCCACTCGGCGCCCCAGAGCGTGGAGCCGCCCATGCCCCGCGACTTCTGCGCCTTCTCGCAGCAGTGCCTCCAGACGCTCCACTCGGGCCACACGGAGCAGGCGAGCTACCCGGACCCGGCCACCGGCAGCCCCCGCCCCGCCTATGACGAGTACGTCACGCGCCACGAGGCCCGCGACCGCGTGGTGCTGGTGGGCTCCAACGGCGGCATGCTGCACGCCTTCCACAATGGCAGCCGCGCGGGGAAGGATCCGCTCACCGGCATGCCCCAGCACGACGAGGGCACGGGCGAGGAGCTGTGGGCCTTCGTCCCGCCGGACATGCTGCCCAAGCTGCTGCCCAAGCTGGGCAAGCACGGCTGGTTCGTGGACGGCACGCCCATGGTGCGCGAGGTGTGGCTGGACGGCGTGGGCACGCCCGGCGACGCCACGGCCGACGGGAAGAAGCAGGCCAGCGAGTTCCGCACCGTGGCCGTGGTGGGCTCGGGCACGGGCGGGGTGCACCGCTTCGCGCTGGATGTGACTTCCCTGCTGGCCAACCCCGCCCGCGGGCTGCCGGGCCGCGCGCCCTCGCGGAAGGGGGACTTCCTGTGGATGTGGCCGCAGCCGTGCGACGCGCTCGCGCTGCAGCTGGGCGAGAGCGATGGAGCCTTCGCGCCCCGGCCTCCGCCCATCGGCCCGGTGGCCCTGGCGGACCCGGACGGCCCCTGGCGCGTGGATGGAAAGCCGGCCCGCGAGGAGTGGGTCGTCTTCCTCAATGGCGGGTATGACCGCTCGCTGAGCCGGGGCCGGGGCCTGGCCATGGTGGACATGAAGACGGGCGAGACCCTCTGGAGCTTCTTCCACGGCGACGGCGGCGAGCGCTCCGAGCACCTGCGCCACCCCTTCGCCGCCAGCGTGGCGATGATGGACATTGGTGGCGAGCTGAGCTCCAAGCCGGATGGAGATCTGCTCTTCGACACCGCGACGGTGGCGGACTACGGCGGGCAGGTGTGGACGGTGCGCTTCTGGCAGCCCGGGGTGCGCGCGGCCAGCGGCGGCAAGGTGACGAACTGGTTCGCCGCCCGCGCCTTCCAGGTGAAGGCCCCGAGCGAGGACACCGTGCGGCCCACGTTCAGCTACATGACTTCCAACACCGTGCAGGCGGACACCGGCTACCTGCGCACCTTCGTGGGCACCGGGGACCGCTTCAACCTCGCCGAGAGCGGCGGGACGACGTGCCGGCTCTCCAACCCACTCGGGTGCGCGCAGCTCGGCTGCCGGGCCAGCCAGACCGTCACCGTGGAGCGCGGCGGCTCGACGGCCTGGAGCTCCACCACCACCTACGCCGATTACGCCTACACCTCGAGTGCGCCCACGGCGGGTACCGCGGGTGACACCTGCGGCTCGACGAAGGTGTCGCTCTCCTGGGACTACAGCGCGGCCAACGGGTGCTCGGCGAGCAGCGCGGGCAAGCTGGAGTACACCTGCGATGGCACGGGGACGGGGTGGGGCTGCCGGGTGTCGAAGGATGACTGGATTGCCCTCGCGGCGACCAAGCCCCTGCCGGCCGCCAGCCCCCACCGCTTCTATGGCTTCTGGAGCTACGGGGTGAAGAAGTCGCGCACCTTCGGCACCGCCACCGAGGCCGCGCGCTACGAGACCGGCCTGCTCACGGACGAGCAGCTGGTGGACGTGTCCCAGTTCGACGCCTCGGGGAAGGTGACGGGGGGCGCGAAGGAGGCCGGGGCGCTGGAGGCGGGCTGGTACGTGAAGTACGGCGCCTCCCGCGAGCAGACGGGCAGCGGCACGGCCATCGTCAACGGGTGCGTGGTGTGGAACAGCTTCGAGGCGGGCGCCTCGGGGGGCATGTGCGCGGCCTCGGGGGGCCACAGCGCGCGCGTCTACCAGGCGGGCTTCGTGGGGGGCGCGGCCAACTGCGCCGAGGGCTTCTCCACGGTGGGCACGGCCGGCGGGGGCACCCCCAGCTGGAAGCGCTTCGAGAAGCGCGAGGTGACGGCCGCCCCGGCGGACCCGGTGGCCCAGCGCAACCCCCAGTCGGTGGACATCCTCCTCAACGAGCCGGGCACGGGCCCCCGCCGGGTGGGCGTCTCCCTGGACAACGAGGCGCTCCAGTCGCTCTACCAGTTGGAGCTGGACCGTTCCGGCCATGACTGCCGGCACGAGGCCCAGCGTTGCGAATAGCCCGCAACCATTGATTCCGGACGGGGGCTGGCGTAGGCAACGGCCCTCACTCATTTCGAAGGGTTTCAAGCAGATGGCCGAGAAGCTGGCACCGCGCGAGAAGGGCTTTTCCGAAAGCCTCGACAATTGG
>NZ_JBJMQO010000148.1:0-191711 GCF_045802675.1 Archangium sp. | reverse complement strand
TCGACGATGAGGAGACGCGCCAGGAGGTGGAGCTGCGACTGAGAATCGCCCTGGCCCTGGGCGCCATCGTCCAGCGCGACGGCCTCACCATTACCCCGGCGCTCGTGGAGAAGCTGCTGCGCGAGGAGGCCGAGTCGCAGGGCCTGTCCCCCGCCGAGGTGGCCGCCGCCCTGAAGGCGGACCCCCAGGCCCAGAGCCGCATCGAGCAGGCCGCCTGGCACCTCATGGCGGTGGACCACGTCATGAAGAAGGCGAAAATCGAGTTCGAGGGCGCCTGAGCCCCGAGTCGCCGGCCAGCCGAGCCCGAGGTTGTGTGCCCGTCGTGCGTGCGCGGACATGCGGGCTCGGCCGCCGTGCCTTGCCGGGAGCCGTTCAGCGTCTCACGTTTGACCCGACGGAATGGCTTTCCGGAGGGATGGATGCTGCAACCGCTGATGGTGCTGCTGGCCGCCGCGAGCCTCGGCTCGGCCGGTACGACGACGGCGCCGCCGCACTGCACGGTCGACACCGGCCCGGTGCGCCTCACCGTCCTGCGGCACGAGGACTGCGCGGAGCTGACGCGGTTGCGCCAGGAGCGTGAGCGGTTGCGCCAGCGGTGGAGCGAGGTGCGCGGGCAGGCGGGCGGGGACGAGGCGAGCGCCACGGGAGGCTCGGGCGAGGAAGGCCTGTCCGAATCGCGGAGGCCCGCCGAGCCGCCGCCGCCCTCGGAGCCGCCGGTGGAAGCGAAGCCCGCGGTAGCGGAGAGCGCGGTGACGGAGGAGCTGCGCGCGCTGCGCCAGGAGGTAGCGCAGCTGCACGAGTCCTTGAAGGAAGCCGAGGCCCGGCTCGCCGCGCCCGCCGCGCCCGCGGAGTCCAAGCCGGTGCGGGAGGAGAAGTCCGAGCGCGAGCAGGCGCTGGAGCTGCTGCGCAACACGGACGTGCTGACGGTGCAGAGCGCCAACCCGGCGGAGCGACAGGTGTTGGGGGAGGTGAACGTGGCCAACCGCACGCAGACGGGCGAGGTGGGCTTCGTGCTGGAGCCGCAGGTGCGGGTGGGCACGCCGTGGAACGTGGAGTTCGGCGCGGGGGCGCAGCTGCAGAACCTCGCGGGCGAGCAGCAGGGCACCACGGGGGCGGTGGAGGCCTATGCGCTGGGGCAGCTGGTGCAGGAGAAGGGGGCGGTGCCGATGGTGGCGCTGTGGGGCCAGGTGACGAGCCCCCAGGGCGAGGAGGGCGTGAGCGCCGAGGCCCGCGTGCTGGCGACGAAGACGTTCGGCCAGACGCGGCTGCACGGCAACGTGGGCTACAGCGCGCGCCAGGACTCGGCGGATGACTACCTGCTGGGGCTCGCGGCGGACCATCCCATTGGAGACCGGCTGCTGTTGCAGGGGGACGCGTACTTCGTCAATCCGCTCGGGGACGAGGAGGCCTCGGTGAACGCGAGCGTGGGCACGGGCCTGCGGGTGGGCTCCTCGTTCGTGGTGACGGGGGCGGTGGGGGTGAACGCGCGGGCGGCGGACGTGGCGCCCCGGCTGCTGTTCGGAGTGCTCGGGCGCATCTAGGGAGGAGCCATGCCGATTCTCTATCTGCTGATGGGACTGGGGCTGCTGGCGCTGTGGCTCGTCGCCCTGGTGCAGGGGGGCGTGGCGGCGTGGTTCCTCTGGCTCACCTTCGGGGTGGCGGTGGGCGTGGTGGTGCTGTCCATTCTCAATGTGGCCTATGAGTCGCGGCGCCGGGCGAGCTGAGCCCCAGGCCGCGCCCGCGCGGCGGTCGAGAGGAGGAAGGCCATGGAGAGCCGGAGGATGCCCGAGGGGAGCCTGTCGACGAACGAGCTGTTCCGCCGGGCGATGAGCGAGGCGCGGCTGCTGGCGAAGGCGGAGCTGCTGCACGCGAAGGTGGAGCTCTCGCACGAGGTGCGCGCGGCGCGCGTCTCGGGGGTGTGCCTCGGGGGCGGGGCGGCCATGGCGCTGGTGGCCCTGGCGATGCTCTTCGTGGCGGGCGCGGCGGCGCTGGAGCTCCCCCTGTGGGCGGCGGCCCTGCTGGGCGCGGGCGTGGCGCTGGTGCTCGCGGCGCTCTTCGCGGCCATCGGCTGGGCGAAGCTGCCCAAGAAGCCCATGCGCCACACGCTGGAGCGCCTGTCCATGGACCTCGAGGAGCTGCGCGAGCAACTCCCACTCCTGCGGCACTGAGCGGGGCTCGGACGGAGCAGCCGCCCGCTCGCACGCCTCCACCGCGCGCGAGCCGCGGGGGGCCCCGGGGAACGGGTGCCGCCCCGAGCCGGGCCGCCAGGCCAGTGGGGGTAGGTGCTGTCGGGGGGGAGGCTCCGGTCGCGTTTTCCCGCAACTGGTCCGATGGTCGTACCAGTCGGGACGAAGTGCGACCGGAAGGGGCCTCGTTCCCGGCCACGAGAGCTCCCCTGACAGGACTTTCCCCACCTGGCTTAGGGTTGCGTGCGCGCGGCGCCATGAGGGCTCCCGCGGATTCGACTTCCGGAGACCTTGAATGCGGCTGCGCACCCCCCTCCTGCTGGGCCTGCTGACCGGCTGTGCCACCACGGCCTCCACCCAGAAGGAGACGCCCGCCGCCGGTGCCACCGTGGCTCCGGCCAGCAGCGTGACGGCTCCCGTGGCCTCGTCATCCGCGGAGGACTTGAAGGCGCTCGCCGCGCGCGAGCTGCCGCCGCTCACCCTCCAGCAGGTGTCCGCGCCGGATGGTTCCTTCACCGCCAAGGTGGAGGCCGCGGCCGAGCCCACCTTCCAGGAGCAGGACGGCGTGTTCGTGCTGAGCGTGCCGCTGGGGACGCGCAGCCCCATGACGTGCTTCGTCTACACCGAGCCGCTGGACGCGGGCGGCGCCCTCTACCGGCTGGTGCAGCTCGCCGGGCAGCACACGGCGCTCCAGCTCGTGCGCACCACGGACGTGCGGCTCATCGCCGACAGCCCGGCCGTGTACGCCGAGGCCCAGTACCTGGTGGACACGCCCCAGGGCAAGGCGGCGGGCCTGGCGAAGATGATGGTGCACACCCACGACCAGGTGCCGCTGGTGTGCACGCACGACGAGCTGGGCTACTCGGAGACGTTCGGGCGGATTACGCGCGGGCTGGCCGGCTCCATCAAGAGCGCCGCCGAGCCGCCGCGCCCCGCGCGCTACACCTCGTTCGACGTGCTGCGCGTGCAGGGCCACCCGGTGGGCTTCGAGCGGCGCGCCATGCACGAGGCCTCGGGGAGCTCGCGCCTCACCGAGGTGGAGACGAGCCTCTTCTTCCCGCGCTCGCCCCGGGAGCTCACCGTGCAGGACACCGTCTCCACGGAGCTGGCGGACAAGGACGGCCGGCTGGTGGCGCGCGACTACGCCCGGGCCACCAACGGGGAGCTCGACATCCAGATGTCGCTCGAGCAGGTGCAGGGCCGCGAGTACCGCTATGAGGGCAAGCACAGCGGCAAGGAGGTGAGTGGCACCTTCACCGCGCCGGAGGAGCTGCTGAGCGAGCCGGGCGCCGCCCGCGTGGTGCGCGAGCAGCTGCTGCCGGGCAAGAAGAAGGAGCTGACGATTCAGATTTATAGCCCCTCGGCGAACCCGGCGGGCTCCATCGCCCAGGTGCTGCGCAAGGAGGACGGCGAGCGCGAGGTGTCCGCGGAGACGGGCCCGCTCAAGGTGCGGCTCACGGTGGACGCCCTGGGCCTGGCGCAGAAGGTGGTGGTGCCGCTGGGCAACTCCGGGGAGCTGGTGCAGGAGCGGGTCAGTGTGAGTGGGACGCCCTGAAACTCCAGGTCCATGGCGGGGCGCCGTCACGCATGGTAGGGCGCCCCGCATGCCGTCCACGTCGTCGCCCGGGGCGTCTCGCGCCCGCCTGTTGCTCGCCTACATCGCTTGTTTCGTCCTCTGGGGCTCCACCTGGTCCGTGGTGAAGGTGGCGCTCGAGGACCTGCCGCCCCTGCGCTTCGCCGGTGCGCGGATGATGCTCGCGGGGCTGGTGCTGCTGCCCTTCAGTGGCCTGCGCCGCTCGCGGCCGGACGCGCGCACGCTGTGGACGCTCCTGGGCGTGGGCCTGCTCCAGATTGCCCTGCCCTACGGCCTGCTCTTCATCGCCCAGCAGTGGATTCCCTCCAGCTGGTCCGCGCTCCTCTTCTCCACCTACGCGGTGTGGCTGCTGCTGGTGGGGCGGATGCTGCTGCCGGACCAGCCACTCACCCCCCTCAAGCTCGTCTCCGCGGCGCTGGGACTCGTGGGTATCGTCGCGCTCCAGCACGAGCACCTGCGCGGGCTGAACCTCTCCGGCCTCGTGGTGGCCGGGTGCCTGCTCACGCTGCTGGCCACCGTCTCCATCTCGCTGGCCAACGTGCTGGTGCGGCGCTCGCTGGCGCACGTGCCCACGGGCCTCTCGGTGTGCGTGCAGACGCTGAGCAGCTCCGTGCTGCTGCTCGCCGCCTCGCTCGCCTTCGAGTCCCACCTGCCCGGCCACTGGACGCCCCGCGCGGTGGGGGCCATCGTGTACCTCGCGGTGGGGGCCACGGCGCTCACCTACCAGCTCCTCTTCTGGCTGCTGTCGCGCGTGCCGCTCGCCGTCGTGGGCGCCATGCCGCTGCTGGACACGCTGGTGGCGGTGGGGCTCGGCGTGGTGATGCTCGGCGAGCGCGTGGACTCCTCGCTGCTGCTGGGCGGCGCGCTCATCCTCTCCAGCGCGGCGCTGGCCAACCTCTCGCCCTCCGCGCCCCCGCCGCCCGAGGCCATCCCCGAGGCCCCGTCCTCCGGCGAGCCCCTGGCGCCCGCGCCGCGCCGGGCCGCGTAAGTACCCGGACGGATTCTCGCGCACGGGAAGCGCGCGGTAGCGTGGGCCCACCATGAAGCGATGCGGCGGCAACCGGTGGTGGGTGGACGACGCGACGCTCGTCATCCGGCGCGAGCGCGGCCTCTGGGACGTGCTCAAGGGCCTCGGCGTGCTGGTCCTGTCCGCGGGGCTCGTCCGCCTGTGGAAGGGCGGCGAGCCGGGCGTCGATGGGGTGGGCTACGTGGTGATGGGGGCTGGCTATGCCCTCTACTCGGCGCTGGGCGCGTGGGAGGTGACGCTCCACCGGGTGACGGGCCGCGTCCGCTGGCGCTTCGGGTTGGGGGTGCCCCTCTTCAAGCGGGAGCGGGCGGTGGCGGACACCGAGCGCGTCCAGCTTCTCGGCAAGCGGGGCCGGCGCACGGGGGCCTCGCCGCTGAAGACCTTTGGGGTGAACCTCGCCGGGGTGTCGGGCGCCGCGCCGCTCGCGGGCAGCGATGACTACGCCGAGGCCTTCGCGCTGGCCGAGGCCGTGGCCCGCCACCTGCGGCGGGGGCTTCAGGTGGAGGACGGGCGCGTGCGCGCGGTGGAGGAGTTGGATCCGCCCGAGCGCGCCCGGGCCCTGGCCCAGATGGAGGCGCGGCTGCTCGGCGCCGGGGAGGCCGCCGCGCTCGCGAGCACCCGGCCCGTGGAGCCGCCGCTGCCGCCTCCGCCGGGCTGCCGCATCCAGGTGCGCGAGGAGGGTGAGCAGCGGGTGGTGGAGCTGCCCGCGCCCGGGTGGGTGGGGCTGTACCGGCTGGAGGCGGTCGCCGGCGGCCTGGTGCTGCTCGCCTCGCTGGGGAGCCTTGGCTTATTCCTGTCCGTGCGCCACACGTTGATGGGCTTGCCGGGACTGTTCAGGCTGTTGCTGCCGGGACTGCTCGGGCTGCTGCTGCTCCCCCTGGGGCTCGGCGGTTTCGTGCTGCGCCGCACGTGGGCGCGCACCCGCACGGTCTGGCGCATCACCGTGTCGGGGCGCGGACTGGAGGTGGTGCATGCAGGGCCCGGCGCACCCCTCACGACGCGGCTGGCGGCGGGGCTCATCGAGGACGTCGACGTACGCGACCTCGTGGACGTCCGCATGCGCCTGCACGGCGGGCAGGCCATCCCCCTGCTCGTCATCGAGCGGCGGGACGGGGCGGCGTTGCTGCTCGGCGAGGGGCTGCCGCGCGAGGAGCTGGAGTGGGCGGCGGCCCGCGTGCGCCAGGAGCTCGCCGCGCTGTCCGAGGCGCGGCGCCAGGAATTGAGCGCCGGCTAGCGGCCCGGCTCCGGCACGCAATGGGGCAACTTGCCCCACGCCCCGCGAGCCTGTCGCTCACCCGACACCGGACACCCACGAGCCCGCTCCGGCCCGTACCCGGGGGGGCTTTTACGGGGAGCCTGGGGTGTGTCAGGATTTCCAGGAGATCTTCTATTGCGCGCCAGAAGCCCGTGGCAGTGGGCACGGGGGGCAGCGAAGCCCGCATCGGGGAGGGCGCAGGGATGACCGGCATCAGCGGAGAGTGGCAGGCGGTGCGTTCGGAGGCGGAGCAGGAGTTGGAGCAGCGGCTCTCCCTGGCCTCGTCCGAGGACATGGTGCGCGGCATGTTCTTCCGCAGCGTGCGCGAGGCGGTGCATGCGCTCGCGGGCCCGGAGGCGGTGGAGGACTGCCTGGCGGGCTGCACGAGCGGCGGCGGCTTCGTGGACTTCTTCGCCTACCCGACGCGCGACTTCCTGCGGGTGCTGCGGCGGGCGGCGCGGCGCATGAGCGGGGCGGTGGGAGGCTTCGAGGGGGCGATGCGGGTGCTGGGGCACCTGGGCACGGCGGCGTTCCTGGAGAGCCCGGCGGGCAACGCGGCGCACGTGGTGCTGGCGGGCTCGCCGAGGCAGGTGCTGGAGAACCTGCCCCTGGCCTACCGGCTGATGATGCCGGCGGGCGGGACGATGACGGTGTCGCGGGACGGGTACACGCGCAGCCGGGTGCTGCTCACGCGCGACTTCCTGCCGTGCTCGTACATGGAGGGCTCGCTGGAGGCGCAGCTGAAGAAGGCGGGCGCCAGCGGCCTGCGCGTCACCGGGCGGCGCACGGGCTCGCTCTCCAGCGAGTATGAGCTGTCCTGGACGAACTGAAGTGACGAGCTGAAGCGTCGCACCGGAGTGACGGAGTCGAGCGCGCTCAACGCGGTGGAGCGAGCACGTCGGGGCCCACGCTGGAGAGGCGGGGCAGGCCGGCGAGCGCGAGCGCATGGGCGGTGTCCTCGCGCAGGCCCTCGAGCAGCTCGCGCACGCCGTCGGCGCCGCCGGTGGCCAGGGCCCAGAGCACGGGCCGGCCGAGCAGCACCGCGCGGGCCCCGAGCGCCAGGGCGCGCAGCACGTCCCGGCCCGAGCGCACCCCCCCATCCACGAGCACGGGGACGCGGCCCTCGGCGGCTTCCACCACCTCGGGGAGGGCGTCGGCGGTGGCGAGGGCGCCGTCGAGCTGGCGGCCGCCGTGGTTGGAGACGATGAGGCCGGCGGCGCCGTGGCGGAGGGCTTCGCGGGCGTCATCGGCGCGCAGCACGCCCTTGACGAGCACGGGCAGGCCGGAGTCGGCGTGGAGGCGGGAGATGTCCTCGAAGGTGACGTCGGGGGCCTGCTCGGCGAGCTCGCGGCGGGTGAGGCCGGCGAGGTTGGCGAGGAAGTCCTCGTCGCTCAGCGGCAGGCCCACGTCGCCGCGCTGGGTGCGGCGCTTGCGGCCGACGTAGGGGGTATCGGCGGTGAGGACGAGGGCGCGGGCGCCGGAGGCCCTGGCGCGCTGGACGAGGTCGCGGGTGAGGGAGCGGTCGCGGAAGACGTAGACCTGGAACCACCAGGGGCCGGCGCGGGAGGCGACGTCCTCGAGGCGACGGGAGGAGCGGGAGGAGAGGACGAGGAGGGAGCCGGCGTCGCGGGTGCCCTGGGCGGTGGCGAGCTCGGCGTCGGGGTGGGCGAGCGAGTGGAAGGCGGTGGGGGCGACGAGGATGGGGGAGGAGAGGGGGGAGCCGAGCAGCTCGGTGGAGGTGTCGACGGAGGAGACGTCGCGGAGGATGCGGGGGCGGAGGCGGAGGCGGGCCCAGGCGGCGGCGTTGTCGGCGAGGGTGGACTCCTCGCCGGAGCCACCGGCGAAGTAGTCGAACACCACCTGGGGGAGCCGCTCGCGAGCCCGGGCCTCCAGCGCTTCGTAGGGGAGCATGGTGGGGGAGCTTACACAGCTCACGCCCTCTCCTTCCGACAGGGAATGAGGGCGGAACGGTTCGCGGGCAGCTTCCCGGGCCCGGTCGTCTGGACGTTCGTTCGGGTTATCGGATAGGTTGTCCCGCTTCATGCGGAACTTCTTACCTCTGCGGTCTGCTCTACTTGTCGTCCTTTGGGCGTCCGTGTCCATGGCCCAGGAACGCGAGGCCGAGTCTCGGAGCTTCTACCTTTCGGAAAGCCCGAGGGACGTAGCCCGCCCGGTGTACGTCGCCGGTGAGAGGGTAACCGTTCTCCGGTTCCAGCAGCCCTGCACCGAGGCAGGAACGAAAATGCTGGGGTGGGAAGGTCGTTTCGAGCCGGTGACGTGTGCCGGGAAGCGAGTGCTTGTTGAACCGCTCCAAGACCTCAAGCCAGAGGATCGCTTCCTCTTGCTGGTGACGCTCGCGGACGGGAAAGAGCTGCCCTTCACCGTGACGGCACGAGAGGGGCGGTTTGATCATCAGGTGAACGTCTTCCTGGACCTCGAGAGCCCGGATGCAGCCCGCAGGCGACTGGCAGATGCCTACGTCAGGGAGCGCACGCTTGAAGCGGAGAACGAACGGCTCCGAAAAGAGCAAGCCTCTACCAGTCACGCCTACGCCGCGCTATTGGCCAGCGGCGAAGTGAATAACACGCCCTTTCGTCGCGAGAGCAAGTGGCGAGTCGATCTCGGAGGCGCCGTGGTTGATATTTATATCTATTCTGCCAGGAAAGTGCAGAAAGCGGCTGTCCTGTTTCATGTGACCAATAACCAATTGGACGTGCCTTGGAAGCTAAAGGAAGTCCAGTTATCGGCCATGCTCAGCAGGCAATCCTTCGACGAACCTGTGCGGACGGGCGAGAAGAAGGAGTTTGCCTTGCGCATGAGTCGCGACGAAATTCAGCGCGGGGAGTCAGGCTATATTGCTGTCGTTGCGGACAAGAGCGCTTTCATTTCAAAAGATGGACCGGTCCATCTTGTTCTTGAGTTGTTCCGGCAGGATGGTCTTCAGCAAGCCGTTGTTCTTTTGGATCATCGAATTGTAGAGGAGAAGGGAACGCGTTAGCCATGTCCGTGAAAAAGCTCCTTGCGCTCCCTGTTATTGTCCTGCTGCCTTTGATCACCGCGTGCCCGCCTGCTGGCGTGTCTCTTCGTTCCGATGGCAGTCCCGGTCCGGAGAAGTGTTCCGAAAAGGCGTTGGAGGTCATGCGCATTCTGCGGATGCGTGTAGGTGATGCCGCTGACGCGCACCTCGACGCGAATCAAATAGATGCAAGTCCAGTCATCGTTTACGACGGTCCGATTGAAAGCTACTTGACCGAATCGCTTGGTACGCTAGAGCCCGGAACTCGCCTTTACGGGCAGGCGTGGACCGGAGGGTTTCAGGTCGTCGTCCGGTATTATGAGGCGCACCCTCCAGATGGCGACAAGGTGCCAATCTGCGCGGTCGCTCGCCTCGGTCGCGGCCAGATGCGGAAAAAGGCCGAGTCCAAGCCGGGGAGCGCCCTCCTCGAACATGGCGCGGTGTCGGTTTTCGTAGTCGATTCGTTCCGGTAAGGGTCATCCGAGCGTCCCGGAGTGGCGCCCGACGCCCCCGAACCTGGAATCCATGCGAACGGATGGATTTTCGCGGTGAAACGCCGGAGGAAACCCGTGGCGGGCAGGGCGTCCATGCGAGCGGATGGAAACGACGGTTCCCCCGCCTGGCTCCCGGCGTTGGCGGGGGCGGTGCGCAGGCAGCGCAAGGCGCTCGGGCTGACGCAGCAGGAGGTGAGTGAGCTGGCGGGGTGTGGGCCTGTCTTCATCTACGACCTGGAGAGCGGGAGGAAGCCCACGTTGCGCCTGGACAAGCTGTTGGACGTGCTCGCCGTGCTGGGATTGCAGCTGACGCTGGAGCCAGGAAAGCAGCGCCTGCGAGTGGGTGAGCGGCTGGCATGACACGGCCCACGGACGTCGAGCGCGCGGAGGTCTGGCGGGAGCCGACACGGTGGGGGACCGGCGGTCCTCGCCCCCGGGCGGGTGTTGGCGAGCGCGCAGCTCAGAACGCGTAACGCACGCGGCAGTACGGCAGGCGCCGCGCGAGCAGCTGTTGGAATTCCTCGACGAGCCGGCCCTTGTAGCCCGAGCGGTAGCGCACGTTGGCGCCGCCGCCCTGGGACACCTTGGCCTCCTGCAGCTCGGGGCGCCACAGCAGCTCCTCGGCCTTGGGGTGCCAGCGCAGGTTCACCTCGTGCAGGCGCTCGTTGTGGGTGAGGAAGATGACCTCGGCGGCCAGCTGCTCCTTCGCCTTGTCACCAATGCTGTCATCCACCTGCTGGAAGAGCGCGTCCCACTCGGCCTGCCAGCCGTCGGTGACCACGACGGGCGAGAAGTTGAGGTGCACCTCGTAGCCGGCGGCCACGAAGTCGTCGATGGCTCCAATCCGCTCGGCGATGGGGCTGGTGCGCACGTCGAGCAGCTTCGCCTTCTCATGGGGCATGAGGCTGAAGCGGAGGCGCGTCTTGCCCCGGGGCGCGTAGGAGAGCAGCTCGCGGTTGACGAGCTTGGTGGCGAACGAGCCCATGGCGTTGGGCAGCGTGGTGAAGAGCCGCACCAGGTCGCGCACGTTGTCGCTCAGCGCCGCGTCGGCCGAGCCATCGCTGTTGCAGCCAATGTCATACACCCAGTAGCGCGGGTCCACGGTGTTGGGCTCCGTCTTGGGCCCGAGCTTCCCCGCGTGGCGGCGGATGGCGGCGGCAATCTGCTCGATGTTGACGAAGACGGTGATGGGGTTGGCATAGCCCTTGTGCCGAGGCACGTAGCAGTACGCGCACGCCATGGTGCAGCCGTTGGCGGCCGAGGGCGGAAGGAAGTCGGCGCTGCGGCCATTGGGCTCGAAGTGCATGGACTTCTTCACGCCGAGCACCAGGGTGCTGCCTTTAATCCGATTCCACGACTCGGCATTGCCCTCGTTGCCGAAGAGGCCGGGGATGTTCCAGTGCGAGCGCACGGGCACCCGCTCGGCGTCGGGGAAGCGCGCGAGCAGGTCGCGTCCGCGGGTGAAGTGCTCGACCTCGGGCTCGAGGTAGATGCGGGACACGCGCAGCAGGTGCTCGAGTGGTCCGGGGGGACGCGGGGTGGGGGGAAAGAGGTCCAGGTTCATCAAGACGACAGTGGGATGCGCCACGACGCACCGCGTTCCCCTCGGGAAGTCGGGCCGGAGACGGGGAAACGGGCGAGGGCCCGGGGGGTAGTCCCCTTGCGGGGCGGGCCTGGGTTACCATCCCGGCGTCTCTGGCCAGGACGGACGACGCATGACCCCCAGCGAGTCAAGAAGGCTCATCAATCTCCAGCAGGAGAGGCTCCGCCGGGGCATGCCGCGCTACCACCGTGAGCCCATCCAGACGTGGCGCCGCAAGGTGAAGCTGACGCTGGCGGCCACGATGCTGCTGGGGCTGCTGGCGGGGCTGCTGTCCATCGCCATGGAGTCCGTGGACGACGAGCGGGGCGTGGCGAAGGACGAGGGGTCCTTGTTCGACGATTCCGGCTTCATGTCGGGGGGAGACTCCGCGGCGGGCTCGGCGTGGTTCGCCACCGAGGGCGGCGGGAAGCGCTGAGCGCCCCCTTCCGGTCGCGTTTGGCGCGAACTGGTCCGACTGTCGGACCAGTTGCGGGAAAACGCGCCGGGCAGGCCCCCCTGTTCCGGGCGTCGTTTCAGTAGCGCTCAGTAGCGCTTGGAGTCCGGCCTGGGCGCCACGGGCGAGACGGGCGCGGAGGTGCCGTTGACGGTGATGCCGCCGTGCATGAAGGAGGGGGCGCCCTGGAGGAAGCCGGCGGGGAAGTTGAGGCTGGGCTTGGACACCTCGTCGAGCGCGGCCACGTGGGCGGGCGAGAGCTTCACGTCGAGCGCGGCCACGTTGTCCTCCAGTTGCGCGAGCGTGCGCGCGCCGATGATGGTGGAGGTGACGCCGGGGCGGTTCTGCACCCACGCGAGCGCCACGTGGGCCGGCGTGTTGTCCAGCTCCTTCGCCACGCGCAGCAGCACGTCGATGATGTTGTAGGCGCGCTCGCCGAGGTTGCTCTCCACCCACGCGCCGCGGTCCGCCTTCACCTTGCCGGCGTTCTCGCGGGTGTACTTGCCGCTGAGCACGCCGCTCTTGAGGGGGGACCAGGGCGTGACGCCCAGGCCGAGCTCGCGCGCCATGGGAATCAGCTCGCCCTCCACGGTGCGCTCCAGCAGCGAGTATTCAATCTGCAGCGCGACGAGCGGCGTCCACCCGCGGAAGTGCGCGGTGAGCTGGGCCTGGGCGACCTTCCACGCGGGGGTATCGGAGAAGCCGATGTAGCGGACCTTGCCCGCGCGCACGAGGTCATCCAGCGCGCGCATCGTCTCCTCGATGGGCGTGTGCCTGTCCCAGGCGTGCATCCACAGCAGGTCGATGTAGTCGGTCTGCAGGCGGCGCAGGGACTCGTGGGTGGCGGAGATGAGCGACTTGGCGCCGGCGCCGCCGCCGTTGGGGTCCCCGGGGAAGAGGTTGCCGTAGAACTTGGTGGCGAGGACGACGCGGTCGCGCTTGGAGGGGGTGCGGCCGATGTGGTCGCCGATGATTTTCTCCGAGTGGCCCAGCGTGTAGACGTTGGCGGTATCGATGAAGTTGCCGCCCAGGGCCAGGTAGCGGTCGAGGATGGCCTGGGTGGTCTCGACGCTGGAGCCCCAGCCGAGGTCCTCGCCGAAGGTCATGGCGCCGAGGCAGAAGGGGCTGACGCGCAGGCCGGAGCGGCCCAGGGTGACGTAGTGGTTGAGAGGCATGGTGTGTGGGGAGACTCCCGGAGAAGGGGAGCGCAGTGCTAACGCGGCCCCGCGCCCCTCGCCACGGCTCCGCCGAAGATGTGATGGCCTCGTGACACGCGAGGGAACGGCGGTGGGCGCCGGGGCGTCCACGGGGCATGACGCGATGGCTCTTCGTGGTGGGACTGCTGACGGTGCTCCCGGCGTGGGCGAAGGACGTGGCGAAGGACCCGGCCGGGGCGCGGGCGGAGGCACGGGCCGCACGCACGGCGGACGCCAGGGTGGAAGCGGCGCGCCGGGCGAAGGAGCGGGGATTGGCGCGAACCTTCGAGGCGGCGGGAGTCTCCTGGCCGCCCGAGGAGCTGTACGTCCGGGCCTTCAAGCAGGAGCGGGAGCTGGAGGTGTGGGCGGGCGCGAGGGGCCAGCCGTTGCGGAAGGTGAAGACGTTCCCCTTCTGCGCGGCGTCGGGGGACGTGGGGCCCAAGCGGCGCGAGGGCGATGAGCAGGTGCCCGAGGGCTTCTACACGCTGGACCAGTTCAACCCGCGCAGCCAGTTCCACCTGTCCATGCGGGTGAGCTACCCGAACGACGCGGACCGGCGCGTGGGGGAGCGGCCGCTCGGGGGCGCCATCTACGTGCACGGCGACTGCGCGAGCATCGGCTGCATCGCCATCCAGGACGGCCCCATCGAGGAGCTGTACCTCATGGTGCTCGAGGCGCGGGGGCGGATGCGGCGGGACGTGCCCATCCACATCTTCCCGGGCCGGCTGGACGAGCGGGGCCTGGCCGCGCTCGAGCGCCACCCGAGGGCCACGCCGGAGCTGCTCGCCTTCTGGCGCTCGCTGGAGCCGGGCTGGCGCCTCTTCGAGCAGACGCACCGCCCGCCCCGGGTGAAGGTGGACCCGAGGACGGGCGCCTACGCCGTCGAACCGGGCCGCTAGCCGGGCGGGGACGCGCGGGGGCTCGCCGCGCGTTGGCTCTCCTGAAAGGCGAGTGTGGGGCGGGGAACGCCGGGCCCGTGCGGACATGGCCGGCGGAGGCGGACTCCCGCGAGCCTCGGGTGAACGGGGGAGGCACATGGACAAGCGCGTCTTCGGTTCCACGGGAGTAGCGGTGCCGGTGCTCGGGCAGGGCACCTGGCAGATGGAGGGGGACGGCCGGGCGGAGGCCATCCGCGCGCTCCAGGCGGGGTTGGACCTGGGGATGACGCACGTGGACACCGCGGAGCTCTACGGCTACGGCGAGGTGGAGGAGCTGGTGGCCGAGGCGCTCGCCGGGCGGCGCGAGGAGGTGTTCCTCGTGTCCAAGGTGATGCCCAACAACGCCACCTACGCCGGGACGCTCCAGGCCTGCGAGCGCAGCCTCGAGCGGCTGAAGACGGACTGGCTGGACTGCTACCTGCTGCACTGGCCGGGGCCGCACCCGCTGGCGGAGACGTTGCGCGCCTTCGAGCGGCTGCGCGAGGACGGGAAGATCCGCTCCTGGGGGGTGAGCAACTTCGACGTGGACGACCTGGAGGAGGCGCTGGCGATCGCCGGGCCGGGCCGTATGGCCTGCAACCAGGTGCTCTACCACCTGCGCGAGCGGCACATCGAGCACCGGGTGGTGCCGTGGTGCGAGCGGCACGGGGTGGCGGTGGTGGGCTACAGCCCCTTTGGCAGCGGCGACTTCCCGGAGCCGGACAGCGCGGACGGGCGGGTGCTGGCCGAGGTGGCGCGGGCGCACGGGGCCTCGCCGCGCCAGGTGGCGCTGGCCTTCCTGGTGCGCCGGCGCTCGCTCTTCGCCATCCCCAAGTCCAGCCACCAGGCCCATACCGGGGACAACGCGGCGGCCGCCCGGCTGCACCTCACGGCGGAGGACCTGGCCCGGCTGGAGGCCGCCTTCCCTCCGGGCCCCCTCCAGCGTGGGTTGCCCGGGGTGTAGGGAGAGGTGACTCCGGATCCAGGCCGGGCAGGCGGGCGAGCACGAATGCCTCCGCCGGACGAGGCCCGGCGTCTGATACCGTGCGCGGACGGGAACGGGTCCCCCCCCGCACCCCTGGCCGCGCCCATGGACACCACCTTCCACCGCTCTCCCGAAACCAAGGAGACCTACCGCGAGTTCATGCTCACGCGCGGTCCAACCCGGCTGCGTCAGTTGGGGCTCATCGCCCTGACGGCGACGCCGGTGCTCTTCGCGCTGGACGTGCTGTACGTGCTGGCGACGCGGCACGGCGAGACGGGCCTGGGAGGCATCGCGCTCGCGCGGCTGCCCTGGGCGGCGATTCCGCTGCTGATGCTGTCCCTGCGCGAGCTGTTGAGCCTCACGGCGATTCCGCGCGCGGTGTTCTGGGCCACGGCGGCGTTCGCCATCGGCAACGAGTGGGCCTTCTACCAGTTGGGCACGGCGGGCTCGGGCCACCACGTGGTGATGGTGTTCCTGAACGTGCTCACGGGGCCGTCGCTGCTGCCGGGGGGCCGCAAGGCGCGCTTTGGCTTCTACGGGCTGCTGACGCTGGCGCACGTGCTCTTCGACATGCTCCTGTCGGACGCGCCGCTGGCGTCCGCGCTGGTGATGGACGCGACGCTGCTGGCGGGCTCGGTGGCGGTGGGCTTCCTGCTGGAGACGCTGCACCGCGGGCACCAGCACCAGTTCGAGCTGCGCCGCGACATGACGCGCGCGCTGCGCGAGCTGGAGGCCTCGCGCGGCAAGGTGGTGGAGACGGGGCGGACGCTGGCGGGCTCGGCGCACGTGCTCTCCTCCACCATCACGGAGATGTCGCAGCAGGCGGCGCTGGTGCGCTCCTCGGCGATGCGGATCGCGACGGCGAGCGAGCAGATGGCGAGCGCGGCCGGAGCGCTCTTCCGGCACTCGCGGGCGAGCGCCACGCAGGCCGGGGAGGCGCAGCGCTACACGGGCGAGGTGGACACGCTCATCAGCGGGATGGAGACGAGCCTGTCGGCCATCGGCCAGGCGGTGGGGCGCAGCGCGCTGAGCGTGCAGAAGCTGGAGGAGAGCTCCGAGCGCATCCACGGCTTCGTGGAGACCATCCAGGAGATGGCGGCGGCGACGAACATGCTGGCGCTCAACGCGGGGATTGAAGCGGCGCGGGCGGGAGACCACGGGCGGGGCTTCGCGGTGGTGGCCAAGGAAGTGGGCAAGCTGGCCGAGGAGTCCGGGCGCAGCTCGGCGCGCATTGGCGAGGTGGTGGGCGGGGTGACGCGGCAGATGTCCGAGACGCTTCAGGCGGTGGGGCACATCCGCGAGACGACGGAGCGCTTCACGCCGGTGCTGGAGTCGGCGCGCACCACCCTGCGCTCCATCCGCGAGATCGTCTTGCAGAACCAGAAGCTGATGGAGAAGAGCTCGGGGGAGGCGGAGCGTCAGGCGGAGCAGACGACGCACATCTCCCAGGGCTGCGCCATGCTGCTGGAGCTGGTGGACACGTACGCGCAGATGGGCACGGACGTGGCGGCCACCGCGATGAAGCTCGGGCTGATGGCGGACGAGCTGCGCAAGCTGCTGCCGGACGAGCAGCTGAAGTCCTAGGGCCTGCGCTTCCTCACTCCTGGCGGAACACCTCGAGGTGCGCCTTCTCCAGGGGCGGGAGGTACTTCTCGTCCCGCGGGCTCACCGCCGCGGCATGGCCCCCCACTTCGAGGAGCAACGCGAGCGGGTGCGAAGCCTCGTCGCGTGCCAGGCTGCCGCGGGCGGCTCCCTTCACGGATGAGGCGCGCTGACGCCTACTTCTCGTGCGTCTGGGCCCAGTAGGAGATGAGGGCCTCGTCATCGACGATGCGGGAGTGGAAGTGGTCCCACAGGTCGGTGATGGCGACGGCGTGGCCCTTGGAGAGCCTGGGCGTGAGGTAGAGGGCGTAGTAGTCGGCGCCGCTGCCATCGTCGACGGGGCCCATCTTCTCGAGCGGGCGGCGGGTGACGGGGCACAGCAGCGTGCAGCGCGTGCCCGGGGCGATGTCGGTGAAGCCCGTCTTGCGCTTGTCGCCGTGCAGCGGCGAGAGGTGCACCAGCCCCTCGCGCCCATCCGGCGTGCGCACCAGGAGGCTGACGGCCGCGTAGCCGCTGAACTTCACGTCCGAGAAACCCACGAGGTTGTCACCCTCGGGCCCGTAGGCCTGGGTCACCACGAGCGTCACGCGGTCGGAGACCGGCTGCACGTTCTCGTGCTGCGGGGGAAGGTCGCGAACCTGGACGTTGGGCAGGTCGATGAATTCCTTGGTCATCGTGGGGGTCTCCGGCGGGGGGGAACCGAAACATAACGGCAGAGGTTTCGCGCGAATACCCCTGAGTCCGTATCGTACCCGCGCGCGCGTCCCGAAGGGCACACTCGGAGCGAATCACGGCCTTTCGCGGAGCGCGGGTCCGTGAGCGCGGGCGTACCCGGGCACGAAGTTTCCGGCCGGGCTGTGCTGCTCGAGCAGGTGCGGCCCCCCTACCTGAAGGGCTGTCCGTCACCCCGGCGGCCGCGCGAGGCCAGGACGGGTTTCCCGCGCGTGGAGCCCGGAAGCCGGCGCGCGGCGCTCCCTCGGGGTGCTGACTCCGGGAGTCGGGTAGGAAGCGGAGGCCCGACGTGGCATACCATACCTCCCGAGACAGCTCGTCCTGGCTCAACCCCTGGAATGGGTAGTGGGCATTGACACGATGTAGCAAGTACGTAAGGTTGGGACGCATCGAGCGCACCGCCCGCGCCGCTCTTGGAGACCCGTGTATGCCCAGGCTCTCGGCCCGTGTTGAACGTCCCCTGGCGATGACCCTGGCAGCCGCGGCCCATGCCGCCCGCATGCGCGCGGCCCTCACCCAGGCCGAGGTGGCGCGCCGGGTGGGCGTGCAGCTCGAGGTGTACGGCCGCATCGAGCGCGGCGAGATGTTCCCCAGCGTCCCCACCCTGCGCCGCATCTGCGTGGCGCTGGAGATTCCCTCCGACGAGCTGCTGGGACTGGAGGCCCGCGAGTCCACGGACCTGCACCGGCTGGTGCGTGCCGCACGCGGGCTCAAGGTGTCCCACCTCCGGCTGCTGCACCTGCTGGCGGAGCAACTCCACGTACCTCCGCGGGAGTAGGCCCCGCGCCCAGGAAAACATGGCTCGCGGCTCCGAGTTCCAGTAGAGCGCTCCCCGGGAAGACACCGTGGATGAAGAGTCCCAGTCTCTCCCTCGTCCGTGCGCGGACGGGACGGGCCGGAGTCCATCGCCGGGTATTCGCGACGGATACCCGTAAATAAGAGGGGAAACATCATGATGAAGCGTCAACTGACCGTGGTGGCCGCGCTGGCTCTCATGGCGAGCCAGACCGCCTGCTACACCACGCGTATCGTCACCGCGCGCGCGCCCGAGGGCCCGTCCTATACGGATCGGCAGTGGTTCACGGTGGGCGGGCTCGCGGGCCTGTCGCAGCCGGCGGGACAGCACTGCCAGAACGGCCTGTCGTGGGCGGAGAGCAAGCTGAGCGGCACCGACTGGCTCATCAACGCCGGCCTGGCCGTGGCCGGTGGCATCGCCGGCGGGCTGGCGTGCCAGGGCGATTCGGTGCAGCAGACCTCGTGCGCGACCGTCGGCGCGTGGCTGGTGCCCTTCCTGCTGTCCTCGCGGACGGTGGAGTACACCTGCGCCGCCGGGGCTCCCGCCGGCCAGCCGTGGATGCCGCAGCAGCAGCACAACATGCAGCAGCCGCCCCCGCCCGCGCAGCCCGCGCAGCCCGCGCCGGCTCCCGCGGCTCCGCAGTCGGCGCAGTGAGGCCGCGCTGACGGTCCTTCCTGGCGCCTGGGGCTCTCCCGGGCGCCGGGGATGCGGAGGGCGCTCGGAGACGGGCGTGCCCCACCCGGCTCCTCGGGAACCCCTCGGGTAGAGTCCGAGCATGGATTCGCTCCTGCTCCTCCCCAGCCTCTGTGGCACGGCCGCCCGGACCCTGCTGCGCCGCATGCGCCACGGCCCCCTGCGCCCGGGCTGGACGTATGTCTTCGAGTCCTTCATCGCCTTCGCGGGCAGCCGGCCGCCCATGCCGGATGCGGCGTCCACGCGGGCCTTCCGCCGCACCATGGAGAAGCTGGCGCCCGCCGCCCTGCCGGAGCGGGTGGTGAAGCGCACGCGCGTGGACGCGGGCGGCGTGCCGGCCCAGTGGATGACGCCGGCCGCGGGCGCCAAGGGCACGGTGGTGCTCTTCCTCCACGGGGGCGCGTATGTGATGGGCTCGGCCGAGCAGTACCGGAGCTTCTGCGGACAGCTGGCGCGGGACACGGGGGCGCGGTTGCTCGTGCCGGACTGGCGCCTGGCGCCCGAGCACCCCTACCCGGCGGGGCTCGAGGACGCGCTGGCGGTGTGGCGGTGGCTGCGGAGCACGGGCGTGGAGGCGTCGCGGGTGGTGCTGGCGGGGGACTCGGCGGGCGGAGGGCTGGCGCTGGCGATGCTGGTGGCGCTGGCCGGGGCCGGCGAGCCGATGCCCGTGGGCGCGGCGCTGTTCTCTCCGTGGGTGGACCTGGCCTGCGAGGCGCCGAGCCACGTGGAGAACGCGCCGTATGACTTCCTCGACCGCGAGCAACTGCTCACCTTCGCGCGCTTCTACGCCGGAGCGCTGGAGTTGAAGGACTCGCGCGTGTCGCCGCTGCGCGCGTCGCTGCGAGGACTGCCGCCGCTCTTCCTCCAGTCGGGAGGCGCGGAGCTCTTCCGGGACGCGGTGGGCGAGCTCGCCGAGCGGGCCCGGGCCGCCGGGGTGCCCGTGACGCTGGACGTGTGCGAGCACCTGCCGCACGTGCCGTGCTCGTTCGGGGCGATGGTGCCCTCGGCCCGCGAGGCCTATGCGCGTGCGGTGGCCGCCCTGGGACGCATGGTGGACGACGCGGAGCGGGGCGCGGTGCCGGAGAAGGTGGCGGGGTGATGACTCCCCGATGATGGGCCGAGCCCGCCCCGCTGCTCGCATGACGGTCCGTGGCTAGAGTCCTGGCGAGGGCTTCTCTCCGTGTGCGATGGAGCAGGCCCCTCCCTGGAGCAGCCGAGCGTGCGAGAGCTACAACCCATCATCGACGCGGTCCGCCTCGCGTGTGAGCTGTGCCGCCGCGTGCAGTCCTCCCAGGCGGGCGTCAACCGCAAGAGCGACGCCAGCCCCGTCACCATCGCGGACTACGGCGCCCAGGCCCTGCTGTGCCGCGCCATCCGCCGCCACTTCCCCGAGGAGGGCATCATCGCCGAGGAGGGAGGCCAGGCTTTCCTCTCCGTGCCGCAGGCCGAGCGGGAGTACGTCGTCCGGCTGGTGGGCCAGCTGCTGGGCGAGCGTGTTCTCGAAGAGGAGTTCGTGCGCTGGCTCGACCATGGCCGGGGCGTGCGCTCGGACCGCACGTGGGTCATCGACCCCATCGACGGCACCGAGGGCTTCATCCACCGCCGCTCGTACGCCGTCTGCGTGGGCACGCGCGTGGAGAGCGAGCCCGTGGATGGCATCATCGGCGTGCCCGTGTCTCCGCTGGACGAGAGCGGCACGCTCTTCTACTCGGACAGGGGGAGCGCCTGGGCCGAGTCGCTCGAGGGCGCTGAGCCGCGCGCGCTGCACGTCTCCGACCGCGAGGACCCGGCGAGCATCCGCGTGGTGGAGAGCTACATCATGGGCCGGCGCTCGCGGGAAATCGCGGACCGGGTGTACGCGGCGGCGGGCCTCGACGCGCGGCGCATCAAACGCTACGACGGCATGCTCAAGTACGCGCTGGTGGCGGCGGGCGCGGCGGAGCTGTTCATCCGCGGGCCTCGGGACATCCAGAAGAATCCGCACAAAATCTGGGACCACGTGGCGGGCGCGGCGCTGGTGAAGGCGGCGGGAGGCCAGGTGACACGGCTGGACGGCCACGCGGTGGACTTCTCCCTGGCCCCGGAGCTGCGCGGCACCCTGGGGCTCATCGCCAGCAACGGGCGCATCCACCACGCCATCGTCGACGCCATGGGCAAGGCCGCCGGGACGCGCTGGGGCTTCCTGTCTCAGCCGGACTGAATCACGCGGGACCCGGCCAGCGCATCCTCGGAGCCGCCCCACAGCTCGCGCGTCCACCACAGCCACCCCAGGCCATAGAGCAGCGACACCCCGGCCAGTGCCCACGAGGCCCGGGCGAGCCCCACGGCCTCGGTGGCGGCTCCGGCGGCGAGCGAGGACATGCCCACCGACAGCGTCGCCAGGCCGAAGTCCAGGCCGAGCACCCGTCCGCGCAGCCGGTCCGGTGTGGACACCTGGAGGCCATAGGTGGCGAGTACCCACTGCGCGCCGCCCCCGAGGTGCGCCAGCAACACGCACACGGCGGCGAGCTCCAGCGTGGGGGCGAAGGGCAGCAGCGCGTAGGCGAGCCCGTACGACACCATGGAGGTGCCGCACACCAGGAGCAGGCGCCGGCCATCGTCTCGCGCCCAGCGCTGGCCGAGGAACGGCCCGAGCAACACGCCCAGCCCGCGCGCGGCGAGCAGCATGCCCACGCCCGCGTCTCCCGCGGCGAAGCGCCCGGTGGCGAAGGAGGGCAGCAGTCCGACAATCCCATTGCCGAGCCCCACGCCCACCTTGGTGACGAGCAGCGAGCGGGTGAGGTGGCTCTGGCGCGCGAGCGTCCACACCTCGCCGAACTGGCCCCAGAGGCCGAGCGTCGAGGGGGCACCGCGGTGCTGCAGGGGCCGGCGGATGCCCCGGACGAGCAGCGCGGAGACGAGGAAGGTGGCGGCGTTGAGGACGAGGCTGGCCTCGCGGCCGAAGGCGACGGTGGCCAGGCCCCCCACGGCGGCGCCGATGAAGAGCATGGTGCCCCAGGCGCTGCCGAGCGCGGCCTGGGCCACGGCGAGCTCCTCGGGGGCGACGACGTTGGGGACGGAGGCCTCGGCGACGGGATCGAAGAAGGAGGAGAGGGCGGCGAGCAGGGCCACGCAGGTGATGGCCAGCCCCGGCGAGCGCCAGTGCAGGGCGGCGAGCAGGCCGAGCGCGGGCAGCACGCGCAGGAGGTCCACGGCGACCATGAGGCGCTTGCGGTCCACGCGGTCGGCGATGAGGCCCGCCAGGGGGGAGAGCAGGAAGGCGGGCAGGACACTGGCGGCGAAGACGGCGGCGGCGGAGCCGGCCCGGCCGGTGGCCTCGGTGACGAAGCCGCTGATGGCCACGAAGGCGAACCAATCGCCGAGCAACGAGACGACGGTGGCGAAGAAGAGGCGGCGGTAGTCCGGATTGCTCCGCAGCAGGAGGAGCAGGTTCCGGACGGAGGCGGAGGAGGCCATGGGGTGGCGGGTAGCGTAACCCGTGAGGGCGCGGGTACGCTGCGCGTCCAGAATGTCCTCTTCTCCCGTGAAGGTTTCCCCCACCGAGCGTGCGGCTCCGGTGCGAGCGCTGGTATCCCGGCTGGCCGACAACCTGGAGCGCGTCATCCGCGGCAAGCGCGAAGCGCTGGAGCTGGTGCTGTGCTCGGTGGCGGCCGGAGGGCACGTGCTGCTCGAGGACGTGCCGGGCACGGGGAAGACGACGCTGGCCAAGGCGCTGGCGGTGAGCATCGGCGGCAGCTTCAAGCGCGTGCAATTCACCCCGGACCTGTTGCCCACGGATATTGTGGGGGCGTCCATCTTCAATCCGCAGGAGGGCACGTTCCGCTTCCGCGAGGGGCCGCTGTTCGCCAACGTGCTGATCGCGGATGAAATCAACCGGGCCTCGCCGCGCACGCAGTCGGCGCTGCTGGAGGCGCTGAGCGAGGGGCAGGTGACGGTGGACGGGCAGACGCACGTGCTGGCGCCGCCGTTTTTGTGCATCGCGACGCAGAACCCGGTGGACTTCCACGGCACGTACCCGCTGCCCGAGGCGTCGTTGGACCGGTTCGCGGTGCAGCTGTCGCTGGGGTACCTGCCGGAGGGAGAGGAGCGGACGCTGCTGATGACGCGCTCGGGGCCGCCGCCGCTGGAGGGGATGAAGGCGGTGTGCTCGGTGGAGGAGGTGGGCGAGCTGCAGCAGCGGGTGCAGGAGGTGAGGCTGGAGGAGTCGGTGGCGGACTACCTCTTGCGCATCGTCCAGGCGACGCGAGCGCACGCGAACATCCGGCTCGGAGTGTCGACGCGCGGGGCGCTGCTCTACGGGCGCATGGCGAGGGCGCGGGCGCTGATGCAGGGACGGGACTACGTGCTGCCCGAGGACCTGAAGGCGCTGGCGGTGCCGGTGCTGGCGCATAGACTCGTGCTGGACACGCGGGCGCGCTACGCGGGCGCGGACAAGCGGACGCTCACGAAGGATCTGGTCGCCACCATTCCGGTGCCGCGGTAGAGGGAGGCGCCGCGCATGGCTCGCCGTCGCCGCTGGTCCTTCCTGATGCCGCCCGAGGAGCATGGCTTCATCCGCTACCTCCAGGACCGGTACCACGGACTCCTCACCCCCGTCGGACGCGTGGTGCTCTGGTCCGCGCTCGCCGCGGGCTTCCTCCTGCTCGGCGGGCTCGTCGCCCCGCTCATCCTCTTCTTCTCCTTCGCCGTCTCCGCGCTCGCCGCCGCTGTCGTCGTGGGCCTGCCCTTCCGCCCTCGCGTCTCGCTCACGCGCCTGCTCCCGCCTCCCGTCTCCGCTGGAGACACGCTCTCCTACCGCGTGCGCGTGGAGAACACCGGCCGCTCCCCCGTGCGCCACATCGCCGTCGAGGAACGCGACCTCCCCGCCGAGCTGCGCTCCGTGGGCGAGCCCCCCGTCATCGACTCGCTCGCGCCCGGTGAGCAGACCGAGGTGACGCTGCGCCTCAAGTGCTCCACGCGCGGTGTCTACGAGCTGCGCGCGCTCCAGGCCGCGAGCCTCTTCCCCTCGGCGCTGGTGAAGTGGCCGAGGCGCTCGAAGGCCAGGGACAGACTGCTCGTCTATCCCCAGTTCACCCCACTCGAGTCGCTCGATGTGCCGCACGGGCGCAACTACCAGCCCGGAGGCATCGCCGTGGCCTCGCAGGTGGGCGAGTCCACCGAGTTCTTCGGCACCCGCGACTGGCATGACGGGGACCGCACGCGCGACATCCACTGGCCCTCGTTCGCTCGCACCGGCCGCCTGGTGGTGAAGGAGTTCCAGGAGGAGTTCTTCGTCCGGCTGGCCATGGTGCTCGATGTGCAGTCGCGCTCGGTGAAGGAGGACGCGCTGCTGGAGAAGGCGCTCTCCCTCGCCGCGGGCATGGCGGACGTGCTGGCGCGCCAGGAGTACATCATCGACCTGTTCGCCGCCGGGCCCCAGGTGTTCCACTTCCAGGCGGGCCGGGCGCTGGCGCACTTCGAGCACATCCTCGAAATCCTCGCGGCCATCGAATCGGGCGACCGGTTGGACCTGGACGCGCTCGAGGCCGCGCTGCTGCCCGAGTCCAGCCAACTGTCCGCCGTCATCTTCGTGGTGATGGACTGGGAGCCCTCGCGCGCGGCGCTGGTGGAGAAGCTCAAGGCGCACGGGGTGGCGGTGCGGGTGCTCTCGGTGAGGCCGGACCGCAGGCCCGAGGGGCTCGCCCCCGGAGAGGTGGTGGAGCTGTCATGAACGAGCCCACGGAGAGCGCCTCGCGCCAGGGCCGGCTGCTCGAGCTGCTGCCGGTGTTCGCGGCGCTCGTGCTGCACGCGGTGGCCCATGGCCGGTGGCTGATGTGCGCGCCGGTGATGCTGGGCCTCTTGTGGGCGGCGCTGGCGGACGTGCGGGTGGAGTACAGCCCGGCGAAGCTGCTCCTCGCGGGCGCGCTGGGCTTCTCGGGCGGCGTGGCGATGCTCTGGGTGAGCGAGCCTCCGACGGCGCCCTTCCCGCCCAACATCTTCGGCCCGCTGTGCGGCGCGCTGGTGGGGCTCTCGGTGCTCTGTGGCCTGGGCCGCAACCGCTACTTCGCGTGGACGTACGCGTGCCTGCTGGTGGCGCTCAGCATGCGCGTGCGCGAGATGCAGGCGGTGGGCTGGGTGCTGGGCGCGCTGGTGTTCAGCGTGCTGCTGGTGGCCTTCCGCGAGGGCGGGTTGCCGCGCACGGGCTGGCGGGCCGGTGTGGGCTTCGGCGTCTTCGTGGGGCTGCTGCTGGGCCTGTCGGTGTTCCTGGCGAGGACCATCTGGGCCAGCGAGGGCGTGCTGATGGACGCCGTGTACCGGATGACGAGCGGCAGTTCCGGGGGCGGCTCGGAGTTCCAGTCCGAGGTGGACATCCGCGCGGTGACGCGCTCGCCGAAGGGCTCCGAGCGGCCGCTGCTGGTGCTCTCCGGCGCGGCGCCCGAGCGGCTGCGCGCGCGCGTGTTCGACCAGTTCGACGGCCTGCGGTGGACGACGTCGAAGGAGCTGGCGGACACGCGGCTGGAATGGCCCTCGGGAGCAGGGGAGGAGCAGCTGCTGGCGCTCACGGTGCTGGCGCCGCTGGGCCCGTGGTTGCCGGCGCCGGCGGGGACGCGCGCGGTGGAGGGCGTGCGGCCCGAGGTGCAGGGCGGCTGGGTGCTCAAGGCCGAGGACCTGGCGGGCAACACGCTGGCGCTGCACACGGAGCCGCGCGAGAGCCTTCCGCCGGAGGCCGCACCGGGGGCCTCGCTCACCGCGCTGCCCGAGGCGCTGGAGGCGGAGCTGCGCCCGCTGGCCGAGGCGCTCACGCGCGACGCGGGCTCGCCGCGCGAGAAGGCGCGGGCGCTCGAGACGTACTTCCACGAGAACTACGAGTACTCGCTGAACGTGGACCTGCGGGGCGAGGGCAACCCGCTGACGGTGCTGGTGCGGGAGAAGCGGGCGGCGTACTGCACGTACTTCGCGAGCGCGATGGCGGCGCTGTTGCGCTCGGTGCACGTGCCGGCGCGGGTGGTGGGAGGCTTCGCGCCCGAGGAGCGCAATCCGCTCTCGGGGGCCACGCTGGTGCGCGAGCGGGATGCGCACGCCTGGGTGGAGGTGTACCTGGCGGACGAGGGGCGCTTCGTGGCGTTCGACCCGACGCCGTGGAGGAGCCGGGACGAGACGCTCGGGCTGTCGAAGGAGGAGCGGGGCTTCCTCGGCGACCTCACGGGGGCGGTGGGCACGTGGCTGCGGCGGATGGGCGCGGGGCTGCGCTACCAGCCGTTGGCGCTGGCGCGGGCGCTGGTGGGCTCGCCGGTGTTCGCGGTGGCGGTGGCGGGCTTCGTGCTGTGGCGGCTGCGCGCGGGGTGGCGCGGCGGACGCAAGCAGACGGAGCGCGAGGCGCTGGGGACGCAGGACGTGCGGCTCTCGGCGCTGTACGCGCGCTACCTCAAGACGCTCAAGCGCCGGGCGGGCCTGGTGCCGAGGCCCTCGGAGACGGACGACGAGCTGCTCGGGCGGCTGCGCACGGTGAAGGGAGACGCGGTGGCGGACGTGGCGGCCGCTTTCCTCGCGCACTACCGCGAGGCGCGCTACCGCGGCGAGCCCACGCTGCTCGGGCCCTGGAGCACGTTGGTGGACGAGCTCGACGCGAAGCTGCGCGACGCCCGTTCCTAGCCCGGTCCGCTTTTCACGGAATCCTGCGTTCTTCTTCTAAAAGAGGGAAGTCGGTCTCGACGTGAATTGCTGGATTCAAGATGAATTGAGCCCCCTGCATCCGCATCCTGGAGGTGCCTCGTGACCCTGTCTCGACGGATGTTCGTTGGCTCTGGCTGGTTCGGTGCTGCTTCCCTGACGACGCTTTCCCTGTCGAAGGACGCGCAGGCTGCGACGCTCAGCTGCGAGTACCCGACCGTTTCCGACTCCGTCAGGGCCTGCTTCGAGGCGGTGGCCAGCAATCTGGACCAGGTCATCGAGAAGCTTCCGGGCGCCCCGGGCCTGAATGATCTGGAGAGCCTCGCGGACATCTATCCGGCGGAGCCGGGCTCCGAGGACGACCGCCTGTTGCAGGGAGCGCTCCTCCTCCAGGCGCAGAACCTGTTCGAGATGGTCGCCGTGCCTCCCTGGGTGGAGGAGAGGAGCGGGCGGCCAGCGACGAGGCGTACGCCAGGGCGGTGAGCGCGGCGGGCGACGTGTCCGTGGGCATCAGCATCCCCTGCAGGGGCTGGGTGAAGTGGCTGTGCCTGGCCGGCGCCGTGGCCATCATCGTCCTCCTCATCGTCTTGTGAGCCCGCGCCCGCGTCAGGGATTGCCGGTGGCGTAGGCGAACAGCTCGATGGGGGTGGCGTAATAAATCCACCCGAAGAAGCCGCCCACGGCCGAGCTGGAGGGCGGCTCGAAGTACGCCTTGTTGCGCACGCCGGTGAGCGCCAGCAGTCCGCCGAGCGTGAGCGTCCACACCACCTGGAGGGTGAAGGTGACGGTGTACGAGGCGATGATGAGCGGGATGTAGCCGGGGCCGAGCACCCGGGCCTGCAGCAGGTGCATGCGCTCGTGCTGGCCCGAGCCGCCGAGGTTCACCGTCCCAATCGTCTGCAGCACGCTGTGGCCGAAGCCACCCGAGCCCCTGGGGGAGAAGACGATCCACCCATTGCCCTCGGAGTCCGTGCGCGAGGGCGAGCCGAACCAGATGTAGATGATGTTGCCGAGCACGAACCCGACCATCGTGTTGAGCAGGCTCCACGTGAGGTCGACGAACAGCGAAACCCAGCCGGTGGCCGCGTCGAGGTCGTAGATGGCCAGGATGCCGGCCTCGAGCCCGTAGAGAAGGCCGAAGCCGCCTCCGACGATGAGCGCCACCTTGGGCAGGGCCGCCACGGCCGTGGCCGGAAGGACGTGCTGCCACACCGGGAGCACGCTGACGACGAGCAGCACCACCGTGGGCAAGACGAGCGAGAGGAGGAAGGTGATGAGGCCCTGCACGGTCTTGGACATGAAGCGCTCCGGAGTCTGAGGGGACGCGGTCGCGCCCGGCCCGGGCCGAGCGTTCCGCGCAATCCAGCGGACGGAGGAGGGCGGTGGCCGGATGTGACGGGACGCGGACGTAGCCACGGCCCCGTGGGTGCTTCATGCCTGGGGACGAGCGGGGAAGCGCTCGATGGGAGGCCCGGCAACCTCCCAGCCGGCAATCCCTATCGGGGCGCGTGCACCACGAGGTCCCGCTCCCCGAGCGGCGCGAAGCACGCCTCCACGTCGGCCTCGCGCACCCCGGCGAGCGTGGGTGGGTTCCACGTGGGCCGGTTGTCCTTGTCCACGAGCACGGCGCGGATGCCCTCGCGGAAGTCTGGCCGCGCGGTGACGTGCTGGCTCAGCCGGTACTCCACGGTGACGGTCTCGTCATAGGGCCGGCCCCGGCACAGCCGGAGCTGGCGCAGCGTCACCTTCAGGCTCGTGGGCGACATGCGCGCGAGCGCCGCCCGAGTCTCCTCGGCCCACGGTGTGCCCTCGGCCTGGAGCGCCGCGAGGATGTCCTCGACGCTGTCCTTCGCGAAGCACCGGTCGATGGCCTCGCGCTGCGCGCTCAACGGAGAGGGCCCGGGCTCCGAGGCAAAGCCAGACAGCACCCGCGTGGCCACCGCGCGCGCGTCCCCCGCGCTCCAGTCCGCCGCCGCGAGCCCGTCCACCACCGCGTCCAGCGTGTCATGCGTCACGTGGTGTGTGCCGTACCCGAGCCACATCGCATCCGCGGCGTTGCACCGCGAGCCGGTGAGCCCCAGGTACGTGCCCGCCTCGCCCGGGAAGCGCGGGAGGAACCAGCCGCCGCCGACGTCGGGGAACAGGCCGATGGCCGTCTCGGGCATGGCGAGCACCAGCCGCTCGGTGATGGCGCGGTGCGAGCCGTGCACGGACAGTCCGAGCCCTCCGCCCATGCTGATGCCGTCCACGAGCGCCACGTACGGCTTGGGGTAGTGGTGGATGAGGTGGTTGAGCCGGTACTCCTCGCGGAAGAAGGCGCTCGAGAGGGGCTCCTGTCCCTCGGGCGCGGGCGAGCCCATGGACAGGGCCACGGCGCGCACGTCACCGCCGGCGCAGAAGGCCCGGCCTCCGGCGCCGCGAATCACCACCGCCTTCACCTGCGAGTCCCTCGCCCAGGCCTCGAGTGCCGGGTGCAGCGTGCGAATCATGCCCAGGTCGAGCGCGTTGAGCGCCTTGGGGCGGTTGAGCGTCACCAGGCCCAGGGGCCCGCGCCTCTCCAGCAGCACGTCCGTGTTCATGGACGCGCGCCATAACAGGTCCGCCCGGGGATGACACCGCCTCCGGCCGCCCTCCGGTCGAGTTCTTCGCCAACTGGTACGACCATCGGACCAGTTGCGGGAAAATCGCGCCGGGAGGGTCCCCCGCTCAGCGCTTGCGGGGCAGCACCGCCAGCGTCACCGTCGCCTTCGAGACGAGCTTCTCCTCGCCTCCGGCCACGGCGAACACCTCGGACTCCACCACGGACAGCGTGCGCCCGGCGCGCAGCACCTGGGAGCGGCAGCGCAATTGCTCGCCCACGGCCGCCTGGAGCAGGTTCATGGTGAAGCCCGTGGTGAGCACCAGCTGGTCCGCCGCAATCAGCGAGCCCGCCGCCGAGCCTCCGGTGTGGTCGGCCATCGTGGCCTGCACGCCCATGTGGATGACGCCGTTCTGCTGCATGTGCCGGGGCTTCACCGCGAGCCGCGTCTCCACCCGCCCGGGCGTCACGCTCACCAGCTCGTAGCCCACGTCCATCACGAACGCCGCCTGGCGGAAGAGCTCCTCCACCGCGCGTGCGTAGTCCGGGTTCCTCGTTTCCATGGGGGCCGCCTCCCGGGGCTCAGCCTACGCGCGCACGCGCGCCACCACTTCGATTTCCACGCGGGCGCCCATGGGCAGCGCCGCCACGCCCACCGTGGTGCGCGCCGGGAAGGGCTGGGCGAAGTGCTTCGCGTACACCGCGTTCATCGCCGCGAAGTCGGCCATGTCCACGAGGTACACGTTCACCTTCACCACGTCGTCCAGCGAGCTGCCCACATCGCCGAGCACCGTGGTGACGTTCTTGAACACCTGCTCCGTCTGCGCCGCCACGTCTGCCGCGACGAGCTTCCCGGTGCTCGGGTCCTGCCCCACCTGGCCGGAGAGGTACACGCGGTCGCCATCCCGCACCGCGTGCGAGAACGGGCCGATGGGGGTGGGCAGACGGGGACTGTTGATGCCTTCGCGCATACGACGAGCCTCCTCGGGGTGACGCGGGACGGACGGCCAGAAAAGCGAAGGGCCCGGAGCCCTACGGCCCCGAGCCCCGGTGCGACTGCGTACCGCGACTACTTGATGGGCGTCATCCAGCCGTGGCGGTCCGGCAGCGTGCCGTACTGGATGCCGGTGACGGTGTCATAGAGGCGCTTGGAGACCTCGCCCACCTTGCCGTCGCCAATCACCATCTGGCCCTGCTGGAAGCCCAGCGCGCCCACGGGGGAGATGACGGCCGCGGTGCCCGTGCCGAACACCTCGCGCAGCTCGCCCTTCTGGTGCGCCTCGCGCAGCTCGTCGATGGACAGCTTGCGCTCGCTCACCTTCATGCCCCAGTCGCGCAGCAGCGTCAGCGCGCTCTCGCGGGTAATGCCGGGCAGGAAGGTGCCGTCCAGCGGCGGGGTGATGACTTCATCCCCGATGCGCACGAAGAGGTTCATCGTGCCCACCTCTTCGATGTAGCGGTGCTCCCGCGCGTCCAGCCACAGCACCTGCGCGTAGCCGCGCTTCTTGGCCTCCATGGACGCCTGCAGGCCCGCGGCGTAGTTGGCCGCCGCCTTCGCCCCGCCCAGGCCGCCCTTGGCCGCGCGCGTGTGCTGCTGCTCCACCCAGATGCGCACCGGCTCGGCGCCGCCCGCGAAGTAGCTGCCCACCGGACTGAGGATGACGAAGAAGATGTACTTGTCCGCCGGCCGCACCCCGAGGAACGCCTCCGAGGCAATCACCGTCGGCCGCACGTACAGCGCCGTGCCCGGGGCACTCGGCACCCAGTCGGCATCCGCCTTCACCAGCGCTTCAATCGCCTCGCGCGCCAGCTCCGGCGGCACCGGGGCCATGGCGAGCCGCTCGGCGCTCGCGTGCAGGCGCTTGCAGTGGTCTTCAATCCGGAAGGCGCGCAGCTGCCCGTCCTGGCCGCGGAACACCTTCGAGCCGTCGAACACCGCCTGCGCGTAGTGCAGCACCGCCGCGCCCGGGTCCAGGCCCAGCGGCCCATACGGCAGGATGCGCGCCTGGTGCCAGCCCCGCTCCGGCGCGTAGTCCATCCGGAACATGTGGTCGGTGAAGTACTTGCCGAAGCCGAGCCCCTCGGACGAGGGCTTGGGCTTGGGGGTGGCGACGCGCTGGACCTCGATGGGCAACATGCTTCGGCTCCTCTTGCGGAGGGGACGGGATGCCTTCCGCCCAGGGCTCGGGAGGGCCCCAGTGGCTCGCGCTTCCCCCGGAATCTTTCGTGACAATTCCGGATAGAATCGAGACAATCAGTTACGTTGGCAGGCGTATTCCGTCAAGTGTATCGATTGTCACCATGACAAGTTGGATGCCGGACCTTCGGGAGCGCAACGGGCCGCTGTACCGGGCCATCGCGGACGCGCTCGCCGAGGACATTGACGCGGGGCGTCTCACTCCCGGCACCCGGCTGCCCACCCACCGGGAACTGGCCGAGCGGGTGGGGGTGACGGTGGGCACGGTGACGCGCGCCTACGCCGAGGCGGAGAAGCGGGGCCTGGTGAGCGGCGAAGTGGGCCGGGGCACGTACGTGAGGGACCGGGAGGCCTCCGCCGCGCACATGCCCACGCCCATGGACGTGGCCCACGACGACGCGCCGGTGGAGCTGGGCATCAACGCCCCGGCCACGCCCGAGGGAGACCCGGCGAGCCAGGCGCTGCGCCGCTCGCTGGAGGAGCTCGGCCGGACGCCGCGGCTGGCGGAGCTGCTGGCGTACCAACCGGCCGCGGGCACCACGGCGCACCGCGTCGCGGGAGCGGCCTGGGCCTCGCGCTTCGGGCTGCAGGCGCGGCCGGAGCAGGTGGTGGTGTGCGCGGGCGGGCAGCACGCCATGGAGGTGACGCTCGCGGCGGTGACGAAGCCAGGGGACACGCTGGCCACCGAGGCGCTCACCTATCCGGGGATTAAAGTCCTCGCGCGGCGCTTCCAGCTGCGGTTGCAGGGACTGGCCATGGACGCGCAGGGGCTGGTGCCCGAGTCGCTCGAGGCGGCGTGCCGCGCGGGCCCGGTGCGCCTCCTCTATACGCAGCCCACGTGTCACAACCCCACGGGCGCGGTGATGCCGGAGGAGCGGCGGCGCAAGCTGGCCGAGGTGGCGCGGCGCCACGGGGTGCTGGTGCTGGAGGACGACGCGTACGGGCTGCTGCCGGAGAAGAGGCCGCCGCCGGTGTCGGCCTTCCTGCCCGAGGCGAGCTACTTCATCGCCGGGGTGTCCAAGCTGCTCACGCCGGGGCTGCGGATCGGGTACCTGGTGGCGCCGGCGCGGGCGAGGGGCGAGCGGCTGGCGGAGGAGGTGGGGCTGGCCTCGCTGATGACGACGCCGCTGATGGCCGAGGTGCTGGCGCGCTGGGTGGAGGACGGCACGGCGGACGAGCTGGTGGTGGCGCAGCGGCGGGAGGTGGGGGAGCGGCTGGAGCTGGCGCGGACGCTGCTCGGGCGGGGGGTGCAGCGCGGGGTGCCGGTGCCGCTCTACCACCTGTGGCTGGGGCTGCCCGAGGGCCGGCGCAGCGAGGAATTCGTGGCGCAGGCGCGGCGCGCCGGAGTGTCGGTGACGTCGGCGGAGCTGTTCACCACGGGGCCGGGGCCGGTGCCCGCGGCGGTGCGGGTGTGCATCGGAGCGCCGCGCACGCGCGCGCAGTTGGAGCGCGGCTTGAGGCGGCTGTGCGAAGTGCTCGAGGCAGGACCCGAGCCCCTGGCCGCCATCGTGTGAAGCGCGGCCCCGAGCCGTTCAATGCCCTGCGGTGTGAGGCGCGGGTGTGCGCTCCTCACTTGCCACGAGGGCGCGGGGGCGGAGCGGCCTTCGAGAGCTTCCCATTCTGGTAGCGCCAGGATTGCGCGGCCGCGCCCCCGATTTTGGGAATGTTGATGAGGAGCGCTCCGTCCGTGAAGCTCGGCTGTGCCAGCGGGCTGCAGTTGCCGAACTTCTTGCTGCGAACGGCGCTGCCGTCGTCCTTGAGCTCGATCACCTTGTAGAACGACGGACAGCCCGTGCCTCCGGAACTCAACTCCAGCAGCACCACACGGGCCGGTCCCGGCTCGGGATAGCTGGCGGTGATGGAGAGCGATTCATACGCCGGTTCCTCGAAAAGCACCTTTCCCGCGAGGCTGAGCTGGTTGGTGTGCCCACCGTCCTCGAAGTCCAGCCGGTAGACTTCGAGCGTGCCGCGGACGGTGGCGACCTCCGCCTGCGACCGTTTCTCCCGCACGGCGCGCGTACCTTGCGCCTGGGCCGGAGCCGCGAGCGCCACGAGCCATATCGCGGCGACGGCATGAACCAGTGCACCGTATCGGCTTCGATGTCGTTCCAGGGTCATGGGATGTATGTCCTTGCTCATGCGCCGGTGCTCCTGCGGAAGCCACTGGGCTGGATGTGTTGGTCGATGTAGCTCCAAAGCCATTGGATGTACGCCTTGCTCACGCTTCCGTGCTCCTTCACCAGTGCGCTCCTTCTGTTCTCCTCGGGCACATTGGCCTCGAGCAGCGGCTTCGCTTGCCCATCGGTGAGTGTGCCGCTCAGGAACCGGATGGCGCCCGTCTCTCCCTCGTGGTGGCACAGGTACAGGTAGCGCGCCTTCTGGTCCTCGGTGAGGTCCTTGGGAATCAGGGGCTTGCCGGGCTGCGTGTTGCGAATCTGCGTCCATTCGTTGATGAGAGCCGCGTCCTTCTTGGTGCTCAGGGGCTGCTTGGCGAAGTCGCGCTCGGGGTGCCGGGCGAAGAACGTCTGGTCCACCTCCTGGGTGTCGACAAGCGTTTGCTTGTTGATCCGGTCGAAGACGGACTTGTCGTACTCGGCGGCGGCCACGATCGAGGCCGTGGGGTCGTATCGCAACTCGAGCAGGTCGTTCAACTTGGAGGGAACCGGCTTGCTGTCACTGCCGAGGTACCCCATCTTCTTCGCGAGTTCGTTGAGGTACGTCCCGCTGCGGGTGGCCTCGGATTTCCAGGTGCTGGCCAGGAACTGCGTCAAACCCGCGGCACCGGTCTCGTCGTTCAAGGAGCGCTCGTCCCAGGGACTGCTGGCGAAGAGTTCCTTCCACTCCTTGATGAGCGGCGCATCGGCGGGATCCTTCGCATTCAGAGGCTTCTTGTCCCAGTCACGGTCGGGGTGGTTGAGGTGGAAGATCTCATCGGTCAGCTTCTCTCGCTTCTTCTTGTCCGAGATCCTACCTGCCTCCGCGTTGATGACGGCGGCGATACCCGCTGGATCCAGGCCAGTCCGTTGTGCTGCCAGGAGGATGGAGGCGCGGTACTTCTCGTTGATGCCGAGCTTGAGAGATGCGGCGGATGGAGGGGTGGGGGTGCTCTTGCTCTTGGCCGTTCCTCCCACCGTCAAATTGCTGAACCAACTGTTGGACTTCTGAAGGCCGCACAACAAGCACTCTCCCACCATGCCGTGCATGCATGGCGCCTGGGCCGCACAGGCATTGCACAGGAGCGGCGGAAATCCGTGCGCGCAATACGACTTCTTCATGACGGCTGCTGGACGGCTCATGAACTCCCCCCCTCAACTGCTTGGACAGAGAGAATACAGCACAAGGTGCGGCCGCCGCATGTGCCATGGTCAGACGATTTGAACGGTGTCGTGGGCCCCTTGAACCGCTCCCTCCGGCGCATACGAATTCCTTGATACTTCTGGCGTGAGCCGTGGCGCCTGCTTCCGTTCGTGCCTACCTCGGATGTCAGACGGGTGGGTAGACTGCGGAGGTCACGGTGGGGCACCGGCCCGCTCCGGCCGTGCGAACAGGAGGCGAGGCGATGGGACACGGGAAGAAGCCAGCGAGCTACGAGGACATCGAGGCGCTGCCGGTCGGGTGGGTGGGGGAGATTCTGGAGGACGAGCTGGTGGCCTCGCCGAGGCCTGCCATGGGACATTCCCATGTCTGCTCCGTGCTGGGCGCCCGGCTGCTCAATCCCTTCTCGCTGGGGGATGGAGGGCCCGGCGGGTGGTGGATCTTCTACGCGCCGGAGCTGCACCTCGGCCGGGACATCCTCGTGCCGGACCTGGCGGGATGGCGCCGCGAGCGCATGCCCAAGCCCCCCTCTCCCGAGGAGCCCTTCATGACGCTCGCGCCGGACTGGGTGTGCGAGGTGCTCTCGCCCTCCACGGTCGCCGTGGACCGCACGCGCAAGCTGCCCATCTACCACCGCGAGGGCGTGGCGCACGCGTGGCTCATTGATCCGCTCGCGTGCACCCTGGAGGTCTTCCGGCGAGAGCCCTCGGGCTGGCTGCTCACCGCGACGCACGTGGGCGAGGAGTTGGTACGCGCCGAGCCGTTCGACGCGGTGCCGCTCGGGCTGGGCGCGCTCTGGCTGGCTCGCGCGGGCCGGTGAGCTTCGCCGGCGCTCCCCCGAGCGAGACCTGGATGGGACATCCCTCGGGCGGGACGGTGACGGAGCGCGAGGCGGGTGCGTTTTCCCTCGGAGACGCAGGCCGGGCGAGGCTGGCAGGCCGGTTGCTTCAGGGCTCTCGAAACATCTCTGGCCAGGGGCCAGGTGCGAGGGAGTCAGCGTCATGCGTCGAGGTCTGTGGGAAGTGGTGGGGAGTGCGAGCGCGCGTCCGGGGCCGTGGGTGCTGGGCTGCGTGGGGATGCTGTGTCTGGCTTTGGGCTGCGGGCCCGTGGCGCCGGCGGGGAGCCCGTGCGCGCCCGAGCTCGGCCAGGACTGTGCCAGCGGGCAGGCCTGTGTCGAGGGCCTGTGCGTCGAGGAGGCGGAGGCCGGGGAGAAGTGTGTCGCGGGGGCGAAGCGCCCGTGCGAGGAGGGCTGCGCGGGAGTGCAGACGTGCGGGGCCGAGGGGACGTGGGGCGCGTGTCAGACGTGCGAGCAGGGCCAGCGCTGCGCGGGCGGCCAGTGCGTCTGTGACCCGAGCTCCTGCCGGGACGGGTGCTGTCAGGGCAATACGTGCGTGCCCGGTACGGCGGATGCGGCCTGTGGCAGGGGCGGCGCGGCGTGTGCGAGCTGCTCGGGCGTGTGTGATGCCTCGCGGAAGGTGTGCGCGGGCTGCGTCGATGACTCACAGTGCGGCGGCCCGACGCCCCGGTGCGACGCGCTGACCGGTACCTGCGTCTGCTCGAAGTCGGAGCAGGTGGAGGGCCAGTGCTCCGACGGGAAGGACAATGATTGTGATGGGCTCGTGGACTGCGCCGACCCGGACTGTGGTGCCAGGTCCTGCGGCGCGAATGGCCGGGTGTGCGGCGGCTCCAGCTGTGTCTGCCCGGGAGGCTCCACCGAGCTGGCATGCGGGGATGGCAAGGACAATGACTGTGATGGGCTCGTGGATTGCGCGGACCCGGACTGCAACACGCGCGCGTGCAGCGCCACGGGCAAGGTCTGCGGCGGCACCTCCTGCACCTGCCCGGGTGGCGCCACCGAGCTGGCATGCGGGGATGGCAAGGATGATGACTGTGATGGGCTCGTGGACTGCGCGGACCCGGACTGCAACGCGAAGAGCTGCCGGGCGGCGGCCGGCGTGTGCGACCAGGAGGAGGTGTGCACCGGGGGCGTCTGCCCCGCGGACAAGCGCATTGGCAATGAAGTCGTCTGCCGGCCCTCGCGCGGCGCCTGCGATGTCGAGGAGCGCTGCGATGGCCAGGGCACCGCGTGCCCCGCGGACGGCAAGGTGGCGGCGGGGACGGTGTGCAATGGCTCGGCGGGCGCGTGTGACCCGGCCGAGACCTGTGACGGCGTCAACCCGGCGTGCCCGGCGAACAGCTATCACCCCTCGGGCTACGTCTGCCGCGCGGCGCGGGGCGAGTGCGACGTCGCGGAGAAGTGCACGGGCTCGAGTCCCACGTGTCCCAACGACGCCGTCGACAGCAGCCGGTGCGATGACGGGAAGAGCTGCACCACCGACACCTGTGGAACCGATGGCATGTGCCACTACGTTCAAATCAGCGTCTGCCGTTGAGCGTGGGGTGTTCGTGAGCCCCGGCCTGCCAGTCCTCGGGGTAGCCGCCGGGGCTCACGGGGCGAAGCGCAGCCCGTGCTTCTCCGCCGCGAGCGCCACCAGCCGCGCGTCCTGGGGCGAGAGCACCGTGAAGACGACGCGCGCGAGCACCTCGCGCTCCTCGGGCGGGGACTCGCGCAGGTGCTCGCCGAGCGCTCCCATCAGGACGTCCAGCGCGACGAGGGAGCCCAGGCCTCCATGTCCGGCGCCCAGCAGCGGGGTGGCGAGCACGAAGTGGCTGCTCAAGGCGTGGGTCCGGGCCAGCGTCACGGACTCGGTGAGCGCGGCGCGCAAGCACGCCCTCACGCGCGAGGGGCCCGTGGGCCCTCCTGTCTGCGCATCCGCTCGCCGGTAGTCCACGGACGGCACGTGCAGCACCCAGCGGAAGGCGGCCGCGGTGCCGGGCCCCGTCACCAGGCAGTCTCCGGGCTGGAGGGGCTCGCCGAAGTCCTCCTCGAGCCGCTCGCGCACCTCGCGTTGGAACGAGGCGCCGCCGCAGGCCTCGCGAAGGGCCCCGCTCACCCCGCTGCCGAGCCCCAGCTCCGGGTTGCCCGCGTTGACGACGGCATGGGCCCCCACCCGGGGGTCGACGAGGGAGCCCACGAAGGTGGCCACGCGCACCATGTCAGGAGTTGGCCGCCCGGGGCAGCGTGCCGGCGTCGAGCCAGGCCAGGAGCGGCTCGAGGTACGGGGTGATGCGCTTGTAGGTGAGCGTGTCCGCGGGCACGGTGCGCAGCACGGCGGCGAGGCGGCGGCGGCGCGCGGGCTCCTGCACCTCGCTGGCCACGGGGGCGCGGTAGGTGTGGATGGTGAAGAGGATGGCGCCCGTGCGCGGCAGGAGCGAGAGCGTCTGCCGCTCCAGCCGCAGGAAGCAGCGCTCCCCGGCGTTCCGCGCGGTAATGCCCTCGAAGAGGTGGCGCCACTCGGGGAAGCTCGCGGGCTCGAGGTCCAACCGGTCCGTGACGGAGAAGGCCCAGTTGACGCGGGTGACGGGGCGCCCCGGCTTGAGGCCCCGCATGAGGCGCACGGTGGAGGCGCCCAGCTTCGCGCCGAAGCCCGGCACCGGCGTGTGGATGTCGAGCACCGGCCGCCCCAGCTTCTCGTCGAGGCACCACCCGGACGGAAAGCACAGGCTGCCGGCCACCAGGGGCAGGCCCTCGCGCGTGCCGTCCATGAGGAGCAGGTCCTCCTGCACCTGCCGGCCGAGCCAGTCCAGCGGCGCCAGCGGCAGGCTGTCCTCGCGGCCCGGGGTGAAGCGCGTCCCGGTGCCGAGCAGGAGGTTGCGCCAGTGCCAGCGCTCGCCCCCGCCCGTGCCTTCCACGTCCAGGGCGAAGCAGTGGGGCCACTGGCGCGCCAGCAGGGGCAGCAGCTCCGTGAGCGTCTCCCATTGGTGGGGCTCGGTGCCGGGCGCGGCCTGGAAGCGGGCCCGCGGGTTGGCGGCCAGCAGGGCCTCCTTGAGCGCGAGCTCGTCCCGGTAGTGCGGCGCGTCCACCTCGATGAGGAACTCGTCGGGCCTCAGCGCGCGCACGCCGAGCGTCATCGCATAGCTGTCCTGCTCGAAGGGGAAGTAGGGCAACACGGCTTCGGCTCCTCTCCCGCCCGAGTGTAACGGCCCGTTCCCTCTCTCGGACAGGGCCGCCCTCCCGGAGTGGTGCCTGTTCAACCCGCGCCGGGGCGGGGACCTGGCCCGGGGCCCCCGGGCACGCGGCGGACGCCAGGGGCGCGGAGGCAGCGGCCGGGCAGGGGAGCCCTCTGGTGTCAGCTCACAGGCCACGACGGGCGGCCGGGCGAGTCTCCGCCGCTGGGTCCTCCGTCCCCGGGGGGTGCCTAGCTTTCGGCGGGAGCCGGGGCCCGGGTGGGGGATGCCCGCCGGGCCCTGGCCCGTCACCCGGTGGGGGAGCCGGGAGTTCACGCGAGCGCCGCGGAGCCGGCGCGGAAGGGGGCAGCAGGCAATGCAAGCCATGGTCTTCGACGGTCCGTACCGCGTGCGGGTGGGCAGCAAGCCGGACCCGGTCATCGAGCACCCGAATGACGCCATCATCCGGGTGACGCGCTCGGCCATCTGCGGCTCGGATCTCCACCTGCTGCACGGCTTCATCACCGACACGCGCGTGGGCTGCACGTTCGGCCACGAGTTCGCCGGGGTGGTGGAGGAGGTGGGCCCCTCGGTGCGCACGCTCAAGCCGGGGGACCGGGTGGTGGTGCCCTTCAACATCTCGTGCGGCACCTGCTTCTATTGCAAGCGCGGATTGACGGCCAATTGCGAGTGCACCAACCCCAACAGTGAAATGGCCTCGGGGGTGTATGGGTATTCGCACACCACGGGCGGCTACGAGGGAGGCCAGGCGCAGTACGTGCGCGTGCCCTTCGCGGACGTGGGGCCGATGAAGATTCCCGACGACATGGAGGACGAGGAGGTGCTCTTCCTCAGCGATATTCTCCCCACGGGCTACCAGGGGGCGGAGATGGCCAACATCCAGCCGGGGGACACGGTGGTGGTGTTCGGCGCGGGGCCGGTGGGCCTCTTCGCGATGAAGTCCGCGTGGCTGCTGGGCGCGGGGCGGGTGATTGCGGTGGACAGCCTGGAGTACCGGCTGGACTTCGCGCGCCGGTACGCGCAGGTGGAGACGCTCAACTTCAAGGAGGAGGAGGACATCATCCTGAAGTTGAAGGACCTGACGGAGGGGCGCGGGCCGGATTGCTGCGTGGACGCGGTGGGCCTGGAGGCCGAGGGCGACAGTCTGCACACGCTCTTGGGGGTGAAGCTGAAGGTGGAGGCGGGCTCGCCCACGGCCATCAACTGGAGCATCCAGGCGGCGCGCAAGGGCGGGACGGTGTCCATCATCGGCGTGTACGGGCCGCCGTGGAACATGGTTGCCATTGGCACGGCGATGAACAAGGGACTGACGTTGCGGATGAACCAGTGCAACGTGAAGCGCTACATGCCGCACCTGCTGGAGCACATCCGGGCGGGGCGCATCGACGCGAAGGGCATCATCACGCACCGCTTCCCGCTGGGAGAGGTGGCGCGGGCGTACGAGCTCTTCGAGCAGAAGAAGGACGGGTGCATCAAGTGCGTGCTGCTGCCGCACGGGCATGCGTGAGGAGAGGGACATGGCCGAGCCACACGAGAACGAGACACGCGAGCAGCGCCGCCGGGAGATACCGGGCTGGGGAGTGGATGGGGACCCGAGCAACCGGCCCGGGGTGCCGATGCTGCTCAAGCCCGAGCCGAGGGAAGGGGCGCACTGGGAGCGGCCCGAGCGCCAGCCCACGCCGGACTTCCCGGTGCTCAAGCGGATGGAGCTGGACGAGCTGACGCCAGCGTTCGGCACGGCGGCGCCGCCGAGGGGCGTGAGTGGAATGCTGAGGCGGATGGCGTACGGGGTGCCGGAGCACAAGGTGAGGCACGTGGCGCTGCTGCTGCTGGCGGACCGGGTGGACGTGGTGGAGTCGAGGCTGCGCCGCCAACCGCTGCGGACGCTGGGCTCGGTGCTGAGCGTGGTGGGCGGAGGCTGGCTGGTGGGACGCCTGCGCGGGTGAGGCGGGTCCGAGGCGCCCGGGCCGGGAGGGGTCCGGTCAGGGCGCCCGGGCCAGGGTGGCCGCTCGACGAGGGCGAGTCCTATCGGAAACCGACCGCCGTCACCTCATTGCGCGCCAGGGCCTCCAGCCACTGTCTCACGGCCCGCTCCAACTCCCGGCCGTTTTCGATGACACCGCGAGCGTTGATGAGCACGGGGGTCTCCACGACCGCGAACTCCTCGATGGAGTCCGGGGGAGCCGACCAGGTCCGCGGATGGAACGAGAGCGAGGGAGGAGCAGGTGCTGGAGGAGACGAGGAGGCGCCTGGGCGAGGAGCACGCGGAGACGCTCTCGGCGATGAACAACCTGGCCGAGATGCTTCGCCCACAGGGTAAAAATCCGCAGGGTGTCCAAGGTTTCCTCGCCGCACTCTGGAAGTCTTTGAAAGCCGCGTTTTCTCGCGCCCCCGCAGTAGTCCGCTGAACAGGCAGGCGGTGTGTGGGCGAAGTCCCACCCGTCCCCGGTGAATGCGTGCGGCGGTACGCTCGTACTCCTCGCATGACACTTCGCACGCTCCTGCTCTCCGTGGTGCTCGCGGTGCTCGGCTCGGCTCCCGCCTTCGCCGCTCCGCGTCAGTCGGTGAAGCCCGTGGCCAAGGCGAAGAAGGCCCCGGCCCGCTCCACCCAAACCTCCCGCTCCCGAGGCTCCACCGCCCTCGCCAAGGCCACCGCCTCCAAGAAGAAGCGGCCCCCCGTCAAACCCACCCGTGGCCGCCGCGTGGCCAGCCGCGCCGCCGCCCTCGTGGGCGCCTCGCTCGCCTCCTACCGCGTCCCCGATGACTGCTCCGGCCTCGTGCGCGCCTCCTACCAGGCCATCGGCGTCGAGCTGCTCTCCCACGGAACCCTCCCCGGCGAGAACGCGGTGAGCGCCATCTACCGCCGCGCCCAGCGCTCGGGCGCGCTGCACAAGCACACCCCCAGGCCCGGCGACATCGTCTTCTTCCACGAGACGTACGACCGCAACCGCGACGGCGTGCACAACGACGGCCTCACCCACGTGGGCGTCATCGAGTCCGTCGAGGCCGATGGCACCGTCGTCTTCGTGCACCGCGGGGGCTCGGGGGTGAAGCGCTCGCGGATGAACCTGCGCCAGCCCGCGCAGCACGGCCAGAAGGGCCACGTCCTCAACGACTACCTCCGCCGCGCCGAGGGCGGCGAGCGCGCGCGTCTCACCAGCGAGCTCTTCAGCGGCTACGCCTCGGCCTCGCGCCTGTGAGCCCGCCCCACCCGGGGTGAGCCGCCCGTGCGTGCGTCCCGGTTGACGCCCGGTGTGCCCGGGCGCCCGGGCCTGCCGCCGCCCCGTCCCTCGCCCCGTCCCGGGGGGCAGGAGGAAGCCTCGCCGCGGGGGCTGTTCAACCCGTGAGAGGACTCCTGCCTGCGGGGCCCGGGTGAGTGAGACGCGGCAGCAGATGGCACACCAATCCGTGGAGCGGCTGCTGCGCCTGCAGAAGGTGACGAGCAGGCTGTCGCAAGCCCTCACCTCCGAGGAGGTGGCCAGCGTCATCGTCCGGCAGGCCGGGCCCGCCATGGGCGCCGCCGAGTGCGTCATCTACCTGCTGGAGTCCCCCGGGGTGCTGCGGTTCGTCCACGTGGTGGGCATGCCCCAGGTGGACTTCGAGCCGTGGCGCACCATTCCGGTGGAGATGCCGGTGCCCCTCGCGGAGGCGGCCCGCCTCGGCGAGCCCGTGTGGCTCGAGTCCCTGGAGGTGCTCCGCACGCACTACCCCGCCCTCGACGGCGTGGCGTTGAGCCACCAGCGCGCCTGGGCCTGCCTGCCGCTGGAGGTGCAGGGGCGGGTGCTCGGGGTGCTGACGCTGGGCTTCGAGCGGGAGCAGGGCTTCGCGGCGGAGGACCAGGACTTCGCCTGTCTTGTCTCCAAGCAGTGCGCGCAGGCGCTGGAGCGCGCCGGCCTCTACCAGCGCGAGCGCGAGCTGCGCGAGGAGGCGGAGCGGGCGCGGGCGGAGGCCGAGCGGCAGCGCCAGCGCGTGGAAGAGGAGCACCGCCGTCTGCGGGCCGTGCTCCAGCAGTTGCCCCAGGGCGTCATCCTCGCCGAGGTGCCCGGGGGCCGGCTGGTGATGGCCAATGACCAGGCGGCGCGCATCCGCCGGGGGCCGGTGCCGGCGGACTGGCCGATGGAGCAGTACACCGAGGAGCGCGGCTTCCACGCGGATGGGCGGCCGTACCTGCCGCACGAGTGGCCCCTGGCGCGCGCGCTCACCACCGGCGAGCAGGTGCATGGCGAGGTGATGGACGTGCTGCGCGGGGATGGGAGCCGCCTCTCGCTCGAGGTGAGCGCCGGGCCGGTGCGTGACGCCGAGGGGCGGGTGACGGCGGCGGTGGCGGTGCTCGAGGACATTACGGAGCGGCAGCGCCTGGAGCGGGCGCTGCGCGAGGGCGAGTCCGTGTTCCGCCGCATCATGGAGTCGGACCTGATGGGGCTGGCCTTCGCCGACACGGAGGGCCTCATCCACGAGGCCAACGACGCCTTCCTGGGCCTCGTGGGCCACGGCCGGGACGAGGTGCGCGAGGGGCGGTTGCGCTGGCAGCAGCTGGTGCCTTCCGAGGGCGAGGCGGTGGTGGACCGCGCCCTGCGCGAGCTGTGGACGCGCGGCATCGCCAACGCCTTCGAGCTGGAGCTGGTGCGCGGGGATGGCGGCCGCGTGCCGGTGCTGACGGGCGCGGCGCGGGTGGAGGAGCAGGAGCGCATCCTCTCCTTCGTGTTGGACCTGTCGGACCTCAAGCGGGCGGAGGGGGCGCTGCGCTTCCTGGCCACGGCGAGCCGGATTCTCGGCCAGTTGCTGGAGGTGCCGGACGCCACGCTCCAGCACGTGGCGTGTCTGGCCAGCGTCTCGGTGGCCACCTGGTGCGTCATTGATCTCGTGACGCCCGAGGGAGCGCTGCGCCGCGCGGCGGTGGCGCACCGGGACGGGGAGCACGAGGAGCGGTTGCGGCGCACGTGGCCGCTGCCGGCGTTGAAGGACTCGGGGGGGCCGCTGCTGGACGCGATGCACTCGGGGGTGCCGCTGCTCTTCCAGGACTTCGGCGCGGAGACGTGGCGCCACCTGGCCGCGGGGGCCGGGCCCGGCGGGGACGGCGCGGGGCGGGAGGCGGACTCGGTGCTGGTGGTGCCGCTGCGCTCGCACGAGCGGGCGCTGGGGCTCGTCACCCTGGGCTCGTCCGCGCCGCGGCGGCCCTATGGCCCGGAGGACCTCGCGCTGGGGCAGGAGCTGGCGCACCGCGTGGCGGCCGCGCTGGAGAGCGCCCGGCTCTTCGAGGACGCGCGGCGGGCGGTGCGCCTGCGCGACGAATTCCTCGCGGTGGCCTCGCACGAGCTGAAGACGCCCCTCACGCCCTTGCGGCTGCAGCTGCAGAGCCTCGAGCGGCTGGCCCGCGTGCGCGACGGCGGGGGCGTGGACTCCGAGCGCGTGCTGCGGGTGGCGCGGGGCTGCGCGGCGCAGGTGCGCAAGCTGGCGGGGCTGGTGGATGACTTGCTCGACGTGTCGCAGCTCGCGCGGGGGCGGCTGTCGCTGCACCTGGAGGCGTTGGACCTGGTGGCGCTCACGCGGGAGGTGCTCGCGCAATTCGCCGAAGAGGCGGCGCGCGCGGGCTGCGCGGTGGAGCTGCTGGCGGGGCCTCCGGTGGTGGGCGCGTGGGACCGGCTGCGGCTGGAGCAGGTGGTGACGAACCTGCTGACCAACGCGCTCAAGTACGGGGCGGGGCGGCCCGTGCACGTGCGCGTGTGGGCGGAGGCGGGCGTGGCGAGGCTGGCGGTGCGCGACGAGGGCATTGGCATCGCGCCCGAGCACCGCGCCCGCATCTTCGGCAAGTTCGAGCGCGCCGTGTCCGAGCGCCACTACGGGGGGCTCGGCCTGGGGCTGCACATCACGCAGCAGATAGTCCAGGCGCTCGGGGGCGGCATCCTGCTGGAGAGCGAGCCGGGGCGGGGCTCGACATTCACCGTGGAGTTGCCGCCCGGTGCGCACGGTATGCTCGCGCACCCATGATTCTGCCCTCCCAGCGTCACCTCTTCGACCTGCCCGACGACGTCACGTGGATCAACTGCGCGTACATGTCTCCCCAGCTGCACACGGTGAGCGAGGCGGGCAAGGAGGCGGTGATGCGCAAGTCGAGCCCGTGGCGGATACGGGCCGAGGACTTCTTCACCGAGTCGGAGGCGCTGCGCGGGCTCTTCGCGAAGCTGGTGGGCGCGGACGTGGAGGGGGTGGCGCTGGTGCCCTCGGCGAGCTACGGGCTGGCGGTGGCGGCGGCGAACGTGCCGGTGAAGGTGGGGCAGCGGCTGCTGGTGCTGGCCGAGGAGTTTCCCTCCAACGTGTACCCGTGGCGCGAGCTGGCGGAGCGCTCGGGAGGGCAGGTGGTGTACGTGCGCCGGCCCGAGGACGGGGACTGGACGCGGGCGCTGCTGGCGGAGGTGGACGAGCGCTGCGCGCTGGTGGCGGTGCCGCACTGCCACTGGACGGACGGTGGGCGGGTGGACCTGGTGCGGGTGGGGGCGCGGGCGCGCGAGGTGGGGGCGGCGCTGGTGGTGGACGCGACGCAGTCGCTCGGCGCGATGCCGTTGAACGTGGCCGAGGTGCGGCCGGACTTCCTGGCGGCGGCGGGGTACAAGTGGTTGATGGGGCCCTACAGCCAGAGCTTCCTGTACGTGGGGCCGCGCTTCCGCGAGGGCCGTCCCATCGAGCACAACTGGCTGATGCGCGAGGGCAGTGAGGACTTCTCGCGGCTGGTGGACTACCGGGACGACTTCCAGCCGGGGGCGAGGCGCTTCGACGTGGGCGAGCGCGCCAACTTCGTGCTGGTGCCCATGGCGATGGAGGCGCTGCGCCAATTGCTGGCATGGGGCGTGGCGGATATTCAGGAGACGCTGCGGGCGCTGACGGAGCGGGTGGCGAAGGGGGCGAGGTCGCTCACGCTGGAGGTGCCGCCCGAGGAGCAGCGCGTGGGGCACATGGTGGGCCTCAAGCGGCGGGGCGGCTACGGGGCGGACATGGCGGCGAAGCTGGCGGCGCGCAAGGTGTACGTGAGCGTGCGGGGCGACAGCATCCGCGTGTCGCCGCACCTGTACAACACGCAGGCCGACATGGACCGGCTGCTCGAGGAGCTGGACGCGCTCGTGTGAGGGCCCGGCCCCTACCTGGGACGGCGGGGGCCTTCTTCGCCGCCTTCACCTCGTGGTCGGATTCGCACGTTTCCCGAGGCCCGTACGTCCAGGGTGTCACCTCATGGGGCGGGGACGGGCGTCACGCAGCCGTCGAAGATGCGGACGGTGGTGCCGTCGAACTTCGTGAGCTGGAAGAAGGCATTGTCCTCGTTGAAGGTGAGGCTCAGCTCCTGGAGCAGGCCGAGGGCGACCTTCTCGCCGAGGGGGAGCGACTCGCTGTAGTCGCTGCGCCAGTGCACGCCGGCGGCGTTGCGGAAGAGGGCGAGGTTGCCGGCCAGCTTGTTGAGCTCGCCGCCCACCGTGAGCTGCGAGGCGTCCGCGCCCGTATAGGCCACGAGCGCGGTGCCATCCGCGTTGGAGAGGAGGGGATTCTCGATGGGGGCCTTCTCGTCGAAGAAGGCCTTGAGCAGGGTGGCGCACGCGCCGGCGATGGTGGCATGGCCCGCGCCGTAGGCCGGGTGGGTGGGCGCGCCCTCGGGGTAGGCCTGGGGCAGCAGGTACGAGCCCGGGGTGTTGTAGCGCAGGGGGAAGTACGCGGAGAGCCCTCCGGCGGCGAGCGAGTTGCGGATGCTGGCGTTGAACGGGTAGCCGCGCCGGTCCTTGAGATGGTTGTCCAGGCGCCCGCCGAACTCCTCGGGGCGCAGGCGGCGGTGCACGCCCCACTTCTGCCACCACACGGCGCGCCCGGCGCGTCCGGCCACCTCGAGGAGCGTCTGCAGCAGGTGCACGGGGCCGAAGGTGGCGAAGCCCACCTGGGTGCGCGAGTCGCTCACCGTGCCCGAGGGGTCATACGGGTTGCCCGGGTTGTAGGGGAACTCCATGTCCACCTGCGGCCGGCCGGTGCTGGCCGGGTTGCCCAGGCTCTGGTCTCCGGTGGGCTCGGCCATCAGGTAGAAGGCCGCGTTGTAGAAGGCGTTCACCACCTGGTCGAAGTGGACGTAGTTGGCTCCGTCGCGCAGGTTGCGGATGAAGCGGCGGCGCGTCATGTCGAACTGGTCCACGCCCCGGTCATCCCGGCCGTTCTGCACCGCCAGCCAGTCGGTGAAGTTCGTCAGGTAGTCGGCGGTGGCCCCCAGCTCCGGGAAGCCCTTCACCGTCCACTGCCGCTGGTCAATCACCTGCGAGCCGTAGGTGATGAAGCCATCGGCGGCGTCGCGCCCCTGGCCGGCCGGCTTGCGCGGGTCGACGTTGCCCTTGAGGAGGAATTGCGAGACGTACGGGCCCACCTGCTCGCCGGGGTAGATGCCGCGGAAGACGTTCTGCGCGGTGACGGTGTCGAAGCCGCCGAAGTCGCGGAACTCGCCGTTGAGCGAGGCGATGGCGCGCTGGAGGAGGGTGCCGGTGGTGGTGGCCTCGGTGGCGTAGTCGATGAAGGGGACGTCCCGGGCCAGGGCCATCCAGTACAGCTCCCCCATCTCATGGGCGGCCTGCTGGCTGTCGAAGCGGGGCGCGGGGGGCAGGGTGACGGCCTGAGCGTCCGGGCCCTCCAGGTCGAAGGCGAGCCCCGCCTGCGGATTGGTCAGCTTCTTGGCGCCGCCCAGGAGGATCTCCTCGAAGTCACCGGGGTCGCGGCTCTCCAGGGCGCGCAGCAGCGAGCCGTAGGAGACGGGTTCCGGGTCACCCACCGTGTCGTGCTTCAGGCCCTTGGAGAAGTTGCCGACGAAGGAGTAGCCCGGGTAGTTGACCTCGTCGTTGTTGTTGAAGTGCGCCGAGTGCGGACGCGAGGCCGCGAGCTGCGAGGCCTGCTCGCGCACGCGCCAGGCCGACAGGCGCCGCTCCTCCACGCGCCGCGGGAGGCCCCCGCCCGCACCATTCACCGAATCGAAGATGGCCATTCCCAACTGGGGGAACTGCATATCCCGCGCGGCACCGAAGCCCAGCTTCACCTGGGTGAGAGAGATTGGGTTCACCTTGCCTACCAGGGTCCGCCAATTCCTGCCATCCTCCGAGGTCTCCCAGTACGTCGTCCCCGAGGACTCACTCAGCCGCCACCAGCGGTGGAGCACGGGATCGTAGGGCACGCTCGCGAGCACGGTGCGAGTCCCCCCGACGGTCTGACCGCAGGACAGGGTTCCGTTCTCGACGACGATGCCCACCTCGGTGAAGTCCTCGGTGATGAAGGCCCGGAGGTAGGTGCGCGCCCCGAGGTAGGCCCGCAGCGTCTGGATGACCTCGAGCTTGAAGCTGGAGCCCGTCAGGTCGTAGGCGACGGCGGAGTTGTAACCCGAGGCGGTCTTGCTGCCCTCCTCGAGGCGGAGCTCCAGGCGCTGGTTGACCTCCTGGTACGTCCCGAAAGCGGACCACTTGCTGGTATCCGTGGTGGTGTCACTGAAGTTGTCCGTCAGCGTATGCGCTTTCGCCATGGTGTGCTCCCCGTGCCGGATGAAGGTCGCCTCGCGGCCAGGGGTCGTCCTGGCCGCGCATCCGGGTATACGGGAGCCGTCTGACAATGATTGACGGGCCAATGAGATGTATTTTATTGCACGGAAGGCCGCGCGAACTTCACGAGGCCGTGGACGCGGGCGCGTGCGCACCGAGGAAGCGCGCGACCCGCGCACGGAACTCGTGGAGCGCGCGGGCGTTCGCGCGCGTGGCCACGTGCGAGGCTCCTACCCGCGTGCCAGGCCTTTGTTCAGACCGGGGCGTGAGTGCTTCCTTCCATGGCCTGGGAGGACGGGACCCGGGGGGGACGCGTGGACACCGGGGCGGAGCGCGCCTGGGGCTCGTGCCTCCGCGTGGTGGCCTTCGTGGGTGCCTTCGCTCCCAGTGCCCGCAGGGCCCCGCCCAGCCCGAGGAGGGCCGCGATCGTCAGGGTGGGGTACTTGCTCGCCTTGACGTAGTAGCTGCGGGAGCGAATCCAGCCTTCGTGGGTGCCTCGCTCGTGCAGCCCGTAGCCGGCCCGGTAGAGCGCGTTGTCCTCGCGGGAGCGGGACGGGCGGCTCTTCGAGCGCTGCGAGTGGAACATCATCAGCTCCATGAGCTTGTCCATCAGCCGGGGCGCGAGTGCTCCCATCACCGCCCCGAACTTCGCCTGCGAGCCCACGAACATGTCCCGCTTGGGATGCTCGGCGGCGAACAGGATGGCCTCGGCCACGGCCTCGGGCGGGTAGATCATCCCCCGGTGCGCGGGCTGCTGGGGGATGTAGCTCCGGGCGTGCTCGTTGTACGGCGTGTCGATGCGCCCCGGATGGATGAGCGTCACCGACACGGCGGCCTTCTCCTTCTCCAACTCCATGCGGAGCGACTCCGTCCACCCGTGCTGCGCGTGCTTGGAGGCCGAGTAGGTCGACTGAACCGGGTTGGCCCGGTCCCCGAAGATGCTCCCCACGTTGATGAGGGCGCCCGGCCGCCCGCGCTGTTTGAAGTGCGCGACGGCCAGCCGCGAGCCGTACACGGTGCCCCAGAAGTTGGTGTCGAACATGCGGCGCATGTCGGGGATGGTGACGTCCTCGCACCTGCCGAAGATGGAGACGCCCGCGTTGTTGACCCAGGTGTCGAAGCCACCGAAGGCCTCGATGGCGGCCCCGGCCACGCGCTGCATGTCCCGCTCGCGGCCCACGTCCGCGCGCACGGCGATGGCCTGGCCTCCCGCGCGGCGGAGCTCCGCGACGAGCTGCCGGAGCGCGTCCTCGTTGCGCGCCACGGCCACGACTTTCGCGCCACGCCGTGCGGCCATCCTCGCCGTCACGAGGCCGATGCCGCTGGAGGCTCCGGTGATGACGATGACTTGTTCGGACAGGGGTTTGAGGGAAAGCGGCATACAGGGCGTGTCCAGGCAGAGGGGGTCCGCGTTGCCCTCTGACGTTGGACACGGGCGGGGAAACGACAACGGAGGAGTCTGGCTCGCCCCTCTCCCAGCGGGCGAGGGGATGGCCTGAGTCCTCCCCTGGTCACTTCCCTCCGGCCTTCGTTCTGGCCCTGTTTCCTCTCCAGGGCGAGGGGGCCAGCATGGGCGCATGACGCGCTCCGCTCTCCGGGTGGCTACGTGCAGAGGCTGCCGCACTGGCAGACGGACATCTTGTCGGGGACGGTGGTCCACCACGCTCCCGTCCAGAAGCCATTGTTGGCCGAGCACGTCGTGGGGCACTTGATGGCGGCGTCCTTGTCGCTCCAGACGGGGCCCGCCTCCACCACCGTCACCTTGTTCTTGCACTGGCAGACGGACATCTCTCCCCAGACGGTGGTCCACCACCCTCCCGTCCAGGCGGCGAAGCCCTCCTGCTGGCACGTCGCGGGGCATTTGGTCTTGGCGTCCGTGTCGCCCCAGATGGGGCCCGCCTCCAGCACCGTCACCTTGTCCCTGCACTGACAGACGGATTTCTGCCCCGGGAGGCTGGTCCACCACGCGCCATCCCAGGCGGCGAAGCTCTGGCCACCACACGTCGTGGGGCACCGGGTGTTGGCGTCCGCGCTGTTCCAGAGGGGACCCGCCTTCACCTCCACGTTGCACGCGTTGGCCGCCCGCGCCTCCTGGGCGTGCTGACCGACGACGAGCGCCACCACCGTGAGAGCCCTCACACCCCTGAGCATCCGCATGTTCCGTCTCCCCATCCCCGTATCGTACGTCGGGTTTGACACCGTCGGCGGCCTCGCGTACCTCCCGGCTGGGAGGAACACCCATGCCAGCCGCGTCCGAAGAGCTCACCAGGCCCGTCCTCACCGGCCGCTCGAGCTCACACTTCACGCGCATCACGCGCATCTTCGCCGCGGAGCTGCGCATCGACTACTCCTTCCAGGTGGTGCGCGATCTCATGTCCTCGGAGCCAGCGGACTACGGCGGCAACCCCGCGCTCCGCATCCCCGTCCTGCGGACGTCCCGAGGTGTCTGGTTCGGTGCGCTCAATGTCTGCCGTGAGCTCTGGCGGCAGTCGAATCCCAGGCCCCTCGTGGTGTGGCCGGAGGAGCTCGACACGCCGGTGCTCGCCAATGCGCAGGAGTTCGTCCTCCAGGCCATGGCGACGGAGGTGTCGCTGGTCATGGGCAAGCTGGGCGGCGGCGAGGACAGTGCCCACCAGGGGAAGATGCGCCAGTCGCTGCTCAACATGATGGCGTGGCTGGAGGAGAACGTGGGCGCCGTGCTCGCCGCGCTCCCGCCGCAGCGGGACCTGAGCTTCCTGGAGGTCTCTCTCTACTGTCTCGTGAAGCACCTGGAGTTCCGGAGCGTCCTGCCGATGGAGCCGTATGCGAAGCTGAAGGACTTCTGTCAGCGGTTCGCGGCGCGTGCCTCCGTCAGTGAAACCCCCTTCCGTTTCGACACCTGAGGTTGCGTGACATGAGCTCGAAAATCTCGACGTTCCTGATGTTCGAAGGCAAGAAGGCCGAAGAGGCGATGAACTTCTACGTGTCCCTGTTCAAGGACGCGAGCGTCACCCGCATCCAGCGCTACGGTCCGGGCGAAGGCGGCACGGAGGGCTCGGTGATGCAGGCGGCGTTCACCCTCAACGGCCAGAACTTCATGTGCATCGACAGCAGCATGAAGCACGCGTTCACCTTCACGCCCGCCATGTCGATTTTCGTCCACTGTGCCTCGGAGGCCGAGATCGACGCGCTGAACGCCAGGCTGTCCGAAGGGGGACAGGTGATGATGCCGTTGGGGGAGTACCCCTTCGCCCGGAAGTTCGTCTGGCTCGCCGACCGGTACGGGGTGTCGTGGCAGCTCTCGCTGACGGCAGCTTGAGCCAGCGGACGCCGCGAGTGTGAACGGGGCGGCAGGCCCGGAGCGGGAAGTCCGCGCCTGGACAGGAGCCTGCCCCTCGCTGACGCGACGGTGACCTGCCGGACTTACCAGTAGGTCATGGCGTCCCAAGCGCGCGTCGAGACCCTCCGGCTGGAAGAGGAAGTGAAGCCCCGGTTGCGCGGCGTGTCACACGCGTTCGCGTTCGTGGCGGCGCTCGCCGGGTGCCTCGTCCTGGCCCAGGCGCCGGCCGAGGGCGTGCGGTACCTGACCGGCCTGGTGTTCGGCGTCAGCCTGGTGCTGATGTTTGGCATCAGCGCGACGTACCACTGTCCCAACTGGAGCCCCGCTACCTCCCAGCGCCTCCAGCGCTTCGACCATGCGGCCATCTATGGCCTCATCGCGGGGACCTTCACGCCCATGGCCGCACTGGACGCGGTGGGAAGCTGGGGCCCGCGGCTGCTGTGGGTGATGTGGGCCGCGGCGCTCACGGGCGCCGGGCTCGCGCTGCTGGGCCACTCCGGGCCGCGAGGGCTCCGCTCCGTGCTCTACGTCGTGCTGGGGACGGTGTCGCTCCCGGTGATGCTGCGGCTGCCAGGCGTCATTGGCCCGGCGCGGGTCGGGTGGCTCGTCTTCGGGGGCGTCCTCTATGCCCTGGGCGCCGGGGTCTACGCGCGCAGATGGCCGGATCCCCACCCCACCGTCTTTGGCTACCACGAGATCTTCCACCTCATGGTCATCGCCGCGGCGGCCGTGCACTACACCGTCATCCTCGACGTGCTGTGGGGCCGGTGAGGCGGACGAGGCTCAACCCCTCTGGCTCATGCGCGCGGGCACGATTGCCCCCGCTCTGGCGCTGCCCTATGACGTTCCCCCATGCTGCTCGTCCTCGATTCCTCCGCGCTCGATTCCTCCCTGAAGGTCGAACAACTCCTCGGCAAGCCCGGCAAGGGCGGGGTGGCCGAGGTGCGCGGGCCGCTCGTCGCCCGTGAGGAGGGCACGCCGCTCGCGGCCCTGCGCGACGGCGACAAGCTGCACGTCGTGGCGCCGGGAGACGGCGCCACCGTGGCGGGTTGCTCTCCGGAGCAGCTCGTCCAGCGCCTCGGGGCGTTGGGGCTGGCTCGCGGCGTGCGGCTCAAGCAGCTCCACCTCATCGCCGACGACTCGGGCACCGGGGGCGATGCGAGCTTCGCCGCCCGCTTCGCCGAGGTGCTCGCGGCCGAGGGGTACGCGGTCCCCGAAATCAAGGCGCCACGGGGCCGCGTCCGCAGCGCGCCGGACGGCAAGGTGCTGGTTCGGCCCTCCGAGGCGCCGCTCGACGGGGGAGATGCCGAGGGCTTCCGTCCCTCGGACAGCAGCCTGAATCACTACGCGGGGGCCGGCGTGCAGGAGAAGCATCGCCGGTAGCGCCCGCGCGCTCAGCCCGTCTCTAGCCGAACATGCTGGGCTTCAGGTAGGTGGCGAGCTTGAGCAGATCGCCCGGCTGGAAGCCCTTGTCATAGACCTTGGTGATGAAGGTCATCGGGGGGGGCGGGGTCGGCTGGGGCCTCGGGTTGATGTCGAACAGGAGCACCGGGGCCTCGTCCTCGTCGATCAGCGGGGGCAGATCATCGGGCGGCAGGAGGGTGGGCGGCAGGAGGGTGGGCGGCAGGAGGGTGGGCGGCAGGATGACGAAGTGCTGCGGCGCCAGGGAGGGCTTCACATACTTCTGGTTCTTCTTGCTGACCTGGGGCGCCGCCTTGCGCCGATCATAGGTCCAGGCCGGGTAGGGATCTTCATTCTGCAGCAGGTACTTGCCCGAGCGGGTGGGCACCGTGCTGAGCTGGATCCGGCGATAGCCCACGGGGTCGTGCCAGGACTCCATGCGCTTCTTGTCGAGCGCCTCGTCCCCTTCCTGGTACGTGTCCTCGAAGTAGCGGACCTCGTAGCCGAGCAGGGCCAGTGACTCCAGGTTGCCGCTGCGTGCGCCCAGGTGTTTGACCCGGTTGCTCTTGTTCAAGACCTCGAACAGCTTGAACTGGTCGGTGCGCCTGGCCTTCCCGTCAAAGCACTCCCCCCACTCGTCCTCCGTCCAGAACTCCGTGAGATCCAGCGTGGGCAGCGGCGCGCTGGCGGCGATGTCGATGATTTTCGACTCCCGGCGGGCCGTCTTCTCCTGGGAGAAGGCCCTGCTCACCTTGGGCTTGTCGCCCACCAGGATGGCCCAGTGGTTGCCTTGATCGGCCGCCACCTTCAGCAACTGGCGGAGTCCCTCGAAGCTCGTGTCGTACTCGACATGCGCGCCTCCCGTCTTTCCCGTGAAGCGCACCCAGAGCACCACCACGTTCTTCTTGCCCGGCAGCTTGCCGGTGGTCTGGTCGACGAAGCCGCGCCCCATCAGGAAGCCTTCGATCTTCGTCTTCACCTGGTGGTTGAGGTGATTGGCCTCGACGGCCCACCCGCTGCGGACCGTGGAGCGCGCCTGGAGGCGGTCGTCCGAGAAGCGGCGGGCGATGTAGTTGGTCCCGAAGAAGAGATCGACCGCGAGGTAGACCTGCCCCCGCTCGGCGAAGTAGCTCCAGAGCTCGTCGTTGAGCCACTCCAGGTATTTCTTCTGCTTGGGGTGCTGGGTGTCGAACGGGGGGATGAAGGCATAGGCCATGGGCTCGGCCTTCTTCTCCGTGAGGCGCTTCGGGTCCACGAGCTCGGAGAGGAAGACTTTCAGGGCCTTGGCCCGGTCGATGCGGCCCGTCTTCTCCGTGTCCGCGAGGCTCATCAACCGGATGGAGGGCTCCAGCACCATCGACGCGCCGATGCCGTACATGTCTCCCGAGGCATAGCTCGGGTACAGGATGAGCTTGGGGAACCGGTCATTGAGGATGAAGAGGTCCTCGAACAGCGCCTGCGCAGGGGCGGTGAGGACATCGGCGCGCTGCACCCGCTGCTTGCAGTCCGCGAGGTAGCCCTGCGTCAGCTCCGCGACGATCCGCTTCTCGGAGACCGACCACTCCTCCTCGTCCTCGGGCAGCCACAGGGGGAGGGGGCAGCTGTAGCGCAGCGGCACCCCGAGCAGCAGCTGGGACAGCAGCTCCTGGATTTTCTGATTGCGAGCCGGCTGCTCGGAGAACTTCGTGCGCCTGACTTCATCCGCGATCAGCTTCACCACCGCGACTCTGGGCATGGCTCACCGGGTCCTTGCTGGGGGGATCCGGGAGGATACCCCAACCCGGGGCCCGCCGGTTGCGGGGAGCCCCGGGAGCGGGGTGGGAGCGGGCCAGGACATCGAGCGGGCGGGGGCCCTACTCGAACTTGTAGCCCTTGGGCACCACGACGATGCCGTTGTCGGTGACGGTGAAGCCCCGGGCCTTGTCGGCCACCAGGTCGTAGCCAATCTTCGCGTTGGGCGGCACGCGCACGTCCTTGTCGATGATGGTGTTCTTGATTTTCGCGTGCCGGCCGATGTCCACCTCGTCGAAGATGACCGAGCGCTCCACCAGCGAGTAGGAATTCACCCGCACGCGCCGGAAGAGGATGCTCTCGCGCACCGTCCCTCCCGAGATGATGCAGCCACCGGCCACCATCGAGTTGAGCGCTTTGCCCATGCGCTCGCCCGACTCGTGGACGAACTTGGCCGGCGGGCTGTACTCCACCGCCGTGCGCAGCGGCCACTCCGGGTTGAAGACGTCGAACTCGGGGTTCACCGACACCAGGTCCATGCTGGCCTCGTGGTACGCGTCAATCGTCCCCACGTCCCGCCAGTACGTGTTGGCCCGCGTCTGCCCGGGAATCGGGTTGGAGTGAAAGTCATACGCCTGGATGTGATAGCCATCGCGCAGCGCGCGCGGCAGCACGTCCTTGCCGAAGTCGTGCTGCGAGCCCTCGGTGCGCGCGTCCACCTCCAGCAGCTCCGAGAGCACCCGGCGCTTGAAGATGTAGTTGCCCATGCTGCACAGCGCCATGCCCGGCTTGCCCGGCATCGCCTTGGGGTCCTTGGGCTTCTCCTGGAACTCGGTGATGCGGCCGCGCTCGTCCACCTGCATCACGCCGAAGCGCGAGGCCTCCGCCAGCGGCGTGGGGTAGGCCGCGATGGTGATGTCCGCGCGCTGGGCCTCGTGCTGCTCGAGCATGTGCGCCACGTTCATCTTGTAGATGTGGTCGCCCGAGAAGATGGCCACGTCGTCGGCGCGGTAGTTCTCCACCAGGTGGAGGTTCTGGTAGATGGCGTCGGCGGTGCCCCGGTACCAGACGTTGCCCAGCTCCTCGTAGAGGTACATCTGCGCGGGCGCCAGGGTGATGAAGTAGTCGGCGAGCAGCCCCGAGCCGAAGCGCCAGCCGCGCTGGATGTGCTCGGTGAGCGACTGGGCCTTGAACTGCGTCAGCACGTAGACGGAGTAGACGCCCGAGTTGAGGAAGTTGCTGAGGGCGAAGTCGATGATGCGGAACTTGGACCCGAAGGGGACGGCCGGCTTGGAGCGCCTGGACGTCAGAGGTGCCAGGCGCGTGCCCTGGCCGCCCGCGAGAATCATCCCGAGGATGCGCTGCTTGCTGCTCATGCGGTGGTGAACCCCCTTGATCCGGGCAGTATAGGGGGACTCCCGCGAATCCGGATTTCTCTTGCCGAAGACACGGCGCGTCAGACGCGCGGGCGGCCGGGTGACGGAGAAGCGACACTCGGCTCGCGGCAACGGCTCCACGAGGCCACCCCGATGAGCGAGCGGCCAGGAGGGCGCTGCCTGCCGAGACGCATGCCGCTGACCACGTTCCCGGCCAGCAAGTGGCAGTCATTCCAAAGGGGAACGAACCATGATTCGCAACAAGCTCATCCTGGCCGGCCTCATCGCGGGCGCCCTGGCCGCTGGTACCGCGTGTAAGTCGGACAAGGCCGCCGAGCGCGGGGACACCCCCGAGCAGACCCAGACGAACCCGCAGACGCCTCCCGCGAACCAGGGCGGCACCACGACCACCCCGGGCGGCACCGGTGGCGCGGGCAGTGACGTGGACCAGGGTCTCAGCCCCAACGACACCCAGGAGGGCACGGACATCGACCGGGGACCCGAGACCGCGCCGGATACCGGTGGCTCCGGCGTCATGAACCCGGAAGGACCCGGAGGCCCCGGTGAGCTCGACCCGGGCAACCGCGACGGCACGGGCGGCACGGGCGGCTCGGGCATGATGAACCCCGAGAACCAGGGCACGGGCGGCACCGGGGACCTGGACCAGGGGAACCTCGGCGGCACGGGCGGCTCGGGTGACGTGAACCAGGGCGGCGACATCGGCGGCTCCGGCACCTCGGGCACTCCCCAGACCCAGGGCACCACGCCGAACACCGGCACGAAGGGCTCGGGCACCGGCACGGGCACCTCGGGGACGAACAGCACGGACACGGGCACGGGCGCCAAGGGCGCGGGCGCGGGTCCGGGTACCTCGGGCCTGGGGACGGGCACGGACACCACCAGCAGCGGGACGGACACGGGCTCCATGGGAGCGGGTGGCACCTCGGACACCGGCACCGCGACGGGCACCACCACGAAGACCCCGGACAAGAGCAAGTCCAAGAGCAAGTCCAAGGACAAGAGCAAGTCCCAGGACACCAGCGGCACCGGGGGCTCCGGCTACGAGGGCAACCAGCAGTTCGGCGGTGACAGCTTCCCGAGCGACAACAAGGACGGCGATCGCGTCCCCGATGAGCAGCACTAGCCCCGCCGCGCGCCGCGTCATCCGGGGCGCGTGAACGAGGCGACAGATTCGCGATACCCGGCGAAAAACCTGGGACTCGCGATGGGCCACGCGGCGCTACATTGGCCGCGTGGCCCATCCTCTTGCTGGCAAGCTCCCTCCCGACTCCCTTCTCATCAACCCCGAGACGCTGCGCTCCCAGTACTACTCGGAGCGTCCGGACGTGCGCGAAGCCGAGCAGCGCGTGGCCTTCGGCACCTCCGGTCATCGCGGCTCGGCCGCGCGCCGCAGCTTCAACGAGGCGCACATCCTCGCGGTGACGCAGGCCGTCTGCGAGTACCGCCAGAAGGAAGGCATCGACGGCCCCCTCTTCCTCGGCATGGACACGCATGCGCTGTCCGAGCCCGCCCAGCGCACCGCGCTCGAGGTGCTCGCCGCCCACGGCGTGCAGGTGCGCTTCAGCGACCGGGCGACGCCCACTCCCGTCATCTCGCACGCCATCCTCACCTACAACCACGGGCGCCAGCAGGGGCTCGCCGATGGCCTCGTCATCACGCCCTCGCACAACCCGCCCGAGGACGGGGGCATCAAATACAACCCGCCCAACGGCGGCCCCGCGGACACGGGGATTACGGGCCAGGTGGAGAAGCGCGCCAATGAATTGCTCGGCGCGGGCAACACGGGCGTGCAGCGCATTCCCTACGAGCGCGCCCGCTCCTCCCCCACCGTGAAGACGTATGACTTCATCACCCCGTACGTCGAGGACCTCGGCAACGTGGTGGACCTCGAGGTGGTGCGCGGGGCGAAGCTGTCCATCGGCGCCGACCCCCTCGGCGGCTCCAACCTCGACTACTGGGAGCCCATCGCCGCGCGCTACGGCCTGTCCATCCAGGTCGTCAACAAGACCGTGGATCCCACCTTCCGCTTCATGCGCGTGGACCATGACGGGAAGATCCGCATGGACTGCTCGTCGCCTTACGCGATGGCCGGCCTCGTCGAGCTCAAGGACCGCTACGACATCGCCTTCGGCAACGACACGGACTCGGACCGGCACGGCATCGTCACCCGCTCGGCCGGGCTGATGAATCCCAATCACTACCTGTCCGTGGCCATCAGCTACCTGTTCCGGAACCGTCCCGGCTGGAAGCCCGGCACCGGTGTGGGCAAGACGCTGGTGAGCAGCAGCATGATCGACCGCGTGGCCAAGGACCTCGGCCGCCGCGTCGTCGAGGTGCCCGTGGGCTTCAAGTGGTTCGTGGACGGGCTGCTGGAGGGCTCGCTCGGCTTCGGCGGCGAGGAGAGCGCTGGCGCCTCGTTCCTGCGCCGCGATGGCACCGTCTGGTCCACAGACAAGGACGGCATCATCCTCGACCTGCTCGCCACCGAGATTCTCGCGCGCACGGGCAAGGACCCCGGCGTGCACTACCAGGAGCTGACGAAGAAGTTCGGCGCGCCGCTCTACACGCGGATTGATCAACCGGCCACCCCCGCGCAGAAGTCGGCGCTCAAGAAGCTGTCTCCCGAGGCCGTGCGCGCCACCGAACTCGCGGGCGAGCCCATCACCCAGCGCCTCACGCGCGCGCCGGGCAACAACGCGGACCTCGGCGGCCTCAAGGTGGTGACGGAGAACGGCTGGTTCGCCGCGCGGCCCTCGGGCACCGAGGACGTCTATAAAATCTACGCGGAGAGCTTCCGCGACGCGAAGCACCTGGAGGCCATCGTGGACGAGGCGCGCAAGATTGTCGGTGACGCCTTCTCGCGCGGGTGAGCCTCGGGACCGACAGGGTTCGCGAGGCCCGGGCGGAGGACGCGGGGGCCCTTCAGCGGTTGTATGAGCTGCTGGTCCCCCAGAACCCTCGCATCCGCGTCCTGCCCGAGCGCCTCGAGCGTCTGCGGCGGGACGCCTCCCACTTCTGCTTCGTGGCCGAGCGGGATGGCGAGGTGGTGGGCACGGTGCTCCTCCACGTGTGCCCGGATGTGATGTTCGAGGAGCGGCCCTACGCGCTGCTGGAGAACCTCGTGGTGGACCCGGGGGCTCGCGGCGGAGGCGTGGGCCGCGCGCTGCTCGAGCACGCCGAGCGCGTGTGCCGCGAGCACCAGTGCACCAAAATCATGCTCCTGAGCGGCGTGCAGCGTACCGAGGCGCATGGCTTCTTCGAGCGGCTCGGGTACGACGGCTCGGTGAGCCGGGCCTTCAAGAAGTACCTGCCCCGGTAGCCGCCGCTTCACCTGCCGTGCGCCAGGCCCTCACTTCGCGTCGGCTCCATGCGGAAATCATGAGGGAGGCTGGCCATGACGGCGCGCCGTGCCCGGTTGGAGTGCGTGCCCGTGTCATGCGCGGTGGGCGCTGTTGCCCTCGGGCGAGGTGTTGGTGGCGGGTGGTTCCGCGGGAGTCACCACTGCGGCGGCGCTCTACACTCCATGAGCTGAGCGGACGTTGAAGTGACGGGGCCGGTCCGGGAGCTCTTCCGGGCCGGCCTCGTGCGTCGTGGGTTTCCGTCAGCCATTACATGTGGGGGGCGGCTGGACCCGGAGGCCCGGTGCTTCGTAGCCTCGGAGCACCATGCCGCTTCCTCCTCTCATGGGCCGAGGGCTGCCCGTCCTCCGCCACTTCCCCTATATCCACGGTCTCGGCGTGGACTCGTTCGCCTTCTTCATGGAGGGCTACCGCCAGCACGGCCGCGTCTTCGCCGTGCGGGACATGAAGGACTCGTTCGCCGTGCTGCTCGGGCCCGACGCCCACCGCTTCATCCTCGAGCGCGAGTCGCCGCACCTGTCCTGGGGCGCGGCCTATGGCGCCGAGGGCTCTCGGGTGATGGGCCCCACGGCCATGCCCCTGCTGGATGGCGAGGAGCTGCGGCGCCGGCGCACGCCGATGATGTCCGCCTTCCGCCACCAGAACATCGCGGCCTTCGGCGACACCATCGTCGAGCTCGCGCGGGCCCAGACGGCGGGCTGGCGCGAGGGCCAGGTGCTCGAGCTCGTGAACGAGATGAGCGAGCTGACGTTCCGCGTGGCGTGCGGCTTCCTGCTCGGGGTGGAGATTGGCGAGGACTACCCGCGCTTCCGCGACATCTACAAGAAGATGTTCCGTCCGGTGGGGCTGGCGATGCAGGCGGCGGGGCTGCCGTACATGCAGCGCTACCGCGATCAGCTCCACCAGGTGTCGGCGAAGTGGATTTCGGATAGGCGGGCCCACCCGCGCGAGGACATCATCAGCCGGCTGCTGGAGGCGGGGCTGGATGACAAGGATGTGATGGCGCAGGTGCTGGTGCTGATGTTCGCGGGGCACGACACCACGAAGCTGTCGCTCACGTGGACGCTGATGTTGCTCTTGCAGCACCCAGAGTACCTCGCGCGGCTGCTGGCCGAGCAGGACGAGGTACTCGGCGAGGGCCCCATCTCGGCCGAGTCGCTCAAGAAGCTGCCGGTGCTGGAGCGGGCCATCCGCGAGTCCCACCGGCTCTATCCCCCGGCGTCACTGCTGCGGCGCGGGGTGATGGAGGAGTTCGAGCTGGGCGGCTACACCATCCCGAAGGGGTGGAAGGTGATGTACCTGCCGCGCGTGTCGCACCACCTGCCGGACGTGTTCCAGGAGCCGGAGCGCTTCGACCCGGACCGGTTCGCGCCGCCGCGCGAGGAGCACAAGCAGCCGTACGCGATGGTGGAGTTCGGGGGCGGCTACCGCACGTGCATCGGCAAGGAGCTGGCGATGTTCGAGGCGAAGGTGGTGCTCTCGTACCTGCTGCGCGCGTTCCGCTTCGAGCTGGTGCCCGGGCAGCGCCTGGAGGTGGCGAACGCGGGGGCGATGACGGGCCCGAAGTACGGGGTGAAGGTGCTCGTGAAGCCGACGGGCCGGCGGGTGCCGCTGGCCCAGGCGGCCTGAGCGCTCACGTCTCCAGGGCGGGGAACTCGCGGCCGGACACCTTCCCGAGCGTGCGAGCCACCGCCGCCAGCCGCAGCACGGGCAGGTCCGTGGGCGAGTCGCCGATGGCGAACACGGGGCGCTCGGAGATGAGCTGGCGGGTGGCCTTCACCTTGCCCTCGCCGCAGGTGCACGGGGGCACGAGCTCCTCGGTGAGGCGGCCGTGCTCCTCGCGCAGACGCATGCCGACCACGTGTTGGATGCCCATGCGCCGGGCGGCCACGCGCCCGAGCAGCTCGGCCGAGCCGGTGAGAATCCACACGCGGTGGCGGCGGGAGAGGGCCTGGGCGAGCTCGACGGTGTGCGGGTTGAGGCGGACCTCGCCCGAGTCGAGCACGTCGGTGCCGAGGGCCTCGAGTTCGGAGGGGGAGAGGCCCGCGAGCGCCTGGGCGGCGACGTCTCCGGCGGCGCACCAGTCGCGGGCGGCGAGGGCCTCGTAGGCGCCCCAGGGGTCGGTGGTGCCGAGCAGCGAGGCGGCCCGGGGAGGCAGCCGGTGCAGGAGCCGGCGCAGGGCGGACTCGCCGATGTCTCCGACGAGCAAGGTGTTGTCGAGATCGAAGACGGCGTCTCCGGGAGGCAGCACATCCAACTGAGCGAGCAGGGCCTTCATGGAGAAGACTCTACTCGCGAGTCCGGAGTCAGGCACCTGCGAGCGCGGTGCCGAGCAGCACCACGCCGGCCAGCACGAGCTGCTCCCCATCGGAGACGACGTCACAGAGGAAGTGGATGTCTTCGGAGGACTCGGCGCGGCGCAGGTAGGCCGCGGCATACACGCAGCTCACCCCGAGGAGCACGAAGGCGGGCCGGGCCCAGCCGAGCAGGGGCACCGCCACGGTGAGCAGGACGAGCAGGCCGTTGAGGACGTGGAGCCGCCGGAGGGTTTTCGCGCGCCCCAGGACGACGGGCACGGTGCGCAGCCCGTTGGCGCCGTCTCCGGTCTCATCCCGGACGTCGAAGAGGATGACATTGAGGGCCCAGCGCCCGAGCAGGAAGGCCGCGAGGGCGAGCAGGGAGGGCCCGTGGGGCACGCCGCCGTGAAGCACCACGGGGAGCAGCGTGGACGTGGCGGTCAGCGTGCCGGCGACCCACAGGTTCTTGAGGAGGAATACCTCCTTGAGTCGCGAGACGCCCACGCGCCGCGCCAGGAAGCGGGGCAGGACGGGGAAGCTGTAGACGAGCAGGGCGGCGAGCGGCATCAACGTGACGGCCACGCTCCAGGCCCCGCGCGTCGCCGCGAGCCCGAGCGCGAGGGCCTGTGCGGCCAGGGCCGAGTGTCGAATCCACCGCGCGTACCGCTGGGAGAAGCGGGCGCGCTCGGGGTGGGTGAGGCCGTCGGCGTCGAGCTCCGTCACCCGGTCGAGGCTGTAGATGGCGTAGATGACGAGGAAGGCGAGGAGCGGCGCGAGGGGCTCGGAGGGGAGCCCGGCGAACACCTGGACCAGCCAGGTGGACGCGGCCATGCTGAGCGCCATCATCAGGTTGCCGCGCGCCAGGAGGACCAGGAGGGCGCGCACGCTCGCCAGCCCGCTGTGGAGCCTCGACGCGCGAGCCGCCCGGCCCTCCACGAGGTTCTCGGGGACGGGAGAAGAGGTGAAGGGCATGGGAGCGAGGCTAACAAACCGCCGGGGCCAGGACGTCAGGCGGGGGCGCGAGGCGCCGTCGAGGTCCCACCGTCGTACCCATCGCGCCCAGGCGCGGGAGCAAGCCCATGTCCAATCGAGAGCTCATCGTCCTCGGGTCCGCGAGCCAGGTGCCGACGCGCCACCGCAACCACAACGCCTACTTCCTGCGGTGGGATGACGAGGGAATCCTGTTCGACCCGGGAGAGGGCACGCAGCGGCAGATGCTGTTCGCCGGGCTGTCGGCGAGTCAGGTGACGCGCGTCTGCATCACCCACTTCCATGGGGACCATGCGCTCGGGCTGCCGGGCATCATCCAGCGTCTGTCATTGGACTCGGCGCCGCATCCCGTCGAGGTGTATTACCCGGCATCGGGGCAGGTCTTCTACGAGCGGCTCCGGAACGCGACGCCCTTCATGGACAAGGCGACCATCGTCCCGAGGCCCATCGCGAAGGATGGTGTGGTGGCCGAGACGAAGGGCTTCAAGCTTTCCGCGGCGCGGCTGGAGCACTCCATCGACACCTTCGGCTACCGGCTCGAGGAGCCCGCGCGCATGCGGCTCGACGCGGGCCGTCTGGCGGCGCTGGGGATTTCGGGCCCGCGCGTGGGCGAGCTGCAGCGGCGCGGGGTGCTCGAGGTGGACGGCCGCACCGTGCGCCTGGAGGACGTGGGCGAGCGGCGCGAGGGACAGGCCTTCGCGTTCATCATGGACACGCGGCCGTGCGCGAACGCGGTGCGGCTCGCGGAGGGCGTGGACCTGCTGGTGTGCGAGTCCACGTACCTCGACAGCGAGCGCCAGGAAGCACACGACCACTTCCACATGACGGCGCGGCAGGCGGCGGAGCTGGCGCGGGAGGCGAAGGCGCGGCGGCTCGCGCTCACGCACTTCTCGCAGCGCTACGAGGACAACGCCCCGTTCGTCCAGGAGGCCCAGGCGTGCGTGGCGGACGTGGTGGCCGTGCGCGACCTGGACCATGTCGAAGTGCCCAAGCGGGCCCGGCCGGCGTAATCAGGCGCTCTGGAGGCGCACGCTCATGGCCCGAGGCCGCGCGTGTTCTGCAGCACCACGCGCCAGCCATCGGGGTCCTCCACGGTGACGCCCTGCCGGGCCCAGTAGGGATTCTCGGGCTCGACGGGCGGATGGCCCATGGCCGAGAGCCGTGCGACGAGCGCATCGCGTGCGGCCGCATCCGGCACGTAGAGGACGAGCAGGTTGTCGCGCGTGGGGGCCGGACAGGGGCTGCCCGACGCGTGCCGGGTGAATTCCAGGTGCACGCCATACCCGGGGAGCCCGATGAACACGCCGTCGTAACCCGCGTGGCCCTCGAAGCCGCCGAGGTGCCTCAAGCCGAGCCCCTCGACGTAGAAGCGCACGACCTCCTCCAGCTTGTCGGTGGGGCGGGCGATGCGCACCTGCGTGACGGGAAGCCCCTCGGGCCAGGTCTCGGGGTTGTCCATGGGCCGCCTTCTATCAGGGGGAGGCTCCGGGCGAGTTTTCCCGCAACTGGTCCGATGGTCGTACCAGTCGGGACGGAAGTCGACCGGAGGGGGCCTCGTTTCTTGCTTCTGAGCGGGGGCCTCAGCCCTCGCGGAGGCGCTCGGGGTGGGTGTACACGTTGAAGCGCCCGTTGCGCACGAAGGTGGCGAGGGTAATACCAGCGCGCTCGGCGAGGTCGATGGCGAGCGAGCTGCCGGCGGACACACTGGCCACGAGGGGGCAGCGGGCCACGGCGGCCTTCTGGATGATTTCAAAGCTCACGCGCCCGCTCACCACGAGCACGGTGGGGCGCATGGCGGAGGGCCTCGAGGCGCGTGAGGAGCGCAGCCCGTGCTCGAGCACCAGCGCGCCCATCACCTTGTCCACGGCGTTGTGACGGCCCACGTCCTCGAAGGCGGCGAGCACCGCGCCGTGTTCATCGAGCGCGGCGGCGGCATGGACTCCGCCGGTACGGGCGAAGTTGGGCTGCACGGTGCGCAGGTGCTCGGTGGCGCGGGCGAGCACCGAGGCGGGAATCTCCGGGCCCGGGGGCACGGGGCTGCACGTGGCCATCAAGTCATCCACGCTGCGCCGGCCGCACACGCCACAGGCGGCGGTGGTGAGCGTGCCGCGCTTCGTGGCGCCCACGCGCTCCAGGTCGATGACGAGTCCGGGAGCGGGCGTCACCTCGACGATGTTGCCGTAGCCCTCGTCGCCGGGATGGCCGCAGTGCGCGAGCCCTCCGAGGTCCTCGGCCGAGTGGATGAGGCCCTCGGCGAAGAGGAAGCCGGTGACGAGGAAGCGGTCCGCGCCGGGGGTGCGCATGGTGATGGCGACGGTGTCCCCGCTGAGGCGGATATCGAGCGGCTCCTCGAGGGCCACGGAGTCCGGCTCGGCGGGTGCGAGCTGGCCGTCCGCGGTGTAGCGCCGCACGGGCCGCCGGGTGACGCCCGGAGGGAGTGGATGTCTGTCTTCACTCATCGCAGCACTCCGTCCCGGAGGCATTGCAGCACGAAGGCCGCAATGCCTTGCACGTCATCGGGCTTGAATCCTCTCACTCCCTCGGGCACGGCGCACTCGCCCACCACGGCGAGCACGTCCTGGCGCCCCGGCGCGAGCAGCGGCCCGAGCCCCTCGCGCCAGACCTCGAGCTTCGGCAGCGGCCCCTGCTTCCATCCCTCGACGAGCACCAGGTCCACGGTGTCGGCGAAGCGCTCGAGCAGGGACAGGACGTGCGAAGCGGGCTCGGGGAAGGACAGCTGCACGCCGGCCGGGGTGGCGAAGGCGACGAAGGCGGCACCGGACTCCGCATAGCGAGCGGTGTCACTGCCCTCGCGGTGCAGCGGGTGCGCATCGGACGAGTGCTTCACCACGCCCACGCGCAGGCCGCGCTGGCGCAACTCGGGCACGAGCCGCGTGAGGAGCGTCGTCTTCCCCGAGCCGGACCAACCCACGACGGCGAGCGCGGGCGGACGCATCACGGCTCCACGGGGAGGAAGCGGGGCCGGTCGAAGCGCTCGAAGTCCACCTCGTCGCCGGGGGCGAAGTCGGCGCGGCCTGGAGGGAGGACGGCATAGCCCTCGGCGCCGATGTTCTGCAGGTGCTGCCCGAAGTCCTGCGAGCGGATGCGGGCCCACAACCGTCCATCCGGGCGCGTCTCCAGCGTGCCGCTGACGAGGTAGGTGAGGCCGGCCTGCTTGTGGCGCCCGTCGTCGAGGCGGACGCGCACGCGCTGGCGCTCCTCGGAGACACCCTGGAAGCGCAGCAGGAGCGGGCGGGCGAACTGGTCGAAGGCGACGGTGGCGGCGCCGGGGGTGCCGGGGAGCACGACGACGGCGGTGTCACCGAGCCTCGCCACGGCCACGGGCTTGCCGGGCTTGAGGGCCACGCCATCCACGAGGAACGAGGCCCCCAGCTCGGCGAGGACGCGCTTCACTCGGTCGCGGTCTCCCACGGAGGCGCCGCCGGTGGTGACGAGCACCTCGGCCTGGCCCGCCAGCCGTTGCAGGGCGGAGCGCAGCTCGGCGTCGTCATCGCGGGCGCGCTCGAGGGAGACGACGTGGGCCCCGGCCTCGCGGGCCAGCGCGGCGACGAGGACGAGGTTGCTTTCGTACACCTGGTGGGGGAGGGCGGGCGAGCCGGGGGAGACGAGCTCATCCCCGGTGGCGAGCACGGCGAGGCGCGGCGGCGGGCGCACGAGGACGTGGGTGTCGCCCATGGAGGCGAGCACGCCGAGCACGGAGGCCTCGAGGCGCTGTCCGGCGCGCAGCAGGAGCGTGCCGGCGAGGAGGTCCTCTCCGGTGGGGCGGAGGTCCTTGCCGGGGGCAACGCCGACACACACGTCCACGAGCCCCTCGCCGGGGACGGCGGTGGCCTCCTGGCGGACGATGGCGTTGGCGCCCTCGGGGAGGGGAGCGCCGGTGAAGATGCGCGAGGCCTCGCCGGGCTGGAGGGAGCGCGAGGGCAGGTGGCCGGCGTAGATGGCGTCGACGACGCGCAGGCGGGCGGGGCGGTCGCGCGTGGCGCCGGAGGAGTCCTCGGCGCGGACGGCATACCCATCCATGGCGGACACGGGGCAGCCGGGGAGGGAGCGGGAGGCGACGACATCCCCGGCGAGGAAGCGGCCGAGCGCGTCCAGGAGGGGCACGCGCGAGGGCGGCGCGGGGTGGAGCGCGTCGAGGGCGGCCTTGCGGGCGGTGGGGAGCGGGGTGAGGGACATGGTGCGGGCGTCGTCCACCGGGCTTTAGCGCAAGGGCGGGCCGGGCGGTGGGCGGGGAGAAGGTAGCCTCCACCAGCGGACGGAGCACGGGGGGAGGCGGGGCGCGAGGAGACACGGCATGAGCGATAGGGAACGAAAGGGGCGGGAGTACCCGGAGGTGACGCTGGCCATCATCGCGGGGGGCCGGGGCGAGCGGCTGGGCGGAGTGGCCAAGGGCCTGCTGGAGGTGGAGGGGCGGACGGTGGTGGAGCGGGTGCTCGGGCTGGGGAGGCTGTTCGGGGACGTGCTGCTGGTGGCGAACGACGCGGCGCCGTACGTGCGCTTCGGCGTGCGGACGGTGGCGGACGTGGTGCGAGGGCGGGGGGCGCCGGGCGGGGTGCACGCGGCGCTGGTGGGGGCGGAGACGGAGTGGGTGTTGGCGGTGGCGTGCGACATGCCCTTCGTGTCCGAGGCCGCCGTGCGCGTGCTCCTGGACGCGAGGACCCCCGAGGTGGACGCGGTGGGCTTCAGGGTGGCGGGCCGGGTGGAGCCGCTGCTGGCGCTCTACCGGAAGACCCTCGCCGGGCCGTGGGGCGAGACCCTGAGGACGCGGGAGCCCTCGCTGCGCCAACTGCTCTCCGGCAGCCGGACGAAGCTCCTCCCCGAGGCAGCGCTGCGAGCGGTGGACGCGGAGCTGCGAGCCGTCATCAGCGTGAATACCCCCGGGGATGCCGTGCGCCATGGAGCCACGCTGCCGCCCACTCCCTCGCCCACCGGGAGAGGGCCGGGGTGAGGGGAGGCGGCCCCGCCGTGCCCCCCTCGCGCCCCTCCGGGCCAGGGCCTCCACTGTCCGCCCGGGCTCCGAGGCACCTGGCGAAACGTGGAGGAAAAGGCAACTCCCCGCGAGGGACGGAGGTGGTTATCGGCGGGGGCGAGCAGCACCCTCGGAAGTAGGGGCCGCTGACGGGCGAGGCGGTCCTTGCACAGGGGGTGCGCCATGACGACGAAGAGTTCCCACGTGACCATCAACCACGAGGAGATCCGCCAGTGGGCGGAGCAGCGCTGTGGCCGGCCGTCGATGGTGACGGGGACGGGGGAGGGGAAGCATGCGGGCATCCTGCGGATCGACTTCCCGGGCTACTCGGGGAGGGGGACGCTGGAGCCCATCAGCTGGGAGGAGTTCTTCGAGAAGTTCGAGGAGAGCAAGCTGGCGCTCGTGTACTCGGCGCATGCGCACGGGCACCGGAGCAACTTCAACAAGCTCATCGCGCGCGAGACGGTGGACCTGGAGACGGGCGAGAAGCGGGGGCCCTCGCGCCATCGCCGCAAGCTGGCCGAGGCGCGGGGCGAGACCCCCCCCAAGCGCCCCGCGAAGCACGCCTCCGCGTCCCCGTCCCGCGCGGGGGGGCGGAGCACGCAGCGGGGCGGCGCCAGACAGAGCCCGGAGCGGCGGGGCACGAGCCGCGGAACCCACTCCCGAGGTAGGTAACGGGCGCGCCCGTACTCCCTGCCCGGAAGCTTTCACTTCAGGTACGGGCTCCGAGCGTATTCCTCGCACTTTCCCACGAGTCGGGTAACGTGGGGAGTGACCCTATGAGTCGATTGAAGGACAAGGTGGCCCTGGTGACGGGCGCGGCCTCGGGAATTGGCCGGGCCACGGCGTTGCTGTTCGGCCGTGAGGGGGCGCGGGTGGTGGTGACGGACATCTCGTCCACGGGGGAAGAGGTGGCGGCGGAGATTCGCGCGGCCGGGGGACTGTCCTTCTTCGGGGTGCACGACGTCACGGACGAGGTGACGTGGCAGCGGGTGATGGCGCGCACGCTGGATGTGTATGGCCGGCTGGACGTGCTGGTGAACAACGCGGGCATCGCCATCGCGCGCTCGGTGGCGGAGATGTCCATGGCCGAATGGCGCGAGCAGATGGCGGTGAACCTGGACGCCGTCTTCCTGGGCACCAAGTACGCGGTGCGCACCATGCGGCCGGGCAAGCGCGGGGGCTCCATCATCAACGTGGCCTCGGTGTCGGGGCTGGTGGGCAGTCCCGGCACGGCGGCGTACTCGGCGAGCAAGGGCGGGGTGCGGATGCTCAGCAAGGCGGTGGCGGTGGAGTGCGCCCCGGACGGCATCCGCGTCAACTCGGTGTTCCCCGGCGGCGTGCGCACGCCCATCTGGCGCAACGCGGACTGGTGGAGCGGCTTCGTCGAGCAGGTGGGCAGCGAGGACGAGGCCTGGCGGAAGCTCGAGGCCGCCGCGCCGCTGGGCCGCATGGGCGAGCCCGACGACATCGCCGAGGCCATCCTCTACCTGGCCTCGGACGCCTCGCGCTACGTGACGGGCGCCGAGCTCGTCGTGGACGGCGGCTACACCGCGCGCTGAGCTTAGTTGCGGCCCCACTGCCGGGGGCGGGTGAAGCGGAAGAAGCCGCTCTGCTCCTCCTCGGCGATCGTCTGTGCCTCGTCGGCGAAGTAGCGCGCGCGCAGCTCGGTGAGGCGCGCTTCCAGCTCGGGGCCCGAGTACTGCTGGGCCAGGGCCTCGCGCTCGGACATGTACTGCGAGCCCACCTCCCAGCGGGTATCGCGCACCTTGTCGAGCTCGTCCCAGCGCTGGAGGGCCGCGTCGTCCAGGCCCATCTCCTCGCGGATGGAGCGCAGGCTCTCCGAGCGCTGCCGCGGCGCCATGGCCCCGAGCTCCTTCTGCACGGAGCCCAGGTCCAGGAAGCGGTTCATCAAATCCTGCTGGTGGGCCTGGAGGTACGCGGGCGTGTCGGCGCCGTACGTCTTGGCGAGGCTCTCCTTGTACTTCGCCATGCGGTCGCCCACGGTGGCGTTGGGCAGCGCGTCGATGGAGGCGAGCGAGTCGGCCACGGCCTGGTTGCGCAGCTCGCCGGCCCAGATTTTTTCCGCCACGTCCTTGCCGAAGAGGCGGTTGCGCTCGTCCCAGAGGGCGGCGCGGCGCTCGGCGGCGGGCTTCTGCGTGAGCTCGGCCTGGTGCTCCTTCACCCACTTCTCGTAGTCCAGGCGCTGGTGCAGCCGCTGGACGAGCTCGTCATACAGCTCGGGGAAGGCCTGCTTGAGCAGCGCGAGCAGGTCCGCCTCCCAGCCCGTGGGGTTGAGCTTCTGGAAGTAGCGCATGAGGTCTTCCAGCATGCGCATCTGCGTGTGGGGGTCGCGGATGCGGGCGCCGTAGCGCTCGCGCAGGTAGGAGGCCAGGTCCTTGGGCTGGCGCAGGGGACCGCGTCCCAGCTCCGCCATGGGGGAGTCCGGGTCGGCGGCGGGGGCGCCGGGGCCGGCCTGGGGCGCGGCGGCGGTGCGGGCATCCGCCTTCGGGGCACTCGAGGTGGGGGCCGCTTCGGGGGCGGGGTGGTGCTTGGAGATGAGCAACGCCGAGCCGGCGAGCAGCAGGGCGAGGGCGGCGAGAAGGGGAGCCTTCCGACGGTTCATGGGGGACTTCATCTCCGGGAGGGGGCGCGAGCGCGGGGCGGAGGCTACCCCCGGAGGGCCCGCGCACGCACGGGGGGCCCTCCGGAGTCACGGGGTGCTACGCCTGCCTGCTCAGTCGTAGGCGGCGATGTAGTCGAAGATGGCGGCGTAGAACTCGGGCTCGTCGAAGGTGTCCGGGCCCACGCCGACGACGTCCAGGTGGTCCTGGTTGATGACGTCCACGGTGGAGGTCTCCTGGGTGGAGACGCTGGGCGTGTTGATGTCGGCCATGTACGGGACGGTGGTGTCGGTGCCGACGTAGTCGAAGCCCAGGGCGTACTCGGTGTACTTCAGGCGGTAGCCCATCTGCTGCGAGTTGATGCCGACCAGGCCGTCGTCATCGTCCTCGTCCTTGTAGCCGTTGCCCTTGCCGCCGGCGCCGTCGTTGTCGCAGTCATCCACGCAGTAGCCGTTGCCGTCGATGTCATAGAAGGCCTCCTTGAGCAGGTAGAGGGCCGGGTTGACGCTGAGGCCGCGCTGGGCGGTGAGCAGCGACACGTAGCGGCTGGCGTAGCGCGCGTCGATGGGGTTGGCGACGTTGAAGGCCTTGGCGCCGGTGGTGATGCCGTCGGTGGCGCTGTAGTCGTTGTAGACGAGTTGCTTGGCGCCCGCGTAGGCGTCATTGCCCGACTGGTAGATGATGTCGCCGTAGTACTTGGCCAGGGCGGCGACGACGCTGGTGACGCCCGGCTTGAGGTCGAGGATGTACTTGGCCACGGGCGAGCCGCGGTGGGGCGAGGAGATGCTCACCAGCACGGCCACCACGGTGTAGCCCTTGCGGGTGTAGAGCACCTTGGCCGCCTTGCGCGCGTCCAGGCCGCCCTGCGAGTGGCCGATGAGGTTGACGCGCGTGGCGCCCACGCTGGCCATGTAGCCCTCGGTGTCGTTGGCCAGGTCCAGGCCGCGCACCTCGGAGTTCTGGAAGGCCTGCACCTGGGCGACGAAGGACTGCTGGCTGCTGTTGAGGTCCTCGTTGCAGCCGATCTCGAGCAACTGGCAGGTGTCGCCCACGAACACGCCGTAGTCGTCGCCCCAGTAGTCATAGCCGAGCAGGTTGTCGAAGCCGGCCATGCCGTGGGCGAACACCACGGGGTAGGTCGTCTTGGCGGCGCCGGCCTGGGCCTGCGAGGCCAGGACGAGCGCGCACAGCGCCAGCAGCAGGGGGTGGAGCTTCTTCATGGGGACTCCTTGGGGTGTCCCTGCCGGAGGGCTCCGGTCAGGGCGGTGGGGTAAGGGGGGACGGGGGGAGCCCGGGGATTCCGCGCTCTCTCCGACCGCATCGCACACTCAGCAATCCCCGAGCCAGACCCGGTGCGTCATCGTTCCCAGGACGACGCGATGCGTCACGTAGGGAAAGTGGAGCATTGATGCTCCAGTCAACCACGCGCCCCGGGGGCCCCGGAGCCCTCTCGGGGCCCAAGAATGCAGGGATACCGAGGGGTTGGAGCGCTTCCCCCCGGACTGTCCTGAAAGAGGACGGGGATTGACTGATTCCTGGACGGTGCGGGAGGGCGGCGGGGGCGGACAAAAAGAAACCCCCGCGCCTCGGGGGAGGGGCGGGGGCGGGCGCGGGAGGGGGGCGCCGGCTCAGGGCCGGAACTCCCAGTGCCAGGCCTCGGAGGGGACGGTGCGCACGAAGCCGAAGCTCTTGGCGTGGGCGGCCAGCCACCGGTAGGTGGAGGAGCTGGTGCTGCCCACGTTGATGTCCAGGGCGATGCCGCCCTGGTGGTTGGAGTAGCCGGGCCTGGCGGCGAGGTTGCCGGTGCCGTTGAGGTAGGCCTGGTAGAGGGCGCGCTGCTGCTCCATGGAGCGGAAGGCGCTGTTGACGGTGAGGGGGAGGCCGGCGGAGCGGGCGGCCGCGTACATGCGGTTGAAGGCGGCGGCGGCGTCCGAGCGCAGCTCCTTGCCCCCGGGGATGGGGGAGACGGTGATTTGACGGGGCACGCCGTTCACGTAGCCGGTGATGGCACGGCCGCCGCCGGAGGGGGTGGAGGGCGCCTGCACCTTGATGCCGAGCTTGTCCCACGTCTTGGGGCCCACCACGCCATCGGCGGTGAGGCCGTGGGCCTTCTGGAAGGCCTTCACGGCGGAGGCCGTCTTGGGGCCGAAGTCCCCGTCGGCGGTGCCGACCTTGTAGCCGAGCTGGTTGAGGCGGTTCTGCAGGGCGCGGACGGGCTCGCCGCGGGCGCCCTGGCGCAGGGTGGGGCCGGAGCCACCGGAGGAGGCGGGGGGCGGGGGCTTGGGGGCGGAGGCCTTGTTGAGGGCGCTCCACGTCTTGGGGCCCACCACGCCGTCGGCGGCGAGGCCGTGCTTGCCCTGGAAGGCCTTCACGGCGGCGGTCGTCTTGGGGCCGAAGTCCCCATCGGCGGCGCCCGGGTCGAAGCCCGCGGCCTTCAGCTTCTTCTGGAGGGTGACGACGGCGGCCCCCTTCGAGCCCGCGCGCAGCGTGGGGGGCGCGGCGGAGGCGGTGGTGCGCAGGGCGGTGGGGGCGGCGCGGGAGATGGCGACCATGGGGGGCTCGGGAGCTTGGAGGAGAAAACTTGCTCCTATTCTCGTACGTGCCAGGAAGGAGTTTCCTCACATCGCGCAAAGGGGCGCGGTGAAGAGGGACTGAGGAATGCACTGCCACGCGGGCCCGGGGAGCGGTACCGTGAGGGGCTCGCGGTTGCGGGAGGGGAACGTGGCGATGAGGATGAGGCTCGACACGATGGCGGGGGAGGCGTTCCTGCGCATGGAGGGCGGCGTGGAGGAGGACGGGGCTCGGCTGGCGCTGGTGACGCGCGGCGAGGAGCTGGCGCGGCTGCTGGAGGGCGCCATGGCGTGCTCGTTCTCGCACGAGGCGCCGGAGCGTCCCGAGGAGGGCGAGGTGGTGGAGCGCTTCCTGCGCGACTGCGCCGAGTACAGCGACGTGCACGGGCTGCCGGAGGGGTTGCGCGAGGAGATGGAGGAGCACTTCGCGCGGCTGCTGGAAGCGCTGTGGAAGCTGGACTGGCTGGTGTTCGGCGAAGCGCGCGAGACGACGCTGGTGCCGGGGGACGACAGCCTGCGCGGGCGCGCGGTGATGCTGTACCTGGCGCGCTACGACAGCCCGTCGGTGGAGCTGGACGCGCGGCTGCGCCGGTACATGTCGAGCTTCAAGGAAGCGGTGGTGCGCATCCAGGGCCACGCGAGCCCGGACGACACCGGCGCTGGCGGACTGTTGCACTGACGCGCCTTCCGCGCTGAAGCCTGTCCACTTGTGGTGGCTGGCCATGCGAGGGTGACTCCGAAACGGTGGCGGCTGCGGTAGATCCGCGCCCCCTGTCCAAAGGAGTCCCACCATGCATCGAATGCTCGGAGCCTCCGCGCTCCTGGCCACCGTCTTCCTCGTCTCGTGCAGCGAGGAGCCCAAACCCGCGCCCGCGCCCGCCGCGTCCTGGCACAAGGACGTGGGGCCGCTCGTGCAGCAGAAGTGCGGCGGGTGCCACGTGGAGGGCGGCATCGCCCCCTTCGCGCTCCAGTCGTACGCGGACGCCGCCGCGCACAGCGACGAAATCAAGGCGTCGGTGGAGTCGCATCACATGCCGCCCTGGCCGCCGGCGGAGGACTGCGCGCAGTACCAGGATGATCGCTCCCTCACGGCCGAGCAGGTGGCGCTGCTCACCGGCTGGGTGGACGCGGGCGCCCCCGAGGGCAACCCGGCCGACGCGCCCCCGGCTCCCCCGGCGCCCGCGGGGGGCCTCTCGCGCGTGGACGCGACGCTGACGATGCCCGTGGACTACACGCCCCAGCAGAGCCCGGACGACTACCGCTGCTTCCTCATCGACTGGCCCTACGCGGACACGCGCTACGTGACGGGCTTCCGCGCCAACCCGGGCAACCAGGCCATCGTCCACCACGTCATCGCGTACCTCGCCGCCCCCTCGCAGGTGGCCGCCGCCCAGGCGCTCGACGACGCGGAGCCCGGGCCGGGCTACACCTGCTTCGGCGGCCCGGGCCTCGATGGCGGACGCGTCGCGTGGCTCGGCTCGTGGGCTCCCGGCAGCGCGGGCGACGACTACCCCGCGGCGACGGGCCTGCGCGTCGCGGCGGGCTCCAAGCTCGTCCTCCAGGTGCACTACAACACCGGCCACGCGGCGGACCACGACCACCCCCTGGCCGTGAGCCCGGACCGCACCTCGGTGTCCTTCAAGGTGGACACCTCCGTGGAGAAGGTCGCCTTCGTGCAGCCGTGGACCAACCCCCAGTGGCTCAAGGGGTCCATGAACATTCCCGCCGGCGAGGCGGACGTCGTCCACGCCTGGGCGTTCGATCCCACCAGCGTCGCCGACTCGCTCTCCGGCGGCCTCTACAAGAAGAACGAGCCCCTCACCGTGCACTCGGTGGGGCTGCACATGCACACGCTCGGCACGAGCACGCGGCTGGAAATCCAGCGCCGCTCCGGCGCCCGCGAATGCCTGCTCGACATCCCCGAGTGGGACTTCCACTGGCAGGGGGGCTACATGCTCACGCAGACGCGTGTGGTGAACCCCGGGGACAGCATCCGCCTGGAGTGCCACTGGGACAACAGCGCGCCGGGCGCCGCCGACGTCAACTGGGGCGAGGGCACGGGCGATGAGATGTGCCTCGGCATCTTCTACATGACGCAGTAGCGCGGGCTCGGTTGTGGCCGCCGCCCGGGTTCCACGGCCACTGAAGAACCCATGTGACCCGTGCGTCCCGGGAGCGTCACGATGCGGACGCGGGGGCTACGGGGTTCCCCCGAGGTGCCTGGCGTAGAGGGCCTCGAGCGACTGGAAGTAGCCGCGCTCCTCCCACATGGCGGCGGCGAGCCGTTCGGCGAGCGAGGCCACTTCCTGCTCCTCGCCCTGCTGGGGCGTGCGGGGCGCGCCGTTCCAGTTCTCGAGGGCCTTGGCGAGCTCGTCGACGAGCAGGCGGCTGCCGGTGAAGAGACGGCGCAGGGCCTGGTTGACGGGGCGCGCGTCCAACTCCTTGCAGGCGGCGTCGATGGCGGTGTGCACGCGGCGCGGGGCGTCGTCGGTGGCGAGCGAGCGTGCGTCGAGGTCTCCCCGCTCCAGCGCGTGCTGCAGGAGGTAGCCGTGGTGGAGGGAGACGGAGGCCATGTCCACGCAGTCCTTGAGCCACAGCGCGGTGGCGAGGCGCTTGTAGGCCTTGCGCCAGGCGAGCCGGAAGGAGAAGAGCGCGGCCTTGCTGACGAGCTGCTGCAGGCGGCTGCCCTCGCGCGGGTGGAGGCCGGCGAGCACCGTCACCGTGCGGTCCGGCGGCGAGAAGGAGCGCTCGCGGAGGATGGTGCGCACCATGCCCTCGCGCACGCGGCGCAGCGCGTACTCGTCGAGGAAGGGCACGGGGATGAGCGGGGTGAGGCCGGAGGCCACGGCGTAGAGCGCCACGCGTTGCACCGAGGGGGGCACGGCGGACGGGGAGGACGTGGAGGACATGGCGTGTCGCGGGGAGTTAGCACGGACGGGCCCCGCGCCGTGAGGCCCGCCTGCCCTCCGAAGGGGCGGCACCGTTACGTGGCGGGCGTCTTGCCCCCGGAGCCGGGCCCGGGACGTCCGCCGCTGGCCAGGGCGCGGCACACGGTGAGGTACTGCCGGTGCAGCTCCAGCGACAGCGGGTCCAGGATGAGGGCGCGCTCGTAGGCCTCGCGGGCATGGCCGAGCAGCCCGGCCTGCTGGTGGGCCTGGGCGGTGGCCAGGTGCACGCGCAGCGGCCCCTGCGTGTGCGGGCGGCGGGCGAGGAAGTCGCGCCGCAGCTCCTCCAGCTGGGTGGGGGTGAGCCCCGCGGCCAGACAGCGCGCCACGCCGTGGAAGTTGCCGCGCTCGGCGTCGTAGGTGGCCCGGCGCAGCGGGTGGCCGAGCGTCTCGGAGGCCTTGCGCATGCGCTCGAGCACCGTCTCCACCTTGGCGCGCAGGGGCGGGGAGATGGGGCGTGCGCGCAGCCGCTCCAGCGCGGAGCAGGCCCGGCGCGCGCGCAGCCTCAATTCCTCGCACCCCGTCTCCGGCGGCAGCGCGAGGAAGGCATACAAGTCCTCGGTGCCCCGGTCCCGGTAGGGGGCGAGCACCAGCTCCACCTCGGCCTCGGCGGCGGGGTCCGTGGGCGGGCGCAGCGTGTGCAGCGGCTGCCCCAGCATGAGGTGCGCCACCGCGGCCTTGAAGGAGATGGAGGGCTCGACGAATTGCACGCCGAAACCGGGAGCCATGCCCCAGGTGCGCGCCTCCTCGTGCTTCACGTGGCGCACCACCTCGCCCTCGCACATGAGCTCGCCGTCCGGGTGCTCCAGCGCGAGCGTCACCCGGGAGAGCAGCGCGGGCAGGGACTGCTCGGTGCACAGGAACATGCCCCCGCGCGTGACGTCCGTGCAGGTGAGCTGCTCGGTGGCGGCGCCCACGCCCGTCGTCACCAGCACGGGGAGGGCGAGCGCGGGGCGCGGCGCGAAGGGGCCGAGGGGCGGCGGCGTCCGGGTGGGGCCGGCCGGCGAGCGCACCATGTCGAGCGCCACCTGGAGCGCGCCGCGCAGGGTGGAGGCGCTCTGGTAGCGGGCCTCGGGGTCCTTGGCGAGCGCGCGGAGGATGACGCTGGAGAGCGCGGGCGGCACGTCGGGGCACAGCTCGGTGGGGGCGAGGGGCGCCTTGGACTGGTGGGCGAGCAGCAGCGAGGTGAGCGACTTCTCCACGAAGGGCAGCCGCCCGGTGACGAGCTGGTAGGCGATGACGCCCAGGGCGTAGAGGTCCGCGCGCCCGTCCAGCGGATCTCCTCGCGACTGCTCCGGCGCCATGTAGTCCGCCGAGCCGATGATGGTGCCCTCGCCGGTGTCGCTGGTGCGCTCCTCGGTGTCCAGCAGCTTGGCGATGCCGAAGTCGAGCACCTTCACGAAGGCCGGGCCGTGGCCGCGTTGCAGGAGGAAGAGGTTCTCCGGCTTGAGGTCGCGGTGGACGATGCCGCGCGCGTGCGTGGCCTCGAGCGCCTCGCACACCTGGGCGAGCAGCGCCACGGCCACCTCGGCGCGCACCGGCCCGCGGGCGAGCAGCGCGGAGAGGGGCTCGCCCTCGAGGTACTCCATGATGAGGTAGGGCCGGGGCGGCGCGGGGTTGATGTCGATGATGTTGACGATGTTCTCGTGGCCGATGAGGTTGACCGCGCGCGCCTCCATGTGGAAGCGGCGCAGCACCTGGGGCGAGCTGGCCAGCCTTCCGTGGAGCAGCTTGATGGCCACGCGGCTGCCGATGTCCACGTGCTCGCCGAGGTACACCGCGCCCATGCCGCCCTGGCCCAGCCGGCGGGTGAGCCGGAAGCTGCCGATGCACTGGCCCAGCAACGCGTCCGTCTCTCCCTGGCGGCGCGGGGCCGAGGGTTCGAGGGTCTCGCGCAGATCCGCGGGCGTGTCGTGGCCTGCTTCGCTGGACATGGGACGGGCGGCGATGGATGCGGACATGGAGGGTCCCACGGAATGTCCCCCCCGGGACATCCCCCCGGGAGTCGGGGACGTAGGGGGTTGCATTGTCCATCACCCCGCCATGTAGGCGCAGGGAGGTGGACTGTCATGATTCATCAAAGAGGAAGGATTGTGCCCGTTAGCGGACAGTCCAGGGGAGGGAGGGGCGGGAGCGGGGCTGGGGGGCCCACTTGTTTTCACGGGAGGGAGAGTGTTCATCGCGGGACGGATCGGCAAGGTGGCCGCCGGGGACGGAGCCACGGGGACCGGCAAGTGGGGAGCGGTCCCGGGGGAGGGTCTATCCTCCATGGGTTCGGGGGTGACCGATGGCGCTGCGAACCCTGCTGGTGCTCTGGCTGTGTCTGCCCTGGCTCCAGGGCTGCGTGGGAATGGCCACGTCGGCACCCTCGCCGCTGATACTCGCGCCTCCTGCCGGGAGTGGCGGGGACGGCCTGCATCCGAGCAGCGAGCCACGGCCGGGCGGACTGCACGCGTGCCCGGTGGAGACCATGAGTTGCTACCCCGGGTGCGCTGTCGTGGGAGACACCTACGCATGTGGGGCCGGGCTCGTCACCCTCGCGGGAGGCCTGGCGGGGGCCATCGAGGCCATCGCTCTCTACGAGGGCATGACGCTGGAGGACTTCTGCACGAAGTACGAAGTCCTCTGCGCCAAGGGGGGCAAGCAGAACTACGACAATGAATACGTGCGTCGAGCCAAGGATCTGCCCAAGGGAACGGATCCCTGTAATTGGCTTCGGGATTTAAAACAGGAGGCCTCCGCACGTGGCGACACAGTAGAGGAGCAGAAAATCAAGCTGGCGCAGAAAGTGCTGGGATGTCGCCCCAATGCGAATGATTTCTGACCAGAAGGGAGTGGAGTTTCATGGGATGGTACGCAGCCAGTGTCGTCATGTATTTCGAACTCAAGAACGAGCCGCAAGACGAGTACCCCATCTGGGAGAACGTCTACCTGATCGAGGCTCCCAATGGGGCCGAGGCGCGTCGCAAGGCGGAGTACTTCGGCAGGCTGGAGGAGGGGGATGACGACTCCTTGACCTGGAACGGTAAGCCAGCGAGACATGTATACGGAGGCATCCGAAAGCTCCTCACCTGTGCCCCAGCTATCGGGGGCACCACCGCCGACAACGACAAAATCGAAGACGGCGTGGAGGCGACCTTCAATGCCTTCCTGGTCTCCAGCAGGGAGAAACTCGAGTCCTTCATCCGCGGCGAGCCGGTCGAGGTCCTCTATGAGGAGTGAGCCACCGCGGGCCGCGGGCGCCTCCGTCACGGCCCCACGAGGACGCCCGGGTTGAGAATCCCCTCGGGGTCCAACGCCCCCTTCACCGCCTTCAGGGCGAGGGCGAAGGGCTCGGGGCGCTCGCGGTCGTACCAGGGGCGGTGCAGCCGTCCCACCGCGTGGTGGTGCGTGATGGTGCCCCCGTGCGCGCTCACCGCCTCGCTGGCGGCGCGCTTGAGCTCCATCCACTGTTCCCACTCAGCGCCTCGCCGGGCCGGACCGATGAACGTGTAATAGGGCGCCGGCCCGTCCGGGTAGACGTGCGTGAAACGGCAGCTCACCATGCCCGCGCCGCAGATGCGCTCCAGTGCCTCGCGTACGGACTCGAGGATGGCCCCGTGGAGCGCGTCGAACCGGTCCCACGTGCACGCCGTCTCGAAGGTGTCCGCGATGACGCCGAGGCTCACCATCACGTTCTGCAGATACGGGGCCTCGATGAAGGCCGAGCGCCAGCTCTCCGCCGCGCCACCGGCACGCGCCTGGGCCTCCGGCTCGTCCGAGCGGTAGCGGACTCCCTCGGGGCACGTGCCGCCGTGCGAGGCGGTGAGGGCGAGCGCGCGCTCCATCCACGGCTGCAGCGGATGGTCGGCGGACTCGAAGGCGAGCACCAGCACGCTGGAGCCATCTCCGGCGACGCCATGGACGAAGGACTCCTGCGCGTCGAGGAGGCGGCAGTTGGAGGGATGCAGGCCGGATTGCGAGAGCTCGCGGACGGCGCGCACGCCGGAGTCGAAGCCGGGGAAGTGCACGCTGGCGCTGGCGCGGAAGAGGGGACGGGCCTGGAGGCGCACCCAGGCCTCGGTGATGACGCCGAGCGTGCCCTCGGAGCCGAGCACGAGCCGGTCCGGAGCGGGGCCCGCGCCCGAGGCGGGCAGGCGGCGCGTCTCGTAGGGGCCGCGCGGGGTGAGCATGCGGGTGGACTGCACCAGGTCGTCGATGTGCGTGTAGAGCGTGGCGAAGTGGCCCCCGGCGCGCGTGGCGATCCACCCGCCGAGCGTGGAGAACTCGAAGGACTGGGGGAAGTGGCGCAGCGTGAGGCCATGCGGGGCGAGCTGCGACTCGAGCACGGGCCCGGTGGCGCCAGCCTGGATGCGGGCGGCGCGCGAGACGGGGTCCACCTCGACGACGCGGTCCATGCGGCGCATGTCGAGCGACACGGCCCCCTGGAAGCCGTTGCCGATGGCGGCCTCGACTCCGCGCACCACGCTGGTGCCTCCGCCGAAGGGGATGAGGGCCACGCGATGGCTTGCGCACCAGTCCATCACGGCCCGCACGTCGTCCTCGGAGCGGGGGCGGGCGACGAAGTCGGGAGCGGGGGAGAAGTCCCCGTGGAAGCCACGCACCAGGTCCCCATAGCCCTTGCCATAGGTGTGCGCGGCGCGGTCCGCGTCCTCGGCCGAGCACAGCTCCGCCAGGGATTGCGGTGGAGCGACCCGGGGACGCGGCAGGCGCAGGGCGTCGCCCGAGGCGGGCTCGCGGGGCTCCAGCGCGGGCCCACCGAGGAGCGGAGACACCTGCCCGGCGACGGCCCGCCGTGCCCTGGCGTCCGGGAACTTGTCCGCGTAACCCCAGCCCCAGATGCTCGTCGCGCGCGTGCTCATGGCGCGTGAGCGTAGCGGCTCGGCTCGGGGGCGGGAATCCCCCAGCCGGACTCAGGACATGGGGGCGGGCTCCGGTTGCTGAAGATTCACGGCGGGTGTCTGTCTTTGCGGCGGCGCTGGTGCCTCGCGCAGCACGGGCAGGGCCGTGTTCGCGATGAGCACCGCCGTGTAACCCGCGAGCGGCAGCCCGAGCATGCCCGCCCCCAGTGCTGCCCATTCCTCCAATCCCCTGCAACACGCCCAGCAACTGATGTTCGGCTCCGTGTGGCACGAGGAGGTGTACCTGAAGTGGACGGGGCGGCGCCTGGAACTGGATTCCGGGGCTGAAGCGGCGCAGCGGGCCGACCAGGAGTGTCTCGAGCTGACGCACGCCTATGGGCGCTGGTGCGAGCACCAGGGGCGCTTCCGGGACTGCCTCTCGCTGCTGAAGAACGGGCCCCTGCTCGGCGCGGAGGGCCGGTATGCCCTGGCGATGGAGCTGGCCCTCGGCTCGGTGTGGAACGAGACGCGGGAGGCCTTCAAGGACATGGCCAATCCCGAGGCGGTGCGAGCCACCCTCGTATCCGCCATGGCCATGTACATGACGCTCTGGCTATTGCCCGAGCCGGTCAGTAAGGGTCTTGCTGCTTCTTTGACCGCGGCATTCGAATCGACAAGCTCATGGGCAATCTCTCACGAGAGGATGCACGCGCCGTCAAGCAGGCGCTCATTGAAATTCATGGGCTGGGCAAGAATGGAGGGACGCTGATGAACCGCATCAACGCCATCGCCCGCTCCAATCCGAAGTACGCCACCATGCTGCGCCGGGGGCTGGAACTCCTCGAATCCATCGGCTACACGGAGCCGTGAGATGACCACCAGGCGCAAGCGGGCGCGGCCCGGAGACATCCTCGAGGTCCAAACGCCTCGGGGGCGGGCGTATGTCCAGTACACGGGCAAGCACTCGGAGTACGGAGATGCCATTCGCGTCCTGCCCGGCTTCTTCGCCATACGGCCAGCGGACTTCATGGCGCTCGTCAGCCGTCCAGAGGCGTACTTCACCTTCTACCCGGCGAGTGCGGCGGTCTCTCAGGGGCTCGTGGAAATCGTCGCTGGGCAGCCGGTACCGCAAGGCCAGGTGTTTCCCGCCGTGTACCGGCGAGCGGGAGCGAGCAATCGCCAAGGCCGGGTGTTGGCTTGGATGATCTGTGAAGGGACGAAGGAGACGCTCGTCCGCGAACTCAGCGAGGAGCAGCGTCTTCTGTCCATCGCTTCCATCTGGAATCACGAGGCCCTGATCTACTACCTCACGCAGGAGTGGAGGCCGGAGCAGGACATCGGGATTCCTCCAGAGCGGCCAGCCACGGTTGCCCCGCCGGAAGAGCCGAAGGTACAGGAGGAGTCCACGGACAAGCCCCGCCATGTCCGGCACTACCTCTACTTCGCCACGGCCAAGGTGGGAAAAACCGTGGCGGCACAACTGGCCACGCAAGGCTACGAAATCACGAGCCGCAAGAGCGCCGATGGGAAGAATTGGCTGGTGCTGGCCGAGCACCATGTGAGCCCCGAAGGGAAGGAGCTCGACTCCGCGCGTGAGTCCCTGGAGCGTCTGGCGCGGGAGCACTCCGGGCAGTACGACGGATACGAGCTCGAAGTCTCCCCCAGCCCCGGGTGAAGGGCTCTACCACCGCAGCCGAGTAACTCAGGGCGCGAGAGGCTCCGGCTCCAGAGACCCGATTGGTGCCGCGTGCCGTTCGGGTGCCCTCGGCTCCTCGCGCAGCACGGGCAGGGGGAACTTCAACGGCTTGCCGTCCGAGGCGTACTCGTTGCCCGTCACCTCCGCCGCGCCCATACCCTGTCTCTGCGGCTGGAAGGTGGCCTGTGGATCGCTCGCGGACGCCTTGCCCGCGCGGAACACGGCGAAGCGCGTGAGCAGCGCTCCCGCCGAGCCGAGCAGCGCTCCCGCCACCTTCATCCACTTGCGCCGCCCCGGCCACACGCCCAGCACGAGCGAGGCCGCGGTGCACAGCTTCGCCGCCTTCCACAGCCGGCCCGAGGTGCCGTGCTTCAGCGGCCGCTCGAGCACTTCCAGCCGCGAGGCCTCGTGCTGCACCGCGACGCTCGCGAGCAGCTCGCCCACCTTGCCCACCGTGCCGAACACGTGCAGCACCCGCCCCTCTTCGCGCTTGTGTGGCAGCAGCTCCAGGAGGCTCGCCGCGCCCGCCATCGCCGAGGACATGAAGAGCAGCGGCAGCGTCTTGCGCGTGACCTGCCACACCGGCACCGCCGTGTTCGCGATGAGCACCGCCGTGTAACCCGCGAGCGGCAGCCCCAGGAAGCCCGCGGCGATGGCTGCTCCTTCCCCCGCTCGCCCCAGCCAGCCGCGCCGGCCCGCGAAGAGCAGCGAAGCGGTGTTCATCGCCCCCGAGCCCGCCAGCACCCACGAGCCCACGCTCATGGGCGACGTGGGCCGGAACACCCGCAGCATGTTCAGGAAGCGCTCGGGCCTGCCCAAATCGTAGATGAGCAGCCCCGAGCTCACCACATCGCCCACCGTGCCCACCCACCGGCACTTGCGCCCCAGGGCCCTCAGTCCATCTCCGCCAGCCGAATCCGCCGCGGCGCCCAGCACGCTCGCCGCGCCCGCCACGCCTCCCACGTAGAAGTAGAGCGGGATGGTCCAGATCCACACCGGCTCCTTCACCGCTGGCTGCCCGTAGTAGCTCGGGGACTCCGCGTTCACCCCCGATTGCGAGGGCCGCGTCCTCAACAGCTCGCGCGTGGGATTGGCCTCGTCAATGTCTTTCACCCGCTGCCCGGCACCCTCGCCGGAGAGCACGCCCAGCCGCGAGTCGATGTTGCGCCCGTCCTGCCGCTTCTCCAGATCCTCGGGACGAATATCAGCCACGCGTCACCTCGCGTCCAAAGAGCACCGCCCCGAAGGCCACCAGCGCCATGCCCAGCGCGCCCCAGCCCATGGAGGCCCAGGCCTCCTTCCCCTTCATCGTCGGCACCACGGGGTCGGGCGGCAGGTTGTAGACCTCGGGCTTGTCCACGAGCAGGAAGAACGCGTTGAGCCCCCCGGTGCCCGGCTGGCTCTCCGGGTCCGCGCCGTACAGGTACGCCTGCTCCAATCCCTTGAGATGCAGCTGCTCCACGCGGCGGTGGGCCCGCTCGCGCAGCTCGTCCAGGTCTCCGAACTGGATGGACGCGGTGGGGCACGCCTTGGCGCAGGCGGGTGTCATGTCCTCGCCCAGCCGGTCGTAGCAGAGCGTGCACTTCCACGCGCGCCCGTCATCCTCGCGCCGGTCGATGACGCCGAAGGGGCACGCCGTCACGCAGTAGCCGCAGCCGTTGCATACGTCCGGCTGCACGTACACGGTGTCGAACTCGGTGCGGATGATGGCGCCCGTGGGGCACGCCTCGAGGCACCCCGCGCGCTGGCAGTGCTTGCACACGTCCGAGGCCATCAACCACGAGAAGTCCAGGAGGCCCGTGGTCTGCGTGGGCATGGGCACGGGCCGCTCGACGAAGGCCACGTGCCGCCAGGTGGCGGCCCCGAGGTGCCCCGTGTTGTCGTACGACATGCCGGTGAGCCGGAAGCCGTCGTCCGGGAGCTGGTTCCACTGTTTGCAGGCCACCTCGCACGCCTTGCAGCCAATGCAAATCGTGGTGTCGGTGAAGAAGCCCTTCTGTCCCATGGCGCGCTACTCCTTCTCCTGCTGGGGTTGGTCCGAGGGCGGACCCACGTCCTCCAAATCCCTCCGCACCTCCACCACGCCCGGAGGCAGCGGCCACGGCTCCCAGCCCATGGCGGCGCGTCGGCCCCGGCTGCGCTTGCCCGGGAGGAGGTTGCAGGTGAGCGCCTTGGACTCCTGGATGGAGACGTTCGGATCCGCCGAGAACGCCGTCAGGTCATTGGCGCCCTCGCCCTTCGACCGCCCTGTGTAGCCCCAGTGGTAGGGCAGGCCCACCTGGTGCACCCGTTTGCCGTCGAGCTGCAGCGGGCGGAGGCGCTCCGTCACCAGCACCCGGCAATCAATCTCGCCTCGCGCCGTGGACACCGTGCACCAGCCGCCGTTCTCCAGCTCCACCTCGGCGGCGAGCTCCGGAGACACCTCGACGAACATCTCCGGCTGCAGCTCGCTCAGCCAGGAGAGCCAGCGCGACATGCCGCCCGCGGTGTGGTGCTCGGTGAGGCGGTACGTGGTGAGCACGTAGGGGTAGCGCGGGTCTCCCCACGCGCGGTGAGAGGGATTGTCCTTGCGCCGGTACTCGTAGCGCGCCGGGTTGCACTGCTGCCCGTAGAGGAAGTTGCGGACGGGGGACTCCAGCGGCTCGTAGTGCGTGGGCAGGGGGCCATCCATCATCCCGCTCGGCGCGAACAGCCAGCCCTTCCCGTCCGCCTGCATGATGAAGGGGTCATCCCCGGAGATGACGTCCAATCCCTGATCGCCCTTGTCCGCGCGGTACGAGGGCTCGCGGTCCTTGATGAAGTCGGGCACGTCCACGCCCGTCCACTCGCCCTTGTGCGCGTCCCACCAGACGTACTTCTTGCGCTCGCTCCAGGGGCGGCCCTCGGGGTCCGCCGATGCGCGGTTGTAGAGCATCCGCCGGTTGGCCGGCCACGCCCACGCCCACTCGGGCGCCACCCACGTCTGCTCGCGCCCCGGCTTGCGGCGCGCCGTCTGGTTCACCCCGTCCGCATAACAACCCGAATAAATCCAACAGCCGCACGCGGTGGAGCCATCGTCCTCCAACTCCGTGAAGCCGCTCACCGGCTCGCCGTCCTTCACGCTCCAGCCGCTGATCTCCTGGAGCACGGCCTCGGCGTCGGGCTCCTCCTTGGGGCCCTTGGTTGGATAGTCCCAGGTGAGGGCCTGGAGGGGCCGGTCCTTCTCCTCCTTCGAGTCCGCGTAGAGCGCCTTCAGCCGGCGTCCGAGGTCGAAGATGAAATGCAAATCACTGCGCGCCTCGCCGGGGGCCTCCACGGCCTTGTGGTGCCATTGCAGCAGGCGCTGGGTGTTGGTGTACGAGCCCTCCTTCTCCGTGTGCGCGGCGCAGGGGAAGAAGAAGACCTCGGTTTGAATGTCCTGGGGGCGCACGTCGCCGCGCACCACTTCGGGGGCGGTGCGCCAGAACTCGGCCGTCTCGGTGAGGGAGAAGTCGCTCACCACCAGCCACTCGAGCTTCTGCAAGGCCTTGCGCTGGAGGGCCCCGTTCATCGAGCCCACCACGGGATTCTCTCCGAGGACGAAGTAGCCCTTCACCTTGCCATCGGCCATGTCGGCCACGGTCGTCATGTGCGAATGGTCGCCGGTGAGCTTGGGTATCCAGTGGAAGCCCCAGTCGTTCTTCTTCGTCGCGGCGTCGCCGTAGTACGCCTTGAGCAGGGAGACGATGTACTTGGGGAACTCGCTCCACCAGCCGCAGGCGGACTCGTTGTTGTGGACGTACTGGAGGAAGCGCTGCGAGTCCGGCGCGTGCGGCATGGGGATGTAGCCGGGCAGCAGGTTGTAGAGGGTGGGGATGTCGGTGGAGCCCTGGATGGAGGCGTGGCCGCGCAGGGCCATGATGCCGCCGCCGGGCCGGCCGATGTTGCCGAGCAGCTATTGGATGATGGCGGCGGTGCGGATGTACTGCACGCCCACCGAGTGCTGCGTCCAGCCCACCGCGTAGCAGAAGGCGCTGGTGCGCTCGCGCCCCGAGTTGTCGCAGAGCGCCTGGGCGACCTTCAGGAAGAGCTCCTCGGGCACGCCGCAGATGCGCGAGACGACGGCCGGGGTGTAGCGCGCGTAGTGGCGCTTGAGCACCTGGAAGACGCAGCGCGGGTGCTGGAGCGTCTTGTCGCCAGGCACCTCGGTGATGTGCTTGCCGCGGATCTTCCCCTCGCCGCCGGCGCCCGGCTCGGCGAACACTTCCTTGTGGCCCGCGGCGGGCACCACGCCGTCCATGTTCTCGTACTGCCAGGTGTGCGGACTGTACTTGCCGGTGTCCGGGTCGTAGCCGCTGAAGAGGCCGTCGAGCTCCTCGGTGTCCTGGAAGTCCTCGCGGAGAATCGCGGGCGCGTTGGTGTAGTGGACGACGTAGTCGTGGAAGTAGCGCTCGTTCTCCAGGATGTAGTGGATGATGCCGCCGAGGAACGCGATGTCCGAGCCCGCGCGCAGGGGCACGTAGACATCCGCCATGGCGCTGGTGCGGGTGTAGCGCGGGTCGATGTGGATGACGGTGGCGCCGCGCTCACGGGCCTCCATCACCCACTGGAACCCCACCGGGTGACACTCGGCCATGTTGCTGCCCATGATGACGATGCAGTCCGAGTTCGCCAGATCCTGCTGGAACGTGGTGGCACCGCCGCGACCGAACGAGATGCCCAGACCGGGCACCGTGGACGAGTGTCATATTCGAGCCTGGTTCTCCACCTGGACGATGCCGAGCCCGGCGGTGAAGAGCTTCTTGATGAGGTAGTTCTCCTCGTTGTCGAGCGTGGCGCCGCCCAGGTGCGCGATGCCGAGGGTGCGGTTGAGCGTCTCGCCGTTGCTGTTCTTCTCTTCCCAGGTGGCGTCGCGCGTCTTCTTCACGCGCTCGGCGACCATCTCCATGGCTTTGTGCAGGGGGAGGCGCTCCCACTGGAGGGCACCGGGGCGGCGGTAGAGGACGGTGTGCAGGCGGTGGCTGCCGGTGACGAGCTGGAAGGTGGCGGCGCCCTTGGGGCAGAGCCGGCCGCGGGAGATGGGCGAGTCCTCATCGCCCTCGATGTCGAGAATCCTGCCGTCCTTGACGTAGACCTTCTGGCCGCAGCCCACGGCGCAGTAGGGGCAGATGGACGGGACGACCTGATCGGCCTCCACGGTGCGGGGCTCGAGCGTGCGGCTGCGCTCGCTCTTCGCCGTCTCACCGAGCGCGGTGGAGTCCTTCTCCCGGAGCTGACGGATGACGGGCCAGCGAGAAAACAGGTCGAAGAGTCCCAAGGTGAGCCTCCAGGTGGACGTGTCTGCGAGGCGAAAGGTGGGGATGCCCAAGCCAGGAGGCGAGAGTCCCCGTGCTGGACACCTTCCCCATGACCGCGAAAGACCAGACAGCCAACCATGCCCCTGGCCCCTCGCCCTCCGGGAGAGGGACGGGGTGAGGGGATGGGAGTGACTCGGGTTGCACCCCACCCGTGGAGCACGTGTCCGCTGCCCGACGCGCCGCTGCTCCACGGGACCGCGGTCCAATGCCCCGGAGGGCAGAGACAGCGCACCTTGTCGCCGCCTTGGGAGAGGGAGCGGTGTCGGTATGCGTCATGGGGTGACGTGGCTGGCCTGGACGCTGGCGCTGTGGGGAGGGTGGGTACTGCTCACGCTCTCTTCACTGTCGACGGCGGAGCTGGTGACGGGCGGGATGAGCGCGGGGGTGGCGGCGCTGGCGGCGACGGCGCTGCATGCCTCGGGCCTCTTGCGGCTGAGTCCGCGGGTGGGCTGGCTGCGCTACTGCGGCCGCATCGCGTGGCGCACGCTGGCGGACACCGGGGTGGTATTGGCCGAGGTGGTGGGGCGGCTGGCGGGCCGGAAGCCACGCGGCTCCTTCGACACCTTCGCCTTCCCGGCCGGGGGGCACGAGGCCCGGGCCGTGGCGCGCAAGGCCCTGGCCACCGCGGCGCTGTCCCTGCCGCCCAACTCGTATGTGATTGCCTTCGACGAGCCGGACGGCCGCGTGCTCGTGCACCAGCTCGTGCCCAGGCCACGCCAGGGAGATGACTGGAGGCAGCTCTTGTGAGTGCCTGGGAGCTGACGGCGCTCGGGCTGCTGGTGGCGCTGATGCCCTGTGGCGTCCTCTGTGCGCGCGCGCCGACGATGGACCGGCTGGTGGCGCTGCAACTGGCCACCACCGTCACCACGCTGCTGCTGCTGGTGCTGGCCCGGGTGTACCAGCGCGACATCTACTTCGACGTGGCGCTCGTCCTGGCGGCGCTGGCCTTCCCCGGGGGGCTCGTCTTCGTGCGGCTGCTGGAGCGGCGCGCATGAGCGCGAGGACGCTGGGGGTGGATGCGCTGCTGGTGCTCGGCGTGGGCATCCAATGGCTGTGCGCGCTGGGGATGCTGGTGTTCCGCGGCCCCTTCGAGCGGTTGCACCTGCTCGGCCCGGCGAACGGGGTGGGCGCGCTGGCCATCGTGGTGGCGGTGGCGTTGGACACGCCGGCGAAGGGGGGCGGGGTGAAGGCGCTGGTGGTGGGCGCGGTGATGCTGGTGACGAGCCCGGTGCTCACCCACGCGGTGGCTCGGGCGATGACGCTGCGCGAGCGAGCGCCGGACAAGCCCGGGGACGTGCCCGAGGTGGAGCCATGAATCTCTTCCGCACGGTGCTGCTGCTGATGGTGGGGCTGGCGGGGACGGGGGTGGCGCTCAGCCGCGAGCCGGTGCGGCAGGCGATGGCCCTCGCCTACCTGGGGCTGCTGCTGACGGTGCTCTTCGTCGTCTTCCAGGCGCCGGACGTGGCGCTCTCGCAGGTGGTGGTGGGCGGGGTGGCCTTTCCGCTGATGGTGGTGCTCACGGTGGCGAAGATTCGCCGGAGCCGCGAATGAGCGAGCGCGCTCGGCTGGCGCTCTTCCTCGTGGGCGCGGTGGGCTTCGGCTTCTTCCTGGTGGCGGGCCTGCGCGGGCTGCCCGCGTCGGGGCGGGGGGGCTCGGCGTACGCGGATGCGGTGAATTCCACCACGGTGCCGCTGCGCCAGACGGTGAACGCGGTGGCGGCGGTGGTGATGGACTACCGTGGCTTCGACACGCTCAACGAGGAGTTCATCCTCTTCGCCGCGGTGACGGGCGTCACCCTGCTGCTGCGCGAGGCGCGCAGCGAGACGGGGGCCGAGGTGCCGCGGGGGGCCGCGTTCGACCCGGAGCCGCCGGGGACGACGGATGCGATTCGGGTGTGGACGCTGGGGCTGGTGGCGCCGTGCCTGCTGCTGGGGCTGTACGTGGTGGCGCACGGGCACCTGACGCCGGGCGGAGGCTTCCAGGGAGGCGTGGTGCTCGCCGGGGCGATGGTGCTGGTGTACCTGGCGGGGGCGTCGCTGCGGCTGCGCCGGGCCAACCCCATGGCGCTGCTGGACGGGGCCGAGGGCCTGGGTGTGGGCGGCTTCGTCTGCGTGGGCCTGTTGGGGCTGCTGGTGGGCCAGTGCTTCATGCAGAACGTGCTGCCCTTCGGGACGGAGGGGCAATTGCTCTCGGCGGGCTTCCTGCCGGTGGCCAACATCTTCGTGGGCCTGGCGGTGGGGGTGGGCATCGTCCTCATCCTCGCGGAGCTGCTCGAGCAGGCCATCGCGAGCCGGAATGGAGGAGGAGACGAATGACGCACCTGCCCTTCTACGTCGCCGCGTGGCTCTTCCTGTGGGGCCTGTACGGCGCCGTCACCAGCCGCAACGTCATCCACCTGGTGGTGTGTCTGGCGTTGATGGAGGCCTCCACGTACCTGGTGCTGCTGGGCGTGGGCACGCGCGAGGACGGCACCGCGCCCATCCTCCAGGGCACCGCTCCGGGCGCGAAGCTGGTGGACCCCGTCGTGCAGTCCCTCACGCTCACGGACATCGTCGTGGGCGCCACCATCACCGCGCTGCTGCTGTCCCTGTCCATCCAGGCCCACAAACGCTTCGGCTCGTTGGATCCCAAGCGCATGTGCGTCATGAAGAGGTGAATCCGCCCGTGCCCTCGCCCGCGCTGCCCGTCGCCGTTCCGCTGCTCGCCGCCGCGGTGATCTCCGCGCTCGGGCGGGTGCTGCCCCGCAGGGTGCTCGACTCGGGGGTGCTGCTCGTCACCGGCGCGGTGACGTGGATGTGCGCGAGGCTCGCGTGGGGCACGGTGGACGCGCCGCTCGTGTATTGGTTTGGCGGCTGGCAGGTGCACGAGGGCGTGGCGCTCGGCATCTCCTTCACGGTGGACCCGCTGGGGGCGGGCATGGCCGCGCTGGTGGCCCTGCTGTGCACCACGTCCATGGCCTTCGCCTGGCATTACTTCGACGCGGTGGGGCACCTCTTCCACGTGCTGCTGCTGCTCTTCTGCGCGGCCATGGTGGGCTTCTGCCTCACGGGAGACCTCTTCAACCTCTTCGTCTTCTTCGAGCTCATGGGCGTGAGTGCCTACGCGCTCACCGGCTACAAGGTGGAGGAGCCCCAAGCGATACAGGGCGCGCTCAACTTCGCGGTGACGAACACGGCGGGGGGCATGCTGATTCTGCTCGCCATCGGCCTGCTGTACGGGCGCACGGGGGCGCTCAACCTGGCGGCGCTCGGCGAGGCGCTCGCGAAGGGCCCGGTGGACATGCTGGTGCTGTGCGCCTTCCTGCTGTTGACGGTGGGGCTGTGCACCAAGGCCGCCGTGGTGCCCTTCCACTTCTGGCTGGGGGACGCGCACGCGGTGGCGCCCTCGCCGGTGTGCGCGCTCTTCTCCGGGGTGATGGTGGAGCTGGGCCTCTATGGCCTCGCGCGCGTGTACTGGACCGTCTTCGCGCCGGTGATGAAGGCGCACGCGTCCGGGGTGCGGCTGGTGCTCGTGGGGATGGGGGCGCTCACCGCGGTGGTGGGAGGGTTGATGGCCTTCCAGCAGCACCACCTCAAGCGACAGCTCGCCTTCTCGGCGGTGAGCCACATGGGGGTGGTGCTCATCGGCGTGGGGCTGCTGTCCCCCGTGGGGCTGGCGGGAGCGGCGGCGTACGTGCTGGCGCATGCGCCGTTGAAGGCCTCGCTCTTCCTCGGGGTGGGGGTGCTGCTCAACCGCTTCCGCAGCGTGGGCGAGGGGAGGCTGAAGGGCCGGGGCCGCGAGCTGCCGTGGCTGGGGGTGTGCTTCGCGCTGGGAGGGCTGGGGCTGGCGGGAGCGCCGTGGGTGGGGACCTTCCCCGGCAAGGCCGCCATCGAGGAGGCGGCGAAGCAGGCGCACCTGCCGTGGCTGACGTGGGTGCTGCTCGCCTCGGGCCTCCTCACTGGCTCGGCGCTGCTGCGCGCCTCGGTGCGCATCTTCCTGGGTTGGGGCAGCGAGGTGCCGGCGGAGGACGAGGAGGCGGCGCGCGAGGACGAGAAGGAGCCAGAGGCGAAGGGCCGCCGGACGCACCCGGTGATGGGGTTGACGGTGGTGCTGCTGACGCTGGCGAGCGTGGCGCTGGGGTGGGTACCGCACCTGGGAGCGCGCGTGGAGGCGGTGGCGGTGCGCTTCGTGGACTCGGGGGCCTACGCGGCGCGGGTGATGCGCGGCGAGGTGCACCCGGTGCCCGCGCCGGAACAGCCCGTGGAGGTGCACGGCGAGGCGGTGGCCTTCGGCGTGGGGTCGGTGCTGGGCGCGCTGGCCCTGGCGGTGGCGGTGCTGCGGAGCGGCCGGAAGCCTGGACGCGCGAGGCTGCGCGAGGTGCTGCGCGCCGTGCTCTCGCCCTTGCGCGACCTGCACTCGGGGCACGTGGGGGACTACCTGGCGTGGTGGGTGGCCGGTGCCGCGTGCCTCGGCGGCGCGCTGCTGGCCGTGTTCCGTTGAGGCTCAGCGGCGGGTGAGCGCGAGGTAGACGAGGTTGCCGGTGTCATCCCGGAAGAGTTTCTGCCCGGCGAGCTCCGCCCGGGGAATGTCCTGGCTCCACTCCCGCACCTCGGCCTCGTCGCGGTAGAGCAACCACCAGTCCATGAAGGCTTCCATGTACGCCTTGAAGCTGGAGTCGGGAGCGGGGTCCGAATAATTGGCCAGCAGCAGCCGGCCGCCGGGCCGCAGCATGGAGAACAGGATGCGCGAGAGCCGGATGGCCACCGGCTGGGGCAGGTAGTCGTACAGGCCCGACGCGTAGATGAAGTCCATTCCGTCGAAGCGCAGCTCGCCCTTCAACAGCGCCTTGACGGAGCCCGGCACCTTCTCGACGCCCAGGTTGCCGAACTCCCGGCCGACCACGGCCAGGCTCTCCACATCCTGGTCCAACGCCAGGAATTTCCCCAGGCGGCGCTCCTGCACCGCTCGAGACAGATGGGCCTCCCGGAGGTGGCCGCACGCGACCGACAGGATGCGCGGCTCGGGGCACCGTTGCGCCGTGTCGTCGATCCACTGCGCCAACAGGTTGCGCCGCCCCAGGAGGCTCCGGGTGGAGGTCTGCTGGGACAGGTACTGGTAGATGCCCTGGCCCAGCGGCGTCGGGCTCTCCTGCTGCGAATGCAACCCCTGGTAGAGGTAATCGAGCAGCACCGCGTCCCCCGCGTACCCCCGGGGCTTGTCGAAGCTCCTGCGGGTGAAGAATTCCTGGTGCACGAGCTCGCGGATGGGGTGGCGCAGACAGAGGTCGCGGCAGAAGCCCTTCCAGTCCTCGGGAAGCAGGGTGGCCCGCGTGTGCTGCAGCGCCGAGAACAGCGTCTGCATTCCCTGGGGGATGTCTCCTCCCAGCAACCGCGCATGGGCCTGGTTCAACCCGGCGACGTGCGAGACCCGCCAATTCGTGGCCTCCCCCGAGAATATTTCCCCGCCCGTCTGGTGTTCGTCGCCCACGTATCGATTGAACTGATGCATTGGCCCTGTCTCCCCCGCGCCGTTTGCGCATGTGAAAGGGCAACCCCTTCAATCTGGCCATGATTTCGCATGGGATTTAGGGCGAGCCCGGCATCGGACCGCTGCGAGAGGGCTCGATTGACGGCTCGGGTTGACTGCTGGAGGGGATTCGAGGCCCTGGCGTGCTCCTGGGACAGACGCGCTCCGGGGAAGGGCGCTTCTCCCTGCTCGGAGTTACCATCCTCCCCTGCTGGAGCCACTGCGCATCGGCGAGGACACGCCGCTGGAAATCCAGACGGATGGGCAATCGCTCATCATCCGTGGGGACCCGGCAAGGGAACGGAGTCCGGTGGAGCCGCTCCCTGGCCAGGGTCGAGCCGGTCCGCTCAGTCGAGGTAGCCGAGGGTCTCGCTGCGGTCCACGGCCTCACCCTTCACGGTGTAGTTCGCGTACCAGGACGTGTCGTTGGAGCCGTTCAGGTCGTACTGGATGTGGCTGTGGGGGCCGGTGACGTTGCCGGTGCCGCCCTCGTCACCCACCTGGCAGCGGTCGCACGTGCGGTCGTACGAGTTGGCCGTCTTCAGGAAGTGCCAGACGCGGTAGGAGTAGCCGTTCGTCCAGATGTGCTTGGCCTCGTTCTGGTTGCCGCTGCCGTTGCCGTAGCACACGGTGCCGGTGGTGCGGATGGTCACGTTCCAGGACACCGAGCCCACCACGCCCGTCTCCACGCCCCAGTAGCCGCAGCCGCTGCCGCTGGCCACGTCGATGGCGCCGTGGAACGCGCCGCTCGAGTAGTACGTGAGGGCCGTCACCGTGCCGGGGTGCGGGGCGCGGACCTCGTGCGCCGTCACTCCGGCCGGGATGAGGGCAACGGACGCCAGCGCCGCCAAGGTCATCTTCATCGTCTTGTGCATCGTCGTACCTCTCGGGCCGTTCCCGGCCCGCTTGGGGGGGATTGCCGCTCTACGGAGCCTGTTGCAGCCGCTGCTTCTCCCTCAGGATCAGGCTCCACTCCTGAAGGCCCATTCCGAGAACTCGAATCCACGCGTCGACCTCGGGTGTCAGGCTGGGGTCGACGTTGCGCAGCCGTTGCAGCTCCGGCACCGCGCTGGAGAAGCCCAGCTGGGCGATGCTCTGCAGCAGCGCCTTGCGCACCCCGGGATCCCTCTCGTCGCGGTACATGCCGAGCAGGGTCTCCCGGGAGCTGGCCACCTGCTCCGCGGGCACCCCTCCCAGCGCGGTGACCGCCGCCTGGCGCACCTCGGCCTCATCGCTGCGCAGCAGCGACTGGAGCTTGCTGGCCGAGCCGGCGCTGATCTTCCGGGTGTCGAGGTTGCCGAGAATCTTCGCCGTCACCTTGGGGTCCGTGGAGGCCGCCGCGGCCGACACCGCGGCGTCCGAGGCCGGGCCGTGGTAGCTCGAGTAGACCTCGCGGATGTCCTCGACGATGTTCGCCGCGGCCTCCTGGCGCACCTCGGGCGAGGAGTCGCGCACCAGGCGCTCGTACATGTCTCCCGTGTTCTCCAGGGCGCTGGTGCGGCGCATCGCGCGCACGGTGGCGGCGCGCACCGCCGGGTCGGGCTCCTCCAGCGCCCGCCTGGCCACCGCCTGGATGGCGCTGGGGTCCGCTCCGCGCTCGGTGCGCGCGACCAGGGCGGCCGCCAGGTGCTCGGCCATGACGGGGTCTCTCTCCCGCGCGAACGCCGCCCGCAGCTCGCCGTCGGGCAGGGTGACGGCGGACTCGCGCAGCAGCGTGCGCATGTAGCGCTTGTAGGCCTCCGACTTCGAGTGGAGCCCGCGGCGGATGGAGTCCATCAAGCCCTCGACGGAGCAGGTCTCTCCCTGGAGGGCGGGCGCCGGGGCGGCGGCCCGCGCGGCCTCGGGGGCCAGGGGCAGGCAGAGCGTGAGCGCCAGCAGGAGGGGGCGGAAGGAGGAAGGGCGGCTCATGGGGGCTCCCGGGCTCAGTCGTGGCGGTCGAGGCAGTGGAAGGGATCCTGGTCGGGCAGGCTGTTCCACAGCCGCACCCAGTCCAGCTCGCCGCTGGCGTAGAGCTGCTCGAAGGCCCGGTAGACCGGCTGGAAGCGCGCATCCACGACGGCCATGTTCGCCATGACCGGGAGCGCGTCCTTGCCGGCCACGCGGGCGGAGAAGCGGAAGAGGGCCCAGCGCACGCACACGGCCGGGTCGTTCTCGAAGGTCTTCTGGAACAGCGCCAGCACCTTCTCCTTCTCCGGGGAGAGGGAGAGCATGTGCGCCGCCGCGTCCCGGCCGTTCTCGTTGCCCTCGGTGGTGAGAATCTGCGCGTAGCGCTCGGTGCTCCGCGCGTCGAGGATGGGCGCGGAGTGCATGGGCATCATCTGCCCCAGGTAGCGGATCTGCTCGTCGGGGGACTCGACGCCGATGGTGAGCAGCTTGTCCAGGTAGGGCGTGAGGTCACCGTTGTTCTTGGCGTCGCGCTTCATGACCCGGCCGATGGTGCGGGCGGCGGCCCAGCCCGCCTCGCCGGGGGCCGGGCTGCTGGCGAAGGCCGAGAGCCGGTCGAGCGCGGCCGGAGCGAGCTTCTTCTGCGTGTCCAGGGCCGACAGGAGTCCCGCGCGCCGCTCCGGGGCGATGCGCTCGTCCAGGCCCAGGTCCAGCAGCTTCGCCGACACCTGGGGGAGTTGGACGGCCTCGGAGTCCCTCACGGCCATGAGGTACATGCCAAACGACTTGCCCTGGGCTTCGAGGGACCAGTCGAGCACCTCGGAGGCCCGGGCCGGGTCGTTGCCGATGAGCTCGGTGAGGCGCTCCTTCAGGTAGTTGCGCACGAGCGCATCCCCCGAGTTGAGCAGGGGGGCGGCCCAGTCCCGGAAGTTCTCGAGCGTCACGTCCTCGTTGAAGCGCTCCAGGTCCCGCCAGCACGTCGTGGCGTCGAACCGGGCGCCCCGGGCCTCCTCGCCCGCGGCCGCTCCGGCCTGGCCGGGGGTGCCCGTCATCCGGGAGGTGCCCTGCGGGGAGCCCTTGGGCGCGGCGGCCTGCTTCGTCCCGGCCGCGTCCGGCGCGGCTCCGCCACGGCCGAGCAGCGCCACCCCGGCGAGCAGCGCCACGAGGCCCACGCCCACGGCCAGTGCCCTGCGCCGGCTCGGAGTGCCTGTGGGGGAGGGGGAAGGAGTGGGAGCGTCAGGGGTCATGGCGGTGGGCGTTCAAGGGATGTCCAACTCGTAGAGGCCCCTATTAAACCGCCGTCTAAAAAAAAATGAAAAACCTGGGAATAAATGGGAGGCCGCCCAGGCCGCCCAGCCCCGGGCAAGGTGTAAGTACCTGAAAAGACGGAAGCCCCACGGGAGGCGCGGGGCCTTCCGGGGGGCTTCGGGGCCGGTGGGGGCGCGGCGGGGGCCGCTCAGTCGAGGACGCCGACGGTCTCGGTGCGGTCCACGGCCTCGCCCTGGACGGTGTAGCCCGAGTACCAGGAGGTGTCGTTGGTGCCGTTCTTCTCCTGCATCATGTGGACGTGGGGGCCGGTGGCCTGGCCGGTGCCGCCCTCGTTGCCGACCTGGCAGCGGTCGCAGGTGCGGTCGTACGAGTCGGACGTCTTGATGAAGTGCTTGAGGTGGAAGCGCCAGCCGTCCGCCCAGGTGTGGATGGCCATGTTGGCGTTCTCGTAGCCGTTGCCGTTGCAGACGATGCCGGTGGTGTTGATGGTGACGTTCCAGGACACCGAGCCCACCACGCCCGTCTCCACGCCCCAGTAGTTGCAGCGGCCGCTCGAGATGTCCACGGCGCCGTGGTAGCCGCCGCTCGGGTAGTAGGTGGTGGCCGTCACCGTGCCGGGGAAGGGCGACTTCACGGTGTGCGCGGTCACCGCGGCCGGGATGAGCGCCAGGGATGCCAGTGCCGCCAGGGTCCTCTTCATCGTGTTACGCATCATCATGCCTTTCGTGAGTCCTTCCCCCTGACGAGGCCCCGACTTCGTTGTTGTCTCAAAAATCCTGGGAGGCGCCGCGCGACGCCTGGCGTTCCGGGGAGGAAAAGGCCCGTGAATCCAAAGGCTTGTCGGGGACGGACAGCCTCGGAAAACTCAGGAGGGCGAAATTCCAGGAAAAAGCCGCCGAGGGGGTGCGTGGGGCCCTGCGGCGCTGGACTCCCAGTGAGGGGAGCGGTCCCCGGGTTCCTGGTAGCCTGCGGGCCCACGCGAGGACGGAGCCGATGCCCACGAGGAAGTTGCGATTGGAAGAAGGTGGGCCGAAGCGCCTCGAGCTGTCCTGGCGTGGCCACTACGAGCACTTCCAGGTCCGGGTGGACGGAGGGCGGGTCGGCGAGAGCGGGAAGTCGGCCCTGGTGCGCGGCGAGTCCTGGCGTCTGCCGGATGGGAGCGAGCTCGCGGTGAAGCTCCACCAGCAAGGCTTCGTGTTGCTCCTCGTCGAGCGCGATGGCCGGCCCCTGCCCGGCTCCGGAGGACACCCCACGACGGCGGCCCGGAGCGCGGCCTATTGGTTGCTCTTCCTGTGCTGGGTCTTCGTGCTCTGGGATGTCTTCATCCTGCGCACCCGGACGGAGCTCTCAGGGGTGACGGGCCCGCAGGTGCTCTCCGTCGCCGCCAGTGTGGCGATTGGCCTCTCCGGGCTCGTCGCGCTGCGCCGTCCCTGGGTGGGTTTGACGGCCGGAATCCTCTTCACCGCGCTGCGGACGCTCGAGGCGAGCTCGCGCTGGCAGCCCTACGGCGTGCCGCGCGCCCTGGTGTTGCTGCTCCTGCTCCTCTTCCCCGTCCTGTCCGCGCTCTACGTCCTGAAGCGGGCGCCGACGGCGTCGGGGGCCACGCACCTGGCCTCCTGAGCGCGCCTCACCCCTTGCGCCACACCTCGCTGGCGAGCAGCGCGCGCGCGGCGAGGAAGCCACACAGCCCGTGCACGCCGGGCCCGGGCGGCGTCGAGGACGAGCACAGGAAGAGGCGCGGGTCCGGCGTGGCATACGGCACCAGGCGCGCCACGGGCCGTGCAAGGAGTTGCATGCCCTCGAGCGAGCCGCCGGAGATGTCCCCGCCGATGAAGTTGGGATTGTAGGCCTCGTACTGCGCGGGCGAGCGCGTGTGCCGGGCGAGGATGCGCGCGCGGAAGCCCGGGGCGAAGCGCTCCACCTGGGCCTCAATCCGCTCCGTCATGTCCTCGGTGCAGCCATTGGGCACGTGGCAGTAGGCCCAGCCGGTGTGTTGGCCCGAGGGCGCGCGGGTGTCGTCGAAGAGGGTGTGCTGGGCCAGCAGCACGTAGGGGCGCTCGGGCGCCTCGCCGCGGGAGACAGCGGCCTCGCTGGCGGACACCTCCTCCAACGTGCCGCCCAGGTGCACCGTGCCGGCGCGGGCACACGCCGCCGCCTCCCAGGGAATGGGGCCGGAGAGCGCCCAGTCCACCTTGAAGACGCCGGGCCCGTAGCGGAAGCGCCGCAGCTTCTCCACGTACGCCGGAGGCAGCCGGTGGCCCGCGAGCTTCACCAACTGCGCGGGCGTCACGTCGAGCAGCACGGCGCGCGCGCGCGGCAGCTCGTCCACGTTGTGCACGCGGTGCCCCGTCTCCACCTCGCCGCCGAGCGCCCGGAGGTAGCTGACGAGCGCGTCCACGAGCTTCTGCGTGCCGCCGCGCGGGAAGGGCCAGCCCACGGCGTGGCCCGAGGCCATGAGGAGGATGCCGAAGGCGGAGGTGAAGGGGCGCTCGAGCGCGGAGAAGGAGTGGGCGGCGGAGCCGGCGAAGAGGGCGCGCGCGAGGGGCCCCTCGAAGGCGCCGGTGGCGAGCGAGTGCGCGGGGCGCATGGCGCGCAGGCCGAAGCGGGCCAGGCGCAGGGGGCGGCGGGGCAGGCGCAGCGGGTCGGCCATCTGCGCCACCACGTCGTCGAAGGCGCGCACCATGGGGCGCATCCATTTCACATACGTGTCCGCGTCCGGGCCGAGCCCCTGGGCGGTGGCCTCGAGGTTGCGCTCGAGCACCGCGGCGGTGCCATTGTCGAGCGGGTGGGCGAGGGGGGCGTCGGGCTGCACCCACTCGAGGCCATGGGCGCCCAGGGGCAGCTGGCGGAAGAAGGGCGAGGCGGCGGCGAGCGGGTGGATGGCGGAGCAGACGTCGTGGACGAAGCCGGGCAGGGTGAGCTCGGCCGAGCGGGCGCCTCCGCCGGGAGTGGGGCCCGCCTCGAGCACCCGCACCGAGCGGCCCGCGCGCGCCAGGGAGATGGCGGCGGCGAGCCCGTTGGGGCCGGCGCCCACCACGACGGCATCGAGCATCGAGCTCATGGCCTGTCACTTCACCCGACCTGACGGGTATACGAGCGGAAAGGCCACCGGGTTGCGTTCACCAGTGGACGTCTGGGGTTGGTTGGCCTCACGGCACCCGGGCGGGCAGGCACGGGCCCGGGAGGGGCGGGGTGCTCGGACGGGGCGGGAATTCCCATCCTCCCGGCTGGAATAACGCGTGGACGCCAGGCACTCGGGGGAGCGGACGACAGGCCCGCCGCCGGGAGCCGCGACACAGGGAGAGGACATGGCTCGCCAGGACCTGAGGGGCAAGGTCGCCATCGTGACGGGAGCATCGAGTGGCGTGGGTTGGCAGGCGGCGGTTCGGCTGGGCGAGGCGGGAGTGAAGCTGTGCGTCACCGCGCGCCGGGTGGAGGCGCTCGAGAAGCTGCGCCACCAGTTGAACGAGCAGGGCATTGAATGCCTCGCGGTGCCCGGCGATGTGACGGTGCAGGGGGACGTGGACCAGGTGGTGCGCGAGTGCCTGACGCACTACGGCCGCGTGGACATCCTGGTGAATGACGCGGGCGTGCAGAGCTACGGCCTCTTCGACGAGCTGCCGTGGGAGCACATCACTCGCATCTTCGACATCAACTGCTTTGGCTTCATGCGCTTCGCGCGGGCGGTGCTGCCGCACTTCCGGGCTCGGGGCAGTGGGCACATCCTCAACATCCAGTCGATGCTGTCCAAGGGCGCGGCGCCGCTGCTGACGGCGTACAGCGCGAGCAAGCACGCCACGCTCGGGTGGGCCAAGAGCCTGGAGATGGAGTTGATGGGCACGGGCATCAAGGTGTCGAACATCCTGGTGCCCTCGGTGGACAGCAACATGTTCGCGCACGCGCCGACGATGTTTGGCCTGGCGCCCAAGCCGGTGCCGCCCACGTATGACACGGACGTGGTGGCGCGAGCGGTGGTGCGCTGCGCGATGAGGCCCGGGAAGACGGTGGTGCCGGTGTTCCTCCAGGGAAAGTTGATGCTGTGGCTCAACGCGGTGGCGCCGTGGTTCGGCAAGTGGGTGATGGGGAACTGGGGCGCGCGGATGCAGATGCGCGACGAGCCCGTGGATCGGCCCGACGGCAATCTCTTCCAGGCGATACCGCAGGGCGTGGGACCGCACGGTCCGGTGCCGCCCACGCCGAAGTGGGTGCGCTACTCGGCGACGGCGGGCCTGGCCGCGCTGTTCGGCGGCCTGGTGCTGGGCGTGGCGGGAATCGCTCGCGCCGTACGTTGAGCGGAGGCGGACCCTACCTCTCCCGTCAGACCTTCCTGTAGAATGTCAGCGGTCAGGCAGGAAGGCCTGCGGGAGGAGTGGAGATGGGCCGGGGAAAGCGTCCCGCCACCTACGAGGATATCGAGGCGTTACCGCCTGGGTGGGTGGGGGAGATCATCGACGACGAGCTGTGGGCGTTCCCACGGCCGACGAAGTGGCACGCCTGGGTGGCTTCCTTGCTCGGAGTGAAGCTGGGGCGAACCTTCGGTGTCGGAGAGGGAGGACCGGGCGGCTGGTGGTTCGTGGACGAGCCGGAGCTGCACTTCGGCCGGCAGGTGGTGGTGCCGGACCTGGCGGGCTGGCGCTACGAGCGGGCCCCCGGGCTGTTCGAGCGGAATGATCCCTTCTTCGACGTGGCGCCCGATTGGGTCTGCGAGGTGCTGTCGCCTTCGACGGCCGCATTGGACCGGGGGCCCAAGCTGAGGCTCTACCATCAGGAGGGCGTGAGCCACGCGTGGCTGGTGGATCCGCGGGCGCACACGCTCGAGGTCTACCGCCCGGGAGCACGAGGCTGGAGGCTCGCCCGGTACGGAGGCGAGGACGTGGTGCGCGCCGAGCCATTCGACGCCGAGCCGCTCGACCTGGGGCGGCTCTGGGCTCCAGGTTCCACCCCGGCCCCCGGGCCTTGAGGCCTCTCACTCCTCCGGTGCCTCCAACTCCGCGAGCGTGCTCACTCGAACTTCTCGACCACGGTGAAGGGCACGCTCTTGGGCAGGGTGAGGGAGCCGGGGGTGGTACCGGCCTCGGCGTAGACGCCGCCCGGCGCCGGGGAGCCGAGCACCAGGCACACGGGATGGTTCTGTCCATCCGGCGTATGCGCCTGGGTGTACTGCGCCTGCACCTTGCCCGTGTCCATCCAGAGCACGCCGTCGACGAGCGTGCCCACGGGCAGCGAGCCCACGGTCGTTTCCAGGCGGCTCGTTATCTGGCCGGGGCGGAAGACGCCGTAGTCATGGGTGCCTCCGGGCTGCGAGGCCTCGAGGTTCATCGAGCCCTGCTGGCCCGGCTCCACGCCCAGCTTCTTCATGAGCGCGAGGGTCTCGGGCGTGCAGGTCTGCGGGGCGGGGGGCTTCTGCTTGCCGACCGTGACGCACGCGGTGAGCGCGAGGGCGCTCGCGGTGAGACAGAGCTTCAGGGCTGGCTGCATGGGTGGGCGCTCCTTCGAGGCGGGGAGCCCATGCAGTACACCCGCTCGGCGCCCGGGTGCCGGGGGGCGGCGCGCGGGCGTCGGGCAACGGACGAAGCGTCAGGACCCGGCGAGGGGCCGGCGATGGGGAGTCCACACCCGGTGGTCCCAGACGAGCGACAGCACGCCGGCGAGCAGGCCGACGACAATGTCGTTGAGGGTGGCGTTGCGGTAGCCGCCGTAGCCCAGGACGAAGGGCGAGACGATGAGCCACACGGCGAGCGGGGTGGTGGCGTAGCGCAGCTTGGGGAGGGCGATGGCCGCGAGGTTCACCAGCATGATGGCCAGGCCCACGCACAGGTCATTGAGCTGGGCTTCCTGGACGCGGTAGCCGAGCACGAAAGGCGACGACACCAACCAGAAGCCCAGGATGACGCTCAACCAGCGAGACCACATTCGTCGCACCTCCGGACATGTGCCGTGAATGGGTTCAACTTGTGGACAGAGGGCCGCTGGGCGCAACCTCCCGCTCCCCCCGGGAGCGGGGCGGGGTGAGGGTCTCCGTCTCCGTCTTCGAGCCCGCGAGCCCCAAGCGGGAGCGCCCTACCCCCTGCCCGTTCGTCTGCCATTGGGAAAGCACGGCCTCGGTGACGAGGCCGAAGAGGAGCCCCTGAAGCGCGAGCAACCGGTGCTCCTCGGGAGACCACGTGCGAGGTGCGCGCGTGACGCGGAGGAGGGGAAAGGAGAGCCGCTCGAAGAGCCACAGCCCTCCGGCGAGCGTGAGGCCGCGGAGGCGCGAGGCGGGAGGAAGCACGGGCCGGAGCCACGCATACACGGCGCCGAGCATGGGGCCATAGAGCCAGCGCATGGCGAGCCCCCACCGTTGGGCCTCGCGAGCGCCGAGCCGCACACCGAGCCACCGCCTGGCGCCTCGCCTGGCGATCTCCCGGGTGGAGTACGGAGGCGAGTGTCCCAGCAGGGCATCGCGGAGGGGCTCCCAGCCGCTCAGGGCCAGCGTCCCCACCACGCCCGAGCCCAGCCCTCGCAGAAGACGCCTGCCCGCCCGAATCGCCACGGTCACCTCCGGAATCGCTCACCCGAAGGTAGGTCGCTCCCGCGAGGACGCGCGGGATGCTCCCTCCCTCCCCTGGCGTGCGTGGGTCCACCGGGTTCACGCGGAGGCGCATGGGGCAGACCCTCACTTCGACACGGAGTGAAGTACGGTGACGGGTACCCTCACCAGCCTCATCCAGGAGACACGCGATGCCCCAGTACGACTTCGACCTGTTCACCCTCGGCGCGGGCTCGGGGGGCGTGGCGGCGAGCCGCCGGGCGGGCTCGTATGGCGCGCGCGTGGCCATCTGCGAGGACAACCGCATCGGCGGCACGTGCGTGCACCGGGGCTGCGTGCCCAAGAAGCTGCTCGTCCATGGCGCCCACTTCCGCCACGACTTCGAGGACTCGGCCGGTTTTGGCTGGTCGCTCTCCGAGCCCGGCTTCGACTGGAAGAAGCTCCAGGCCGCCAAGGACAAGGAGCTGGAGCGGCTCGATGGCGTGTACCGGCGCCTGCTCCGGGACTCGGGGGTGCAGCTCATCGAGGGCCGGGGGCGCGTGGTCGACGAGCACACGGTGGAGGTCAACGGCCAGCGTCACACGGCCGGGCGCATCCTGGTGGCCACGGGCTCGCGGCCCTTCCTCCCCGAGGTGCCGGGCATCGAGCACGCCATCTCCTCGGACGGCGCGCTCACCCTGCCGGAGCTGCCCAGGCGCATCGCCATCGTGGGCGGGGGCTACATCGGCGTGGAGTTCGCGGGCATCTTCAACGCGCTGGGCGCCAAGGTGATGATGCTCATCCGTGGCGACACGGTGCTGCGCGGCTTTGATGACGACGTCCGTTCCATGCTCACGCAGGAGATGCGCAAGAAGGGCATCGACCTGCGGCCAGAAACGTTCGTCCGCGACATCGAGAAGCGCCCGGACGGCACGCTGAGCCTGCTCTCGCGCATGGGGGACACGCTCGAGGTGGACGCGGTGCTGTACGCGACGGGGCGGGTGCCCAACACGCAGGGGCTCGGGCTGGTGGAGGTGGGCGTGCGCCTGGACGAGCGCGGGGCGGTGGTGGTGGACGAGTGGTCCCACACCAGTGTGGAAAGCATCTACGCGGTGGGGGACGTGACGGACCGCATCAACCTCACGCCGGTGGCCATCGCCGAGGGCCGTGCCCTGGCCGAGACGCTCTTCCATGACAACCCCATGAAGATGGACCACACGGGGGTGGCCTCGGCGGTGTTCAGCCAGCCGCCGGTGGGGACGGTGGGCTGCTCCGAGCTCGAGGCGCGCGAGCGGCTCGGCGACAAGATAGACGTCTACGTCTCCAACTTCCGGCCCATGAAGCACACGCTGAGTGGGCGCGACGAGCGCACGATGATGAAGGTGATTGTCGAGCGCGACACCGACCGCGTACTGGGTTTCCACATGGTGGGGGCGGACGCGCCGGAAATCATCCAGGGGCTGGCGGTGGCGCTGAAGTGTGGTGTCACCAAGAAGCTGCTCGACACGACGGTGGGCATCCACCCCACTGCGGCCGAGGAGTTCGTCACCATGCGCGACAAGCGCCCGGACCCGGTGGCGGACGCGGCGCGGGAACTGGGCCACGATGCCCTGCAGCGCTGAGCCATTCACAGTCTTCTTCCAGAAATCCTCCCACTCTTGTGTGGCAAGGGCAACGGGACCTGCTCCTTCTCCGTGTGCTACTGCATCATGTAGTTCGAGTCGTGGTGGCGCGCGGAACCCCCTTCCGCGCGCCGCCGTTCCCGAGGTGGCTCAGCGCCCAGGCCCGCCGAAGGTGGAGCCCGCGGTGAAGCGGTGGCCCGCGCGGTAGCCGGAGCGATTCCGTCAGGTTGTCTGCCCTTCGAGCGTCCAACACCGCGCCGCCAGGGGTCCTGAGCGCCTCCCACCCCATGTCAGAGGGGTGTGGATGCTGAGGACCGCAGGGCGTGGTCCGGGTACAGCGGCAGCACCAGGGGGAGTCTCATCATGAAGGACAGCAAGGGCGGAGTGTTGCAATCCTCAAGGATTGAGGATGCTCCATCCACCATCAGCCGCACGCTGGGGGAAGGGGGCGCGATGCTCGAGCTCACGTCGAATTACCTCCTGCTGGAGGTGCCGCTGCTGGACGGGAGCTGCGAGGACGGCCTCTCGTTGTCGCGCCGCTCCGTGTTCACCGAGAAGCTCCTGCCCCCCACGCGCACCCCGGCGCCTCGCCGGCCCAAGCGCCGCTCCCCGCGCGAGCTCGGGCCCTTCGACACGCTGCCGGTCTGAAGCTTTCGCCTCTGCCCGCGGCCTCGAGAGTCCAGGTTGCCGCCATCCTGATGTCGCTGATGGGCGGCAGGGGATTCGGGTTGGAAATCATCGGCAAGGTGGCGGAGGCTCGCTGAGGGAGGGCGCTAGCCCTTCACCAGGTTCTTCATCACGAACCAGACGTTGGCGGGGCGCTCGGCGAGCCGGCGCATGAAGTACGGGTACCAGTGCCTGCCATAGGGCACGTAGACGCGCACCGGGTGGCCCTCGGCGGCCAGCCGCTCCTGCAAGTCGCGGCGGATGCCATAGAGCATCTGGAATTCGAAGGCGCCGCGCGGCAGCTGCTTCTGGCGGGCATACGCGAGCGTCTCTTCAATCATGCGCTCATCGTGCGTGGCGATGCCGTGGTACACGCCGCTGTCGAGCAGCACGCGCATGACGCGCACGAAGTTGTCGTCCACGTCCTTCTTGTCCTGCCAGGCCACGCCGGGGCCCTCGAGGTAGGCGCCCTTGCACAGACGGATGCGGACGCGCTCGGCGCACAGGGCGCGGGCATCGGCCTCGGTGCGGTAGAGGTAGCTCTGCAGCACCGCGCCCACGTGGGGCTCGCCGAACTCGCGGTGCAGCGTGCGCACCACGTCCAGCGTGTCCTGCGTCACCGCGCCGTGCTCCATGTCCACGCGCACGAACGAGCCGCGGCGCTTCGCGTCGGCCACCACCTGGCGCGCGTTGGCGAGCGCCAGCTCCCGGTCGAAGAGCAGCCCGCACTGGGTGAGCTTCATCGACACGTTGCCCCGCACGCCCACCTGGTCGATGCGCGCCAGCAGCCGTTGGTACTCGCGCACCTCGTCGCGCGTCTCGGCCGGGTGGCGCACGGCCTCGTTGAGGTGGTCGAAGGAGACGCTCAGCCCGCGCGCGTTCAAGTCCTTCACCGCGCTCACGGCCTCCTCCAGCGTCTCGCCGGCGATGAAGCGGCGGGCGATGCGGCGCAGGGCGGGCACGCCGGTGGCGAGGTCCTTCAATTCCTCGCGGCGCGAGAGGAACAACAGGGCGGAGCGGGACAGCTGGGTGGCCTGGTCCATGGGTGTGGCGTCTCGGTGGGAAGGGCTGTCTTTCGTCTCAGGCTTCGTGCTGGGCGAGGAAGTCGCCGACGAAGGCGTTGAAGGCGTCGGTATGGCTCATGTACGGCAGGTGGCTGGCCTCGCGGATGAGCTCCAGACGCGAGCCGGGAATGCGGGCGGCCACGTCCCGGGCGTACGAGTGGGGCACCAGTAAATCCCTGCCACCCTGGATGATGAGGGTGGGCACGCGCAGGCGCTCGAGCTCCTCGAGGTAGTTGGCGGAGAGGATGTCCTGCAGCCGCCGCAGCAGCTCCAGGGGCGAGAGCCGGCGCGCCTCGCGGACGATTTCGGCGCGGCCCTCGGGGGGCAGGCGGCGTCCGCCGAGCACCCGCGCCACGGTGGGGGCGAAGAGGTAGGCGAAGGGTTTGGGCATGCGCACCAGCGTGGACAGGACGAGCGCCCAGCGCCGCACGCGCCGCACGCTGGCCACTGGCGACACCAGCACCAGGGCCTTCACCCGCTCGGGGTGCGCCAGCGCGAAGGCGATGGAGATGAGGCTGCCGAACGAGGAGCCCACCAGGGCGAAGCGCTCGGGCAGGCCCGCGTCGGGTTGCTCCAGCGAGGCGAGGTTCCACTGCAGCGGCGTATGGGTGAGAGGCGTCTGGAGCGTCGGCGTCCACAGCAGCAGCCGGTACTCGGAGGCGAGGGGATGCATGGGCGCGAACGAGCGGCCGGAGGCTCCCAGTCCAGGCAGGCATAGGACGGTGCGCGACGCGTCCTGGCTGCCGCCGGGGAAGGTGAAGAGCCGCACCGGAGCGCCGCGCACCTGGCGTTGCTCGAGGAGCAGCTCGTAGCCTGGTTGAATGTCCTCGGGCTCGGGAACGAACCGGGGTAGGGCGGGCAAGGAGGCCTCACGCATGGCAGGCTCGGACGAGCAGGTGCCGTACGGTGGTGGCGATCTGGTCCCGGAAGTGTTTCAGCCGGGACTCGGGCGCATCCCGGGGCGGCGGGGTGAGTGCGGGTCCGAGGAGGAAGGTCATCTTCACCGGCAGGGGCAGGGGGCCCAGGCCGATGCCCAACGGTACCCGGTACTTCTCCCCGGGGGCGAGTGGAACGCTCCACCGCTCGTCATCCGGACAGAGGAAGGTGCCGTCCACGCCGAAGCCGGCGAAGGGGACGACGGGCACTCCCGCCTGGGCGGCGAGCCGCGCGAAGCCCAGCGTTGCCTCCCACCGCAGCGTGTAATGGTGGCGGGGTTTCTTGAATGTCTCCCACGCGCCCCCCGGATAGCAGACGACGAGGTGTCCCTGTCTCAGCGAGTCCAAGGCCTTGTCCCGGGTGCCCTCCACGCCCCCCAGCCAGGGCAATACCGTTCTCACCAGGGGGATTTTGAAGAACCCCCGCTCGGCCAGTCCCAGGGGGTAGCGGCCTGTAGCGCGATGAAGCAGGTGGAAGAAAGCAGGCGTTTCATAACCCCAGAGTCCATGGTTGCCCACGAGCAACACCGGACCCCGGGCGGGCAGGTGCTCGGCTCCCAGCAGGCGGGCGCGATGGTAGAGCGCGGACAGGGCCGCTCCGGTCTCGGCGAACCGGAAGACGGCGCGGCGCAAGGGGTTGTGGGCGGTCTCCACGGGGCCTGAAGATGGCGACGCCCGCCGGAGCTGACAGACCCCCGCCCACGCCTGCCTGCCAACTCCTCTCGGGGGGTGGAAAAGTCGTATGAATCCTGCCGCTTTCAACGCCTGTCAGGGAGGCGGGAGGGCACAGGCGGTGGCCCGCTTCCGGGCCCGGTGGTTGTCCGTGCCTGGGGGGGTGGCGATGGTTGTGGGGCCATGGGGCCTTTCGAAATGTTGTCTGGGAAGCAACGGGAGTTGCTGGCGTGCCTGGAGGCGGCGCTGGCGCCGGGGGAGGATGGGGTTGCGTCACGGGAGCGGGTCGAGCAACTGCTCGAGGCGATCTGGCTTCACGTGCGGCTGACGGAGCGCCACGTGCAGCCCCTGGTGGTCCGAGTGGAGGGGCACACGCGGGCCCTCCAGGAGGCGGAGCTCCTCCTGGTCATGCATGAGTTGATGGCCGAATTGGAATGGTTTCCCCGGGACAGCCTGGAGTGGCAGGCCCGGTTGGTGGCGCTGGGCGACGCGGCGCTCGCGCATATCCGCTCGCTGGAGCTCCAGCTCTTTCCCCGCCTGTCCGCGGCGCTCGACGACGACGAGGCGCAGGACCTTGTCCGGCGCCTGGCGGCCACACGCGAGGCTTTGTGGTTGGAAATGCGGCGGGCACGTCAGGGGTTCGAGCCGCGGGATCACGCCGATTCCTGTTCAATTCACATGTAGCGGCGCTGAACAGGCATTCAGGTGTGACGCCAATCAACAAGAAAAGCACAATCGCTGTTTCAATTTAATCGACAAACCGTGTATCCATGGAGTTATGTCTGGGCAGAAGTTGAGCTGAACAGCCCAACGATAACCCCCCCCCCGGATGAGCCGCCTCGCCCAGGAGGCGTTCTCATCGAGAGAGGAAACACGAGCATGTCGGTCGACAAGGCATTCCGAGAGATGGTTCGTAACGAGATCGAGGCGCAGCTCAAGCCGCTGCGCGACCTGGTGTCGCGTCTGGAGGCGGGCACGTCTGATCTCGACAGGCTGCGCAACGTGGCCGAGCAGCTGGCGCCCCTGGCCAGCGCCGTGGGCCCCCTGTTTGGCGTGGCCGGCGGTGGTAGCCGTGGTGGCGCAGCGGCGCCGGTTCGCCGTGGCCCGGGCCGTCCGGCTCGCAGCGCGGCTCCCGCGCCGGTGTCCACGGGTGGCAAGAAGCGCGGCCGCAAGCCGGCCACCGAGGGTGGGGCCCGTGACTGCGCCATCATCGGCTGCGGCAAGCCCAGCCGCACCAAGGGCTACTGCGCCGCGCACTACCAGAAGCTGCGCATGCTGGAGAAGACCAACCGCCGCCCCGGCGCCTGGGTGGACTACGCCGAGGCCAACAGCGTCGACGACATCAAGCTGCCGCGTGGCCGCGCCGCCGCCAAGGCGCTCGCCGAGGCCCAGAAGAACGCGGGCTGAGCCGCTCTCCCGCTCCCCGGGAGTTTGAGAGCCGGGCCCTCCTGTCCGCTTGGGGAGGGTCCGGTTCTTGCGGGGCCCCGGCCCGCCCGTCATTCTTGTCTGCATGAACAAGCGCGAGCTGGAACCCGGAATCTTCACCGACCTGGCGGGTCGGACCACGTATGGCGAGTACCTGCAGCTGGACCGGTTGTTGTCCGCGCAGGTGCCCCGCTCGCAGCCGACCCACCACGACGAGCTGCTCTTCATCATCCAGCATCAGACGAGCGAGCTGTGGATGAAGCTGCTCGTGCACGAGCTGACGGCCGTCAACCGCTACATCCAGAACGACAACCTGGAGCCGTCGTTCAAGATTTTCTCCCGCGTGGGCCACATCCAGCGGATGCTCTTCGAGCAGTGGAGCGTGTTGGAGACGCTCACGCCCAACGAGTACCTCGAGTTCCGGGGCGCGCTGGGGCAGGCCTCGGGCTTCCAGAGCCATCAATACCGCGCGTTGGAATTCCTGCTCGGCCACAAGGACGCGCAGGCGTTGGGGCCCTTCCGGCACCAGCCCGGGGTGCATGCGGAGCTGGAGCGCTTCCTGGAGTCGCCCAGTGTGTATGACGAGTTCCTGCGGCACCTGGCGCGCAAGGGCCACGCGGTGCCAGCGGACCGCGTCGAGCGCGACTGGCGTCAGCCGTATGAGAAGAGCGCCGGGGTGATGGAGGTGTTCCGCCACATCTACGAGAACACCGAGCAACATTGGGACGCCTACGAGATGTGCGAGAAGTTGGTGGACGTGGAGGAGCGTTTCCAATTGTGGCGCTACCGTCACATGATGACGGTGATGCGAGTCATCGGCTTCAAGCCGGGCACAGGGGGCTCCTCGGGCGTGGGCTTCCTGCGCAAGGCGTTGGACCTGCGCTTCTTCCCCGAGCTCTGGGATGTGCGCACCGAGCTCGCTCCCCCGGCTGGCAGGTAGGGCTCACCTCCGGGCGTACCCACTGCTAAGGTCACCCCCCGGCCCCTACTTTTGGAGTGGGGCCAGGAGGAGCCATGCACATGCCCGGGCGCAATGAGCCGTGCCCCTGCGGAAGCGGACAGAAGTACAAGCGGTGCTGTGCCGGGAGGGACGCGGCGGTGAACCGGCTGGCCGCCCCACCGGGGGCGCACCTGCACGAGGCGGATGAGGGGTTGGTGACGGCGCTGGTGCGCTACGCCAATGCCCGCTTCGGCCGGGGGTGGCGGCGCGAGGCCGCCGAGGCGTTCTTCGAGGACCCCGACTTCGTGCTGGAGGGCCCGGACATGCAGCTCTTCATGCCCTGGGCGGTGCACCACTGGGAGGTGGAGGGGCGGCCCGTGCGGGAGTGGTTCCTCGAGGAGAAGGGCGCGAAGTTGTCGGAGGCCGAGCGTGCGTGGCTGCTCGCGCAGCGGCCTGTCGTCCTCACCGTCTGGGAGGTGGTGGAGGTGCAGGAGGGGGTGGGGCTGCGGGTGAGGGACCTGCTGGGAGGCGGAGAGCACTTCGTGCACGAGGTGCTCGGCTCGCGGCAGCTCCGCCCGCGGCATGCCGTGCTCGGGCGGATGGTGGAGCACGAGGGCCTGGCGGTGTTCTGCGGGATGCATCCACATCCCCTGCCTCCCACGGAGGCGGATGAGGTGGTGCGGATCGCGCGCAAGGCGCTCCGCGTGCGCGGAGACAGGCTCGTCCCCCGGGAGTGGCTCGCGCAGGAGGAGACGACCTTGGGGCTCGTCCACGTCTGGGAGGACGCGCTGGACTGGCTCGACATGCAGGCGGAGCGGGTGCCCGTCTTGCACAACACGGATGGCGAGCCATTCGTGCTCGTGGAGGACCACTATGCGCTCATGCCGGGGGCCCGGCCCCGGGTGCTGGAGACGCTCGCGAGGCTGGAGGGTGCGGAGGTGGAGGAGGGTGAGGAGGGGGTGGTCTGCACCTTCCTCAAGCAGGGCAATGCGATGCACCGGGACTGGGAGAACACGGTCATCGGGCGCGCGCACGTGGGGGCGGAGGCGTTGCGGTTGGAGACGAACTCGGTGACACGGGCCGATGCGCTGCGCCGCCGGGTGGAGGCCGCGTGCGAGGGGCTCATCTCCCACCAGAAGCGCCAGGAGACCGAGGCCTCGAAGCTGCTCGAGGAGCGGGAGGGCCAGCCCGCTCCTGTGTTGGAGCCGCCCCCACCCGAGATGCTGGAGGTCCTGCGCGAGTTCCAGGAGCGGCACTACGCCACCTGGCTGGACATGAAGCTGCCGGCACTCAGGGGCAAGAGTCCGCGTCAGGCGGTACGCACCAAGGCCGGGCGCCACGCAGTGGACGTGCTGCTCAAGGAGATGGAGAACGCGGAGGCGGACCTGCCCGTCGAGCAGCGGATGGACTTCTCCGGGCTGCGTCGCGAGTTGGGGCTGGAGGGGTGATAGAAGCCATGGCCATGTTCACGCGGCTGAGCATCCAGAACTTCAAGGCGTGGAAGGACACGGGGAACATCCGCCTCGCGCCGCTGACCGTCTTCTTCGGGCCCAACAGCTCCGGCAAGACGAGCCTGCTGCAGTTCCTGTTGCTGCTGAATCAGACCGCACAGTCTCCGGATCGCAAACAGGTCCTGAACTTCGGCGGGAGCCATAGCCTCATTGACTTTGGAGCTTGGCCGGAGATGGTGTTCGGAGGTGACGCAACGGCGGTGCTTGGCTTCGGGTTCAGCTGGCGAGTTCCTGAACCCCCTCAGAGTGAGGAGAGGGGGCGAGGAGTTCCCCATGGGGGCTCCATGGGCTTCGAAGCCGCGATTGGAACTTCAGGCGTGGCTTCGCTAGGTGTTCGGGAGTTTCGTTACAGGTTCAGCATGCCCGAATGGACGGAGCCCGCCCAGGTTGGGATGCGCTACTCCGATGCGATTCGTTCTTATGAGCTAGAGACAGTGGTGCCCCGTCGCAAGAGAAAAGCGGGCAAACGTGGAGGCTTCCCGGCTCCAAGCCGATTCTACGGTTTCCCAGATGAAGTACCGCAGTCGGGGCTCCTTGACGATCTTGAATTCGAGTTGGAGGCACAGCTCGATTCCACGCTCTACCTGGGCCCGCTTCGCGAGGCATCCGCCCGACTGTACACATGGCCCGGAGATGCACCAGCCGAAGTGGGGTTCTCGGGAGAGAACACGTTTGCTGCACTACTTGCGGCGCAGGAGCGCATGCTGCAAAGGTCTGGAGATCCAAAGCCCGTCAGTTTTGGTGAGATCCTGGCGGGTTGGCTCGTTCGGATGGGATTGCTCGAATCATTCGAAGCCAAGCCCATCGTTCCTGGAGCGAGGATCTATCAGGTGATGGTTCGGACTCCTGGCAGTCGCCGACAGGTCAACCTGGCGGATGTCGGTTTCGGTGTCTCGCAGGTCCTGCCCGTGCTGGTTCAACTGCTCTACGCCGAGCGGGATACCACGCTTGTATTCGAGCAGCCCGAGCTTCATCTGCACCCACGTGTTCAATCTGAACTCGCGGATCTCTTCATCGAAACCATCCAGATGCAGCAGGAGGGGACGCCTCGTGGCATCCAGTGCTTGGTGGAGAGCCACTCCGAGCATTTCCTCCGCCGCATCCAGCGTCGCATCGCGGAGGGCAAGCTGGCGCCTGACCAGACCGCGCTCTACTTCTGCAAGCCGGGACCTGACGGCTCGACCATCGAGGAGCTGAAGCTCGATGAGTACGGCAACATCTCCAACTGGCCGGAGAACTTCTTCGGTGACGAGGTGGGCGATCTCGCGGCGATGACCCAGGCCGCCATCAAACGGCAGCTCGGTCCGGAGGGGGAATGACGGCTCCAGTCGACCCCTGTGTCGTCGACACCAATGTGCCGCGTACGGCCAATGGTGGTGAGGACCTGAGGTGTCAGCTCGCCTGCATCGAGGCCCTCCAGGCGCTGATGCAGTCCGGTCACCTCGTCATCGATGACAAGTTCCGCATCATCACGGAGTACATGAAAAATCTCTCTTCGAGCGGCCAGCCTGGAGTCGGAGACATGTTCCTGAGATGGGTGCTAACGAACCAGACGAACCCGAGCCGCTGCACCTGGGTGGAGATCACTCCCAAGCAGAGTGACTCGCGAGACTTCGAGGAGTTTCCCCCGGATGAGGCCCTGGCGAAGTTCGACCCGTCCGACCGCAAGTTCGTCGCGGTGAGCTGCGCTCACGAGCAGCGCCCGCCCATTCTCCAGGCCACGGACAGCAAGTGGTGGGGCCTTCGTGAGGCACTGGTTGCCTGCGGAGTCACCGTGCACTTCCTCTGTCCCGAGCACATCCAGGAACTCCACGCGCGGAAGTCCGGTTCGTGATGGACGAGACGTTCTTCAAGTTCCCGCATACCCCGCACCTCGCGTGGCTCTCGTCCGCTCCCGCGCGCCAGGACAAGGTGCTCTCGCCCCCCGAGGTCCGCGACTTCCTCTCCGCCGAGGTGCTCGTCGAGGAGAAGGTGGATGGGGCCAACCTCGGCCTCTCCGTCGACCCTTCCGGCAACCTGCGTGCGCAGAACCGGGGCTCCTTTCTGGGCACGCGCGCCTCGCCCCAGTTCCAGCCCCTCTGGCCGTGGCTGGAGGCGCGGCGTGAGCGGCTCGTCGAGGCGCTCGGACAGCGCCTCATGCTCTTCGGCGAGTGGTGCTTCGCCGTCCACAGCGTCCGCTACGACGCGCTGCCCGATTGGTTCCTCGCCTTCGATGTGTACGACCGCGAAGCGGGCCGCTTCTGGTCCGCCGCGCGCCGGGATGCCCTGCTCGATGAGCTCGGCCTCTCCAAGGTGCCCGAGCTCGCCCGCGGACGCTTCTCTCTCGCCGAGGTCCAGAAGCTCCTCGGCCCTTCCCGGCTCACCCATGGCTCCATGGAGGGCCTCTACCTGCGCCGGGACCACGGTGGTTTCCTGCAGGCCCGCGCCAAGCTCGTGCGCCCCGAGTTCGTCCAGGCCATCGAGGAGCACTGGTCCTCGCGTCCCCTCGAGCGCAACGTGCTCGTCCCAGACTCACGCGGCTGAGCGGGCCTGCGGGCAGGCCCTCGGGCCCGTTCCCGCCGCACGTGCCGCACTGCCCCGGGCCCCCTCCCATTCCTAGCTTGAGCAGGAAAAGGAGGAGACACCATGGGTGAGCACGACAGGCCCAAGCACGAGCCCCCGCTTCCCGAGGACGACGAGGGCCATTTGAAGCGGCAGGCCGGCGACAGGCCCCTTCCCACGCCCGGGCACATCGGCAACCTTCCCGAGGACGCCCCCGGCCCCGGCAAGCCCGTTGCCTTTCCCCCGCACGAGCCGGTGGATTGAGGCTCCCGGGAGGAGGGGGATTGGGCTCCCTCCTCCCCGCCGTGCTAGAGCAGCCCCATGCTCGCGCTCACCCTCGCCGCCGTGCTCGCGGCCACGCCCGCTCCCGTCGAAGCCTGGTCCAAGAAGGCCTGTCCTCCTCCCAAGCAGTCCCCCGACTCCAATGTCGAGGCGAAGTATGCCGAGCAGCAGCGCGCCGAGTGCCTGAAGAAGGCCATGAACAAGGCGCTCGACAAGGTCATCGTCCCCCTCAAGAAGCAGAAGGCCGCCGCCTTCAAGGAGTGGATGTCCTTGCAGGCCGACTACAACCGGTGGGTGGCCGAGGCCTGCGCCGCCGTCGAGGAGTCGAACTGGGTGGACCTCTCCACCGGCGAGCGCTCCATGGGCACCGGCTATGGTTTCACCGAGGCCGAGTGTCTCCAGCGCCAGTTCTCCTGGCGCGGCTTCTACGCCGAGGCGTGGGCTCGCAAGGATTGGAACGCCATTCAACAGGCGCTCCAGGGCTTCTCCGCGCCCGCCACCAAGGCGCGCGAGTCCCTCCAGTCCTACCGCACCCAGGCCCAGGCCACCGCCGCCCGCGCGCCCGCCCACGTCCCGGAGTCCGACGAGCCCGTGCGCCCCATCGCCAAGGAGGACTGGAAGCCCTACCTGGAGCGCCTCGAGCGCGCCGCCGCCGGCCCCGAGGCCCTCGCCCGCCGCCAGTGCGCCCTCGTCCCCAGCCCCACCCCCGACTGCGCCCAGCGCTTCTCCGAGAGCCTCTCGGCCCAGATGGATTTCTCGGACGCTCTCGGCCACCAAGAAAGCGGGCAGTAGGCAGACGGCCTGGGGGATGTCAGACCCCCTGCCCATCATGGCGCCCCTATGAACGCCATGATGAGCCCTGCCTCCGTCTCCCACTTCGAGCCCCGCCCCGTGCGTCACCTGGGGCTCGCGACGGCCGCGCGTCCCGTCAGCCCCCGCTCCGCCGCGCTCCACGCCTACGCCGCCTCGCAGCTGGGCGCCGAGCTGATTGGTACCTACGGCGCTGGCCGCGGCGTCCCCGGCTCCTGGCTGCTGCTCTCCGGGCTCGAAATCCACCTCGGCCAGAGCGTGCTGGCCCCGGACCTGCTCGGCTGGCGCCGCGAGCGCCTTCCGCGCCTGCCCCGGGGCTCCTCCGGCATCGCCCTGCCTCCGGACTGGGTGTGCGAGGTGCTCTCCCACCCCGAGGAGCGCGCCCACCGTCTGCCCGTCTACGCCCGCGAGGGGATTCAGCACGTGTGGCTGGTGGACCCCGAGGTGCGCACCCTGGAGGTGCTCGAGCTGGACGGCCCCCGCTACTCGCTCGTGGCGCTCCATTCGGGTTCCAACACCGTTCGTGCCGAACCCTTCCGCGCCCTGGAGCTGCCGTTGCGCCTGCTGTGGGCCGAGTGAGGGGTTAAGGTGCGGCCTCCCATGGCCGCTGAAGCGCTCGTCATCGAGAAGGCGCAGGTGCTCTGCTACCGCACCTTCGACATCGCGGAGGAAATCCACCTCGAGCACGCGCGCCGCGTCGTCTCCTCGGACACCCGCCGCCTGAAGCTCGGCCGGGAGAACAGCCAGTACCTCCAGCTGCCCAACCCGCCCCTGGCCTTCGAGCTGGGCCGGCGCGCGCTCGCCCTGCGCGGCGGGCCCGTCACCGTGGACGTGACGGCGCGCCTCTTCGACCACGGCGCCGCCTCCATCATCCTGCGCGTCCCGGTGCCCGCGGGGACCTCGCTCGAGGCGCTCACCGCGCTCGCCGATGAGCTGTACGACAGCGCCGCCCTGGAGGAGCTCGCCCTGGAGCTCATCGAGTCGGTGCGCAAGATGATCGCCCCGGCCGTGCAGGGGCCCCACCTGTGGGACCAGAACGAGAGCTACACCGTCCTCTTCGTCGAGCGCATGCGGGGCAACCCCTCCGCCGACGAGCTGATGGCGCGCGCGGACCTCGCCCGGGTGCTGCTCGGAGAGGTGGACTCCAAGCCCCTGTCCGCCCGCGAGCGCGAGGCCGTCACCCAGTCGCGCTTCAGCTACACCGAGGAGGACCTCGTCGTCGTCGACTGGAACAGCGCCTTCGTCTACGAGCCCTCCGGCTCCGGCGACATTCCGGATCTGCTGGAGGTGGCCAACGCCCAGCTGCTCGAGTTCCGCTACTACGACTACCTCCTGGACGCCCACATCGCCCGCATCCACGACGAGGTGCAGGCGCGCCGCCACGGCTTCTGGGCCCTCTTCCGCAGCCCCTACCGCGCCCTGGCCCGCGAGACGCTCGCCACCCTGGTGGACCTCAACGAGTTCATCGAGCGCGTGGAGAACAGCCTCAAAATCATTGGGGATTTCTACCTCGCCAAGGTGTACGAGGCCGCCGTCAAGCGCATGCGCATTCCCTCCTGGCAGGGCTCGGTGACGCGCAAGCAGCTGCTGCTGGCCCAGACGTACGGCCTGCTCAAGGGCGAGGTGGACACGGACCGCAGCCACACCCTGGAGCTCACCGTGGTGCTCCTCATCGTCCTGGAGATCGTCTTCGCGGTGCTGCGCGTCGTCGAGTGAGGCCGGCCGTGAAAAGCAGGACATACCAGCTAAGCGGATTGTTCCGTTCATCCTGAACCCGACGCTTTGCCGGGGCTGCGGTGGGCAGGGCCCGGGGAGGCGTGGGACACTCGCTTCACGCTTGGTGCGGAAAACGGCACGGGCCTGGGGGTGGGGCATGCAGCTGCCCGGAAACAACTTCGTCGCCGCGGTGGAGCGGATGTCGCGAGCCCTGGAGCAGCTCGCGTCAGCGCCCTCGGCTACGGCGGTGTTGCAGGAGGTGGTGCACTGCGCCGCGGCCTCCGTGGGCCTGGAGCGCGCGGCCGTGGTGTGGTTGGACCCCGAGGGCCTGCTGCTCAGCCAGTCCACCCCAGGACTGGCCTCCGACGCCGTGGCCCGCTGTGGCCGCCGGTTGATGGAGGGCGCGAGCCGTGAGCCGGGCCCCTGGCTCTTCCAACAGGGCGGGCCAGCGCTGGCGCCGGACCTGGCCGGGGTGATGGACCGGCTGGGGGCGGCCTCGCTGCTGGCCCTGCCGGTGCTGGCCTCCAGTGGCGGGTGCGTGGGCGTGCTGCTGGGGCCCTCGCCCGAGCCGCGCGCCTTCTCCCCCGAGGAGACGCGGCGCTTCACCTTGTATGCGCAGCTGGCGGGGCTGGCGATTGAACGCGGCCGGCTGGAGGAGTCCGCGCGCACCGCCGCGCTGCAGGCCCGGGCCGAGGCCGAGCAGGCCGAATTGCTGCGCCTCACCAGCGTCCAGGCGGTGACGGAGGCCTTCGGGCGTGCCCTCACGCGCGAGGAGGTGGGCCGGGCGGTGCTGGAACTGGGCGTGCCCGCGGTGGGCGCGGTGGGCGGCACGGTGCACCAGGCCTCGGCGGATGGGCGCTCGGTGGAGCTGGTGGCCGCGGTGGGCACGAGTCCCGCGCTCCAGGCTCCGCTCAAGTCGATGCCCCGGGAGATGCCCGAGATGCCCGGGTATGACGCGGCCGCTCGCGGCACCCCCGTGTGGCTGGAGTCCCCCGAGGACGCCCGCGCCCGCTACCCCGCCTTCGCCGCCTTCATGGCGCACCAGTCCTGCCAGGCCCTCGCCTTCCTGCCCCTGCGCGTGGAGCAGCGCAGCCTGGGGTTGCTGGCCTTCGGCTTCGCCCAGGCCCGGCACTTCACCGAGCTGCAGCGCACCCTCATGCTGGGGCTCGCCCGGCAGTGCGCGCAGGCCATGGAGCGCGCCCGCCTCTACGAGACCGAGCGCGCGGCGCGCCTGCAGGCCGAGGCCGCGGGGCAACGGCTGCAATTGCTGGCCGACGCGGGCGTGCTGCTGAGCGGCTCGCTCGAGTGGGAGACGACGGTGGCCGGGGTGGCGCAGCTCGCGGTGGGCGCCTTGTCGGACTGGTGCGCGGTGGACTTCCTCGACGAGCACGGCGCCCTGCGGCGGCTCACCGTGCAGCACGTGCGCCCCGAGCGCTCGCTGATGCATGACAAGATTGAAATCTTCAGCCCCGAGCGCTCGCGCCCCTCGGCCATCACCGACGTGGTGCGCACCGGGCGCTCGCAGCTCGTCGTCGGGCTGGTGCCTCCCTTCACGCAGAAGGTGGAGGCCGTGCCTGGAAGGCCGCCGCCGGAAGGGGGCTCGTTCATCATCGTGCCGCTGATGGCGCGCCAGCGCAGCCTGGGCGCCATGTCCTTCGTGCGCGGGCCGGAGCGCTCGCCCTTCACCGAGGCGGACCGCTCGCTCGCCGAGGATCTCGCCGCGCGCGCGGGCATGGCCATCGACAACGCCCGGCTGCTGCGCAAGGCCCGCGCCGCCGAGGCCGAGTCGCGTCACCACGCCGCGCGCCTGCGCATCCTCGTGGACGTGGACCGGCTGCTGGCCGAGGCGGGGCTGGACCTGCCCGCGGTGTTGGATGTGATTGCCCGCAAGGTGTCCGAGGTGATTGGCGACGGGTGCGTGCTGCAGCTGATGGACGAGGAGGGCGCGTACCTGGAGCCCGTCACCATCCACCACCCGGAGCCCGAGGCGCGCTGGCTGCTGGCGGGCACGGTGCACGCGCGGCGGCAGCGGCCCGGCGAGGGACTGCATGGAGGCATCGTCTCCAGCGGCCGCGCGGTGCTGCTGCCGGATGTCGACGAGGCGGAGGCGCGCGCGTCCCACTCGCTCCCCGAGTACCTGCCCTACCTCGAGCGCTACGGCCCGCAGAGCCTGCTGGTGGTGCCCCTGGCGGTGAAGGGGCGCGTGTTCGGCACCCTGGGCGTGGTGCGCGACGTGACCGGCGGGCGGCCCTACCACGAGGAGGACCAGCTGCTCTTGCAGAGCCTCGCCGAGCGCGCGGCCCTGGCCATCGAGGACGCGCGGCTGTACGGCGCGGCCACCGAGGCGGTGCGCCTGCGCGATGACTTCCTCTCGGTGGCGGGGCACGAGCTGAAGACGCCGCTGAGCGCGCTGCGGCTACAGATTCAGATGCTGGCGCGCGTGGCGCGGGACGTGGCCACCACGCCGGGCTTGGCCCAGCGCGTGGAGAAGGCCGAGCGCACCAGCGAGCGGCTCGGCGCGCTCATCGACGAGCTGCTCGACGCGGGCCGCATCACCGCCGGGCGGCTGCAGCTGCAGCGCGAGGAGATGGACCTGGCGGCGCTCACCCGCGACGCGGTGGGGCGCATGTCCGAGGCGCTCGCCCGGGCTGGCAGCGAGGTGAAGCTGGTGGCGGACGCGGCGGTGGTGGGGCGGTGGGACCGGGTGCGGCTGGAGCAGGTGGTGGGCAACCTGCTGTCCAACGCGGCGAAGTACGGGCGCGGCCAGCCCGTGGAGGTGTGCGTGGAGTCGGGCCACGACGGCCGCGCGCGGCTGGTGGTGCGCGACAACGGGATTGGCATCGCCTCCGAGGACCAGGGCCGCATCTTCGAGCGCTTCGAGCGTGCCGTGGAGAGCCGGCAGTTCCATGGGCTGGGGCTGGGGCTGTGGATCTCCCGCGAAATCGTCGAGTCCCACGGCGGCCACATCCAGGTGCACAGCACTCCGGGTGAGGGCGCCACCTTCACCGTGGAGCTTCCCCGGGAGTAGGCAGGCGAACCAGGAATTCTCCTGCCTGCCTGTTCTCCAGCCGGGGGAATCCGTCTCCTCGCTGTCTCCCCCCCGGGGGCTGGGGTACGCTGAGACCCCAGACTTACCCCTCGGAAGGTGGAAAGCCCCGTTGGCCAGTAGCAACCGCCCCACGGTTCGCGCGGACAGTCCGCTCTTCGGCGAGCTTCTCTTGAAGCTCGCCATCGTCACGCCCAATCAAATCGAAGAGGCGCTCGCCCTCCAGTCCCTCAACGGCCAGCGGCTCGGCGAGGCCCTCATCTCCCTGGGCTACGTCACCCGCGAGCAGATTCAGGACGCCCTGGGCGAGGCGCTCGGCCTGCACAACCCGCCGCCCCAGGGCTTCACCCCCGTGCAGCCCCCGCTGGGCGAGCTGCTCGTGGGCCTCAAGTACCTCACCGTCGCGCAGCTGGACGAGGCGCTCGCCCTCCAGCGCCGCACCGGCCGCAAGCTGGGCGAAATCCTCGTCGAGCACGGGTACTGCACCTACAAGCAGCTCTACGAGGGCCTCGGCCTCCAGGGCCGCGTCTCCGGCCGCCAGGAGCCCTCGTCCCGCTCCCAGCCCCAGGAGGGCCACCACCGCATCATGGTCGTCGACGACAGCCCCCTGGCCTGCGCCTTCGTGCAGGACGGCCTGGTGTCGCTCGGCTACGAGGTGGTGTGCTTCCAGGATCCGTACGAGGCGCTCGAGCAGGTGAACAAGGTGCTGCCGGCCATCGTGCTGAGCGACCTGGACATGCCGGGCATCGACGGCATGGAGCTGTGCCGCCGCCTGAAGGAAGGCCCCACGCGGGCCATGCCCGTCATCATCCTCACCGCCAACGACAATGAAACCGAGCGGGTGATGGGGCTGCGCGCCGGCGCCGACGACTACGTCAACAAGTCCGCCTCCATGGACGAGCTGGCCGCGCGCATTGAGAGCGTCATGCGCCGCACCGGCGAGACGGAGCGGATGCGCAAGCTCTTCGCGCGCTACACCTCCGACGCCGTGGTGGAGGAGATTCTCAAGAGCCCCGACTCGGTGGTGCTCACGGGGGAGAAGCGCGAGGTGACGACGCTCTTCGCCGACATCCGCAACTTCACCGGGCTCGCGGACAGCCTCCCGCCCGAGCAGACCGTCGGCGTGTTGAACCAGGTGCTGGGGGGCCTGTCCGACGCGGTGCTCACCTGCGGGGGCACCCTGGACAAGTTCCTCGGCGATGGGCTGATGGCCGTCTTCGGCGCGCCGGTGTTCCGGCAGGACGACGCGCTGCGCGCGCTCCAGGCCTCGAAGATGATGATGGCCTTCATGATGGAGCTGCGCGAGCGCGCCGAGGCCGAGTGGGCCACCACCCGTCAGGGCCGCCCGCTCACGCTCGAGCTGGGCATCGGCATCAACTCGGGCATGGTGGTGGCGGGCAACATCGGCGGGGCCATGCGCGCCGAGTACACGTGCATTGGCGACGCGGTGAACGTGGCCGCCCGCCTGTGCGCGCTCGCCGGGCCGGGGGAAATCCTGGTGGGCGAGCGGACGGTGGCCCTGCTGGCCGGCCACGAGTCGGGCTTCGAGGAGCTGCCCCCCGTGCGCCTCAAAGGCAAGCCGCAGCCGGTGCCGCTCTTCCGCGCCCTGTGGTAGTGCGTGCGGAGCCCCCCGGGAGTTCCGCCATGACGCAGCGCCGCCGCCCCCATCCCATGTTCCTCTTCCTGGCCGTTGCCGCCGTGGCGCTCGGCCTCGCCGTGGTGCTCGGCCTGCGCGGCAAGAAGGACCCGGGCGCGGCCCAGGTGCACGCGGACTTCGCGCGGATCGCCGCGGCGCTCGACGCCTACCGGGCCGAGCACGGCTCCCTCCCCGAGGAGGGGGACCTCTCCTTCCTCGTGCCCAAGTACTTCCCCGCCGAGCCGGCCGACCCCTGGGGCCACCCCTACGTCTACGCGAGCGACGGGAAGCAGCCCTTCCTGCAGGCGCTCGGGGAGGACGGAGTGCGCGGGGGCAACGGGGCGAACCAGGACCACACCCTGCACGACGGGCACGACGTGCTCGGCACCCAGCAGGCGGCGGGCCCCGGGCACTGACGCTGGCCCTCTCCCGGAGGGCGAGGGGAGGGGCGTGACGGCGCGAGTGCTCGCGTGCGAGGGGGCTCCGGTGCCGCCCGGCGATGGACATCCTCCCGTCGAGCGTTTTCCTCGTGGAGGGCCGGTCCCTCGCGCCCTCCGTGGGAGGCCGTCATGCCCGTGGTGTGCGCAACCAACCTCTCCGAGTCTTCGTCCCGAGCCGCCCAGACCGCCGCCGCCCTCGCCACCCGTCTGCGCGAGCCCCTCTGGCTGCTCGGCGTGCTCGAGGGAGACACTCCTTCCGCCGGGGGCTCCCCCGACGAGGCCCGGAGGCGGTTGCTGGCCGAGGCCGCCCGCCTGCGCACCCCGGAGCTGGCCGTGGAGACGCGGCTGCTCGAGGGCCCTCCAGGCTCCGTGCTGAGCGATGCGCTCGTCCAGGGCGCGCGGCTGTTGGTGCTCGCCGCCGGGGGCTGGGGCGCCGTCTCCCCGTGGCGCCGCGCCCCCGTGCCCGAGCGCCTCGCGCAGCAGGCCCGGGTGCCGGTGCTCGTGGTGCGCCGCCAGGGCGAGGCCCTCCTGGACTGGGCCCAGGGCCGGAGGCGGCTGCTGGTGCTGGTGGGGGTGGATGAGTCGCGGACGTCGGCGTGCGCGGTGGCGTGGCTGCGCGAGCTGCGTCAGGTGGGGCCGTGTGACGTGGTGGCCACCACGGTGTGCTCGCCGGTGGAGGAGCGCGAGCGGTTGGGCATCCACACCCCGGTGCACCTGGAGATGTTGGACCCGGTGGTGCGGCGCATCGAGGTGTTGGATCCACAGGTGGAGCGGGTGTTGTTGCGCGAGCTGGCCGAGCGCGTGGGAGAGCTGCCCGGAGAGGGGAGGGTGGAGCTGCACCTGGAGCCGGGCCTCGGGCGCCCCGCGGACCACCTGTTGCACGTGGCGCACGAGCGGGGGGTGGACCTGATGGTGGTGGGCAACCATCAGCGCGGGGGGCTGGCGAGGCTGTGGCATGGCTCGGTGTCCGCGGGGGTGCTGCGCCACGCCGAGCAGTCCGTGGCCTGCGTGCCGCCCACTCCGGACCTGGCGCGCAAGTCGGTGCCGCCGCGCGCGGTGCTGGTGCCCATCGACTTCTCGGAGGCGAGTGCCCGGGCCATCGCCGAGGCGCGCGCGCTGGTGCGCCCCGGAGGCCGCGTCCACCTGTTGCACGTGCGCCGCCGCCGGGCCGCGGACCGGACGTGGATGATGGACCAGTACGGCGTGGTGCCCGAGCCGCCGCGCGAGCAGTCGGTGGTGATGGAGCGGCTCAAGGCGCTGGTGCCCCACGAGGACGGGGTACAGCCGGTGCAGTGGACGATGGAGGGCGTGACGGGGGATGACGTGGCGAGGGCCATCTGCCAGGCCACGGAGCGCGAGGGCGTGGACCTGGTGTGCCTGGGGACCTCGGACGCCCCGGCGCCGGGGGGCTACCTCAGCGAGTCGGTGGCGCGGGCCCTGGTGGAGCGCTGCCGGCGCCCCGTGGTGGTGCTGCACGCGTGATCGTTGCTTTCAAGGCTTCACATCGCGCAACCGCGCCAGCTGGTCCTCGACGAGCCTTCGCCAGCCGGTCAGCTCCGCGTGCATGAGCAGTGGGGGGCACACGTGCGCGCAGCACTGGACGAAGGCTGCCAGCACTCCGGCCACCGAGTGCACCAGCACCCGCACCTCGAGCGACTCGTCGTGAGCACTCCACCGGTTTTCGCTTCCAGGGAGTAGCGGCTCACAACGTATCCGGAGCAAGCCACCCGCACGTGTGAAGGCCAGGACGGTTTCAATCCCCTGCTCGTACATTCGCAGCCGGAAGCAGGAGCCCTCTTCTCGAAGCGCCTGGAGCAGCCCCGGGAGTTGCTCGAGGAAGACGGAGAGGTCTGTTCGCACATCGACGGGCCAGGGCTGTTCCCCACAACAGAGCAGCCTGAAGTCTGCCACCCCGGCATCCGCGAGGAGCTCACAGGCCGCCATGAGTTGGGACTCGGCGGTTTCCAACTCGTACTCATCACCCGGTTGTCCGGGCTGAGCTGCCGCGAGTGCATCGGGATGAATCTGGAGGGCCAGTTCGAACATGCTCACTCACCGCGGACCAGGTACCGGATAGGCCGTCTCGATGCCCCCACTCGCCCTGGGCACCACGAGGGCATGGCGGGTCGGGAGGATACTCCCATCGGGCAGGATGACCTGACCCATCCCCTCGGGAATCGGGACGACCGCGGGGCCATCGAGGCCCGGCCGCACGTCCTCGAGGTAACGGGCAGCGGCTTCATTATCCGTCCACTGCCCTTGAGGCGTTCCGGTACCCACCGCGCGTCCACGAAGATTATTCGTGTTCTTCAGGCCCTGGCCATGCCGCAGGAAGGTATGCCCGAAGGCGCGTTGGCTCTTCCAATTGTCCCAGTGGAGCGCTTCTCCGTTCGCGGAGTCTCCACCCGCGGTCATGGCCACCGCACCCGGAGCCAGGGCGAGGGTGACGGACCCGGCGCTCACGGCCACGCTCTCCACTTCCCCTACCGCCGCGAGACGAAGCCCCAGCTGCGTCTCCGCCCGCGCCGCCGCGACCACCGCGCCCGGTAGCGTGGGCACCTTCGCCGCCAGCCCCGCCACCGTGTTGCCGAGGGCCGCCGTGGCCAGCAGGGCGAACGCCCGCGCCGCGTTGCGGCCCATCACCTTGCCGTAGCGCTCGCCCGCCTCGCGCAGCGCCTGGAACGTGGTGGCCCGCTCCACCTCGTCCACCAGTCGCTTGAAGCCCACGATGAGGCTCCAGAAGGTGTCCACCCCCACGTAGGCGATGAAGGTGACGGTCATCACCGCGGCGAGGCCCTTCGAGACCGTCACGTCGGGAATGGCGAGCAGCACCAGGTACGTCGTCCACGTCCAGAGCGCCGCCGCCACCATGGCGTGGGGGTCGGCCATGTCCTTGAAGGCCTCCAGCATCTCGTCCAGCACGGTGCCCTGGGCGAGCGCCAGGGCCAGCGCATGGCGTCCGTCCCCGGTGACGGTAGGGCCTTCCTCCAGCAGGCGCAGGCAGTCTCCGGGCCTGCCGGTGCGCTCGCACCAACGCAGGTAGGCGCGCGTCAGCTCCACAGCCGCCGCCGGGGGCTCTCCTTCCAGGTGCTCGCCCGGCCCGAGCGGCGTGAGCTGGCCGCGAGACTCGTACCGGTACGCGCCGCTCCGCGCCTCCACCTCGAACAGCCGGCGGGCGGCTTCCTGGGGCCGGAGGGGCGGCCGTCTGTCGCGGGCCAGCGCGCTCAACGCCGGGGCGAGCACCTCTCTCTTCAACTCCACCGGCTCGTGCCGGCCGCGCGGGACGTGGACGCGGGGCTCGCCCTGTCCGGTGTCCAGGCGCACGCTCCGGACGGGGGCTCCACAGCCGGTGAGCGCCACGAGCAGCAGGGCCGCCAGGGCGCCCCTTTCCAGCGTCCCATACCTCCACTGAGCACCCCCCTCCTCGGGGAAACGAGCCGGCATGCCGTGACCTCCCGTGCGAGTCCGCGCGAGCGGACTCCTCGAGGCCCGGAGGATGCGGGAGGGCTTCGACACTGGATGTCCGGCCGGCCCGGGCCTCCCCACACAGGGAGGCCGGGTCCTTCCGACGCACCGGGTCATACCCGTGCCCGCGAGGGTCCTCCGAGGGGGGTTGTCCTCGGGGGTCGGGTGGTTTCCGTTGTTCTTGCAACTCCGTGGAAAGACTGGGGGTTTTGCCCCTCCGGAGCCGGAATACCGGCCCGGGAACGCTTGCTGGGTTCGACGGGAAACCCGTTTTGCGTTAGGCTTTATCCAACGCAGTCATTCCAAAGCAGTCATGACGGGGGAGGTCTGCCTTTGACACCGCGTGGGTATCGCGAAGAGGAGCTGGTGGCGAACCGCGCTTCCGTGCTCCTGAGTGGCGGCACGGAAGATGAGCGGCGCACGTGGGCGGCGGCGGCGGCGAGGAACTTTGCCCAGGAGGGGCCCCTCGTGGAGGTCCGCCAGACCGAGCAGGTCGGCGAGGCCCTGCGCAAGCCTCGCGGGGTGGTGTTCATCCCCGACGTGGCGCGCATCAGCTTCGCCGCCCAGGGGCTCATCGTCCGCTGCCTCCAGACGCAGGAGGAGCGGCCGAAAATCGTGGTGGGCCTCTCGGGCGCCGTGGAGCACGCGCGCGGCAAGGGCACGCTGCGCGAGGACCTCCTCTACCGGCTGCACCTGGCCCAGGTGGACCTCACCGTCGACGGCATGCGCGAGGTGATTGCCCAGCGCCGCGCCCAGCTCGTCGCCGAGGAGGCCGCCCGCAAGGCCGAGGCCGAGCGCCTCGCCGCCGAGAAGACCGCCCAGATGAAGGCCAACGGCATCTCGGTGAAGACCTCGCGCATGCGCAGCAAGGTGGCCCCTCGCGCCACCTCGCCCAAGCTCACGCGCCGCTGACCCGCCCGCGCGCGGCGGGGACTCGGGGCTCAGTGCTTGAGCTTCTGTCCCCGCTTCGCCTTGAAGCCCTCCGGGGAGGCCGTGGCGCGCTTGGGCGCCGTGGCCGGGGCCGTCGTCTTGCGCCCCTGCGTGCGCGGCGTCTTGCGCGCCGTGGCCTTGCGCTTCGGCGTGCCGGCCGTCTCCTCGAGCGCCTCCGCGGCGGAGACCTTCAAGGGGCGGCGCGCTGGCCGGGCCTCCTTGAGGCGCTCCTGCGCGGCCCGCGCCTCCTCGAGCACGCGCCCGGCGGTGGCCCGCGCTTCCACCTGGAGCCGCTCGGAGGCCTTGTCCACCCGGGGCTTCTGTGCGGCGAGGGGCCGGGCCGGCTCGCGCGTTACCCGCGGCTCACGGTCCTGCCTCGGCATCAGCTCCTGGAGCCGGTCCATCAGCTTCACCGCCGAGACGGTGCCCTCCACCACGTACCGCACCCCCTGCGTGCCCAACCGCAGCGCCGTGTCCTTCAGCTGCTCCACCAGGCGCGTCCCATTCAGCTCCATGTGCATCCCTTCCCTCTCGACTGTCCCGAAGTCCTTCCGGCCAAGGTATGCACGGCCCCCCGGGTTGGAAGCACCGCGTCAAAGTCCGGCCCCTCCGGGCGGGAGCCGGGCCCTCCACCGCCTGTCCGTCTGACTGGCCCCCTTCCTGGAGCGACTGAGGCGCCCGTCCCCTCCCTCTCCACGGGCGCCTCCCGCTTTCCCCGGCCCTGGCCGCCCCGCCCGCGTGATGAGGGGGCTTCTGGCTGGAGTGCGACGCCTGGGGTAGAGTCCCGGGCTACGCTGCTTTTCCTCGTTTGGAGGCCATTCGCATGTCCCAGCGGAAGCTGAAGAAGCCCATCGAGAAGATTCGCGCCGAGCTCCTCGCGGACCCCGACACCAAGCGCATCGCCAAGGCGGTGGGCCTGGAGCTCGAGCCGTACGTGGAGATGGTGCTCGACTACCTGCAGCACCCGGAGAAGGAGCCGGTGCTGAAGGTGGCCTCGGACGAGGAGCTGCGCGCCGCCGGCTACGAGCCCCCCACCACCGAGGAGATCGGCCAGTTCTTCCTCGCGGGCGCCCGGGGCGAGCTGGGCCTCGGCGGCCCCGACCACAACAAGTCCGGCTTCGACAGCGGCCCGTCCACCGCCGGCAAGCCGTCGCTCCAGGGCACCGAGGGCCAGCAGCAGGTGCGCTCGGAGGACCCCGAGAAGCAGAAGCAGCTGCTCGAGCAGATGCGCAAGGGCGGCTCGGGCCGGGTCTGAAAATCCGACGGGAATTCCGATCGGAAATCCGTACGCAACTCGAAAAAGCCGCCTCCGATAATCCTCATGTACTCCCCAGCACGGGGCGGCTTCCAACAACCGATTTCGTCCTCCCCCCACGGAGGAAAGAGCGAGGGTAAGAACATGGGCTTCCTGGGTGGCATCGGCAAGGCGATTGGCGGTATCGCGCGCACCGTGAGCAAGGTCACGGACACCATCGGCAAGGTCTCCAACTTCCTCAACAAGCCCCTGGGCCAGCTGATGGAGCCCCTCAAGAAGGTGGTGGGCGGCGCGCTGGACAAGCTCCCCTTCGGCATCGGCAACTTCATCAAGCCCTTCGCCGAGAAGTTCATGGACAAGGCCCTGTCCTCCGTCGCCGGCAGCACCCTGGGCGGTCTGGGCTTCATGGCCAAGGCCATGCCCACCATCTCCAAGATCGCCGACCTGGCCGAGAAGGTCGGTGGCATCGCCAAGAAGGTCGGCACCGCGCTGCCTCCCGAGGGCGGCCTCAACCTGCAGAACATCTTCGCCCACGCCCAGGCCGGCAAGCTGGCGGAGCAGTACGCCGCCTGAGCCGCTCGCGTCTCCTGACGCGCCTCGCATGAGAGGGCCGGTCTCCCCTATACCGGGAGCCGGCCCTTCGTGTTTCCAGCGTACCGGGGACCGCGCGCCAGCGGGCTACTCGCCGCTGCGCACCAGCCGCTCGGCGTCGTGACGCAGGGAGTCCACCGCGTCGTCGTACTCGCTGTTGTAGTAGCCGCGAATCTCCCCCGTGCGGTCCACCAGCACGAAGTGCGAGCCGTGGAAGATGCTGGGGATGTCGTTCTCGTCCTCGCCCTCGCGGCCCATGGCAATCTTGAAGCCGCCCACCACCGTCTCCTTGAGCTGCTCGTAGTCGCCGGTGAGGAAGCTCCAGCGGGCCGGGTCCGCGCCGTGCTTCGCCGCGTAGGCGGTGAGGCGCTCGGGGGTGTCGTACTTCGGGTCCACCGAGAAGGAGACGAGCGCGAGCTCCCCGCCCAGGCCCGCCGTCTGCTTCTGGAAGCGCGCCAGCTTCGCGGTGAAGACGGGGCAGATGGTGGGGCAGCGGGTGAAGATGAAGTTGGCCACGAAGGGCTTGCCCTTCAGCTGCTTCAGGCCGAAGGGCTGGCCGTCCTGGCGCGTGAAGGTGAAGTCCGGGAGCCGGCCGAGCCGCTGCAGGGGCTCCTCGCGCGGGCGCACCAGGCCCACCACGAGCGCCACCAGGCACGCGGCACAGGCCAGCGCCACCCAGAGGAAGCGGTGGGCCGGGCGCGGCGGGGAGGCGGGAGGAGGAGAAGCGGATTCGGGGGGCGTCGACATGGGGGAGTCCGCCCCGACTGCTAGCGGATGCGTCCCGGGGGCACAAGGCCGGGCACCTCGCGCCCGCCTTCCTCCTCCCCGAGCGGCTTCACGCTGCCCGGGTGTCCGCTACTCCCACCTCGGAGTGGCGTGCGCCCAACAGTCCGTCCGGCCCCGGAGAGCGGCCGCTGGCGGGCTCTGCTAAGCCTGGGAGTCACAGCCATGGCCATCCACGAGTCGCCAAGAACTCCGACCGGGGGGCCGGAGCCGCGGGGCCCTTCGGGGTTTGATCCGCTGCTGGACGGCGTCACCGACGGCATCCTCGTGGTGGATGGGGGCTGGCGGCTGGTGTGGCTCAACGCGGTGGTGGAGCGGCTGCTGGGCCGCTCGCGCGAGCAGCTGCTGGGGCAGGAGCTGTGGGCGGCGCTGCCGGAGCTGGCCGAGAGCGACTTCGCCCCGGCGTGGCGGCGCTCCATGGCGGCGCGCACGCTGGTGTCGCTGGAGGAGTTCTTCGCGCCCGCGGGCGTGTGGCTGGAGACGCGCGCCTTTCCCTCGGGAGGGGAGGGGCTCGTCGTCTTCACGCGGGACGTGTCGGAGCGGCGGCTGGCGGAGAACGAGCGGGTGCGGCTGCTGTCGGCGGAGCAGGCGGCGCGCACGGCGGTGGAGGGCGAGCGCGCGCGCTTCCAGGAGATGCTGATGCTGGCGCCCGCCTCGGTGAGCATCACCCGGGGCCCCGAGCACCGCTTCGTCTTCTCCAACCTGCTGCACCGGCGCTTCTACGGGGGCCGGGACATGGTGGGCCAGCCGGTGCGCGAGGCGCTGCCGGAGCTCGCCGGCCAGGGCGTCTTCGAGGTGATGGAGCGGGTGTACACCACGGGCAGCTCGTACGTGGGCCGGGCCCGGCCGGTGAAGGTGCCTCGCCCGAAGGGCCCGCCGGAGGAGATGTTCTTCGACATCGCCTACCACCCGCAGCGAGACGGGGCGGGGCGGGTGGAGGGCGTGGCCATCTTCGCCTACGACGTGACGGACCTGGTGCGCTCGCGCCGCACCGCCGAGGCGCTGGCGAGGGATTTGGGCCACAGCGAGGAGCGCTTCCGCTCGCTGGTGACGGCGACGTCGGACATCATCTGGGCCACGCCGCCCTCGGGCGAGTTCATCGAGGAGCAGCCGGGCTGGAGCGCCTTCACGGGGCAGACGCGCGAGGAGCTGCTGGGCTGGGGCTGGCTGGACGCGGTGCACCCGGAGGACAGGGAGCGCACGGTGCGGGCCTGGAGCCACGCGCTCTCCACGCATACGTCCTTGCAGCTGGAGCACCGGCTGCGGCACGCGGACGGGACGTACCGCCACATGCTGGTGCGCGCGGTGCCGGTGCTGGAGAAGGACGGCACGTTGCGCGAGTGGGTGGGGGCCCACCGGGACGTGACGCGCCAGCGCCAGGGCGAGGCCGAGCTGGAGCGGCTGCTGGCGCGCGAGCAGCGTCACTCGTTGCAGTTGCAGGGCCTGGCGAGCGCCGCGCTCGTCATCAGCGAGGCGGACTCCGTCGAGCGTGTGCTCGAGGCGATGACGCAGCAGGCGCGCGAGGTGATTGGGGCGCACCAGTGCATGACGAGCCTCATGGTGGAGGGCGGGGCCCAGGCCATCCATTCCGTGTCGATGTCGGACAAGTACGCGGCGTGGAAGGACTTCCACGAGGAGCCGGAGGGCTCGGGCATCTACTCGTGGGTGTGCCGGCTGAACGTGCCCATGCGGCTGACGCAGACGGAGCTGGAGGCGCACGCGGCCTGGCGCGGTTTCGGCCGGCACGGGGCGAAGCACCCGCCGATGCGCGGCTGGCTGGCGGCGCCGCTGGTGGGGCGGGACGGGCGCAACCTGGGCCTCATCCAGCTGTCGGACCGGCACGAGGGGGACTTCAGCTCCGAGGACGAGGCGATTCTGGTGCAGCTCGCGCGCATGGCCTCGGTGGCCATTGAAAACACGCGGCTGATGGCGGAGACGCAGGCGGCCAACCGCGCCAAGGACGAGTTCCTCGCGGTGATGAGCCACGAGCTGCGCACGCCGCTGACGGCGGTGCTGGGCTGGACGCAGATGCTGCGCACCCGGCAGAACGAGCCCAAGGCGGTGGACAAGGGGCTGGCCGTCATCGAGCGCAACGCGCGCACGCTGGCGCAGTTGATTGAAGACGTGCTGGACGTCTCGCGCATCATCACCGGGAAGCTGACGCTGCACCGGCGGGGCGTGGAGCTGGTGGGGGTGGTGCAGGCGGCGGTGGAGGTGGTGAGGTCGCACGCGGAGCAGAAGGGGGTGTCGCTGGCGCTCGAGGTGGACGTGGGCGGCAACGGCACGGCGATGCTGGTGGGGGACCCGGGGCGGTTGCAGCAGGTGTGCTGGAACCTGCTGGTGAACGCGGTGAAGTTCACCCCGGCGGGAGGGCGGGTGGTGATGCGGGTGGACCGGGACGAGCGCGAGCTGCGCATCCGCGTGACGGACACGGGGAAGGGGATTCGAGCGGACTCGCTGCCGCACCTCTTCGAGCGCTTCTGGCAGGCGGACGGCTCGGCGACGCGCGAGCACGGGGGGCTGGGGTTGGGGCTGGCGATTGTCCACCACCTGGTGGGGCTGCACGGAGGGAGCGTGCGGGCGGAGAGCGCGGGGGAGGGGAAGGGGTCGACGTTCACGGTGCTGCTGCCGGTGCCGGCGGTGCTGCCCGAGGCGCAGACGGAGGCGCTGCCGGGAGCGGAGGGAGCGCCGCTGGTGAAGCTGGACGGGGTGAGGGTGCTGCTGGTGGAGGACGCGGCGGACGCGCGCGAGCTCATTGCCCTCATGCTGCGCGAGCGGGGAGCGCAGGTGAGCACGGCGAGCACCGCGGGCGAGGCGATGGAGCGGTTGAAGGCGGAGCTGCCGGACGTGCTGGTGTCGGACATTGGCCTGCCGGGGGAGGACGGGCACACGCTGTTGAGGAAGGTGCGCGCGTGGGCCGAGGCGAGGGACCAGTGGGTGCCGGCCATCGCGCTCACGGCGTACGCGAGCGCGGAGGACGCGCGGCGGGCCTACCGGGCGGGGTTCCAGGTGCACCTGGCGAAGCCGTTGGAGCCGGCGACGCTCATCGAAGCGGTGGCGCGGCTGGCGGGGCGAGGAGACGCGGGCGCGCGGGTGGGGTGAGGCGGGTAGCCCGCTCCCCGAGTGCGTTTCCGCCCGTGTTTCCGCGCCCTTGGGCGCACTCCGCGCGAAAGGCCAGGGTTTTTTGGGTCTTCCACGCAACCATTTCTCGGTGGGTGCGAGAATGGAACGAAGCCTTTCTTCTTTCCATCCTCCACGGGAGTCCCCCACCGTGAGCACCTACTCCGTCCGCCGCGGCGATACGCTGTCCGCCCTCGCCCAGAAGTTCCACACGTCCATCGACAAGTTGGCCAAGGCCAACAACATCAAGGACCCCAACAAGATCGGCGTCGGGCAGAAGCTCGTCGTCCCCGGCTCCTCCGACAGCTTCGACCCCAAGCCCACCAAGTCCTCCGGTGGCAAGAGCAGCTCCGGTGGCACGAGCAGCTCCGGTGGCACCACCAAGGCGTCCGGCCCCGCGCGCGATGACGACGGCCGCAAGTTCTCCACCTCCGCCGATGGCACCCCCATGTTCCGCCAGGGCGATGCCCAGTGGGGCGGCCGCGCTCTCGGCACCGGCTCCTCCATCTCCGCCGCCGGCTGCGCCATGACGTCCACCGCCATGGCCATCAGCAAGATCTCCGGCAAGGTCATCAACCCCGGCGAGCTCGACGCCTTCCTCGACAAGACCCACGGCTACTCCGGCAACGGCATCATGTGGGGCCAGGCCGCGAAGATGGCCGGCCTGGGCGCCAGCAAGACGGCCTTCAGCGCCGCCAACATCAACAAGCAGATCGACGCGGGCCGCCCCGTCGTCATGGGCGTGGACTACCACGCCGGCTCCAACGGCGGCGCCAACGGCACCGACCACTGGATCGCCGTCACCCACCGCAAGGGCGACACCTACTTCGCCAACGACCCCGCCACCGGGAAGGAAATCTCCCTCAAGATGCAGGGCGGCCGGCTCGTGGGCGGCCCGAAGAACTACAAGAGCACCGGCGAGCTGGTGACCTTCTCCGGCGGCAACCCGCACCCGGGCACCGCTCCGGCCGGCGGCGGCAGCAGCAGCGGCCCCGTGTCCAGCCCGACCCCGACCACCAAGGGCGGCTCGGTGAAGGGCCTGGCCCTGCCCTCGGGTGACCTGGAGAAGGGCGCCAAGGGCGCGGGCGTGAAGGAGCTGCAGACGGCGCTGGTGAAGCTCGGCCACATGTCCCAGGCCGAGATGAACACCGGCCCGGGCGTCTTCGGCCCCAAGACCGAGTCGGCCCTCAAGGAGTTCCAGGCCGCCCACGGCGTGCCCAACACCGGCTACTACGGCCCCAAGACGCGCGCCGCCTTCGAGAAGCTCGGCGCCAAGGTGGGCGGCAGCGGCGGCACGGGTGGCACCACCGGCCCTGGCCCCGTCACCGGCCCCACCGAGCCCGGTGCCAAGGGCGGCGTGAGCCTCGCGCAGCTGCGCAAGATCATGCCCAACCTGTCGCAGGCCAAGGCCGAGCAGTACCTGCCCCACCTCAACAAGGCCATGGCCGAGGCCGGCATCAACACCCCCAAGCGCCAGGCCGCCTTCCTCGCGCAGCTCGCGCACGAGAGCGGTGAGTTCCGCTACATGGAGGAGATCGCCTCCGGCTCCGCCTACGAGGGCCGCAAGGACCTGGGCAACACGCACCCGGGCGACGGCGTGCGCTTCAAGGGCCGCGGCCCCATCCAGCTCACCGGCCGCAACAACTACCGCGCCGCCGGCAAGGCGCTGGGCATCGACCTGGAGAACAACCCCAAGCGCGCCGCGGACCCGGACGTGGGCTTCCGCACCGCCGCCTGGTTCTGGAACAGCCGCAACCTGAGCAGCCTCGCGGACTCGGGCAACTTCCGCGAGATCACCCACCGCGTCAACGGTGGCTACAACGGCGAGGCCAGCCGCGAGGCGTACTACAAGCGCGCGCTCGACGTGCTCACCTGATTCCCGCTTGAAACCCGGCCCCCTCTCTCCCCAGGCGGGGGGGCCAAGAGGACCGCGTCCGCCTCCCGGCCGCGGTCCTTCGCTTTTGCGGGGCACGCCTCCGGGCCTCAGGGCTTGGGGTCCTCGCGGGGAAACGTGGCCGCGGGCGCTCCATTGCGGGCCCCGAGCCTGGTGGGGACCCGGGCCCGGAGGCACGCCCGGTTGTCCGCCTCGTGGCTCGCCGAGCGTCCAGCCGGCGGAACAGGCACGGCGGGGAGCCCATGCGCACCCTCCGACTCGTAAGGACCCTCACGCGCAGGGAGCGAGGACCCCCAATGGCGATGGAGCGAGCGCAGCGTTTCGTGGACGCACTGGCGAGACTGGAAGAGGACGGCGAGCTGGACGCCCTCGTGGAGCTCTTCGGGGAGGACGCCCAGGTGAGCAACGTGGCCTCCCACCGCACCTTCCAGGGCCGGGAGGGCGCGCGTCACTTCTGGCGCGAGTACAAGGGCATGTTGCGCCAGGTGAAGTCCACCTTCCGCAACATGATCGAGGCTGGGGACCGGGTGGCGCTCGAGTGGGAGTCCAACGGCACCGCGCACAACGGCGCGGCGGTGGCCTACGAGGGCGTCTCCATCATCGAGTGGGATGGAGAGAGCATCGTGCGCTTCCAGGCCTACTTCGATCCGCGCGTGCTGGGGCAGGAGCTGTCCCAGGGCACCGCGCCGCGCTCGGAGGCTCCGGCCACCGCGCCGGCCTGAGCGCGCACCGGCGGCCCCCGCCCGTCATTCCTCCGTGGCTGGGGAAGAATCGCGGGCGTGAAACAAATCGAAACATGGGGGCTCCGGCTCTCATGTTTCGAGGGCGCCGGCTCCCGCGGAGGCCTCGAGTCCAGGGGCCTCGCGGAATGTTCTCATGGATCCACGCGAGTGATGGCGCATACTGGGACGCGTTCCTTGCTGAACGAGGGAAAGCGATGTCCCGCACCGTAGCCATCCTGTTGGCCCTGCTCCTGGCCGCCCCGTCCTCGCGCGCATTCGCCGCGGGGAAGAAGAAGGCCGCCGAGTCGACGCAGGTCTCCCCGAAGTCCTCTCCCCCGCAGTCCTCCGAGACGCAGGCGCCGCCCGCCGAGGCGAAGCCGGCCGAGACTCCACCCTCCGACGCTCCGGTGAAGCAGTCCGAGGAGCCGTCGATGGACTTCGACCTGCTCGAGCCCTCGCAGACGTCCGCCGAGTCGCCGCGGCTGATGGACCCCGAGATGGAGCGGGCGATTGCCCAGCGCCGCACCATGCTCACCCTTCACCAGGGGATGGGGCTGGCGATGGCGGCGACGCTGACGGCCACCGTCATCGTGGGGCAGCTCAACCTGAATGACCGCTACCGCGGGGGCGGGGACACGGGCGCCTACAAGGGCTGGCACGCGGGGCTGGTGATTGCCTCCACGTCGCTCTTCGTGGGCACGGGCCTCTTGGGCGTGCTCGCGCCCACGCCCTTCAAGAAGGAGCTGCGGCTGGACACCATCACGCTCCACAAGATTTTCATGTCCCTGGCCACCGTCGGCATGCTCACCCAGGTGGTGCTCGGGCTGGTGACGGCCAGCTCCGCCCAGGAGGGCCAGCTGTCGCAGGTGCAGTACGTCACCGCGCACCAGGTCCTCGGCTATGCGACCCTGGGCGCCGTGGGGGCGGGCATGTTGATGATCGCCTTCTGAATACCCTGGCGGAAGACGCGTTGAGACACCCGGAGGCACCCACCATGAAACGCTCGTTCCTGGCCGTCCTGGCCACGTTGTTGCTGTCCGCTCCCGCGTTGGCCCAGGAGGGCGCGCACCTGTACTCGGTGAAGGGGGGGGACAGCACCCTCACCTACCGCCTCAAGCACAAGCTGCACGTGGTGGAGGGCACCGCGCACCCCGCCGAGGGCAAGGCGCGGCTGCTCCCCGACGGCACCCTGCAGGTGGCCGTGCGCGCCAACGTGGCGGACTTCGACTCGGGCAACTCCAACCGGGATGCCCACATGAAGGAGGCCACCGAGGCGGCGAAGTTCCCCACCGTCGAGCTCAAGGGCCTGGCCACGGGCGTGAAGGTGCCCACCACGTTCCCCTCGGAGCAGACGGTGGTGCTCAAGGGCCAGCTCACCTTCCACGGCGTGAAGCAGGCGATGGAGCTTCCCCTGAAGGTGACGTTCACCTCGGCGAAGGACGTGTCGGCCGTGGGCACCTTCCAGGTGAGCCTCGAGGCCTTCAAGGTGGAGCGTCCGTCCCTGCTGATGGTGCCGGTGGACGACGCGCTGGACCTGGAGACGAAGTTCCAGCTCAAGGAGGAGGGAAAGTGAGCACCAGCCGTCGGGGTTTCCTCAGGGGGCTGGCGGGCGCGGGCGCGGGCGCGGCGGCGACGGGGCTCGCCGGGTGCGCTCCGGACATCTCCCCCGCGCCGGTGCTGGATGCGAGCAAGGATGGGGAGGGGCTCGTGCAACTCGAGGTGGCCCGCTACCCGGACCTGTCGCGCGAGGGCGGCGCCGTCACCCTGCGCGTGCCGGGCGAGCAGCCGGTGCTCATCATGCACCCGGGCGGCGACGAGTACGCGGTGGTGGCGAGCACCTGCACGCACTCGGGCTGCCCCCTGGGCTTCCAGGATCGCGAGGCCATCTGCCCGTGCCACCTCTCGCGCTTCGCGCTGGACGGCACGGTGACGCACCCGCCCGCGCGCGCGCCGCTGAAGAAGTACGTGTCGGGCTTCAACGCCAGCACGGGCCAGCTCACCATCGACTTCGCGGCCGGGGATGTGGCCTTCCCCGCCGTCGTCGGTGGAAAGGTCGTCCTGCCCTTCTCGCAGTTCCCCCAGCTGCAGACGGTGGGCGGTGTGGTGCAGGGCACGCCCCGGGGCTACGGCAGGCTCATCTTCGTCTTCGCCCTCGACGGGGGGACGTACTCGGCGGTGGATGGCCTGTGCACCCACCAGCAGTGCCCCGTGGACTTCAACGCGGCGGGGCAGCAGCTGGTGTGCCCCTGCCACGACTCGCGCTTCACCCGGTCGGGCGAGGTGACGAAGGGGCCGGACACCGGTGGCTCCATCGGGCCGCTCAAGCAGTTCCCGGTGACGAGCGACGCGTCGGGCGTCACCGTGTCCTTCGCGTGAGCGGGTTTCCCTCTCCCCTCGGGAGAGGGAATCGCCCTAGTAGAGGCGGCTCCAGAAGGAGCGTCTCGCGGAAATCCGATCCAGCGCCCGCTGCAGCTCCTCGTCGTAGTCGGCGCGGGTGGCGATGTCCGCCATCGAGATGATGCCCACCAGCCGGTCGTCCTGCTCCACCACCGGCACGCGGCGCACCTGCCTGCGGCCCATCAGCGCGATGATGCTGTGGATGTCCTCGTCCGGCGTCACCGCCTCCACGTCTTCCGTCATGATGTCCCGGGCGTGCAGCGTGTCCGGCGGCCGTCCCTCGGCCAGGGTGCGGATGACCATGTCCCGGTCCGTGAGCACGCCACGCAGCCGCCCGCGCTCGTCCACCACCGGGACGATGCCGCAGTCCTCCTCCTTCATCACGCGCGCCACCTCGCGCAGGCCGCTGTCCAGGCGCACGCCCTTCACCTGGCGCGTCATGATTTCGCGCGCTGTCAGCGGCTCGCGCTTCCAGCGGCCTCCCCGGCGCTCCGTCTCCTCGCGCGAGGGCCCCGGCTGCTGCCCCAGCCCCACCAACCCCGAGTACACCTCGCCCGTGCCCTGCCGCTGGGAGCCGGGACGGTCCTCCCACTCGCGCTCCTCGTAGCGCCGCTGCTCGTAGCCGCCGCGCGTGTCGTGGGAGGCGCGACCGGTGCCCCGCATGCCGCGCTCCTCGGCGTGCACCCGCTCGGAGACGCCGGCGCCGGTGCGGTCCCACGGGCGGTACTCCCGAGGCGGTTGGGGCTGGGAGTCCAGCGAGTGGTACCGGTCCTCCTCGCCCATCAGCGGCCCCGAGCCCATGCCGGCGGCGTCATCCCCCGCGCGATCATCCCGGCCATAGGGGCCGTCGGCGGAGGTGACGGGCCGGGCCTGGCGCGGCTCGGTGCGGTGGCGGCCCAGGAGGTGGCGGCGCGAAGGGCCCGCGTCGTGGCGCGTGTCGTCCTGGGTCGGGGTGCCCTCCTCGGTGCGCGGCTGGGCCAGGCGCAGCCGGGCGGCGCGGTGGAAGCGGCCCTGACGGACCTCGGGGGGCTCGTCGCGCTCGGGGCTCCAGCCGGTGACATCGGAGGTGGAGCGCTCGGCCGAGCCTGGGGGCGCCTCCGCGGCGCGCCGTTCGCGCTCGCGCTCTGCCTCGCGGTGGGTGCCATTGGGCGGCGCGGTGCGAGCCGGGACCTCCCGGCCATCGTCGGTGTGCCTCTGGGCCATGGGTGAGACCTCCTGCGGTCGTCGTCGGAAGTGACGCCGAAGGCTCGGCACGCTCCCGGCTCCCACCAAGGGGCTCCCGGGGCCCGGGCGGCCCTGCTGTCCGCCCGAGGGCATGCGCCCCCGCACCGAGTGCCCGTCTGCGGACACCCGCACTGCCCTGGGGTCGACGATGCGCTCAGCCGGGGGCGCTCACGAGGTGGCGAGCGCCTCGCCCAGCCGCACCAGGCCGCCGAAGTCCTCCAGCTCGCCGCCGGCCTCGGGCGCGGCCACCGCCACGGCGCCCGCCGGCAGCTTCTCCGCGAGCCGCCGCAGCAGTCCCCGGTGCGCCTCGGCGCGGACGCGCTCCTGGTCCGCCAGGCCGATGAGGGCCTCCACGCCTCCGCGCGCCGTGTCGTCCTCCACGTGCCGCAGCAGCGCCTCGGGCGAGGACAGCCCGTCCTCGCGCGCCCAGCTGCGGTTGAGCACGAAGCCGGCGAAGGGCAGCCCCTTCTCGCGCAGCATGTCCCGGAAGTAGGACGCCTCCTCCAGCGAGGCCGCCTCCGGCGAGGTCACCAGCAGGAAGGCCGCGTCCGGCGAGCTCAACCGCGCGCGCAGCCGGTCCGCCCGCAGCCGGATGCCCGAGAACAGCCCGCTGAAGGCCCCGAGGAACGTGCGCATCTCCTGGGTGAAGCCCTCGCCGAAGATGCCTCCCAGCACGCTGCCCACCAGCTGCGACGTCTTGCGCCACAGCCGGCCCCCGCGCACCTTCTCCTCCGGCAGGAAGAGCGAGACGATGCGGTCATCCAGGAAGCGCGCCAGCCGGCCCGGCGCCTCCAGGAAGTCCAGCGCGTGGCGGCTCGGCGGCGTGTCGAGGACGATGAGCTCGTAGCGGCCCTCGTCGAGGAAGTTGTCCAGCGCCTCGGCCGCGGCGTACTCCTGCATGCCCGCCACCAGGTCCGACAGGAAGCGGTAGAGGCGGTTGTCCAGGATGGTGCGCGCCGCCTCGGGGGTGGGCGACAGCCGCCGCACGAAGCGCTCGAAGACGACGCGCGGGTCCAACATCCACACGTGCAGCTGGCCCGGGCCGGGCGCGTGGCCCGCGTGCAGGCGCTCGGGGGGAATGGGGGTGGGCTCGGCGCCGCCCTCGGGCATGCCCATGGCCTCGGCGAGCCGCCGCGCCGGGTCGATGGTGAGCACCAGCACCTTGCGGCCCGCGCGCGCCGCCGCCACGCCGAGCGCCGCCGCCGTCGTCGTCTTGCCCACGCCCCCCGCGCCACACAGCACGAGGACGCGCTTCTCGCGCAGCAGCGGCTGCAGGCTCATGGCCGGACTCCGGCGCCCGCGTGCGAGGGCGCTCCAGGGGAAGCGGGACGGGTGAGGTGCGTGGCGAGCCGGTCCACCAGCTCCCGGCCCACGGCGGGCAGCTCGGGCACGGTGAGCAGCGGGGCCGGCAGGTTGCCCACGAGCCGGGCCTCCGCCGCCCGGGCCCTGTCCAACCGCCCCAGCGCGCGCTGTCCGAGGTGTGGCCCGTGCTCGCCGAGCAGCCGCTCCACGGCGGCCCGCCCGTCCGGCGAGAAGGGGTTTTCCGGCATGCGGTTGAGCACGCCCGCGGCGATGGGGATGCGGTGGCGCTGGATGGCGGTGGACAGCTCCAGCGTCTCGCTCACCGGCAGCGGCTCCGGCAGGGTGACGAGCAGGGCGCCGGTGAGACGCGGCTCCCTGAGCAGCGCGAGCCCCTCGCGCACCGCGCGGCCCACGGGCCCACCGGGCATGACGGACAGCAGCGTGTCCGGCAGCGAGGCGATGGCGAGCGCGTGGCCGGTGGCGGGCAGATCCAGGATGCACAGCGGGTAGAGGGGGCTGCCATCCGGCCGGGTGCGGCGGATGAAGTGGAGCATCTGGAAGAGGACGCCCATCTCGCGCAGGGCGGGGGCGGCCTCGAGGAAGCGGCGCAGGGCGCGGGTGCGCATGGCGGCGTCGGCCATGAGGCGCAGGGGCAGCACCTCCTGGAGGAAGAGGCGCTGGCCCTCCAGGGCGGACAGGCGGACGAAGGACAGGCCCGGGGACACCTCGGTGACGGAGGGGCCGGAGGCGCGCGTGCCCACCATGGCGGCCAGGGGCGAGGGGCCGTCCTCTGGCTCGGAGGCCAGCTCCACCTCGGCGAGCAGCACCCGTTTGCCCGAGGCCACCGCCGCGCGCGCGAGCGCCGCCGCCACGGTCGTCTTGCCCACGCCCCCCTTTCCCGAGACGAGCAGCGCCCGCCGTTCCCACAGTGCGTCCAGCAAGGCCGTCGCCCCTCCCGTCGTGTCGTGTAGAGCAGGAGTCTTAACGACGGGGCCCCCTCGCCACAAGGGGCGCCGCCGGGCGCACGTCCCCCCACGTGGCGGGCCGGGCGTCCATTACTGCACGGGCCAACGGGCGGCGATCTCCTCGCACGCGTGCTGCACGTCGCACAGGCGGCGGGCGCGGGCCTTGGGGGCGAGGTACTCGCGCCCGGCGAACACGTCCACCACGCGCACCAACCGCGGCTCCACGGGCCCCAGCGGCGCCAGGTGCTGCTCGGCGAAGGCCTGCAACAGGGTGGCGATATACTGCCCCGAGCGCTCGTCCAGCGGGTGGTGCTTGGAGAAGTACAGCTTCATCACCCCGACCTTGTTGTGGCCGTGCCGGTCCACCGACTGGAGCACCACCTGGGGCCAGACGCGGATGGAGACGCCCGCCATCTCGAGCGGGGGCGGCTCATGGCCCACCTCGCTGGCGACCACGCCCCGCAGGCCCAGGCGCGGGTGGAACTGGCGGTAGTGCTCGATGGCCTCGAGGCACAGCTGGGCGCGGTGCGCGTCGAACTCCTGCTCGAAGACGGTGGTGGCGAGCCGGTGCTGGTGCTGGCGCAGCAGGGACTCGTCCTGGCCGCGGCAGAGAAAGTCGGTGATGGCCTGGGCGGCCTCGGGGTAGCGCAGGTACTGGGGGTTCGGCGGGTGCTTCTGGTTGTCGATGAGCCGCTTGCGCAGCGCGGGCGTGGCCGTGAGGTAGCGCCCCAGCTTGTTCACCGACACGTGAGGTGACTCCTTGAGTGCGTCCATTGAGTGCCTCTCTTTGGCGTCGTGATGTGAAGACATTAACGGATGGGTCTGACATGAAATGGGGGCCAGAACCCGACGCGAGACAGGCCTTTCCACCCTCTGTGGGAGGGCATCACCGGGAGGCCGGCCGGGGACGATTTTTCAGCGACTGGTCCGATGGTCGGACCGGACCGGCGAGAACGCGACCGGAGAGGGGTGAGGCGGAGAAGCTCAGGAGTCCGTGACAGCGTCGTCGGCGCTCTTGGGGCGCGGGGCTTCGTACAGCTCCGTCATGCGTTGCAACTGCTCGAGCCGCTCGGTGACCGTGAGGCGGAGATTCTCCTCGAGCAGGCAGACATCCACGCCCGCGTCGATGGCCGCATCCCAGTCTGGCCCGTAGCTCGGGAAGGCCTTGCGTAGCAGCTCTCGCGGATCATCCATGGGACCGCGGCTTCGGCTGCTGGCCGTACGTCTTGAACTTCTCGAGCACCTTCGCCATCTCCGCCGCGTCGAGCAGCACGGGCTCGCCCACCTGCAGCGCGCGCCAGTACATGGCCGCCAGCGTCTCCACCTCCACCGCCAGCTTGAAGGCGTCCGCCAGAGTCCTGCCCAACGCCAGCATCCCGTGGTTCGCCAGCAGGCACGCCTTGCGTCCCTCCAGCGCCTCCAGCGCGTGGCGCGACAGCTCCTCCGTGCCAAACGTCGCGTACGGCGCGCACCGGATGTCCGCTCCCCCCGCCTTCGCCACCATGTAGTGGAACGGCGGGATGCTTCGGTGCAGGCACGCCAGCGTCGTGCAGAACATCGCGTGCGCGTGCAGCACCGCCCCCACCTCGGGCCTGCTCGCCAGCACGTCCCGGTGGAAGCGCCACTCGGACGACGGCGCCCGCCGCCCCTCGTGGCTCCCATCCATCCGCATCAGGACGAGGTCCTCTGGCTCCAGGGTGTCGTAGTCCATCCCCGTGGGCGTCAGCAGGAAGCCCCCCTCCACCCGCTGGCTCAGGTTGCCGCTCGTGCCCTGGTTCAGCCCCGAGGCGTTCATCTTCCGCGCCGTGGCAATCAGCTCCTCGCGCAGCGCCAGGTGCTCCCGTCCACTCATGTCCCCGTGTCTCGCGCCGGCCGCCGCTCGGGGAAGAGCGACAGCAAGCCCTCGCTCGAGGCCGCGCACACGCCCCGCTCCGTCACCAGCGCCGTCACCAGCCGCGCCGGCGTCACGTCGAAGCCGTAGTTGGCCACCGCGCTGCCCTCCGGCGTCACCCGCACCGTCACCACCTCGCCCGAGGGCAGCCGTCCACTCACGTCCGTGAGCTCGCGGCCGTCGCGCTGCTCGATGGGGATGTCGCGCACCCCGTCCTCCAGCGTCCAGTCGATGGTGGGCGAGGGCAGCGCCACGTAGAAGGGCACCCCGTTGTCCTTCGCCGCCAGCGCCTTGAGGTACGTGCCAATCTTGTTCGCCACGTCGCCCCGGGCCGTGGTGCGGTCCGTCCCCACGATGCACAGGTCCACCTCGCCGTGCTGCATGAGGTGGCCTCCCACGTTGTCGGCGATGACCGTGTGCGGCACCCCGTGCTGCCCCAGCTCCCACGCCGTCAGGCTCGCGCCCTGGTTGCGCGGCCGCGTCTCGTCCACCCAGACGTGCACGGGAATGCCCTGCTCGTGCGCCAGGTAGATGGGCGCGAGCGCCGTGCCCCAGTCCACCGTCGCCAGCCAGCCCGCATTGCAGTGCGTCAGCACGTTCACCCGGCCCCGCTGGCCCTTGCGCGCCCACGCCGACTCGAGGAGCCCCAACCCGTGCCCGCCAATGGCCCGGTTGATGGCCACGTCCTCGTCGCACAGCGCCGCGGCCCTCGCGTACCCCGCCGCGAGCCGCTCGGAGGCGGGCAGCGGGCGCAGCGCGTGGCGCATCTCGTCGAGCGCCCAGCGCAGGTTCACCGCCGTGGGCCGCGTGGCCTGCAGGTGCATGCAAGCCCGCTCGAGCGCCACGTCCGAGGCGTCCTCCCGCAGCGCCAGGCACACCCCGTACGCCGCCGTCGCCCCGATGAGCGGCGCCCCTCGCACCTGCATGGACCGGATGGCGTGCGCCGTCTCCTCCAGTGTCGTGAGCCGCAGCGTCGCGAAGGCGTGGGGCAGGCGCGTCTGGTCGATGATGCCGATGGACTTCCCGTCGGCCTCGACCCAGAGGGTGCGTGTCGGCTTTCCGTGGACCTTCATGCGTCTCCTCGCAAGTGGATGAACGGGAGGAGAACACGGGTGGGCCCGTACCCTCACCCCGGAACGGTGGGCGTCTAGGGGGCCTGGCGCTCGAGGACCCGGCCTCCCACCGCGTCCAGCTTCTCGAGCAGCGCCCTGTCTCTCACCTCGGGCGCGGTGATGAGGGCATGGTCGAGCGCCGTCTGGCAGCCCTGCCGGCAGGGGCCCTCGTGCCCGCTCAGCCGGGGCACCACGCTCTTCACCAGCGCCCGCGCCTTGCCCGCGTTGGCCATCAGCACCGAGAGGACCTGGTCCACCGTGACGGCGTCGTGGCCCGGATGCCAGCAGTCGAAGTCCGTCACCATCGCCACCGTCGCGTAGCAGAGCTCCGCCTCCCGGGCGAGCTTCGCCTCGGGCATGTTCGTCATCCCAATCACGCTACAGCCCCAGCTCCGGTACAGCTCGCTCTCGGCCTGCGTGGAGAACTGCGGGCCCTCCATCACCAGGTACGTGCCGCCCCGCTTCGAGGCAATCCCCAACCCCTGGAGGGCCCCCATCACCGCGTCCCCCAGCCGCGAGCACACCGGCTTCGCCATGGACACGTGCGCCACGCAGCCCGTGCCGAAGAAGCTCTTCGTGCGCGCGAACGTCCGGTCGATGAACTGGTCCACCACCACGAAGGTGCCCGGGGGCAGGTCCTCGCGCAGGCTGCCCACCGCCGACACCGAGAGCACGTCCGTCACCCCCGCCCGCTTGAGCACGTCGAGGTTCGCGCGGAAGTTGATGTCCGACGGCGCGAGCCGGTGGCCCCGGCCATGGCGTGGCAGGAACACCACCCGCGTGCCCTCGAGCGTGCCGAAGCACAGCTCATCCGAGGGCTCGCCGAAGGGCGAGGCCACCTTGCGCCAGACGACGTCCCGCAGGCCGTCGATTTGATAGAGGCCGCTGCCTCCGATGATGCCGATGACGGGGGGGGACGGGTGCGGCATGGCGCGGGCTCCGAGGGCGGGAGGGACGGGCCTGCACTCTTCCCGCCGTGCGCCGGGGATGCAACTGGGAAGATGGCACCCGCGGGGGCCCGCTGGGACGCGCCTCACCCCGCCTGGCCGTGGCCGTCCCTGGCCAGGCGCTCCGTTGCCCAGGCCACCGCCTCCTCCAGCGTCGCGGCCATGAGGTAGGGCCCGGGGAGGGGCCGCAGGTGCATGACGATGCTCACCCCCAGCCGGACGAGCGGCGAGTGGATGACGAAGGCGACGCCCAGCACCAGCGCTCGCAGCCGCGCGTCGTGCTGCTTCAGCCACGCGGCCTGCAGGTGGCGCTGCTCGGCCGGGCCCACGCCCGTCATCCCGCCCGCGTCGAACACGTAGACGTGGCGCTCCCCCCGCTCCAGGGCGGCCGTCATCCGCGCCAGGTTCGCCTCCACCTGGGGCGTGGTGGGCACACCCAGGAACCGCACCCGCACCAGGGGCCACACGGAGTCGTCGAACTGAATGTCACTGGCGGCAGTCATCCCCAGGCGCCTCCGTTTCTCCGGGGGCGAGCATAGGGGTTTCCTCCGGGGGCTTCCCCTGGGGGCCGGGCTCAGCTCGCGGCGATGGCGTACTGCGCGCGCACGCGCGTGGCGGCCGGGGCGAGCCCCGCCTCCTGCAGGCGCTCGGAGGCCCAGGTGGCCGCGGGCTGCATCGTGGTGGTGACGACGAAGGGCGTGGTGAGGCGCCCGAAGTGGCGGATGACGCTCATCATCATCCGCACCGCGGGTGAATGGAGGATGTAGGCGGTGCCCAGCACCCACTGGCGCAGCGAGGCCTCGTGCTCGGCCAGCCAGTCGGTGTAGCGCTGGCGCAGCTGGGGCGGGGCCATGTCCACCTCGCGCGCGTCGATGATGCACACGTGGGGCTCGCGCCGCTGCAGACTCGCGGCCCGGGCCGCCAGGTACGCCTCCAGCTCCTGCCGCGTGGCGCCGTGGCCGAGCTTCACCACGAGCAGGGGCCACTGGCCGCTGTCGACGCTGATGCGCGACGGCTCATGGCCGGGCGCCGCGAGGTGGGGGGTGAAGGACAGAGACACTCCGTCCTGGGAGGTGATGGGGTGAAATCGGAGCAAGGGTGGGCGGATGTACAACAACTCCGCGTGAATGTTGAGCGGAATGAGATGGTAAGGCGGGGGTCCGACTCATGCCCGGGAGAAGGTGGAGATGAACTTACGGTGCCAATCATGTGGAGCGGAGCTCGTGGTGGCGCAGGAGCTGCGCACGACGGTGTGTCCGTACTGCGCGGCGCCCTCGGTGGTGGAGCGGCCGCCGAGCGTGGACCGGCCGGCACCCACCTTCGCGCTGGGCTTCGCGCTGACGCACCCGGCGGCGGGCGAGCGGGTGAAGCACTGGCTGCGCACGCGCAACCCGTGGAGCCACTCGGGGCTCAAGCGCGCCTCGCTGCGGGAGGTGCGGGGCGTGTACGTGCCGGCGTACCTCTACAGCGCGCTCGCCACGAGCCGCTACAGCGCCTCCATCGGGGAGGACTACACCGAGACGGAGACGTACACGGCGACGGAGAACGGGAAGACGGTGACGAAGACGCGCACCGTGACGAAGACGGAGTGGCGCCCGCTGCGCGGCGAGCACGCCGAGTACGTGCCGGACGTGCTGGTGACGGCCTCGCGGGGCCTGTCCAACGCGGAGCTGGAGGCGCTGGAGCCCTTCGACTTGAGGGTGCTGGCGCGCTACGAGCCGGCGCTGGTGGCCGGGTGGGTGGCGGAGGAGCCGTCGCTCTCGCGCGAGGAGTGCCTGAAGCTGGCGCGCGAGGAGACGGTGGCGAAGGTGGCCCGGAGGCTGGAGGCCTTCCTGCCGGGGGACTCGCACCGGGAGCTGCAACACCAGACGCGGCTGGAGTCGGAGTCGCTGGACGTGTGCCTGGTGCCCGTCTGGGTGCTGGCGGCGCGCTATGACGAGCACAAGCCGCCACTGCGGGTGGTGGTGAATGGGCAGACGGGCGAGGTGTTCGGCCAGGTGCCCCTCTCCTGGGTGAAGGTGGCGCTGACGGTGCTGGCGGTGCTGGCGCTGGGGGCGGCGGTGTACCTGCTGATGAACCACGGAGGCCACCGATGACGGCGCTGGCGGTGACGGGGTGCTCGCGGTGCGGGAGCGCGCTGGAGGTGGGGGATTTGCGCTGCCCCATCTGCGGGCTGGCGGTGGGGGCGCCGCGCGAGCAGGGCGTGCTGCCGGCGGTGAGGGAGCAGGCGAAGGTGGTGCGCTGCGACACGTGCGGGGCCTCGCTGGAGTACTCGGCGGAGGTGAAGGCGCCGCGGTGCGCCTTCTGCGCGTCGGTGATGCACGTGGAGACGACGGCGGACCCGCTGGAGCAGGCGGAAGTCTTCCTGCCCTTCACGCTGGAGCCGGTGGCGGCGCGGCAGGCGCTCAGTGGCTTCCTGGCGCGCAAGAGCTTCTTCCGGCCGTCGGACCTGGCGGAGTCGGCGGCGCTCGAGTCGCTGCGGCCCATGTGGTGGCCGGCGTGGGGCTTCAGCGCGGGGGCGCGGGTGAGCTGGGCGGCGGACTCGGACGCGGGGAGTGGGCGCTCGCAGTGGGCGCCGCACGCGGGCACCCAGGACATGACGTTCCAGGACATCCTCGTGTCGGCGTCGCGAGGCCTGACGGAGGAGGAGTGCGAGAAGCTCGCGGGCGCGTACCAGCTCGCGAGCGCGGAGGCGGCGCAGCGGGGGCCCGAGGACGCGCAGGTGGAGCGCTTCGACGTGACGCGCTCGGGGGCGCGGCGACAGATATTGGAGGCGGTGGAGACGGAGGCGCGCGAGCAGGTGGAGCGCACGTGCATTCCGGGCCGGCGGCACCGCAACGTGCACGTGGCGGTGGTGCTCTCCAGCCTGGAGACGAAGCGCTACGCACTGCCGGCGTACGTGCTGGCGTACCGCTACCGGGGCAAGGCGTACCGGGTGGTGGTGCACGGGCAGGACGCGGGCGTGGTGCTGGGCGAGGCGCCGGTGTCGGTGGCCAAGGTGCTGCTGGTGGTGGGCGCGGTGCTGCTGGTGGTGGGGCTGCTGGCGCTGCTGTTCCTCAAGTGAGGCCCGCGGCGCGGGCGTCGTGCCAGGCGAGCGGCTGAGCGTGCCATGGGGCGGGGTGTCGATGGCGAGGCCCGGGAAACCCCGGGCCGCCACGCTTCCCCCTTTTCCGGGGTAGAATCGCCGCCACACTCCTCAAGAGGAAGGCGCGACACATGGCTCGCAACGTGAACTGGGGGCTGCTGGCGCTCGGCCTGTCGCTGGCGGGCTGTTACATCAACCCGCCCGGAGGAGACACCCTCGGCGGTGTCCCCGGCGGCGGCGGTGTCCCCGGCGGCGGCGGTGGCGGCGGAGGCGGTACCACCGTCGACGTCGGAGCGCCTCCCTCGCTCGCGTGGGTGAACGGCCCCCTGTCCTTCGACGAGCCCTTCGACGCCTTCAACGACGCGCGCTGGCGCCGCTCGGATGGGTGGGCCAGCAGCGAGGACTTCAACGCGGGCTGGCGCGCGGACCACGTGGTCTTCTCCGGCGGGACGATGAACCTGCGGCTCGACACCGCGTCGTGCCCGGGCGGGTGTTCGGGCCGACCCTACGCCTCGGGCGAGGTCGCCTCCACCCGCTACTACGGCTACGGGCGCTACGAGGTGCGGATGAAGCCCGCGCGCGCCCCGGGCACCCTGACGGCCTTCTCCATCGTCACGGGCCCGGGCGACAATTCGCGCTGGGATGAGATCGACATGTCGATCCTCGGGGCGAACACGAAGCGCCTCCAGGTGAACTACCTCACCGACTACCTCACCACCAAGACGCGGCACGACACGCTCATCGACCTGCCCTTCGACGCCTCGGAGGCCTTCCACACCTATGGCGTCGAATGGACGCGCTCGGCCATCCACTGGTACGTCGACGGCAAGCGCGTGCACTCCGAGCTCGACTCGAACGGGGCGCTGCCCTCGGTGCCGGGACGCATCGTCATGAACTTCTGGCCCGGCGTCGGCCCTTCGACCGAATCCTGGATGGGCCACTTCGACTACCCGGGGACGCCGCTGGCCTCCTCCGCCGAGGGCATCCGCTACGGCCCCGCCTCGACCACCGAGGTGCTGGACGACTTCGAGGTGCAGGAGAACTGGCCCGCCGTCGCGGAGACGAGCGCGAGGCTCAACACCTGGGTCTTCGATCTGGGGCACATCAACAAGGCGCTGGTGCTGGAGTACTCGGTGGCCTCGGGGCAGGCGCTCATCGCGCGCACCTTCGCGGCGCCCCAGGACTGGAGCGGGGTGCGCTCCCTGAACTTCTGGTTCCGGGGCACCGCGACTCGCGACACCTTCCGTCTGGAATTGAGGGACAACGGCTCGAACGCCGACACGGCCGAGCGCTTCGAGTACAAGTTCCAGGACGACTTCGTGGGGTGGAAGTACCTGCGCGTGCCGATGAGCTCCTTCACGCGGCGCACGGACTGGCAGCCGGCGGGGGCGCCCAATGACGGGCTTTCCCTCTCGGCCGTGCGCGGGCTCGCGCTCCAGCCGCTCACGGGCGACGGCCACACCATCCAGCTCGACGAAATGCAGCTCGAGCGCTGAGCCGTCCGGCGCAATCCCAGACAGGGCGCCGGACAGAGCTCGAGCAGGGGGGCCCCGCCGGTTCGGTTCGCGAGCAACTGGTACGACCATCGGACCAGTTGGCGCGAAGTGCGACCGGAGGCCGGCGGGGCGCGCTGGGCTACCAGATCTCGCAGCGCTTGTCGGCCGGACGCACCATCTCCGAGTCCGGCTTGCAGCTGAAGGCCTTCTGGAACTCGGGCAGGTTCGAGAGCGGGCCAATCACGCGGTACTTGCCCGTCGGGTGCGGGTCGCTCTGAATCATCAGCCGCTGCGTCTCGGGGCGGAGGGCGTCGCCGCGGAACTGGCCCCAGGCGATGAAGAACTGCTGGTCCGGCGTGAAGCCATCCACGCTGGGGGCCTCGGGCTTGCCCTGCTGCGACTTCTTGAAGGCCAGGTACGCGATGCGCGCCCCCGCCAGGTCGCCGATGCTCTCGCCCAGCACGAGCTTGCCGTTGTGGTGCAGGCCCGGCTCGATGAAGTAGTTGTCGAACTGCTCCACCACGCACTGGCCACGCGCCTGGAACTTCTTCAGATCCTCGCCGGTCCACCAGTTGTCGAGGCGGCCCTGCGCATCGTACTGCGCGCCCTGGTCATCGAAGCCGTGGCTGATTTCATGGCCGATCACCACGCCGATGGCGCCGTAGTTCACCGCGTCCGAGGCGTCCATGCTGAACGCGGGCGGCTGGAGGATGCCGGCGGGGAACACGATCTCATTGAGCAGCGGGTTGTAATAGGCATTCGAGGTGGGAGGCGTCATGCCCCAGCGGCCCCGGTCCGCGGCCTTGCCAATCTGGCTCCAGTCATCGGCGGCGTTGAACTGGCGGCCGGCCATCACGTTGGACCAGAACGCGTCGCGGCGCACCTTCACGCGGCTGTAGTCCTTCCACTTGTCCGGATAGCCAATCTTCGGATTGAAGGTGGAGAGCTTCTCGAGCGCCTTCTGCTTCGTCTCGGGGCCCATCCACTCGAGGCCGCGGATGCTGTCGCCCATGGCGGCGAGCAGGTTCTTCACCAGGTCCTGCATGCGGGCCTTGGCCGCGGGAGGGAAATACTTCTCGGTGTACTTGCGGCCGAGCGCCTCGCCGAGCAGCTGGTCCGTGGACTCCACGCAGCGCTTCCACCGGGGCTTCTGCTCCTTCGCGCCCCCGAGGTACTGGTCATAGAAGCTGAAGCGCTCCTGCTGGAAGGGCGTGGACAGCGAGTCGGACGCCGCATGGAGCAGGTGCCACTTGAGGTACGTCTTCCAGTCCGCCAGCGAGGTCTGCTGGAGCTGACGGTCCACCTCCTGGAGGAACTTCGGCTCCTGCACGTTGAGCTTGCCCTTGGGCAGCTTCGCGCCCTGGAAGTAGGAGGCCCAGTCGAAGTGCGGCGTGAGCTTGCGCAGCTCGGCGAAGGGGGTGGGGTGGTCGGTGGCCTGCGGGTCGCGCAGCGCCACGTTATCCAGCGAGGCCTCCGCGAGCTTCGTCTCGAAGGCGAGCACCGTCCTGGCCGCCGCCTCGGCGGACTCGGGGTAGTTGCCCGCGAGCTTGAAGGTGTTCGCGATGTGGACGAGGTACTGCTCCCGCGCGTCCTTGAAGCGCTGCTCGGCGCTCACGTAGTAGTCGCGGTCCGGCAGGCCGATGCCGGCCGCCCAGACGTCGGCGAGCATCTGGCTCGGGTTGTGATTGTCGGAGGCGGCGCTCAGCCCGAAGGGCACGGGGATGCGCAGCTCGTTGAAGCGGCGGATCATCTTCTGCACGTCCGCGGCGCTCTTCATTCCGTCGAGCTCCTTGAGCAACGGCGCGAGGGGCTTGATGCCGAGCGAGTCGAGGCGGGCCTCGTCCATGCACGAGGCGTAGTGGTCGCCAATCAGTTGCTCGACGCTGGCGGCGGGCCAGTCCTTCCTGGCGGAGACCTCCTCGAGGATGCCCTTGAGCTGCTCCTTGGCGAGCTCGCCCGAGGCGAAGCGGCGGCTCCAGCGCACCATGGAGGGCGGGATGGGATTGCTGGCGCGCCACTGCCCGTTGGCGTACTCGTAGAAGTCCGAGCACGGATCCACGGTGCGGTTGAGATCTCCGACCTCGATGCCGCGCTGCGCCGTGGTCTGTGGCTGTGCAGCCGCGGTGAGGGGGAAGACGGCGGCTGCGAGGACGACTTTCAGAAGACGCATGTTCACCTGTTGGGATGAGCCACTCCGCGAGCCTGTTCCGGGGGCGGAGGGCGGGCGCCCGTACAAGCGGGGGAGTGGGTTATTCCCCCATATCACGCGCTTCGCTACCGTCGCGGGCACGATGGAGACCGTCCGATTCCTCCCCCATGCGCAGGTCCGCGAGCGAGCGGAAGCCGCCTTTCGCGAGCACCACGCGCGGCTGTCCTCGCTGCTGCCGTACGCGGACGTCCAGCACGTGGGGGGCACGGCCATCCCCGGAGCGAGGACGAAGGGAGACCTCGACATCCAGGTGCGGGTGCCCGCCGAGCGCTTCGTGGAAGCGGACGCGGTCCTGGCGCGGCACTACGCGAGGAACGAGGGGAGCGACCGAACGCCGGAGTTCGCGAGCTTCCACGACGAGTCGCTGCCAGTGCCCCTGGGAATCCAGCTCACGGCGATGGGCGGGAGCCGTGACTTCTTCTCGCGAGCGAGAGACCGGCTGCTGGAGCACCCGGAGTGGGTGGCGGAGTACGACGCGCTGAAGGCGAAGTGGGAGGGCGGGTCCATGGAGGCCTACCGCGAGGAGAAGTCGGCGTTCTTCGAGAAGCTGCTCGGCTCACGGTAGAAGGCGCCATGCGGATTCCGGATTTCAAGCTCGAGCGCTACTTCGCGAAGTGGGAATTCAGCGCGCCGTACCTGCTGTGCTCCTCGGACATCCAGGGCTGGCGCATGAGCGAGCTGCTCGCGCTGGCGGACGCGGACGCGCGCGAGCGCTGGGAGAACCTGTCGCTCGGCTACACGGAAACCAACGGCCTGCCGGTGCTGCGCGAGGAGATTGCCCGGCTCTACCGCGGCGCCGCTCCCGAGCACGTGCTCACGTTCGGCGGAGCGCAGGAGGCCCTCTTCGTCCTGATGAACGTGCTGCTCGGGCCCGGGGACCACGCGGTGGTGACGTGGCCGGGCTACCAGTCGCTCCACGAGGTGGCGCGCGCCACGGGCGCCGACGTGTCGCTGCTGCGCCTGCACGAGGAGGACGGCTGGCGGCTGGACCTCGAGGCGCTGAAGCGCGAGCTGCGGCCGGACACGAAGCTCATCGTGGTCAACTTCCCCCACAATCCCACCGGCGCCATGCCGGACCCGGAGACGTGGAAGGGCCTGTTCGCGCTCGCCGAGGAGCGGGGCGCATACGTGCTGTCCGACGAGGTGTACCGGATGCTCGAGCTCGACCCGCGCGACACCCTGCCCGCCGCCGTGGAGCTGTCCGCGCGCGGGGTGAGCCTGGGCGTCATGTCCAAGACCTTCGGGCTCGCGGGGCTGCGCGTGGGGTGGCTCGCGCTCCGCGACACCTCGCTGCTCGCCCGGTGCGCCGCGTACAAGGACTACACGACCATCTGCAACGCGGCCCCGAGCGAAATCCTGTCTTTGATTGCCCTGCGCGCCCGCGAGCGCGTGCTGGCCCGCAGCCGCGACATCCTCACCCGCAACCTCGCGCTGCTCGACGCCTTCTTCGCCCGGCGCGCGGACACCTTCCGCTGGGTGCGCCCCAGGGCTGGCAGCGTGGCCTTTCCCCAGCTGCTCACCGGCATGCCGGTGGCCGAATTCTGCCAGCGCCTCGTGGAGACGGAGGGCGTGCTGCTGCTGCCCGGCGACGTGTATGACTTCCCGGGCAACCACTTCCGGCTGGGCTTCGGCCGCACCAACCTGCCCGAGGCGCTCGCGCGGCTGGAGCGCTTCTGCGGGACACCCGGGCGCTGATTCTCCAGGAAGTTGCAGGCAGGGGAGCGGGTTGGGAGTAGGGTAGCGCCCAGGAGTCGCGCGCCGGGCTAGTCTCCGAGCGAGCGCTCCCTCTCCCAGCCGCCAGGGCGGCACGTTTCTCCGAGGTCCATCTGGATTCAAAGACCGAGCACCGCATCGCGCTGTTCCTCGATTTCGAGAACCTGGTGACGAACACCGGGTTCTCCGCCGGCAGCTTCGACCTGCAGCCGGCCATGGACCGCCTGCTCGAGCGCGGCAAGGTGGTGTTCCGCCGCGCCTACTGCGACTGGTCCCGCTTCAAGGAGGCCAAGGGCAACCTCCACGAGTTCGGCGTCGAGCTCATCGACGTGCCCCCCTCGACGCGCTCGGGGAAGAACGGCGCGGACATGCGCCTGGTCATCGACGCGCTCGAGCTGTGCTACGCGCGCGAGCACATCGACACCTTCGCCATCGCCTCGGGCGACAGCGACTTCTGCCCGCTCGCCTACAAGCTGCGCGAGAACGGCAAGCAGCTCATCGGGCTCGCGGTGAAGGAGGCCACCAGCCCCCTCTTCGTGAAGGCCTGCGACGAGTTCATCTACCTGCGCCCGCGCACCCGCGCCGAGAAGGACAAGGAGAAGCGCGGCCACGAGGAGGAGGGCCCGCGCGGCCGCAAGCACGGCAAGGATGCCAAGGGGCAGGAGCGCTCGGGCAAGGAGCAGGCCCAGGGCGCCAAGGGCAAGGCCGAGGCGCAGAAGGGCGAGCTGCCCGAGAGCGTCGTGGAGGTGGTGCAGCGGCTGCTCGCACGCACCACGGGCACGCTCAATCCGTCGGCCATCAAGGAAGCCATCGTGCGCAAGGAGCCGGACTTCGACGAGCGCGACCACGGCTTCTCCTCGTTCACCAAGATGCTGGCGGCCCTGGAGCACGCTGGGCTGCTCAAGCGCGTGCAGCAGGGCCGGCAGTGGTACGTGGTGGGCCCCGAGGGCGCTCCCGAGCCCGCCCCCGAGCCCAAGGGCCGCGGCCGCAACGCCGCCCCAGCCCAGGAGGAGGACGAGGAAGAGGTGTACCCGGATCCCGTGGACGACTTCTGAGCGGCGCCGGAGTGCTCAGGGGAGGTTGTCGGGCGCGGCGTTCATCACCCGCGTCCACTCTCCGGGTATTTCTCCAGGGCGAGCTGGGCGTTGGCGTAGAGCATGGTGAAGTGCGCGTGCCTGCGTCCGAGTTGGTACGTGCGTTCGTTCATGCTGACCGCGCGGATCCTCCGGATTTCCTCACGGGCTCGCCGCATCACCTTCCCGAGGGCCTTTCCGATGGTCTCGGAAGTGACCTGCTTCAGGGCCGATCGGGTGATGGCGAAGGCCGTCAGTCGGGCGTCCTGTTCCGAGTGGAGGGCCATTACCGCGCTCCGTGAGTTGAAGAGTTCCTTGAGCGCGAACTCGTCCAGGATGACGTAGCCATTTTCATGAGGCAGTTCCCCGACATTGGGGAGCTGATCCTCGAGGATGACGAGTTTCCCATCCTCGGCGAGGACCTCAACGATATCGGCGAAGCACCGCTGCCAGTCGTCCACGGGAATCTCGTGGAGCACGTTGCACATCACGACGAGATCCATCGGCTCCGAGCCTGGGCCCGTGAGCTTGTAGAGGCTGTCGACGAGGTAGTTCTCGGGCGGGAGGGGCAGCTCGAGCTGGCGGATGTGCTGCGTGCACTCCTGGAGCTCCTCCTTCTTGGAGAATCGCGCGTCGTTGAAGGCGTAATAGGTGAACTTGCGATTGGTCGCGAGACCCGCCTGCTTCAGCGCGGCGGCAAGACGGCCACGGCCAGCCGCGAAGTCCAGGATACGGACATTCTCCTTGTGCGCTCCGATCTTCGAAGCAATGCCCACCATCTGTTCCTGCTGCGGATCTTTCTCTCGGGCACTCGCCACGTCGGGTGGGAGTAAGCACTGGGCCGCGAAGACATCGAAGGCCATCTCCTCCGCATCGGAGATGAACGTGTGGAGCCTGGCGCGACCCTGCTCTCCGCCCAGGAGCCGATCAATGACTTTTTCGATCTTGTTGCCGGCGTACTCGATAGAGCCGTGGTCCACGAAATAAACAGACTCCATGCCCGCGTAGGCGATGAGGGGAATGGAGTGTGTCGCTAGCCAGATCTGTCCTCCCGGGCCGAGAATGTCGTTCCGTAATGCGAAGAGCGCTCGGATGCACACGTCTGGGTGTAGGTGGTTTTCAGGCTCATCGATCAGTACGCAGGCGTCTTGGAGCCATTCCCTCTGCCGATGCAGCAAGATTGCCCAGACGGCCAGAATGGCCTCTCCCTCGGAGAGTTCATCTGGCTGGAAAAGTCGCTTCCGGAAGTGAGGGACTACCCCCCCGTGCTTGTCGACATCGGGCTCGATCTCGGCGGATAGAAGCGCCTGCAAGATTCGATTGAAGGCAATGGCATCTTCGAATCCTTGTTGGAAGTTGGGGTTGTTCGTGGTTCGTGGGTTATCTGCATCGTGAAGTGCTCGCGCGACCTGGTAGAAGTAGGCATGCAAGCTGGTCCTGGCACTGCCGAAGCCTCCGGTCTTGTTGGAAGCTACGAGCTCGCGGGCGCGTGACGGCGGCTCTTCCTGGGGATCTGGAACGCTATCCGCGCTGTAGGTCAGTGCAATGACCTTGGGGTAGTCATTCCAACCGGGGGAACGCTCTACTCTCAGGCGGTCGCGCTCCAGTTCCAATAAGTGCCTCTGGTATGATTCTAGCTCGGGGCCTGATTGAGGCCTGGATTTGAGAGCTTTGACGTTCCCCCGAAGCCTGACCATATCCTGCCATTCCGAATATGCCTGCCTCACGATGTCATTCACGAGTCGTAGGTAACGGGATTTGCCAGCGCCATTGGGGCCTGCCAGCACCACGAGGGGCTTGAGGTCACGTAGCCTCGCGGGGGTAAGCCCCAGGCGGTGGGTATTCCATTGAGGGAATTCGAATTCCGTGAACATGCAGTGGTGGATCCAAAGAATGCTGAGTGAGGTGCGGTGACCTGGGGAGGATTAGATTACTTGTCACCCTTCTGCGTGGCTCGGTTCTTCTCGTGCGCCTCGATGCGCGCCTTGAACTCCTTCATCAGGTCGTTCGGGATGGGCAGCGAGAGGTTGTACTGGGCAATGCGCCACGCGCCCCCATCCTTCACCAGCACGCCCGAGCCTCGCGCCGGGCCCATGTTGGGCGTGGAGAGCGCCTCGTCGAACCAGGCCACCGCGCCGTCCTTCGAGAAGCTCACGTGCCGGGACACCGGCGTGAAGCTCCACGCCTTGCCCTTGGCGAAGAAGGGCCTGGCCCAGGCGCGGAACTCGTCGCGTGTCCACCGCTCGGTGGCGTCCGTGCCGAGGAAGACGCCGTCCGGCGTGAAGTGGCCGAAGTAGCGCGCCTCGTCCGCCCGCGCCGCGGCCTGGTGCCAGTCATCGAGCACGGCATTCACGGCGGCCGTGGGCGTGGGGGCGGCGGCGGTTCCCGCATCGGGCGTTCCCGCGTCGGGCGTGGCGGTGAGCAGGGCGAGGCACAGCAGGCAGAGGGTGGGCATGAGGGCATGAGGGCGCGGGAGGTGGCCCGGGTCAAGCCGTCTATCCCCACTCCAATTCCTGTTCCGTCTGCCAGAGGCGTGTCAGGGCCTTCCACCCGACATAGTGGCCGTGTGCCACGGCGTTGCGCAGCAGCCTCAACTGTTCGAGCGACCTGCGTACCGAAGGCCTCAGCCCGACGAGGTTCTCCATGAACTCTCCCAGGGTCGCGAAGGCCCAGGAGTCATTGGGCGGCGCCGGGTGGGTGGCCGGGTAGAGCTCTCGTTCCATGCTCGGGGTCGCTCCCTGGAAGCGCTCGAGTCTCACGAGCACCTCCGAGGGGACCACCTCGGGCAGCCGCTGGAGCATCAGCCGTGTCCGCTGGAGCGCCTCGATTTCGAGGCACTTCGTCAGCAGGAGCTCCGCCAGGGGCATGCAGACGAGCCGCGCTTGCAGGAACCGGCGCGCCGTGGGCGCCCTGCCTTCCAGGAGCAGCGCGCGCGCCAGCCAGGGCGCTGGCATCCCTCTCTCCATCCCGGGCCTGGCGCCTCGCGCCGGGGCCTGGGCCACCGTCTCCTCCAGCCACCGGACGGCCTGCTCCCGCTCGCTGGCCGGCAGCCGTTCCATTTCCTTCCGGGCGTGTTCGTTGAGCAGGCTCTCGCACGCCTCGTCATCCCCTGTCTTCAGCTCGCTCAACCGCGGGGCATCGCACTGCAGCACCTGCTCGACGTCACCGCCCGCCTCCCACGCGACCCTCAGGTGGAGATAGGTCCGCCACGCCGTCGGCAGCTCCGCGCCGGGCACCTTCTTCAAGGCCGCGAACTCCAGCGGGAAGCCGGTGTCCAGCACGGTCGTCGTGCTTCCGATGACCTGCCGCCGTGGGTGCAGGAGGACGAACGTCGGTGCGCTCTTGAAGCCGAGTTTCGGCACGGCCTCCGCCACCCGGCGTGCTCCGTCGATGAGCTCGCCCGGCAGCGCCGTGCCGCCCAACCACCCGAGGAACACCACGGGTCTCAGCTCGAGGGCCTCGCCGAGAATCCTCAAGAACTCCCGTTCCGTCCGGGGCGAGACGTTGAGCCACTCCTCGAGGGCGTGCCGGATGCCGCCCTGGAGTGACTCCTCGCGCAACCGCCAGATGCGCAGGTCCGACACGCCATCGTCCGCGGCGCGTGCCTCGCGGCGGATGAGGCCCATGATGTCGTCGAGATGGCCTCGGGCGACCCGCGCCGTCTTCACTCCGCCCAGCTCGAGCCAGGGCCGGCCCCGGAGCCACGTGGACATGTCCGTCGAGCCTTCCATCCGCCAGGGCAGGGTCTGGCCCGCCAGCGTCAGCTCCAGGTTCATGCCCCGAGTGCCTCGACGATCTGGAACAGCGCGTCCTGCCGTGGCAGCGGGGTCAGGTGCTCCAGGGGGAGCGCCTGGTTGCGGTCCTGTCTGAGCGGGAGCAGCCCCAGCCGCTGCAGCACCGACAGCGAGGCCGCATCCGCGGCGGTGATGGCCGGCAGCGCCAGCTCGCTCCCGTAGAGGATGGGCCAGCCCTCCATGACCGCTTCGATGAACGCCTCGCGATCGTCCGTGTCCCGGCTCGCCCGGCAGATGATCCGCAGCAGCTCGCTCTCGCGGGGCTCGAGCCTCACCGAGGGGCCGCCCTTCTGGAGGTCCTTCACTGTCTCTCCGAAGGACTGCTCGAAGGAGCTGAAGACCTCTTCCACCTCGCGCTCCGACACGTTCGCTCCATCCAGCCCCACCCGCGTGATGAAGATTCTGTCGAGCAGCCCGAGCAGGAAGGGAATGCCGCTCGTGCGCGCGAGGATGTCGCCGATGCGGCTGCGTCCCGTGAACTCGAGACCCCGCACGCGCTCGAACCACCACTGGATTTGGAGCGCCGTGAGCCGGCCCAGGGCCGCGACCTCGTGGATCCGCGCCTCCTCGGACTTCTGCCGCAACCCCCACCGGAGCAGGTCCGCGCCTCCGAGGAACAGGGGCGCGGGCAGCTTCTGGAGACGGGCCGCGAGTACCTGGACCGCCACCTCGGGGTTCGCGGCCGAGAGCGCGATGCGCGGCTCGCGGGCTCGCTGGAGCGGCTCCACCCGGGCCGTGTCGAGGATCTGCCCCTTTTCGAAGCCAAGGCGGTCCGCCACCCCCCCGGTGGGGTGCTCGATGGCCTCCGCCCACTGGGAGCAGACGATGACCGCGGCGACCTCCAGGCCGCCTGTCTCCGTGGCATCCAGCGCATAGGCGAGATCCGACAGCACCGCCCCGCCCAGCAGCGAGCGCACCCGGTCCTGCTTGCGCGGAGGGCTGACGGAGATGGCGCTCACCTGGTCCTGGATGGCCGTCGTCTGGTCCTCCTGGAGGAGGACGGGCAGGTGGTGGGGGAACTTGAGCTGGAAGCTGTTCGTCGTGGGCTCGCTCTCGATGAGCAGGGAGCGCCCGACGAAGTCGCGCAGGTGCCGGGAGATGACGTCGAGCGAGGCGCCTTCCTCTGGAGTGAAGCCGCTGAAGCCGGGGACGATCTGCTGCAGGCGCTTGAGCACGCGCATCGCCGCGTCATCCACCACGCCGCCGGGGGCGAGCTCCGAGAACTCCAGCAGCAGGGCCGAGAAGATGATGCGCCCCTGGCGGTTGCCCTGGAAGTTGTTCCAGACGACCGTGCGGATCTCCTGCTGCACGGGCTGGCTGGCGAACACCGTCGCGACGTGCTCGGGCGAGATGGCCACCGAATCGCGCTTCGCGGCCGGCGTGACGCCCTCCAGGTGCTCGAGGAGCTGCTGGCCGAACTTGATGAGCACCGCGGGCTGGTAGCCGCACCGGTAGGCGATGGCTCCGGCCTCGTGGCCCGCGTCTACCCCCAGCCGTGCCAGCGGGCCCGCGATGAGCGCGGCGGCCTCATGGGGCGCGAGGGGCCGCAGCCGCAGGACATCTCCCCAGTTGGCCCAGGCGCCCTCGGCCCGGTGGGTCACCCGGTAGCCCGAGAAGACGAAGCGGACCCGCGGCAGGTCCATCTTGTCCTTGGGCGCCTCGATGACGGTGCGCATCTGCCAGGTGAGGCACTGCTCGCGCCGGTCGTCATACGCCAGGTTCTGCTCCTCGACGAACGCATCCGCCTCGTCGAGGAAGATGAGCAGGCTCTCCGTGGGCCGCTCCTCGAGGAACCGCTTCATGGTCTGGCTCAGCCGCGCCGCGGGCGTGGCACCCTGGGAGGAGAACTCGAAGGAGAGCTCGTTGCGCATGGACTGTTCAATCTGGTCCACGATGCCGGCCTCGCTGTCGACACCGACCGCCGGGACGTAGAGCACCCGCAGGATGAGCCCCGAGGGAAGCTTCTTTCCATCCTGCGTGTCGTGTACGTGCTTGAGCAGCGCGCTCTTGCCCAGCTTGCGCCCCGAGAACAGCCGGGAGTAGCCGGCCGAGCTGAACAGCTTGTCCGCCTCATCGTTCCGGCCGACGTACATCTCCATCTTCGTGTGCTGCCCCTCCTGCGGCTCGAAGGGGGAGAACGCCCGCCAGCGCTGCTGCTCGAAGATGATCTCCAGCAGTCCCAGCAGGAGGTTGGGCAGCTGGCCGCCCGGGTTGAGCAGCCGGCAGAGATCCAGGTCATCGAAGATGGCGGCCGCGATGGACGAGCGCCGGCGGAGCTCATGCAGGAGCTCCTCGCGGACCTGGGCCGGCAGCCGCGGCACGAGCACGACCGAGATGCAGTGCTCGAACTTGGAGATGTACTCCGCCGTCCGGTTCACGAACCCGTTGTTGGTGGGGGCACGGGCGGAGTGGTGATGACGATCTCCCGGAAGCGCGCGAGCTGCGGCACGAAGGACGGATTGAGCCCTTGCTCCGCGCTCCTCCGGCGGAGCAGCTCACAGCTCATCGCCACGTCCCGCTTGCGCTTCTTGAGCTCTCCGGCGCGGCCCGTCCCGCGGCTGTCGAACACGAAGTGCGCGAGCGCGAGCCGCAGCTTCTCCTCCTGCGCGTCCGAGCCGAGTCCCTCCTTCCAGGTGTTGCGCAGCTCGTCGCCGCTTCCCGTGTAACGCAGGAGGGCTTCGGGGGCCTGGGGGAAGCGCGAGCGGGCCTGGGGCCTGGAGAGCACCGCGCGGACGCCGGGCAAGGGCAGGCGCGTCTCGCCCCCGAGCAGGGAGAGCGCATCGGCCAGACGCCTGGCCGAGAGGGCCTCCTCGAGGGCGGCCTTCTTGTCCGCGGGCAGTCCCTGGGCGCGCAGACGCAGTTGGCTCACGCTCTGGGTGAGGGCCTCGCTTCCAGCGTCGTCGAGCAGCTGTAACCAATGGGCGAGCAGCTCGGGTTTCGCGCGGTAGGGAGGCTCCGCCTGCGCGAGCGACTCGATTTCATCCAAGGCCTGCCGGAAGGAGGGGGCAAGCGGGTGCGCGACATCCGAGAGCTCGTGCCAGCGGTTCGTCCCCGTGGTGAGCAGGGTGTAGACGCGCGTCTGCGCATCCTGGAGGGCCTGGTTCGCGGCGAGCGATTCCTGGAGGGACAGCGATTGGATGTGGATGAGGAGGTCCGTGCGTCCCGCCTCGGCCAGATGGCGTGGGAGGGTCGAGACCATCGCGGAGCTGGGCTCCTTGACGGTCCGCTCCTGCATGAGGGTGGCCGCGGCGGTGACCTGGGAGAGGATGGAGCGCACTTCGACGACGGAGGTGTCCAGGCCCGCGCTCTCCTGCGGAAGGGACACGCGGGGAACCGACTCCAGCAGGGACGGACGTTCGAGGAAATCCCTCACGGTCAGCGAGAGCTCGACGCGGGCGCTCGAGTGCGCTCCCTGGACGACCCGCTGGAGCAACCGGCGGAAGAGCTCCTCCTCGGGACTCGCGAGCGCGCTGACCCGGCCGAGCGCGTTGTACATGTCCAGGGGGACGGGGACTCCCGGAGCGGGAAGCTCCACCTCGCGCTCGTGCGCCTCGAGCTTGCGGTCCGCCTGCACCACCTCCTGGGCGGCCTCCATGAGGCCGCGGAGCGCGCGGTCCATGCGCTTGCGGTCTTCGTACTTCGCGCCGCGCCTGTCGGCGATCTTCTCGTACGTTTCCTTCAGCCTCGTCAGCCGGCGGGCCGCCTCGGGCACCGCGGAGGCGCTCAACGCGTCGAACAGGGGGCGGGCCTCCCCCATGAACTCCGTCCACGCTTCGCGGCAGTGCGTCCGTTCAATCTTCCCGCCCGCCGCGCTCCAGAGCTTCTTGATTTCGTCGTGGAGTTTCTGGCGAGCGGCCTGGACGTCGCTTCTCAGCTCGTCCTGGGACTTCGTCGGAGCGTGCTGGACGGCACTGCGCAGCAGGTCGATGGGCGTGGCGACATAGAAGCCCAGCTTGAGCAGGGCCCGGATGACCTCGCGGAGCTGGGCATCCTGGAAGCTGGCGAGCTCCACGACCTCCTCGGTTTGCGCCAGGGACAGCCGCAGGGCGCCGCTGGGCCGCAGCGCCTCGAGGACCACCCGGAGCCGGGCCGCCGCGGAGGACGTGAGGGTGGAGTTGTTCAACTGCTCGATGAGGGCATGGCCCCTCTGCTCGTCGCCGCCGCTCGTCTCGAGATCCGGCCGTGCCCAGAGGGCCGCGAGTGCTTCGATGTCCTCGAGGGCGGGGGCTCCCGGGATGCCGAGCTCCCGGGCGGCGGAGGCGAACAGCCACAGGTGCGCGAGCCTGCAATCGATCAGCGCCTGGGTACTGCTGGCCAGGAGCTGCTTCGGAAAGCCAGGGTCACGCCAGGGGGCTCTTCTGAGCACCTTGTGGGGATCAAGCCAGTGGAACTGCCTGAACTTGTCGAAGGTCTGGAGGTCCTCGGGGAGGAGATTCACCGGCTGGGGCGAGCCCTGGAAGACAGCCGGGGCCACGGTGGGCCGCGGTGCCGTGACTCGCGCCTTCGGCACTTCCGGAGCAGGGGGAAACTCCAGCACGACGGTCCGCGGTGGGGCCGGAATCACCTCGGGTTCGGGCGGCGGGGGAGCGGCCGCGAGCGGCTCTTCGGGTGGCTCGGGGACTCTCTCGGGCTCCGGGGCGCTCTCGGGCTCCGGGGCGCTCTCGGGCTCCCACCACTCCCGCTCGGTCTCGAAGACGAAGCCCGCGAGCGCGGGAAGGCTGTGCTGAAGGCTCTCGTGGACCTCGGACCATCGTGGCTCGACGAGCGACCAGAACCAGCCGAGCCAGCTCTCCTCGTGCGCATCGGGACCGGGGAGCGAAGGAGGCGTTTGTCCCTCTGGCACGGACGCGGCGCGCTCGACCTCCAGATGGGCGCGTGTTCGCAGGTTCTCCAGGTACCGCGCCTTCGCGGCGATCCGGTGCCGCGCTCTCCCTTTTTCCAGCTCCCGGGCCAGGGCCAGGAGCCGCTCACGGGGGCGGCGCTCGGCGAGCCGCTGGAGCTCGGCTGACAGCGAGCGCGCGGTGGCCTCCAGCTCTTGCCTGTCCACCCAGGCCGGCAGGGGTATTCCCGCCGCGAGCGCGCGCGACTCGAGGAGCTCACGTGTCTGGGCTCCAGCGGCCAGTGCCTCCTCCATGGCCGCTTCGACCTCGGGACGGGCCACCTCCACCGCCGCGGCCAGACGTCCGACGAGCCGTTGGACGCGCTCCACGCTCGCATCCAGCTTCTCCAGGAGCCCTTCGAACCCGGTCACGAGGTCTTTTTCGGTCAACGATGGCTCTCCCCTCGAAGTCCGGGCTCATCCTAGTCAGAACCACCGCGGGACGCAGGGAAAGGGCATGTGACCTGATGCGGTGGATTTCGTGGGCCGCGTCCGGCGCCGGGCCGGGCGGGGATGCTCCTTCGGTAGTCCCGGCGCGATGCGCTATACCGGGGCTCCACGCTTCACCCGCAGGGGGACCTCGTGACGACCTCACTCCAGCCGCGCCCACGCAGTGACCTGGCCGCTGGCCGCTTCGGCCACAGCCGCTACATGATTCGCCGCAAGGTCTTCACCCTCTTCGGCGGCGCCTTCCACATCTACGACGAGGCGGGCAACGTCGTCTTCTACTCGAAGATGAAGGCCTTCAAGCTCAAGGAGGACCTGCGCGTCTTCACCGGCGAGGACATGCAGCAGGAGGTCTTCTCCATCAAGGCCCGCAACATCCTCGACATCAGCGCCACCTATGACGTCACCGACTCGGCGTCGGGCCAGAAGGTGGGCGCGCTGCGCCGCAAGGGCTTCAAGTCCATCCTGCGTGACGAGTGGCTCATCCTCGACGTCAACGACCACGAGGTGGGCTCCATCCAGGAGGACAGCCTGGCGCTCGCCATCGTGCGCCGCTTCCTCACCAACCTCGTGCCGCAGACCTTCCAGGGCTCGGTGGGCGGCTCGCCGGTCTTCTCCTTCCGGCAGCACTTCAACCCCTTCATCCAGAAGATCGCCCTCGACTTCTCCGCGGACTCCTCTGGCCAGCTGGACCGCCGCCTGGGCATCGCGGCGGCGGTCCTCCTGTGCGCGATTGAAGGCCGTCAGCAGGGCGGCTGAGCCCGCGAAGCCTTCAGTCTGGCTTCACCGCGAGGCGTCGGGGCGGAAGCGCCGCTCGATGCGCGAGCGCAGCAGCTCGAGGACCTCCTTCTCGGAGGTGCCGGCCTCGGGCTCGAGCTTCAGCGTGAGGGCGCCCTTGCCCACCGGCGTCCCGGGGGCGAGCACCTTGCCGCCCTGCACGAGCCGCAGGTGCGCGGGCTCCAGTTCCACGCCGTAGGGCTGGAGGTACAGGTCCACGAAGCGCTGGAGGAGCCCGCCCACGGTGAGGGCCTCGCGCTCCTCGGGGAGCAGCTGGAAGCCGAGGGTGGTGCCCGAGAGCCGCAGGCCCTGCTCGACGATGGTGCGCAGGCGCAGCGCGTGGGGCAGCAGTGCCTCCTGGCCCTCGGTGCGGCTGTAGAGCCAGTAGCTCTTCTGCACGTGGGCGCACAGTGGGCAGAGCAGGCCGTTGAGCTCGTCGAGCCCGCGGGTGCGCAGCAGGTGCTGGAGCAACACTTCCTCGCCGCAGCGCTTGCACTGCTCCTGGGGGCCGATGACGGCGAGCACCGAGCGGCCGCGCTCGGCCACGTCCGCGCGCTGGAGCGCCAGGGGCACGGCGGCGAGCAGCTCGGCGTCGCGCAGCTGCAGGCCGAAGCGCACCTCCTTCTTCATCACCCGCATGCCGAACTCCAGGTGGCGCGGCAGCCGCGTGAGGGCCTGGTCGAAGCCAGGGGCCTCGGGCATGTCGAGCTCGCGCAGCAGCTCATAGCGCTCGGCCCAGGCCTCGGCGGAGTCGAGTCCCGGAGGCGGGCGGCCGGCGGCCTCGGCGAAGAAGGCCATGAGGGTGAGGGCGACCTGCCAGGGCTCCTGGGAGATGGCGTCCTCGAGGCGGCGGGCGAGCTCGCGCGCGGCGGGGGTGGCGCGCTGGCGCTCGAGGCGGAGCACGCCCTGGCGGACGAGGGGGCTCTCCAGCACGGGATCGAAGGCGCGGAGCTTGCCGCGGCCCTTGCCGTTGTCGGCGAGCGTGGACATGCGCTTGTTCCTCAGGGAAGTGAGAGTGCGCGCGGCGCGCTCGAGCTGGCGCATGCGGGCGCGCGCGTCCTGGGCCAGGGAGTGGAGCTCCTCGTCCATTTCGGCGCGCGTCTCGGCGAGGTAGTCGCGGCCCTCGGCGGCGCGGCGGCGGGACTCCTCGTGGAGGCGGGCGGTGGCGGTGGAGCGGAGGCTCTCGCGCTGCTGGCGCAGGGTGTTGGCGGCGGTGGAGAGGATGCGGATGCGGCGCTCGAGGTGCGCCAGACGCTCGTCATCGGTGAGCGAGTCCGGGGCGGTGTCGCCCGCGCCCACCTTGGCGGCGATGAGCTCGAGCGTGGTGCGGTCTCCGGCCTCGTAGGCCACGTTGACGCGGGCCATGAGCGAGTCGAGCCGCGTTCGCTCCTCATCCGACTGCGCGAGGTCCGGGTGGAGCAGGCGCGCCAGCCGGCGGTGGAGCCGCTTGAGGGCCACCGTCTCGTCCTCGCGCTCGGCCAGGACGTCTTCGTCCGAGGGCGTGTCGTCCTCGGGCGTTTCCTCGTCCTCGAAGGCGTCCGCGTCCTCGTCGTCATGGAAGGAGTCCGCGGTGTCATCCTCGGAGGCGTGGGCGCGGCGCTCGGAGACGGGCGGGGTGGTGCGCTCGGCACTGGGGGGCTCCGGAGGCGGGAGGGCGGGCTGCTCGAGGAGCCGGGTGAGGGCGGCGGCGGCGTCCTGGAGGTTGCGGAGCCGGCGCAGGAGGCGCTCGGAGCGGCTGACCTCCTCGAAGGAGGCGGAGAGGGAGTCCTCGTAGGCGCGGGCGAAGCGCTCCAGCTCCAGGCTGAGCGAGTCGAGCTCGGTGTCGAGGGCCTCGAGCTCGGCGAGGAGCTCCTTGAGGCGCAGCTCGGCGCGGAGCAGGGGCGACGCCTCGGGGGGAGGCGCGACGCGGAGCAGGGCCGACTCGGGAGCGAGCGGGGCTGTCGACGAGGAGGACATGCGAGGGGGTGGGGCTGCCGGTGCAGGGTACCCGATGGCGCGGAGATCGCCCGGAAATGCTCCGAGCGCAAGTGGACGCCCGCCTGCCCTGGGGCCCTTCGTGCATGCCCGGCACGCTCCGGCCTATGCTCTCTCCACCACCGTCACCCGGAGGAGTCCCATGTCAGGGAGAGACCCGAATCGCCGCATCTATGGCACGCAGGCGCTTCGCCGCGTGGGCGGCGGTCAGGACCGCTTCGACAAGGAGGCCCACGAGGGCCCTCTCGAGTCCCCTACTGCCTCGGTGCGCGAGCAGCGCCAGTTGAACGCGCCGCTCAACCCCGAGCGCAAGAGCTTCGCTTCTAGCCTCGAGCGGCTCGCGACTCCGAAGAAGAAGTAGCCGCCTCGCCCGCCGGAGCCTCCTGCCCCGCGAGGCTCCGCCACTCCTCCTCGTCGTGGGCGCAGAACACCCGCACCTTCCCGGCCTGCGTCCGCTTCAGCTCGCGCAGCCGCTCCTGGTTGTGCAGCCGCTCCTCGCGGCTCGTCTGGATGACGTTCTGGAAGAGGCGCAGTCCCACCGGGCAGTGCGGACGCTCGACGTCCGTCTCTCCCCGGAAGAAGTACGCATCCCCCGCGTGCAGCAGCCACGAGTCTCCCCGGTCCACCGCCACCGCGCAGTGTCCTCGCGTGTGCCCCGCCAGTGGCACCAGGAGAATCTCCGGCGGCAGGCCCTCCAGCTGGCGCACGCACTCGAAGCCGAACCACGGCTCTCCCCGCGCTCGCTCGTACAGCTTCCAGTCCGGGCCGTGCGCCCACTGGATGTCGTGGTAGCGCATGCGCTCGGTGAGGCTCCGCTTCGCCACCGACGCCGCGTGCTCCGCCGCGTACACGTGCACCCGCGCTCGCGGGAAGTCCGGCAGCCCTCCGGCATGGTCCGGATCCAGGTGCGTCAGCACGATGTGCCGCACGTCCTCGCGCCGGTGGCCCAGCTTCTCCACCTGCCTCGCCACCGTCTCCTCGGGGTCCAGCTTCGGGCGCAGCGTCCCCATCTGCTTGCGCACGTCCCGGTGGGACTCGGCGTGGATGTCTTCCAGCCCCAGCGCCGTGTCCACCAGCACCAGCCCCTCGTCCGTCTCGATGAGCAGGCAATGACACACCATGTGCGCGCCCGCGTGGCCCAGCAGCAGGCCGCTCGCGGGGGGGCAGAACGTCGTCCCGTTCAGGTGATGGATTCGCATGGGCTCGCGAGCATGGGCCGCCCCGCACCGATGTCAATCCGGCGGCGCCGGGGCGGTAGGCTCGGGGTCATGCACAGCCCACTGCCCCTCGTGTTCGCCCTCGTGCTCGCCGGCAGCGCCAGGGCCGAGACGCCTCCTGCCGCTCCCGTTGCGCCTGCCACCGAGTCACCGCCGCGCGCGCTGGCATGTCTGTCGAAGTGGTACCCGGTGGAGCCCGTGAAGGTGGATGGCGCGTGGCACGCGAAGCTCGGTGGCGCCACGTACCCGTGGGACGACGGGAAGACGAAGTCCTTCGAGGAGAAGCTCGCCTCCCCGGACCTGGAGGACACCTTCTCAATCCCATACACCCCGGGCCCCCTCCAGCCGGTGACGCGCGAGAACGAGGACCCGGGCCGCATCCGCTTCGATCCGCTCTTCCACGCAACCTACGGTGACTCCGAGGCGAAGGTGGACGTGGTGGAGGTCGACTTCCTCGGGCAGAAGCTGAAGGTGAACCGCAAGGCGGCGCCGGCCTTCGAGCGCGTGGCGAAGCGGCTCGACGCGGCGGTGAAGCAGGAGCCCTCGCTGCGGCCGTACCTGAAGAACCTCGGCGGCACCTTCGTGTGGCGCAACATCGCCAACACGGACCGGCAGAGCGCGCACTCGTACGGCGTGTCCATCGACGTGAACGTGAAGCGCTCGCACTACTGGGAGTGGGCCAGGCCGAAGGAGCCGGTGCGCTGGGCCAATCAGATTCCGCGGGCCCTCGTGGAGGCCTTCGAGGCCGAGGGCTTCATCTGGGGCGGGCGCTGGTACCACTACGACACGATGCACTTCGAGTACCGGCCGGAGCTGCTCGACGCGGCCTGCCGGTAGCCAAGGTGTGCTTCCGCTCGGCGGGGCTCGCGGCGGGGCTGGCCTCGGACTTCCAGTCGCTCGAGGGCAGCGGGCCGCGGCTCTTCCTGACCTGGCGGTCCGCGTCCATATTTCTCAGTGCCCGTCCGGACGCTTGTCGGGGAAGGCGGACCAGTAGCCCTCGGGGAGCGGATTGGTGCCGCGGTCGCTGCGCACGCCGTCGCCGTCGGGAATCTCACCGATGCCGCCGTAGGCGATCTCCTCGCTGGCCTCGTGTGCGCAGTGCTGGTGGAACGCGTCGCACTGTTTGTGGAAGTCTTCCTCGGGGTCCTCCGGGTCGCTCTTGGGCAACGGGTGGGCGCCCTGCTGCTCGCGAGAGGGCTGGCCCTCGGGTTTCTCCTGCTCGTGCCGCACGTCCGTGGGGCGGCCGAACATGTCCTCGGCCGGCTGCGGGGGTGGGCGTCGGTCCTGGTTCGCCATGGTGCAATGCCTCCGTCCCATGGACGGTCATGGCTTGCCCGCCCGGCGGCAACGTGTCGCCAGGGCCAGACAGGAAGGCAGACAAGCAGCGGAGGGCTTACGGGCCCTCGTGCCCGCTCAGGGAGGGCTCATGGCGGCGGTGACCTGCGCGCGGGGCCAGAAGCGCGCCTTGAGGGCCTTGTCGGCCGCGGCCAGGCGCTGGTGCCGCCGCAAGTCATAGACGCGCGCGGCCTCCTCGCTGGAGACGAGCAGCACGTCGTCGCGCAGGAAGAGCTGGAAGCAGGCGCCGGCGGGCAGTGCGAGGCGCTCGGGCTCGGCGAGCTTCGTGCCCTCGTACCAGCGCAGGGGCTGGCAGGAGGCGGGGAGCTCGGCGAACACCCGCCAGGCGAAGAGCGGGCCGCTCGGCGTGGGGACGAAGGCCCACTCGCCCCCGTCTCCGTTGTGCTGGTGCGGACAGGCATTGCCGAGCGCCGCCAGGTCCGCGCTGCCGCCTTCCACCTCGCGCGTCACCGGGAGGGCCTCGGGGCCCAGCAGCGTGGTGGTGGGGCCGAGCGAGCGCGTGGCATCCAGGGCGTGGCTGCCGGGGCCCTCGCCCTCGTAGGCCGTCTCCTTGGACTCGAGCAGGTGCCAGCCCTCGTCATCGTGGAGGAAGGCGCGGGCCACGGCCTGCTGCGAGGGCTCGGTGGGCAGGCCCTCGGGGGAGACGAGCGCGAGCGGATGGCCCTCGGGGTCGAAGCCCAGGTCGGTGGTGTGCCCGGAGCGGGGCAGGGGCAGCTCCACGCCCTGGCCGGAGGCGAAGTCCACCACCCAGGCGCGCTCGGGGGCCTCGGCGTGGGATGAGAGCAGCACGGCGCCCCGGGTGGCCTCGTGGCTCCAGGAGAGCTGCGCCCGCTCGCACGTGCCGTCGAAGGTGAAGAGCTCGGCGCGGGCCCCGTCCAGGCCCAGCCGCACCCACCGGCAGCGCTCGGGCGGGACGGGCTCGAGGACGGAGAGGCTCGTGCCGGAGAAGCGCGCGGCGGCGGTGGTGGGCGCCTCCGGGGTGCTGGCCTCCTGCGCGGGGGCGGCGGGAGGCGGGGACTCGGGGGGCTTGGACCTGCACGCGCTCAGGACGAGCGCGGCGCACAGGAGGCTCGGCGTGGCAGGTCGGCGCAAGGGGTGCTCCAGGTGGGAAGACGCCTGGAACCTTGGCAGACCGCGGCTGCGCGGGGAACCCCTTGACCTTCAGCGCGCCACGGCGGTGGCGGGCGCGGGCGGATTCTGGGACGGCTCGGGGGCGGCGGGCGCTGGCTCCACCACGGGCGCGGCGATGCCCTCCGGGAGGAAGGTGAGCAGCACGAGCGCGGGGATGGCGAGCACCACGGTGAGGCCGAAGAAGCCGGCCCAGCCCAGGCCCTCGGCGAGCCACCCGGAGGTGGCGGTGAGCAGGCGGCTGCCGAGGTTGGCCAGCGCGGAGAGCAGCGCGAACTGGGTGGCGCTGAAGCGCTTGTTGCACAGCGCCATGGTGAAGGCGCCGAAGGCCGTGGTGGCCATGCCGCCGCACACGTTGTCCGTGCAGATGGCCAGCGCGAGCATCAGGTGGCTCTTCCCCACCAGGGCCAGCGCCAGGTAGGTGAGGTTGGTGAGGGCCTGGAGCGCGCCGAAGACGAAGAGGGCGCGGCGCATGCCGAGCTTCGCCATCAGGGCGCCGCCGAACAGCGCGCCGGCGATGGTGGCTCCCATGCCCACGCCCTTGCTGATGGCGCCGACCTCGAGGTTGGTGAAGCCCAGCTTGAGGAAGAAGGGGGTCGTCATGCCGCCCGCGATGGCGTCGCCGAGCTTGTAGAGCAGCAGGAAGACGAGCGCGAGCACGGCGCCGTTGCGGCGGAAGTAGTCGACGAAGGGGACGACGGCGGCCTCGGCGAGGGTGCGTGGCGGACGGTGGTTCTCCGGCTCGCGCGCCACGAAGGTGGCCACCACGCCCACCACCATCAGCGAGGCCATGATCCAATACGTGCGCGACCAGCCGATGAACTGCGAGAGGCTGAGGGCCAGGGCGCCCGCGGCGATCATCCCGAAGCGGTAGCCCATGACGAAGGTGGCCACGCCGAAGCCGCGCTCGGCCTCGGAGAGGGTGTCGGTGCGCCAGGCATCGGAGACGACATCCTGGCTGGCGGAGAAGAAGGCCACCAGCAGGGCCAGGGCGGCCATGGCGACGGGCGAGTCCTTGGGATTGAAGGTGCCCATGGCGGCGATGGCGCCGATGAGGCCCACCTGCGTGACGAGCATCCACCCGCGGCGCCGGCCCAGGAAGGGCAGCGACACGAGGTCCATGAGGGGCGCCCAGAGGAACTTGAGCGTGTAGGGCATGCCCACCAGGGTGAAGATGCCAATCGTCTTGAGGTCGAGGCCCTCGTTGGTCATCCACGCCGAGAGCGTGCCGCCCACGAGCAACAGGGGCAGACCGGAGGAGAAGCCGAGCGCCACGAGGAGCCAGGCGCGAGGGCTCTTGAGGACCTGGAGCAGGGAGGGCTTGGAGGACATGGGCAGGGGCACAGAATACCGGCCCTGGGACGGAATCCATCCTTTCCGTCGACTCTGCGTGAAACACAGTGTCCGCCCGGTTGCTGTCCGAGCCCGCGGCCGGGGCTCTTCAGTCCAGGAAACGGCGTTCCCAGCGGGTGAGGGCCTCGGGGCCGGGTTTGCCCAGCATGGATTTACTCAGGAAGAGGTGCGGTTCGAGGATCCGGGCGAGCGCGCGGTGGAGGGGGAGCGAGTGGCCCGCCTCCAGGTCGCCCGTCTCCGGCGCATCGCCGAGGGTGATGAGGACGCGCTCGCCGCTCATCTCATGGAGGGAGATGCCCGGGAGGTCGAGGTGCTCGCGCAGGCCGGCGAGCCCTCCGAGCTTCCCGAGCACCGGTTGGCCGAGGAAGTTCATCCAGTGCACGCCGTCCACCCAGGTGTTGATGTGATGGATGTTGCCGTGGTCCCACGCGACGTGCATGCCTGGGTAGCGTGGGCAGATGAGCGAGAGGGCCTTCTCCAACTCATGCCGGGACGAGCAGAGGACGAAGTCCGCGTACCCCGAGTTGAAGGGCAGTGCCGCCGCCAACTCGAGCGCGAGCGCATGGATGTACTTGGGACCCCGTTCCACCAGGAACCCGGTGGGCATGCGAAAGTACAGCACGCTCACGTCATCCTTCCGGAAGGGCCAGGGGACAGGGATGGTGCCCAACCCTCGGTAGTTCGCGCAGAACCCCGCGAACCGGCGGTAGTCATCCACCATTTCGATGAATGCGCTCTGGTTGGGTTCTGGCTCCAGCGTTCGCTTGCGGATTCTCGTCCAGGTCGCGTCATCGAGGGGTTCGTCTTGTCCCTCCCCGATGTTGAGCCGTGTGAGTGCGTGAGGACGTATCCGTTCCCGGAAGAGCTCCAGGGCGCGGATGGCGGCGGTGGCGAGCCGCCCATGAGGGTGCTGCATGTAGAAGTTCATGACCAGGGCATCGCTCGCGTGGACCCCGCCACGCCAGTCGCGGTGCACCAGATTCGGGTAGTGCATGGGTCCTCCCGTTCTACTTCGGGTTCAGTTGCACGCCCTCTCGGGGTGACACGAGCAAGGGAGTGACCCCGAGGGCGTGCTCATAGAGCTCACCCTGCGACAAGTCTTCCCAGGGCTCGTCCGTGTACCACGTCCATTGGGCACCATTGCTCTCCGGGCACGGAAACTTGAGATCGTACACGTGCATGATGAAGCCCTGCGCATCCATGAGGACGAGGTCCGGCTCGATGGTGCCCTTCAGGCCCTTCCAGCCCTGCGTCGCCACGAGTTCCTTTACGTGGGCCTCATCCAGGTACTTCCACTCTCCGGTCCGTTCATCGAGCTGGAAGCGGGGGTTCAGGAGGTAGTTCTTCTTCGGTAGCAGCTTGTCCAGGGCCTCGCGCAGACATGGCCAGGCCTTCTCGTGCTTGAAGAGTCCCAGGTACATGGCCCACGTCGTCCGGTCGCCTGTCTTGAGCTGCTGGCAGAGCTCCCGGTCCGGCTTCCCGCCATGGAAATGGTAGTCGTTGACTTCCTGGTCCGCTTGGCGGACGCACTTCACGACGGCCTGCTCGATCTTCGCGAGCAGGTCCGAGGCCAACTCCGAGCCGCGGCGCTCGGCGGAGTTGATGAAGAGGGGCTGCGCCGCCAGGGTCGTGGCGGTTCCAGCGGCGATGACCTTGTGTGCCAGGGACGCAGTGCGCGCGGTCTGCTCGGCATGCCGGGCCAGCTCGGACGTGCCGGTGCAGCGCTCCCACTGGCCGGGGTTGTGCTTGAGACAGCACTCGGGCGACAGGTCCCGGGGGCCGCATTTCCCCACCCCCTCCAACTCGAGGACGTCGTCCGGCTCCATCCGGCAGCCCGCCTGGAGCACGGCCAGGAGCACGAGGAGTCGCAGGGGCCCACGTCTCGCGGTATGCCGCATGGCCCTCACGATAGCGTGAGCCTCCGGAAGCCCCATGAGCACGTCGACGACAGAAGAGGGAAAGGTGGAGGGAGGCCGTCAGCGCTGGCCCCGGCGCCGGGTGTTGGGGTGGGCCCTCGGGCTGGTGCCCCTCGCGGCGGGTGGTGGATGGGCTGCCTACGAGTGGCTCGAGGAGCGCGCGAGGAAGCCGAAGTACGAGGTGGCCTGGAGCAATCCGCATTACGAAGCGGCGCTCTGGGCCTGTTACGCGGGCGACCCGAAGGCCGCGAGCCTGGTGGGGATTGTCTTCGATTGGCCCGAGCCCAATGCCCTGTGCCGGTTGCTGCGCGCGTGTCTGTTCATGGAAGCGGGCGAGTGGACGCAGGCGAGGACGAACCTCGCGTTCCCCGGCCTGCGGGACTCTCCCGAGGGACGGCTGCTGCTCGCGCTCGCCGAGCGCCGGCCCCGTGCCCCCGATTGGCGCCATGCTTTCTTCGAGGTCTGGCAGTCACTCGGAAAGCCAGACTTCCGCAACAGCACCCTGCTCCCTCCTCCCCTCGAGTCGAACCTCGTGATCGCCGACATCCGGGCCGCCATGAAGCCCCAGGCCGGGGAGCGGCGTTTCGCGATGGGGGTGCTGGACACGGATACACTGTCCTATCCCTACCAGGAGGGGGTGCTCGAAAACGTGCACGCCCGCACCTCCGTGCCGCTCCTCATGGCGCTGTACATGCAGCTGTTGGCCCTCCACGAGCTCCTGCCGTTGCGCAAGCAATTGCTGTCCCCGGTGGTGGAGCGGCTCGGGCAGCTCGCGGGGCCCGCTCCGACGCTCCAGCTCGGCCTCGTCTCCTTCCTGGCCGGCAGCGCGTTCACGGCTCCCTTCTCGCGCGGTGACCTGGAGGCGCTCGAGAAGCTCGTCGCGCTGCCCGAGTGGAAGCAGCCCTCGAGCGAGTCCTTCTTCCGGGAGATGCGCACGCTCCTGGACGGCTTGCTGCCCGCGCCAGGCCACCACGCCTGGGTCATGACTTCCCTCGCCCAGGGAGTCTTCCTCGGTTCGTGGCTGCTGCAGCGGGCCCGGGCCAGCAAGGCGCACCTGAACGAGGACGAGCAGCGGTGGCTCGGACGGCTGCTGTGGGACGCGGGGGCGCGCCTGCGCGAGCAGCGCTCGGACCGGGAGCTGGACATGGGATTGCGGCTCCAGAAGAACGGCGCGGAGCTGATGCAGCACCCCCAGGGTTGGGAACAGTCCATCGCCGCCTGGATGGAACTGGGGCGGTGGGAGGACGCGGTGAAGCAGGCGGCCTTGTACCGTTGGCCCCTGGCCTCGTTGCAGGAGGCGTGCTGCGAGCCCCGGGCCCGGGACGAGCTCGTCTGGATGAAGGCCTTCGCGGGCGCGAACGCGCTCCCCTGAAGGCCAGCAGCCAGGCTACTCGCCCGCCGTGCTTCCGGGTGGCGGGGTCCGAGGGCTCCTGGTAGGGAGCGCGCGCGGTCCGGCGTATCGTCCGCCCCCCTACCCCGAGGAACCCCATGAAGCTCTACGAGAACCCGCTCTCCAGTGCCGCTCTCAAGGTCCGCGCCGTCGTCAACGAGCTCGGCCTGCCCGTCACCCTCATCGCCGTCGACATGCGCAACGGCGAGCACAAGTCGCCCGAGTTCCTCGCCAGGAATCCCAACGGCAAGGTGCCCACGCTCGACGACGACGGCTTCTGTCTCTGGGAGTCCAACGCCATCCTCTGCTACCTGGCCGCCAAGAAGCCCGAGAGCGGGCTGCTGCCCGCGGACCCCAAGGGCATGGCGCTGGTGCAGCAGTGGCTGCAGTGGCAGGCCACCACCTTCGGCCCCTCCACCAGCGAGGTGATGATGGAGACCGTCTACGCGAAGCTGTTCGGCCGCACGAAGGACGAGGCGAAGTACGCCGCCGGCATGGAGAAGGTCCGCCGGGACCTCGGGGTGCTGGAGAAGACGCTCGCCGGCAAGGAGTTCCTCTGCGGCAGGCTGTCGCTCGCCGACTTCTCGCTCGTCTCGAGCCTGATGCTGCGCGGCCCCATGGGCGTGGACCTCGAGGCCTTCCCCAACGTGAAGGCCTGGGCCGCTCGCCTGGAAGCTCGCGAGAGCGTCCGCAAGGCGATGCCCCCGCTGTAGTCCTCACCCGGGGCGTGGGGTGGGGGCGGACGTCCCCACCCCGGCTTCACGGCTCACTTCCTAGTAGCGGCGGCGGTCGTCGCGGCGCTCGTGACGGTCCTCGCGGCGCTCCTGGTGGTCCTCGCGCAGCTCCTGCTTCGTCTGCTGCACCTCGGCGCGGGCCACCTGGACGAGCTGGGTGATGAGGTTGCGCTCGCGCTGCAGGTCCATCGGGTTGCGGCTGCCCATCACCCAGTTCAGCTCCCGGGCGATGGCCGCGCGCGTCTGCAGCGTGGCGGCCTCGACGCGCGCGTCGCGCACGTCATCGCGCCGGTCGCGGCGGTCGTCGCGCACGTCCTGGCGGTCCTTCATGTACGCCGCCGGCCGGCCCCAGCCGTCGCGGCGCGCCTCGCGCTGCTCCGAGCGCACCTCCCGGCCACTGCGGCGGGCCTCCTCGCGGGCCCTCTCGTACTCGGCGCGGCTCTCGTCGAACTCCCGCCGCATCAGCTCGCGCAGCCGGTTCTCCACCGCCGACATCGCGCGCTCGTCCTGCCGGTTCCACGCCTGGTCGAAGCGCGACAGCACATCCTCCAGGTCGGCCACGTCGCGCCGGTCGTCGCGGAGCGCCTGCTTGTCCTGGCGGAGCTCCTGCTTGTCCTGGCGGGCCTCGTTGCGGTTGCGCCACTGCTGGGCGTTGGCCGCCCCGGTGGAGAGAAGGACGGTGGCGATGAAGGCGGTGGAGAAGCGGTTCATGGTGTTCATCCTCGTGGGGGGTCGCGTCGTGCTCGCTAACACCGGTTGGGACGGGGGGTTTCGGAATTTATTCGAGCCGGGATGACCGGTGGGGCGCCCCCTACCCCGGGTGAAGCGCTTCACGCTCGGAGAACACCGTGGGCGTGCCGGGGTCCGCTGGGCCGCCTGCTCGTGGAGGATGCGGCGGGCCAGACCTTCTCGCTTTCCGAGGAAGGCGCAGCCGTTATATTGGGCGCGGGGGTAGCCATGGCGGAGTGTGTCCTCAACATCGACCTGGGCGAGCTGCCCGACGAGGACGAGCGGCTCTACGCGTACGCGCAGGTGGCGAACATCGCCTGCGGTGGGCACGCGGGAGACGCGCCCTCCATGCGCCGGGCGCTCGAGTCGTGCGCGCGCCATGGGACGCGGGCCGGAGCGCACCCCTCCTTCGAGGACCGGGAGAACTTCGGGCGCAAGGAGCTGCAGGTGGCCCCCGAGGTGCTGCGCGCGCAGGTGGCCGCCCAGTGCGCCCGGCTGATGGCGCTGGCCACCGAGGTGGGTGTGCCCGTGCGCTACGCCAAGCCGCATGGCGCGCTGTACCACGCGGCCAACCGGGACTCCGCGCTCGCCCGCGCCGTGGTGGACGGCGTCGTCGAGTCCCTGGGCCCGGGTGTCACCTTCCTCGGGCCGGGCACGGGCGCGCTGCATGACGCGGCGCGCGCGGCGGGGCTGGCCTATTCGCGCGAGGGCTTCGCGGACCGGGGCATGCGGCCAGACGGCTCGCTCATTCCGCGGGGGCAGCCGGGCGCGGTGCTGACGGACTCGAACGTGGCGCGGGAGAACGCGCTGCGGCTGGCCCTGGGCGGCACGGTGGACACGCTGTGCGTGCACGGGGACTCGCCGGGCGCGGTGGACATGGCGCGCGAGGTGCGCTCGGTGCTGGACGTGCTGTCGCTGCGCACCGAGCCCCTGGGAGATGGAGCGCTGAGGCTCGTGCTGCCCGAGCGCCTGGAGCGGCGCGGGGTGTTCGAGTCGCTGAAGGACTGGCCCGGCGTGGTGGACGTGGTGGTGGGCGAGGCGCACGCCTGCGTGTACTTCGACCCGGCGGCGCCTCCCGAGGACCCGAGGCGCTTGCTGGGCCGGCTCGTGGTGGCCCCGGTGCCGGTGGAGGAGCGGCCGCTCGTCACGGTGCGCGTGCGCTACGACGGGCCGGACCTGGAGGCGGTGGCCGAGCGGGTGGGGCTGTCGGTGGATGACGTGGTGCTGCTGCACGCCTCGCGCGAGTACACGGTGCGCACGGTGGGCTTCCTCCCCGGCTTCGCCTACCTGGGCGAGGTGGATGCGCGCATCGCCGTGCCCCGGCTGCCCACGCCGAGGCCGCGCGTGGCGGCGCTCTCGGTGGGGCTGGCCGGGCGCCGCACCGCCATCTACCCGTTGGCCTCGCCGGGCGGGTGGAACCTCATCGCCACCGCCGTGGACTTCACCGCCTTCCGTCCCGAGTCCGGCGCGCTGCTGGGGCTCGGGGACCGGGTGCGTTTCGAGCGGGTGGACTGAATGGACGCGAAGCTGGAGGTGCTCGGAGTCTCGGGGCCGGCGCTGGTGCAGGACGGGGGACGCCCGGGACGCATGCACCACGGGGTGCCGCCCGGCGGCGCGCTGGTGCCCGAGTGGCTCGCGGCGGCCAACCGCGCGGTGGGCAACGCGTGGAGCGCGGCGGCGCTCGAGTGCTACGGACGTCTGGAATTGGGGCTGCGCGGGCGGAGCGCGTGGGTGTCGGTGGACGGGCGGGCCTTCCGGGTGGAGGACGGAGCGTCCTTCTCCGTGCCCGCGCCGGAGCACGGCGTGGTGCGCTACGTGGCCGTGGCGGGCGGGCTCGACGTGCCCGAGGTGCTCGGAGGACGGGGCACGCTGCCGGTGGCGCGGCTCGGGGGATTCGAGGGACGGCCGCTCAAGCGCGGAGACCTGTTGCCGCTCGGGGCCGTGGCCGGGGCGCGCGTGGAGCCGGGCGAGGCGCTGTCGCTGGAGTCCGAGGTGCGCGTGGTGCTGGGCCCGGACCTGGGCCGCTTCGGCGCGGACGCGGTGGAGCTGTTGCTGGAGAGCACCTTCACGGTGTCCCCCACGAGCGACCGCGTGGGCCTGCGCCTGCGAGGGCCGAAGCTGCCCCAGGCCGACGAGGGCTCGGGCGTGTCCGGGCCGATGGTGCGCGGGGCCATCCAGGTGCCGTCCTCGGGCGAGGCCATCGTGCTCGGGCCGGACCATCCCACGCTCGGGGGCTACCCGTTGCTCGCGGTGGTCATCCACGCGGATTGGGGGAGCCTGTCCGCCCGCCGGCCGGGCGCGGCCGTGAGGTTCCGCGCGGTGGGGGTGGACGAGGCGCGGGAAATCTGGCGCCAGCACGTCTCGGCCTATAGTGCCGCCCCGAAGCCGTAACCCGATTACACCCGAAGACAGAGGGGTCATTCATGAAGCGTGTTCTGAAGCGCGTGGGCCTGGGGCTCGTGGCGCTGGGGGTGGTATTGGCCGCGGTGGGCATGTTCCTTCCGAGGCAGTGGCACGTGGAGCGCTCGGTGGGCATCAGCGCCGCGCCCGAGCACGTCTACCCGCTCGTGAACGAGCTCAAGGCCTGGCAGTCGTGGGCCGTGTGGACGAAGGCGATGGACCCCGAGGTGAAGCACGACTACAGCGCCACGACCGCGGGCGTGGGCGCGTGGTGGTCGTGGAACGGCCCGAAGATGGGGCACGGGAAGATGACCATCACCCGGAGCGACGTGGCCTCGGGCGTGTGGGTGGACGAGATGATTGAAACGGACGCGCAGGTCAATGCGCACGGCTCGCTCACGTGGACGCAGGAGGGCGGGGGGACGAAGGTGACGTGGATGGACGAGGGCACGCTGCCCCCGGTCATCGGCGGCTACCTCGTGGGGTTCATCAACAACATGCTCGGCGACAACTTCGAGCAGGGCCTCAAGAACCTGAAGGCCGAAGTGGAAAAGCGTCAGGCGGCGGAGCAGGAGGCGCGCGAGGCGGCGCAGAGGGCTCAGCCCGCCGCGCATCCGGTGCCCGCCGAGGCCACCGTGGCGCCCGCCGCTCCGTGAGAAACGACCGGCCCTTCAGTCAGGCCGGCGAAGGCATGCCCCTGGGCCCATGCGCTGCACCGTGGCCCTCTCCCCTCGCCCTGAGGACGAGGGGAGAGCACCTTCGGTCACTTCCCTGAAAAGGGCTCAGTGCCGGGGCTCGTCCGAGCGATCGCCACCGTTCATCGTGCCCTCGTTCGGCGTCGGCTGATGGGCGGGAGCGCCCGGGTTGAGCGGCTCATTGCCGGTCTCGCCCCCGAGGCTGTTGTCCCCGGCACTGTCGCTGGGGTCCATGGGCTCCTGGTCCATGCCGGTGCCGCCGGTGCCGGGCTGCTCATGGGTGTCGCCCTCGTGCACGCCGGGCTCCATCTCGCGCGTGCCCTCCGAGGGCGGCGGGTTGGTGCTCGGGGAAGAGTCCGGGTTGCCATAGCCGGTGCCGCCGGTGCCGGCGTCCGTGCCCATGGTCGTCGTATCCGTGCCGGTGCCCGTGTTGGTGTTGCCCTTGTCCGTCTTGCACGCGGTGCCGAACGCCACCGCTCCCGCGAGCAGACCCGTCAGCAGAAGCCTCGTCTTCGTCATGTGCCCTCCCTCCCTGTGTCCGTATCGCTGCGGCCGGGAAGCTGAGGCGTGCCCCCGGTCCGTGCAGCGAGAGCTCGCCAGGCAGGCCGCTGGACGGGAAGGCACGGGCGTGAGGAATCTCACGGTTCTACGGGCGCCGGGGCTCCCGCTCGCGCATGAGCGCCGCGAGGGCCCTGTCCTCCGGGGAGGGGCTGTCTTGCAGGGCCTGGATGACGCCGCGCCGGTCCTCCTCGGAGCGGTTCTGGCTCAGCTTGAACTTGCCCTCGATCCGGGTGAGGCGCAGCTCGAAGGCGACGATGCCCGCGAGGAGCCGGGCCACGTAGTCGGGGGCCTGCTCGGGGCTCCAGGGCGAGGCGGCGCCGGACTCGTACTTCGCCGAGGACTCGCGCAGGAGGCGCAGCACCTCGGAGGGCTCCTCGATGACGCGGGGCGTGCCGTAGGCGTGGACGGTGGCGTAGTTCCACGTGGGCACATGGGGCGCGGTGGCGTAATAGCGGGGCGACACGTAGGCGTGGGGCCCATGGAAGATGGCGAGCGCCTCGCGCGTCTCGAGGAACGAGCGCCACTGCGGATTGGCGCGAGCCATGTGGCCCACGAGCCGGTCTCCGTGGACGGGGTGGCGCTCGGCGAGCAGGGGCACGTGGGTGGCGAAGGGGATGCCGTCCCCGGCCGTGACGAGCGTGGCGAAGCCATGGTGCGCCATGAGCGCGAAGAGCTGCTCGGAGTCCTGCTCGTGGTAGTGGCGGGGGAGGTACATGGAGGACTCGTGCCCCAGCGGGCGAGCGCCGTCAACGGGGCTGGCGGTACAGTGCCGGGCCATGACGACTCCGCAGCCCCGACTGGTGCCGGCCCTGCCCGAGCACGTGGACGTGTGGATGGCGATGCGCGAGGAGCCCGTATCGCGCAGGCGGATGCCGTTGGAGCCGGCGACGCGCGAGTCCCTGCTCGAGCGCCTCCAGGAGGCGACGAGCGACCTGACGGACCCGAAGGCGACGAGCTTCCGGTGGATGGTGGAGCTGGAGGGGCGCATCATCGGCACGGTGTCGGCGAGGGAGCTGTCGCGCTTCCAGGGGCGCATAGAGATTGGCTACATGCTCTCGAGCGCGTACCACGGGCGGGGAATTGGAACGCGGGTGGTGGGGATGGTGCTCGAGCGGCTCTTCGAATGGCCCTTCCTGCACCGGGTGTGGCTCACCACGGCGGCGGACAACCTCGCATCGCAGGGCCTGGCGAGGAAGCTCGGCTTCACGCTGGAGGGCGTGATGCGTGAGCACTACCTCATCGACGGAAAGCGCAAGGACCAGCAGGTGTGGGGCCTGTTGCGCTCCGAGTGGGAAGCGCGGCGCGCTACTCCGCGGTCACGGACAGACCGATGAAGAGCACCTGCTGCTGTCCCCGGTCGTAGACGCGGACGGGAAACTGTTGTCCGAAGTCGAGGGCCTCGAGGAGGTCATTGGCATCGAGCTCGACGACACCGATGGGATCGTCGTTGAGGAGATCCTCGTCATAGAGCGTGACGCGGATGCGCAGGTCCGGCTCGAAGCGGACGTGCTGCCAGCCCGGAGCCCCGCGCCACAGGGGGCGGAAGGTGTCCTCGAGGTTCGTGGCCTTCGTGGCGAGCGGGAGGGGATGCCAGCTGCCATTGCTCCAGAGCTCGGCCTGTCCATACGGGTCGGGTGGACTGAAGCCTTTGTGCGTGAGCCCCGTGATGAAGGCAGCCGAGGCCGCGAAGGGATTCTCACTGGCGAGGGCCTCGTAGAGCTCGTCCATGTCCTGCCGGGACACGGTCCTGTCGCGGTCCCATTCCTTGCCATCCGAGCCCCACGGGCAGATGAGCGCCTCGGTGAGCTGGACGGTGACGAAGCCGGGCCGGGTGCGGAGCAGGTGCGTGTGGCCGTTGGGCGTGGAGCACGCCGAGAGCCCCACGCTCACGAGCACGAGGGACGTGACGCGCACGAGCGCCTGGAGACACGGCGCGGCTCGGGGAAGTGGCGGGAGTGTCATGGGGCCCCTCGGCTCGGGCAATGGCGGGAGTATGAGAGGAACTCGCCAGGGCCGCGGGCGGGGGCCGCGCGCAGTGTGTGTTGCGCGACGGAGCCGAGCCGGGTCTTCCCCCTCCGCCACTCGGGCGAACGGGGAAGACCTTCAGCTCGCTGACTACTTCTTCGCCTGCTGCATCACTTCACGGGCGACCTTCACCACGTTGTCCACCGTGAAGCCGAACTTCTGCTGCAGGGCCTTGAGCGGCGCGGAGGCGCCGAAGCTGCGCATGCCCACCACCGCGCCGCGCAGCCCCACCCACCGCTCCCAGCCGAACGTCGACGCCTTCTCCACCGCCACGCGCGCCCGCACCGACGAGGGCAGCACCTGCTCCCGGTACGCCTCGTCCTGCCGCTCGAACAGCTCCCACGAGGGCATGCTCACCACGCGCGCCTTCACGCCCTCGCCCTTGAGCTTCTCGTACGCCTCCAGGCACAGCGACACCTCGCTGCCCGAGCCCATCAGGATGACGTCCGGCGTGCCCTCGCTGTCCACCAGCACGTAGGCGCCCTTCGCCAGTCCCGAGGCCGGTGCGTACTTCGTCCGGTCCAGCGTCGGCACCGCCTGGCGCGTCAGCACCAGCACCACCGGATCGTGCTTCAGCGGGGCAATCACCCGCCACGCCTCGGTCACCTCGTTGGCGTCCGCCGGGCGCAGCACGATGAGGCCCGGAATCGCGCGCAGGCTCGGCAGGTGCTCCACCGGCTGGTGCGTGGGGCCGTCCTCGCCCACGCCGATGGAGTCGTGCGTGAAGATGTGGATGCTCGGCACCTCCATGATGGCGGAGAGCCGGATGGCCGGGCGCTCGTAGTCGCTGAAGATGAGGAAGGTGGCGCTGTAGGGCCGCACCTTGCACAGCGCCAGGCCGTTGATGATGGAGCCCATCGCGTGCTCGCGCACGCCGAAGTGGATGTTGCGCCCCGTCAGCTCTCCCGGCTTCATCGCCCCCGAGAAGCTCAGGTACGTCTTCGTCGACGGGTTCAGGTCCGCCGAGCCTCCCACCAGCCAGGGGTAGTTCTTCGCCAGCGCGTTGAGCACCTTGCCGCTCGAGTCGCGCGTGGCCAGGCCCTTGGCGTCCGCGGGGAACGTGGGCAGCTCCTTGTCCCAGCCCTCGGGCAGCTCGCGCCGCTGCATCCGCTGCAGGTGCTCCGCCAGCTCCGGGTGCTTCTTCTGGTACTCGGCGAAGCGCGCCTCCCACTCGGCGCGCAGCGTCTGGCCGCGCTTCACCACGCCCTGGGCGAAGCGCTCGCGCACCCCGTCCGGCACGAGGAACTTCGCGTCCTCGGGCCAGCCGTACTTGCGCTTGGCGCCCTTGAGCTCCTCCTCGCCCAGCGCCTCGCCGTGGGCGGCCGCGGTGCCCTGCTTCTTGGGCGCGCCGTAGCCAATCTGGCTGCGCACGATGATGAGCGTGGGCAGGCCCCGGTCCTGCTTGAAGGTGCGGAAGGCCTGCGAGAGCGCGTCCAAATCATTCGCGTCCGCCACGTGCAGCACGCGCCAGCCGTAGGCCTCGAAGCGCTTGCCCACGTCCTCGGTGAAGGCCAGCTCCGTGCTGCCGTCGATGCTGATGTGATTGCTGTCGTACACCCAGCACAGGTTGGGCAGCTTGAGGTGCCCGGCGAGCGAGGCGGCCTCGCTGGACACGCCCTCCATCAGGTCGCCGTCACCGCAGATGGCCCACACGTCGTAGTCGAACAGCTCGAAGCCGGGGCGGTTGAAGTACCCGGCCATCCAGCGGCTCGCGATGGCCATGCCCACCGAGTTGGACACGCCCTGGCCCAGCGGGCCGGTGGTCGTCTCCACGCCGCTCGTCCAGCGGTACTCGGGGTGGCCGGGGGTGGAGCTGTCCAGCTGGCGGAACTTCTTGATGTCCTCCAGCGACACCGCCACCCCGTCCTCGACGGAGTAGGTCGAGGTGACGCGGCGCACGCCCGTGAGGTGCAGCAGCGAGTAGAGCAGCATGGAGGCGTGCCCGTTGGAGAGCACGAAGCGGTCGCGGTTGGGCCAGACGGGGTTCGTCGGGTCGTAGCGCAGCTCCTGCTGCCAGAGCTGGTAGGCCACCGGCGCCAGGGCCATGGGCGCGCCGGGGTGGCCCGAGTGGGCCTGTTCCACCGCGTCCATGGCGAGGGTGCGGATGGTATTGATGCAAAGCCAATCGGTCTTATCGTGGGTCATGTCTGGGACTCCTCGTGGCCGCGGACGGCGCACCATGCCCCAAGCGGGGGAAGAGCGCCGCAGCATTCGGCGGGGGATGCGTGGCGGTGGACGGTGGACAGGGGGGACACGGGGCGTGGCCGGGTCGACAGAGCGAGGGCCGGTGGGACTGGCGGTAGAGGCCACTGAGTGGCATATGGTGCGCGCATGTCGATCGAGAAACCGTTGCGGGAGATGGTGCAGGCGGAGCTTCGGGGCCGGTTGGGGCCCATGCACAAGGCCATCGCTCGAATGGATGAGCGGTTGGACGTCATCGAGGAGCTGACCGGCATCGTCCACGGGTTGGCGCCACTGGCCACGCGGATGCAGTCGCTGCAGCTGGCCCTGCCGGGGCTGAGCGTGCCGGGCGGGGCGCGGGGCCGGGGTGGGGCGGTGCCTCCGGCGGCCCCCCGGGGCAGGCCCGTGGCGAGCGCGGACGTGGTGCCGGCGCCCCGGGGCCGTCCGGGACGTCCTCCCCTGGCGCGCTCGGACGAGGAGGCGCGCTGTGCCGTCATCGGCTGCAAGCGGCCGTCGCGCTCCAAGGGCTATTGCTCCGCGCACTACCAGAAGCTGCGGTTGCTGGTGAAGACGGGCCGCCGCCCGCAGGAGTGGGTGGATGGCGCCAGGCCCCAGTCCGTGCAGGAAGTGGTGTTGCCGCGCGGACGTGCCGCCTCCAAGGCGCTCGAGGAGGCCACGCCGCGCCGGCCCGAGCCGCAGGTGCCGCCCAAGCCCAAGGCCTGGGTGCGCAAGAAGGGCGGCAAGGAGCGGATTGAACTGCGCTGAAGCCGACGCCTGCCTGCCTCTCGGCCGGGTTGGCCGCTGCACCTCTACCCCGAGGAGTCGTTGACAGGCCCGCCGTGGAGTGATTTCCGGCGGGCATGAGCGATCAGGGTTTTCCGGTGACGGTGGCAGTGCGGCGCCCCGACGGGCGCGTGGAGCAGGTGCGGGTGGGAACGGCGTTCCGCAACGGGGACGGTTTCTCGCTGAAGCTGGGCGAGCTGAGCATCGGCTCGGCGCCCGACGCGGCGGCGCCGGCTCCGAGGCGCGCGTCCTCCTCCTCGTACGGCGGCGGCGGCGGTGGTGGCGGTGGCGGTGGCGAGATTTCGGTCTTCCCCAACTACGGGCGCAGCAAGGGGGGCCCCATCCAGGGCGCCACCATGCAGGACCTCGAGTACTACGCCAACGGCGCGCGCCGCTCGCTGGCGGACCCGAGCAAGTCGCGCTGGCACGACCGCGAGAAGCAGCTGCTGGCCTCCATCGAGGCGGAGATTGCCCGGCAGCAGGGCGGTGGCGGCGGCGGCGGTGGGGGCGACGAGCCGCCTCCGCACGGCGACGACGACTTCGGCGGCGGTGGCGGCGGCGGTGGCAACGACGACGACTCCATCCCGTTCTGAGGCCGCTCAGGCCGCCGAGGGGACGCGGGACGCTCCGGCCAGGGGCAGCAGGACGATGAAGGCCGTGCCCTGGCCCGGGGTGGTGCGCACCTGCACCTGGCCGTGGTGCGCCTCGATGATGCGGCGCACGATGGCGAGCCCCAGGCCGGTGCCCGCGGCCTTGGTGGTGTAGAAGGGCTCGAACATCCGCTCCATGACGTCCGGGGGGATGCCGGGGCCCGAGTCGGTGATGGTGAGGTGGGCCTGGGGCGTGCCCTCGAGCGGCTCGCCGCGGCCCAGCTCCACCCGGAGCGTGCCGCCGCGGGGCATGGCCTGCAGCGCGTTGATGAAGAGGTTGCTGAGCGCCAGGTGCAGCAGCTGCGCGTCCACCGGGGCCTCGGGCAGCTGCGCGTCCAGCACCCGCGTCACCTGGACGCGCCCGGCGCCCGGCTCCGAGCGCAGCGAGGCCTCCAGTGCCCCCTCCACCACCCCGCCGAGCGACTGGGTGAAGAGGTGGGGCTCGATGGGGCGGGCGAAGTCCAGCAGCCCGTTGACGAGGTGGTCCAACCGGGCGACCTCCTCGCCCATGACGCACAGCAGCTGCCAGGCGGGGCCCTCGTGCAGCTCGGGAGGCGCCAGGCGCGAGAGGGCGGCCACCGAGTTGGCGATGACGCCCAGGGGGTTGCGCACCTCGTGGGCGATGCTGGCGGACAGCTCGCCGAGCGCGGCCAGGCGCTCGCGGCGCACCAGCTCGTGCTGGGCGGCGGCGAGCTCCTCGAGGGACTGGCGCAGCTCGCGGTTGAGGTGGGTGGCCTTCTCCTGCGCGAGCCGGCGCTCGCCCAGGGCGGAGGCCAGCAGCAGCCCCGAGACGGCCACCGCGGCGAGGAAGGACTGGAGGAAGACGAGGTTGGCGGTGGGGGCGCTGGCGCCCTCGGGCCCCAGGACGAAGGGGCCGCTGCCCGCCAGCGTGTGCGAGAGGGCCACCAGCGACAGCACGAGCATGGCCGCCGCGGTGCCCCGGGCCTCGAAGCGCAGCGCCGCCCAGAGGATGAAGGGGAAGGCCACGGAGCTGGCCGGGTGGAAGACGCTGATGGCGTCCGGCCCCAGGTGGAAGACGAGGTGCACGGTGGCCAGCAGCGTCCCCAGCAGGGCCACGAGCTCCAGCCGGCGCGCGCGGCTCCAGCCCTCGAGCCCGCGGATGCTCCAGGAGAGCACCAGGGGCGCCACCAGCAGGATGCCCATGGCATCGCCCACCCAGAAGACGCGCAGCTCCCTGCCGAAGTCCGCCCAGGGCAGCTGCCCCCGGAGGGCGTGCAGGGTGACGTTGGGGGCGGCGCTGAGCAGGGGGCTGAGCAGGACGCAGAAGCCCAGCAGCGACAGCACGTCGCGCACCCGCTCCAGCGAGTGGCGGAAGCCGGCGTAGCGGCGCAGCACGAAGGCCCCGGCGAGCCCTTCCAGCGTGTTGCCGGTGGAGTAGACGAAGGAGGCGAGGTGCGGCCAGTGTCCCGGCGTGTAGGCGAAGGGCTCCAGGAGGATGGCCACCCCGAGCAGGAAGGGCCAGTGGCGCGAGCGCGACAGCAGCAGCCCGGCGAGCAGCACGCCGCTGGAGGGCCACATGGGGGAGATGTGCTCGCCCGGGGGCATGAGCCGCAGGCCCAGCGAGGCGCACCCGCAGTAGACGAGCGCGAACAAGGCCAGCCGTCCCAGCGGTGGCCAGCGTTGGAGGATGTGCTTCGGTTCAGGCACGCGCGGGGGGGCTCGAGGCTGGGAGGGAAGGCTGGCACGAAGCGAGGAGTCGCGCCAAGTCCACCGGGCGTGCGGCGCGCACGGGGCGTGTCGATGATATGACAGCGCGCCATGTCTCTCTTGCGTGCGGATGCGCGGTGGGCCCCGGGTACTGGAGCGGCCCTGGCCCTGGCTCTCGTCCTGATGGTGGTGCCGGCGGCGGCGCGTGCGGCGCCCGGGTCCGCGAGGCTGCTGCCCGAGCAGCCCGCCGCGGGGATGCTGACGGAGAACCCGATGCGGTGGATGGCGCTGGAGCTGGCGACGGGGGCGGGCGCGGCGGTGGTGGCGGTGCCGGCGACGCTGGCGCTGAGCGCGTGGGTGGGCTCGCTGTCGAGCAACCTGGTGCTGGCGGCGGCTCCGGCGATGGTGCTGCTGCTGGCGCTGCCGCCGCTGGCGGTGGCGGGGGCGCAGTGGCTGGTGGGCAATGCGTTGCACCCGGGGAGCGCGCGCTTCCAACCGGCGGTGTGGGTGGCGCTCGGGGTGCACGTGCTGGCGGTGACGGGGGCGGTGCTGCTCGGCGCCACGGTGGACAGGCTGGGCGACGCGGCGCTCTTCACGCTGGTGGAGGCGCTGGTGCTGCCCACGGCGGTGACGCTGACGATGCGCGCGACGGCGCCGGTGCCCCCGCCCACCCTGTCGCGAGTCCCCGAGCGTCCGCGCTCGCTGGTTGAAGCCGAGGCCACCGCGTCGCGGGCGCTGGTGGTGCCCGTGCTGCGCTACACCTTCTGAGGAACCGGGCTGCCATGAGTCGAATGCACACGAAGCTCACCCTGCCGGCGCTGGTGGCCGTGGCGCTCTGTGGCGCGCCGCTGGCCCAGGCCGCCGAGTGTCCCACCCGTCCCACCTGGCCCACCACCGAGGACTGGCCCGACAGCCGGGCGGAGGTGGCGGCGGCGAGGCCCGCTCAAATCCAGGCCCTGGAGGACTATGCCTTCACGCTCGTGGGCAAGGACGAGGAGCGCAAGGGCATCCGCACGGACGGGGTGGTGCTCATCCACAAGGGCCGGCTGGTGTACGAGCGCTACGCGCGCGGCTTCGACGCGAGCAAGCGGCACCTGTCCTGGTCGATGTCGAAGAGCTTCACCAGCGCGCTCACGGGCATCGCGGTGAAGAAGGGCGCGGTGAAGCTGGACGAGTCCATCTGCACGTACGTGAAGGCGAGCCGGAAGGAGAGCTGCGCCATCACGGTGCGCAACCTGCTGGAGTTCGCCTCGGGGCTGGACTGGCGGGAGGACTACGAGAACGGCGGCACGTACCAGACGTCCTCGGTGCTGGCGATGCTGTACGGCGAGGGCCGCAAGGACATGGTGTCCTTCATCACCGCGCACGAGCTGAGTGACAAGCCGGGCACGGCGTGGAGGTACTCGTCCGGGGACGCGACGCTGCTGGCCGGAGTGCTGGACGGAGCGCTGAAGCCCACGGAGGGGCGGGACTGGCCCTTCACGCTGTTGCTGGACGTGCTGGGGATGAAGAGCGCCACGTGGGAGCGGGACGGCAAGGGCGTGGTGGTGGGCTCCTCGTATCTGCACGCCACGCCGCGCGACCTGGCGAAGTTCGGCTTCTTCTATCTCAACGACGGGTGCTGGGCGGGCCAGCGCGTGTTGCCCGAGGGCTGGGTGGCGGACTCCACGCAGGTGTCCGGGCCCATCCAGCTGAAGTCCTACGAGCGCGGCCCCGGGGACGTGCAGGGCTGGCAGTGGTGGCTCAATCGCCGCATCCCCGGCGTGCAGGACGAGCTGCCCTGGCCGCACGTGCCCGACGATGCCTACGCGGCGGAGGGACACTGGGGGCAGTCCATTTCCGTGATTCCCTCGAAGGACCTGGTGGTGGTGCGCATGGGGGATGACCGGGATGGCTCCTTCTCGCTGGATACGTTGCTGAAGCTGTCCCTCGCGGTGGTGGAGGACCTGCCATGAGCCCGAGCCGTGCCCTGGCTGTGCTCGCGAGCGCCGCCGTCCTGTCGTGCGGACGGAGCGACACGGTGCAGCGCCCGTATGACAACAATGACTTGCAGCTCGTCACCGCGTACACGGCGAAGGACTTCTGCTCCTGCGTCTTCGTGATGCAGATGAGCGAGGACTACTGCCGGCGCTGGACGGCGGCGAGCCCCGCGGTGGCCACGCTGAAGGTGGATTACAAGGAGCACTCGGTGCAGACGGCCGCGGCGCTGCTGTGGGGCGAGAAGGCCCGCTTCGTCAGCGATCGCGAGGGCTGCATCCTCGAGTAGCCGCCCCTGCCTGCGGGCGGGAAGTCTCGCACGACCTGACCTCGGGGAGCCTCGTCTTCCCGAGGCTCCCGTCCTCTACTGCTCCCCGGCCTCGCGCCTGTCTGGGTGAGCGGAGCGGGAGGTGCAAGTGAGTACGGGTATCGGGTGTCCGTCCACGTCTCGGGTCGCGCGGTATTGGGTGGGGTTGCTTCTCCTGGGAGTGCTTGCTGGCTGTGCCACGGCCTCTGGAGGGAATGTGCCCCCTGATTGGAGCAGCACGGGGCCACGATTCGGACCGGCGGCTGTTTCCACTCCACCGCCGCGACTCCTGCTGGCCATGAGCGATGGTCCCGCGGCACCGGGCGGCGAGCCCACGGGTCCGGTGGTACGGGGCTACTCCGTTCCCGGCCGGAATCCAGATTCGCAGGCGTCCTACAAGTTCTTCCTCGGCAACGCCGCGCACCGGCTGATCACCTTTATGTACGGCGTGAACTACCCAGAGAGCGAGGCCTACTACAACACCGTGACCCTCAGAATCATCCTCGAAAGGGCGAGGCTCGGAGATGCGTCCCGTTTGCGGCCGGATGAGCGAGATCTACGCCCGGACATCACGGATGCCACCAGAAGGAGCCTTTTCGAGATCAAACCCTGGCATGACCGGGGGCTCCAGGAGGGCCGCCAGGAGGTTCGGACCTACCTGGAGGCCTTGAACCGTGGCGTTCTGGTCGGCAGGCCCTTCGTAGGTGGTACGGATTTCCACGGCGAGATCCTGATCCGTTTTGCTGGGGGGCAATACATCTGGCGCCTGGAGTGGCGGACCACCGAGCCAGGCGTGGCCCAGTACCGATGGACTCGCAGCCAACAGCGCTTCGAGTCCGAGGCAGCGGCATATGAATCCGGGCAGTGGGTGGTGCTCACCGAGCAGGAGATGCGTCAGTACGGTGGGTGGGTGGGACAGGCCGTGGAAGGCATGGTCAGCCGACGCGAACGACTCGCCACCTTCAGCGGGGTGGTTGGCATCGTGATTGACAGGGTTGGCGAGGTCACGACGGCAGTCTTCTCGACGGTGTTGTTGAATCAGCTGGGCTCTGGCACGAGCGCCCAGCAGCCCCCCGCGCAAGGAGGTGGGCAGGTCATCCCCTTTCCAACCCGGCCACTTCCCGCCGCGTCCCCGGCGCAACTGCCGGCCGCTGGGGGGATGTCCCTTCCTCGCTGAGAAGCCGATTTGATAGGACGCGCACCATGGCGCCCGGACAGTCTTCTTCGCTGCAACTGCCGTCCTTCCTCCTTGGCACCTTCCCCGCAGTCCAACAGAAGGTGCGAAAGGAGGGCCTGCGGTGTGGCGAGCAGTACCGGAAGGACGCCACCTTTCCCAACCCCCGCCAGATGCTGGAGGTCCCCGCTGGGGAAGTGGTGCTGACACACGAAATCACCGACTTCCAACGGGAGCGCCCGGCCTGGCGCTTGTACCTGGCGTCCAATCTCATGGGCCATTTGTCCGAAACCCCGTCCGGTGAATGGCAGAACCCATTCCCCGTGAGGGATGCCTATGAAGCGTTCTTCCGCCAGACGGCCTGGGGAGCGTTGTTCTTCGTGACCGCGAATGATGCACCCAGGAGCGCGGAGCGCACGGCGCTGCGCCTCCAGGCGCTGCTGCGCTTCTGGGAACCCCTCCAGCCCGCACGCTATCTCTTCAAGACCCTCGGTGCCGCGCACACCTTGGAGGAACTGATGGTGGCCTCCTGCAACTGGGCCATGGATGCGTGGTGTCCCGAGGGCGGCTCCTCTGTTCGCGCGCGTCTGGAGACGGCGGCCGAGCGGATGGCTCGGGCGACCCGGGAGGACTGCCTCGAGGCCATCCTGCGGCAGATGCCTCGGGCCCTCACGTCCGCGCGGGACCTGAAACACCGTGACGAGGTGGCCGACCCCGCCTTCCAGCGTCAGCGTCTCGCCGCGCTCGATTCACTCGCCTTCGAGCGGGTGTCCGGTGCGTGCACGGCGGATTTGATCGGAAAGTTGTACGACTGGGACTACGAGCTCGGGACGCACTGAGCGCCCCCGCCCTCAGGGCTCCTTGCCGTGCAGCCCGTGCCGCCGCACCCGGCGCCCGAGCGTCACTGGATCCATCTCCAGGGCCGCGGCCGCCCGGCGCACCACGCCCCCGTGGCGCTCGAGCGCCTCGCGGATGATCTCCTTCTCCATCTGCTCCAGCCTGTCCCGCAGCGAGCCCGAGCCCGAGCCCGAGACTGGCACCCGCACCGGCTGCCGTGCGATATCCGCGCTCCCCACCAGCGCCGGAGGCAGGTGGCGCCGCGTCACCAGCTCCTCGTCGCCCGACAGCAGCACCGCGCGCTCGATGCAGTTGCGCAGCTCGCGCACGTTCCCCGGCCACCTCGCCGACAGCAATATCTGCTCGGCCTCCGCCGTCAGCCCGCTCGCCGAGCGCCTCAACGTGCGGTTGAAGTGCGCGAGGAAATAGCGCGCCAGGTCCAGCACGTCCTCGGGGCGCTCGCGCAGCGGCGGCAGGTCGATGGTGAAGCTGTTGAGCCGGTAGAACAAGTCACTGCGGAAGCGCCCGGCACGCACCTCCTCGGCCAGGTCCCGGTTGCTCGCGGCGATGATGCGCACGTCCACCCGGCGGATGTGCGTGCCTCCCACCGGCCGCACGTCCCCGCTCTCCAGCACGCGCAGCAGCTTGGACTGGAGGTTGGGCGTGGTGTTCTCAATCTCGTCCAGGAAGATGGTGCCGCCATCGGCGAGCACGAAGAGTCCCGGGTGGTCCGCCACCGCGCCGGTGAAGGCGCCCTTCACGTGGCCGAACAGCTCGCTCTCCAGCAGCGTCTCGGTG